>JAZDFQ010000016.1:0-57340 GCA_043807765.1 Ignavibacteriota bacterium
TCGCCGTTACTAAATGTCTTTGACCGGAATTCTACTTTAAGTTCTCTGGCTTTCATTACTGCATCATTTTCTTCTTCTATGGCTTTCCATCTTAACTTTACCCGCACAGCTTGAACTGCTTCTGTTACTATCTGTTGAACAAGAAATCTATCGTAGGTATGTAATCCGTTTGGAGCTATTTGCCGTGCTGTCCAATCCATGCTGTTGGATAAATCCAGTGTAATCTCTTTTATCTTTACTAACTTCTCGAACGGAACCTTACCCGTTATTGCCCTTGTTATTATTGACGATTTCGTCCCTTTGATTATTGCTGCCAAAGCTCCCTTTTTCCCTTTGGCTTTTTTGTTGATCACTATCGTGTAGAGTTCACCATTTACTAAACCCGTTTCATCAATTGCCATATTTCTACCAAAGTTTTCCGGGAAGACATACGATTCTTCTTCTATTGCCTTTTCGTTTTTCCTTTTGAATTCGTGATATTCTGAAAGTACATTCTTGTATTGCTTTTCCAATGTGTTCGGTTTCAATTTATTGGATAGTGCCACTGTCGATATTTCTACCGGACTTCGTTCAATCTCTTCCTTCAAAAAAAATTGCAAACCTGCCTGCGGTAGGCAGGCTCCTTCTCTAATTTTGTCTCCGGATACGTTTCTAATATTTCCTTCTTGAAAACTTCTTGGCTGCCTTCTATTTGCCAGACCCTTCTCTTCAGTAACAGTTTTACTTTCTTCCCGCGTACTGGATAATCATCCACTCTGATTTCTTTGAATCCTTTCTGGCGTATTTTCTTATCCCGGTATTCTTCCGGCAACTTGGGTACCGTGTTCTTTTCCTCCAAGATGATCGTTATTTCTCCGTATGGTTTTACTTCCTCTCTACTTTTTCGCACATAGCCCACGTACTCAAAATATTCTAATATCCCTTCCGGCAAGAATAGCTCTAACAACTCTTCTGTTTTTTCCATTTTTCTCTTTTTCTCCCTTAAATTTAACCTTATCTCTTCCCACCTAATAATCCTCTGATCCTTTACCCTACCGAGAACTTACACTGGGAAATTGAATAATGAAGATTTTCTTTTTGATCAAATAAATTACTATTGATTTTATGATTACCGTGGCGATAGGGTCAACTTTTGTCAAAAAATTAAGTTGACGCCTATGCGTAAAAATCACAGGACAAGTGAGTGCGTCTCAAAAAATAAGAAACGGATACGATCCGTCTCTACAAATTTTCATATTGGGGAATAGCTTACTTGGTCAGCAGCATCTTCTTTGATGAATAAAAATCATTAACTCTTATTGTATATACGTAAAAACCGCTTGCAAATTTATCAGCATTGAATACAACGCTGTAATTACCTTTGCTCTTTACTTCGTCAATCAGTTCCGCTACTTCTCTTCCTAATACATCATAAACTTTTAGAACTACACGACCGGATATAGGCAAGCTATAATTTATTTTTGTAACAGGATTAAACGGATTTGGATAATTTGAACCGAGGTAATACTTAGCAACATCCGAACCGGCAAAGATTTCAACTTCATTGCTGTATTTGAACTGTCCGTTAAAATCTATCTGCTTCAATCTGTATAAGTATTTTTCGTAATCAACATTTTTATCTTCAAAAGCATAAAACTTAGTGGAATTAGAATTTCCATTACCGCGCACAAACCCAACTTTTGTCCAATTCCCTTTTTCATCAGCAAGAATTTTTCTTTCTATATCAAATCCATAATTGTTAACCTCAGAGGCAGTAGTCCAATCCAGCAAAACAGAATTATACTTATTTGATGCAGTGAACGAAATAAGCTCTACCGGCAGTGCAGAATCAATACCGGTTTCCCATAATCCTCTGCCAAAAGTTCCGGCTCTTAGTTTATCACTGCTTCCGTTATAAAAAATTTCTAATTCAGTTACTACTACGTTCGGCAAATTGGTATTGTAGGAAGTCCAACTATTCGATCCATCTTTTGCATATACGCCAACATCGGTACCTACAAACAAAACAGTGCGGTCAGTAGCATCTTTGTATTGAACGACACACATTACCGGAAGATTTGGCAGTCCGGTAGAAATATTTGTCCAACTAGAGCCGCCGTCGGTAGATTCATAAATCTTAGAGCCATCCGTATAACCGCCGTAAGTTATCCAAACTGTATTAGCATCAGTATTTTTAACTGCTATGTATGTAACGCTATTTGAAACTGTGGGCAGTGTAATTGCGCTCCAATCTGTAACACCTCCATCAGTGGTTTTCCACATATGTGTTTGATCTGCTGTATATAAAACACTAGTGTTGGATGGAGCAATTGCTAGTGAACGTAATTTAGTATCAGCACTCAACTGTTGGGAAGCGCTAGTCCATGTGTTTCCCCTATCGGTTGTTTTCCAAACTTTATCATAACCCGCAAAAAGAGTTGAGCTGTTTGTTGGATCCATGATGTAAGGCGTTACCCATGCGCCCGTCGGAGATGAACCAGCATCTTGACCAGCTGGAATGTTAGCACTAATAGTAGTAGTTGACGTAGTACTAAAGCCGTTTGTATTCCGATAAATTTCCCCTCTTACATAAGTTGCATACATATAAGTTGTTGCGTTATTATAATCTATGATACATTCCATTCCGTCGCCGCCGGTAACATCTACCCACGTACTAGCGGCACCAACATATTTTTTAGAACCGTTATCTTGTAAACCGGTTAATATTACGTTTGCATCAGTTGCCGAAATCCCAATCCTATATATCTGGCTTATCACTAACCCATCTGATAAATCAGTCCAGGTTGTTCCTCCGTCAGTCGTTTTATAAATGCCGCCATCGTTACCTTCAAAAAGAGTGGAATTATTCTGATAAGCAAGTATATGTTTATCAGCATGTACTTCAGGCGCCCCACTAGTATTGTACGGAGCGCTACTTGTCCACATATTATTTATTGTCCAACTTACGCCTCCATCAGTTGATTTCCATGTATTTACACCACCTACAAAAACGGTATTTGCATCGTTTGGAGATGCTGTAATGCTTAAGTCATAAGTTCCTTGACCTCTATTACCACCGGTTGTACCATCGCTGTAATATCCAAGCAAATATTTTGTGCTATCCTGTACTAGTGAAAACGATGAGCCGCTATCAGTTGATTTATAAACGCCTCTAAATTTGCTTGAGCTTGTAGCACTCAGCATATAAACAAGAGATGAATTTGCAGCAGTTACAGCCAATTCATTTCGATAGCCACCAGAAGCGATAGCTGCCGAAATTGTCCATGTGTCACCAGTATTTGTAGAGCGATTAATATAAGAAGAACTATACCCAACACTTGAAGCAGTAATAACTGTTGGATCGCCGGGCTTAAATTCCATATCAATCCAAAGGTTAGGTGTATTTAATGTCCAGTTGGTTCCACCATTAGTTGTTTTATAAATTCCATCAGAAGTAGAAGCAAATAGAATTAAATTATTTGTTGGATGTATTAAAAGCCGGTAAACTCTTTTGCCAGAACTAACAGCATAAGTAAGCCCGGTTGTATTCCATGTACTTCCTCCATCAGTAGATTTTAGAACACCAATACTAACATTATCTGCTCCTTGTCCTCCGCCAAGAGACCACATACTTCCGCCATCACGGTCTCCAGTTGCAATATAAAGCGTATTAGATGTTGCGTAATCGCTTGTTATCGCAATATCGCTAACACCAAGTACAGATTGATTATCATTAAGGTTTGTCCAAACAGAGCCGCCATTGGTTGTTTTCCATATACCACCGGAAGGACTTCCTACCCAGAAAGTATTGTTATCATCTGGATGAAAAGCCACACAGTTAATTCTTCCAAGCCCGGCATAACCTCCATCAGAATTATTTGTACCTAAGTTAGTCCAATTAGAAGTAAACGAATTGGTTTTCTTTAGATGGCTCTGGCTGGCTTTATACTTTTCATACTCAACTACAGAGTTTGTTTGTGGGAACGCCCCGGTCTGTGCATCAATTCTTTGTTCCCAAAAATATTCCCATCGTTTGTATAATTTCCAACCGGGCACTTTTGTTAAAGCACCGTTTTCCATAACAAAACCGTTCTGCACATTCATCGATTTCCAATAATCATCCATTACATTTTTTATTTCATTAAATGATGAATTACTGTTAATCCGGTTTAGTAATGGCGAAACCTTATTCAAAGACTGGCTATAAACCGAAGTGTTAAATAGAAAAAGGGAGATTAGCCCAAAAATCAGAACCAAGTTTTTAATTCCGGTGCTTTTGCATGAGTGCAACATGTTAAATCCACATTTATTTCGATTCAAAATAATAAATTCATTGGGGAATAAAAAAGTATAGTGCAGATAAGGTGGAATTAATCACAATCCATATTTCAGCTTGTAGAATTTAATATGGAAAACCTGAGAAGTCTTTTTCCAAAGTAGAAGTGATTCTAGTTTTCTTCTTAAAAGCTGCGGAAACTTATATTTATTCATTCAACCCCAAGCAGATATTCAAAAACAAAAAAACCGCTTCATAAAAATGGAGCGGCTTTTCTAAAGCTAAGTCTAAATATTAACTACTCAATACTAAGTACTAACAAAGTTATTTATCCCGAAAACCAATCGTCATCGGAACACCTTCAAAACCAAACTGCTTGCGAATTTGGCGTTCAAGGAAGCGCTTGTAAGATTCCGGTATGTATTTGTGTTCGTTGGCAAAGAATAAAAAGATCGGGTAATGATCTCCAACTTGAGTGATGTATTTTATTTTCACTTCTCTGCCGGTTGGTGTTGCAGGAGGAGGCGTCTGCTCAATTACCGGAAGCATTACATCATTCAATTGACTTGTAGGAATTTTTTTGTGTCTCTCTTCATTAACTTTTTTAGCAACTTCTATAAGTTTGTAAATCCTCTGCTTTGTTAATGCGGAAATAAAAATTACGGAAGCGTAATCTGCCGTCGGCATATCTTCTTTAACTTTTAATTCAAATTCCCTAGCAGTGTTTGTATCCTTCTCAATTAAATCCCATTTGTTAACACCAATAATCAATCCTTTTCTTCTGCGTATTACTTCTTCAATAACTTTCTGATCTTGATTATTTATTCCCAGCTCGGCATCGAGAAGAAGAATAGCAACGTCGCAATTCCAGATAGCGCGGTAAGTGCGAACATTTGAGAAAAATTCAATATTCTCTTTTACTTTGGATTTTTTTCTTAAGCCCGCAGTATCAACAAGAACAATTTCTTCTCCGTAATACTTTAGAACAGAATCTATACTGTCACGTGTAGTTCCGGGGATATTTGTTACTATGCTGCGGTCGTAACCAAGAAGCGCGTTTACAAGAGATGATTTACCTACGTTTGGTTTGCCTACAATTGCCAAATGAAGCCGCTTATCACCTATCTCGGAATCATCCGGGAAGTTTAAGTTGGAAAGCATATCATCAAGTAAGTTTCCAAGATTTCTTCCGTTGAGCGCGGAGACATCGTAAACATTTTTAAAACCAAGTGAATAAAACTCAGCCTTGTACATTTCAAAACCGGGAGTATCGCTTTTATTTACAAGCAAGTAAGAGGGCTTAGTAGCTTTACGCAAAATTGCGGCAACTTCTTTATCAATTGGCGTCATGCCGGTTCTGCCGTCCACAACAAACAAAATCATGTCGCATTCAACCAAACCAATTTCAATTTGCTCTCTTATAGCAAGTTCAAACAAATCTTCTGTATTTGGTACGTAACCGCCGGTGTCAATCACACGCAATATTTTACCATTCCATTCAACGTCGCCATAATTTCGGTCGCGGGTAACTCCGCTTGTATCATCAACAATTGCTACTCCACTGTGCGTTAGTCTATTAAACAAAGTGGATTTTCCTACATTCGGTCTCCCGACAATTAATACTAATGGTGAAGCCATTTATTCCTTTTCCCTAAAATCTGTACTGCAAATGTAACTCCGGATAGTAATACGAAGTAAACCCATTCTGAAATTTTTCCAAGCTGGTATGCAGTTCGATGTTTTTATTGTATGAATGAGCCGACCATGCGGCATCAAGAGCACTTATTATATGATTCACGAACACTACAATAACCGCTTTAGAGGCTATATTGTAATAATCGTTGGCTTTTCCCCGTTCTACAGAGTAATAAACGAAGTTCTTAGTTAGATTGCTTCTATCTGCTTTATACTCAAAAGGAGTGTTTTCGTCGCCGAAATCGTCCCAGCCCACATTGAACTGAGGATATTTTCCTATCAATTCAAAATACTGCTGCTCACCGTAATATGGAAGATGGTGCGAAAAGTATGAACCTAGATCGCTTTCCAACTTATTGAGCTCGGTCCAATTTACTTTTCCGCTGGATGTTAGAACGTTGTATTTTGTTGGATCAATAGCCGGATTTATATTTTTTGTATTAGCCGGATTTGAAACCCACTTAGCATATCTAACCGCGCTCCAATGCTGATCTGCATAGTTTTGGAAGAATGTTGTCTGGTCATTCCCTTTTTTATCATAAGCTAAACCAACCGCAATTGCCGCAGCCTCAACGGCAATAAAAATTGCAGACTTCAAGTAGCTCTCGCTGTAAAACTCTCCGGCACCCGGAAGAAGTAAAGACAGACCGGCGGCAACCAATGGTTTTTTCTTGCTTACTCCTTCTTCCAGCGGCGATTTAATAACAAACTCTTGCGTAGAAACATTTGCAGTTTTAGAATCCAATGCTAAAACTCCGCTAAGCTGAGTTTGGTTCTGTTTCAATTCTTGTGCGTTAAGAAATAATAATGGCAGAAGAAAAAAACTCAATAACCTTTTCATTTTATTCTCAAATTTGTTTTACAATTATTCAATAGTAGTGCAGTTGTAACAAAATAGCCGTTTAAAACAACAACAAGAATACTGCAGTTACCTTTTCGTTTATTAATTTTTCAAACCTTCTAACCAATTTTTGATGAATACTCAATCTGAAATGATAATCACAAAACGAACCGCTCTTTAGAAGCGGTCGCTTTGAGTTGAGTGTCAAACATCACTGTTTTGTATTTAAGAATTCTATTCTACTTTTTGCTTTTGTAATTAGTTTAGATACTTCAACTTCAAGTTCATTTTTTTTCATGATAATTGTATCATAACCGGATGCCGTCCGATAGTTTTGAAGCATTTCTTCTGTAACCATTTCTCTTACAAACTTACCGTCTTTCGGAAGCTTTTCTTTATCCTTCTGCCATACATAAAAAGTTTCGTTTTTGATATTGAATTCTAGTACTTCTTTTGGCAATGCTCTCATGTAAATAATACTCACAACTATTTCATCTGAGTCACTTAACATGGTTGTGGTAAAAAGCAATTCAACATCTGCTTTGCTGGATACTTCATACCCCTCATCTGTAAACTTCTTGACTAGTGTTCTATCAAGCTTCTGATTCAGTTCCAAATTATCGGATACAAATGGGAAATTAATACTAACACTTCTTTTCCCCTTGTTCTCTGCATAATTAATTTGGACAAATACTATCAGTAAGGAGACAAATATTAGTTTAACTAAATGACACTGATTTGCGGATAACATACTAACCTCCGGTTATTTTGTTATTTGTTTGCTTTATTCGTCCTTGTAAAGACGAGTTATACAGTGTCATTTGTTTATAAAATTCCTACTTTTTGTTTGAGACCTAATTAGAAGAAAACCGCAGAGACGCAGAGTTATTACGCAATCAATTTTCGGGCTTAATGAATTAAGCCCCTACGAAAAATGTAGGGGTTTGATTAATCAAACCCGTCTTTTCTTTACAACCAATTAAAAGCTAAAGTCGAACAGAATTCCGCCGTAGAAATTCCATTCCTTGCCATACTTAATAACTTCACCGCGAACGGTTTTATTAAACTCATCAAACGCATATGCCGCGTTAAAGAATAAGCTGGTCGGGAAAATGTAAAACGAATTAAGTTTTATTCTAAGCTCGCCGCCAATTCCCTTCTTAAAATCTTTCATTTCGGGAAATGCGCCGGTCCACGCGTTACCGTAATCAGCATAAACAGAGAAATAAACTTTGTCTAAGTATAAATGGCCAAAACGTGTATCAATATTCTTGAAGAGTGGAAATCTATAAGTAAGATTCAGCCAGCCTAATTCATTTCCGCTTACAGAATAGAATGGATAACTCTTCATCCCAATTAAACCGCCAAGATAGAAGTCGAAGAAATCCGGTACTTCCGGACCGAAAATTGTTCCGCCTCGGAATTGCGCGCTGATTGTTTGATCACCGCCTAAATGGAAATATTCTTTCCAGTTCAATTCCAACTTTGGAAATTTGAAATCGTTGAAAAGAGGTTTAAGAATTCCATCAACAACTGTATAGTTGTTCTCATTGTTAAAGCGGTTCATTTCGTAATCGAACTTGATCTCAACTTTCCTACCAACCGGATTTATGTCCGAATCTATACTTGGGATGATTGATTCGTGCGTAATCTTAAGTTGAAATCCTCTGCCGATATAATACTTATCGCTTGAAGCCGGATAAAGCAAGTTACCGCTTTCGGGAAGGATGAAACTTCCTAGCTCAGAAGAATACTGACTAAAGATAAATCTTCCTTCCAGCATTGTTCCTTCGGAAAAGATTTTGTGTTTTGCTACAATGTCAAACTCAAACAAGCTGTAGAAAACTTCCGCCGGAACTTTATAATCAACTCTCGGCGGAATAAATGTTGAATCAATTCCAAAGTCTAAATCAATATTGGTTCCCCGGCTTACACTGTAAAGCTCAAAACCAATTTCGGGACGCAATCCAATATTATACAATAGAGGGAGTTTATCGCGATAATCGAATTGAAGAAACAGATCGCGTTCTAATTTTCTATTAATTGACGCGCTGCCGAAAATCGAGTAGCGATTTAAAATATCACTCGATGCTATATATATACCGGGCTTAATTCTATCCAAAACGGAATTGAATGTACTGTAATTATCATAACGTATAAAAGGCAGAATACTAATCTTAGAAAAGAAGCCCGAATATTTTTCCGGTGTGTATTCCGGAATTTTTGAGTCATCATAATTCCTGAGCTTAACAATATCGAACTTACCGATATCTCCGTTCGGTTTGTTCTCTTCCAGCGGGGGATTATTCAGGCAGACATATTTTTTAGTAGGATCGACTTTAGCTTGTTCCTCTTTACCAATCACAAAAATCTTGAATCCGCTTGCTGTATAACCGGCATAGGCAATTTCATTCTTATCATTCACCGCCGGCATATATGCGCCGCCTACAACATTTGTTAACTGCTTCTTCTCTTTTGTTTTCAGATTGAGAGAATAAATATTGAAGATACCGGTTTCATCGCTTGAATAGTATAGCAATCCGTCCTTCGTCATAAATGGATTTCTTTCATCAGCTTCCGAAGTTGTCAGCAGTTCATAACCGGAACCGTCGGCGTTGATTCGTGCTACATCTCTATTGTCTTTTATGGAAAAGTCGAACAGAATTTGGGAATCATCTGCAGAAAATTTCGGATTGAAAAGCTGTTCCCCTTGTTCAAAGAAAGTGAGTCGTTTGAAATTCTTTCCATCAACATCTACAATTCCAAGATTAACGGTTCCATCTTTCTGAAAAATGAATGCAATCTTCTTCCCATCGTGAGAAACACTTGGATTGTTTGCGCGCAAACCGTGCGTTAATCTTGTTTCTTTTTCCTCATCCAGATCATAAACGTACAAGTCGTGTATGTTTATCCATTTTGGATTGTCATCGCTCAGTTCCGCATAAATTATTTTGTTCGTTCCCGGAATAAATGAAGTGGTTGAACGGACTTTTGCTTTTACAAGCTTCTCAGTCTTAGTTGTAAAATCATAAAGATATAATGAAGAGAGACTCATGTAATCATTTGTTTTACTCGAGATATAAAGAAGCTTAGTACCGTCGGAAGAATATGTAGGATGAAAATTTCCGAATCCTTCGGAAGCAATCATCGAACCTTCAACTTTATTTGCCAACACATCGGCGGTTCTCTTCTTATAATCTTCTTTTAGAAAACTTGACCATTCGTTATAAATCTGATTACCGTCTTTGCCAAGAACATCTTCAAACGCCGCATCAATTGTAAAGTTGGTTAGTTTGCCAAGTTTATGACTTACTTCTCGCAGTTTATCTTCACCATACTTTTGAGAAATGTAGCGTGTAAGCGCAAAACCGGAATTATAAACAGATTCGTTACCTAAACTTGTTTTCTCAAACACTCCCATTTGATTCCAAGTAAGCAGTTTGTTTTCGAGAGCGTAACTGCGAAGAATCATATCTCTATGCGTGTCCCAATTATCATAGTTAAACTCTTTACGCATGTATTGTGCTGTTCCTTCTGCAAACCATGCCGGTACATTTATTCCGGGAATTGGATAGGAAGCAATAAAATTTGGAAAGCCGTAAAGAATATCGGGACGACGCTTGTCTTCATAATTCAAAAACTGCAAATAAAATACCGGCAGCGTTCGGGAAAGTTTTAATCCCGATTGAATCTGCACCATGTGAGTGAATTCATGAGAGATTACATTGCGAAGCCAGTTGTGTGTTCCCCGCAAATCAAAATCGAGTGATGATGCCCATATCTCAATTTTGTTGTCGAAGAAATAAGTTGCGCCGTTAGAGTAATCATCAATGTCTTTAATAATGTAATCAACCGTTTCCGGTTCGTATTGATAAAGCGAAGTAAGCGGCTCCCAAACTTCGTCGGCAATTTTTGCAACTACTCTTGCAGTGCGTTCTGCTTCTTCATGATAATGAACGCGTACATGTTTCCCTTTTATTGTAAGCCAATTATAATCCGGATTGTATTCATTGTACTGCGCAAAAAGCGGAGACAACGTGAGAAGGAATATTAAAATTATTTTTCGCATGGATTATTTGATCACCGCAATCTTGATAATTTTGTTTGCTGATTTACCGCTTGAGCTTACCACTTCCAGATTGGCATAATAAACACCGCTCTGAACTTTCCCTATCTGCCATTCAATTTCATTATCCATTCCGCCGGTTGCATTGCCGGTTAGCGTTGTTACAAGTTCTCCGGAAAGATCAAATATTTTAATTGTTGCCGTTGAGTTTTCTGCAACATAATAACGAATCATTGTAGAACTGCCGTAAACCGGATTAGGCCAGTTATAAGCTTTAGTTGTTGGGAAAAAATCAGTACTAGGTGTATATGTATTAGTCAACTCCAAATATGCGTTTCCTGAAGAGTTACCATATTCCGCCGCCCAACTAACTTTGCCTTGAACAGAAGAAAGATTCCATGCGCTTAAGTGTCCATTGTAATCTATTACCCCAAGAACCGGTTTATATGATGGCAAAGGTCCCATAGTAGGAAGTTCTTCGCTGTACAATACCGGATTAACAGCCGGATATATTCCGTTTTTTAAAGGATAACCGCTTAATGCTTTTCCGGTTGACGGATTAAAAGCGTAAAGTTCGCCAACATTTGTTATAGCCAGTATTTCTTGAATTCCATCCTTGTTTATATCAGCAACTATTGGAGCGCCGACAAAATATTTTTCTTTTATTGTAATTGGAAAATTCTCTAACAACACGCCATTTAGATCATAAGCTTGTAAACCATTTTCGTTATTAGTTAAAAGGGACAGCTTACCATTATTCAGAAGGTCGGCTACAGCATAGATTGGGAAAGCATTCGTTCTTGGTAATTCAAAATAGTTTTCGATTTTTCCATTTCTAATGATTGTTACGGGTCTATTGCCGTTTGCAAAAGCATAAAAAGCAATATTCAAATAATCTCCGTTTGCATCTTTAACTATTATGTGTTGAAATTGTCCACTAGCGTAACATGGAATATTATTCCCTTTGCTGTCAACTATACCCTGTCCAGTTATAAGCGAGTAATAACTATCAGTATCTTCAAAGGGTCTACTGACTTTAGAGATGGCAGTTGTAGAAACACTTTTGATTGATTCAGTTGGAATCTTACCGGTTTGGATAAGCTTTTCAACTTCGGCTTCTACCAAACTACCATCGTTCAATCCAAATGTTATGTATAGGATTCCACCCTTCTTAGAAAAAACAAGATTCGAAGTAATCGCGGCTGGTGCTTGATACGTAGAGATTCTATGTAATGTATAGTTTGTATATTTCTCGTACGAATAGATAATCAACTTGCTAAGATTATAGGAAGCAACATACTGATTGCCATTTGATGTAGTTCCAATTGCCTTATCTCCAAAGCTAATTTTATCAGTTTGAAAAAGAAGTTTGCCATCTGATGAATATTTTTTAAGATCATCATTTGCAATCGTGAAGTATTCAATTCCTTCTGTTCCCTGTAGCATTAGCAACTTTTTGTAAGCTCCGGGAGAAACGAAAGGCAAATCAAAATTTGCAACAAGTTTTTGCTGTTCATTTCCATAGGAAACATTAAAACTCATCTTGTTGCTGTGTTCAGAGAAAGAATCAAGCGTAATTAAACTGTTGCCGCCCAAATTAGAATTTGTATTCGGCTTGCTGGTTGGAGAGAAACTGTTTTTATAAAACTTTGTTTTGTTTCCTTTGAACCAAAAATCTTCTTCTGTACCTTCACCAATAAAAGAACCGAATATTGAAGAGAATGTTTCGCCAATATCTTGAATGCCGTCGGCTTCTTCAACATCAACACCTTTGTACATCAAATCGGAATTGATTTTATTCTCCCCAATCTTTGCGCTAATTACATTCTCATCAATATGCCAAATAACAATTCCATCTCCGGGAACTGCCGCATCATATTCATCAACATCAATAACAACTCCGCCTTTAATATCAGTTGGCTGAAAATTGAAAAGTCCACTCGTGTCTTTTTGAATTGTCTTTTTGTAAATAAAGGTATCCTTCTCCATCGTTACCTTATTAATCGTATCGTTTTTAACAGTAAGTATCAAATCATCTTTCTTAGCGTCTTGCTGGCGGTTTTCAACAAGATAGTATTCCATTGAGCCAATCGGGATTTTAACAAGTGTTGTATCTGTAACGGAAGCAGTTGCTCTAGTCGCAACATTTAATTTTCCACCAGCTAAAGAAATTTCTTTTGGCTGTTCCCAACCTAAATACATTTTCTCCCAAGGAGATGGTTCCGGCGGAAACATTCCGTAATTGGCTACAATAGCTTGTCCATCCATTAAACCGAATCTGCCAATTGCGCTTTTCCCAGTTTCAGTATCGAACAAATCGGGTAATCCTAAATGACTTCCAATGTTGGCAACTAGTGCGCCGTTGATTGTAATCTGCAAAAGTCCAACAGAGTTGTCAATATAAGTCTGCTCGCGGGATTCAGTTTCCGGCATTATCAATGTGTTCTTTATTGCGCCGCTCTTAGTTGTAAATCCGTTGAACTGAGTTCCAAAAATCGTTTTAAGCGATGAGTTACTGAGATAAAGTGATGGCATATTTCTGTCAATAGAAAATGTACCTAAATCCAAACCACTACTAACTCCGGCGTGGAAGATTACAAACAAATCATAATCAGAAAACTTCACATTGGAAAATTTCTGATCAGCAAGTTTCCAAACTTCTTCGGAAAACTTTCCGAGCGGAGAAAGGTCCTTGGATTGATAACCGGGTACATATTCTCTCATTGTTTGAGAAACAGTAATTACTTCCGGCAAAACTTTGTAGCTTAAGTTTAGCTTTCCGCCGGAAACTTTCTTAAAGTAATTTTTTGCAAACAAAAGATGATCTGCAAAATATTCATCATTATGCGGAAGCGGATCGAGAATTGTATCTCCGTAAACTTGGGAATAGTGAGAACCAAACTTTCCCGTTCCAATAGTAGCATCATACTTATCTTCTTGAAAATCCACCATTACAGCTAAAATCTTAAGTGTGTCCGAAGAAGAAAAGTTTTGAACTTGGTTTTGCGGAACAGAGAAACGCTTATTATAAGATTGGGCAGAGATGCTGCCCAATCCAATAATCAATATTAGAAACCCAACTAAGTTTTTCATTTATGGTTAAATGCCTCTTGGAAATCCTAAAGTAGATTCGCTCTTCGCTCCCCAATTCATTGAAAGTGAAAAACGAAGTGTGTTTGAAAGCGGATGGTTTTCACTTCCCTTAAATACATCTGTAGTAATGTAGCTGAAATCAAATCCGTAAGAATCGTAACGAATACCGGCGCCAAGTGTCATGAATTTTCTATTACCGAATGCCGGGTCTTCATAAAATAAACCAGCTCTAAGCGCAAACATAAAACCATCTTTTGGATTGCCGTACCAATATTCAAGTCCGGTAGAAGTAACAATATCACGCATTTCTTCGCCAAACGATTGATCCGACCATGCAGAAAATATTGCTTGATACCAATCTTTTCTCTTGGTTGTCGTAGAAACAGTTGTAGTATCGGTACCCAAAATATCATCTTGAATGTTTGTTTTGCCTTTATCCACAAGGAGTTTGCTGAAATCCAAAGTCCATGTAATTGAATTGTACTCATCTGAAAATGGTTTAACAGCAAAACCAAATCTGAAGTTTGTTGGAATAGGATCGGCTTGCGCTTGATCTATGTAATAAATTTTTGGACCGAGGTTGCTAAGGTTTACTCCTAAGCTAAATTTGTTTCCAAGATCGCCAATGAGTGGAATATCAAATGTTTCCGGTCTCCACATTGCAGCAACGTCGAAACTTACGGAAGTAGCAACGCCGGAACCTTGTTCTTGTTCTGTAGGCTTATCAGCCAAGCGGCTGTGGATTAACCTGAAGTTAACACCCAAGCCCCAATCGTTGCTAAGTTTTGTAGCATAACCTAGCGTGAAAGCCGCATCGAAAGAACGGAATTTTCCAACCGGATCGGGTGAGTTTGAAAGTGTTCGGACAAATTCGCCGTAATTCATGTATGTAACACTCACCAAAAGACTTCCGCTTATATCTTCTATGTACTGGCGGTAAGTTGCATAATCATAAAATATATCTAAGTTAAATTGAGGCAGCCAGTTACTGTGCGTTAAGTTAACTTCAGAACCGGTTAAAAAAGCAATACCGGCCGGATTCCAAAAGATAGCCGAAGAATTATCCGCCAAACCAACGCCTGACTCACCAAGTCCGCCCGCGCGTGAATCCGGGGCTAATAATAAAAAGGGCACCGCTGCTTCGCCTTGAGCTTTCAATACATTCGCTGATGTGAACATTGCACACACAATCATCAGCATCGAGATTTTTTTCATTTATTTTGTTCCTCCTAAGATTAATTTCTTTTTGATATTTATTTTTCAACCGGGATAACTTGGGCTAAAGCCCTTATAGACCGGGTTTGTTTTAACCCCACGCTTAAGAGCGTGGGGTTATTTAATTCACTAAGCTAATTGGACTTTAGTCCACAAATTAATTTTTGTGGTAATATTTATTTAATTACCGAAAGTTTACCTAAGACATTGTCTTTGAAACTTCCATCGGCCGATTCTACAATTAATTTATATAGATAAGTTCCGTTAGCAATTTGGTTTCCATCTTCATCTCTTCCATCCCAATCTATCTTAACAAATTTTTCCAGGATATCATTCGTTTCAATAGTTTTGATAAGTCTTCCGGCAATTGTATAAATTTTTATTTTTGTGTTGAATGTTGAACTATAATTATGCTGGAAAGTAAAAGTTGTACTTGATGTCATTGGGTTTGGATAGTTTACCAAATCTCTAATTACAATACCCTTATCTGCAGAGACAACAGTAAACGCTGCTTCTTGAGATGAAAAATTATTGAATACATCCCAAGCCTTTACTTTTATTTTGTAGTCGCCGGTTGCCATTGAAGAAAAAGTATATTTAGTTAAACCGGATTTGCCGCCGGAGTTTAGATCGCCAACAAAATTATTTGTAAGATCGTAAGTATTTGCTGCGTCCTCATTGAGAACCGCTTCCAGCTTATGTCCAATTCCGGTTCCGGTTGTATTCAAACCGGTTTGATCTTTGAGCTTGGCAATAAGTGTAAAGTTCGGATTAACCAAATAGGAACTCTCAAAGTTTGTGTCGTCAAAAAATATTTCTATTTCCGGACCCTTGTTATCATTTGGTGTATTCTGATCAGTTCCGCCTACAATAACATTGCTTGTATAACCAACACCATCCGTAGTTGAATTAGAAACATAAGCTACAATCTTACCATTTTTATTTTCATAAGAAATATCTTTAGGGACAACAAACTCAGTTTCAAACTGTCCGTTTTTAACCGAAGCTCTTCCCTTAAATATCAAACCGCCTTGTTGCTTTGCAGTGTAATTCATTTCTTGATAATAGATACTTCTTTCCGAATCATAAACAGTAAGTATAACTTCGCCATCAACATGATTTATCTTTCCTTCCTCATTGCGTACGCTGCCTTTTAATTTAACAGTACTAAGCGCACTAAGTTGAATCTGTGATTGGGTACTTTTTCCATTGACAGAATCAATGTTCACCGGAAGAACCGGCAGATTCATTCTTAAAGTCGGATCGCCAAAGAGATGATACTTTTCATCATTTTCTTTATCAACCATGTATTGTTTTAAAAGGAAGTAAGCCTTTCCAACTCTTATTGGAAGATTGTTAGCATCTTTTGTTCTAAAGAGATTTGTGTAAAGAGAATCATTCAATGTAGCATTATATTGAGAATACACAACACGAGAAGCAGTAAATGCCAAAATGGAACCGGCTTCCTTCATGTTCATCATAGTCTCTGTAGAACTCTGCTGTTTTGGATCGTCATATTTTCCAAAATCGCAAGTAGCGGCAGTTAAGAAAAAGTAATTAGAATTTTGAAGTTGCGGAATTGATGTTGTCTTTTCAAAAACATTTTCGTGAGCCCAAAGCTCCGGACTGCCGTGACCTACATAATTGAGAATTAGCGTTCCGCCATTAATTGCATTAATGATAGCTTTGTTAACTTCCGGCTTTCTTCTTCCGAGTCCAACATAGACAGTAGGATATGCAACAAGATAAATCTTATTCTGGAAAAAGTATTTTGGAAGAATTTGGTTTGCTAAAGTTTCCGATTGTGATGTATGCATATCGCCATTATCTTCACCAGATCCAGCCGGACCATCATCAGCAATCAAAGTTATTGAAGTTCTCCAATCGCCTTTACTTTGAACCGTTTCGTAATTAATAATTTTATCAATTGCGATGTCGGCTTCTTTAGCAGACTGTACATTTAATCTACCTATTGCAACATCAGGCTTTAAGTCTGCACCGGAAACACGGGCAAAGTAATCGTCAGATGTATATGAATAAATCTCATCCAGCGATTGCTGTGTTTGATAGGTTGGTACTAAGTTGACATTGTTTTTTACAGTATTCAAATAATCGTAAGTTCCGTCGCCAAAAAGAAGTACATACGAAGGTTTAATTTGCCAGCTATCATAAGCGAATTTTATAAAGTCGCGTATAGCAAGCGGATCAAATACACCGCCGGAAAATTCATTCATTATTTCATCAACATAAAAGGCTTGAGCTGTCATCTTATTTGGCGAATCTGTAGTTCTGTATTTGATATAACGTTCTGCTTGAGTTTTTAAATCCTTAGGCGCAATCACAATCAATTCGCTGCCGCCAATAGTTCCGCGAATGTTTGAATTTTCTACTTTAACAGTTCCGGTTGGCGCTTTGTAACCGGCTGATGTTACCACGAAGTACTTTGATACAGCTCCTTTTGTTTCGGAAGCTTGAAAACGTGCTTCGCCGCCGCTTATAACAGAATTTGTAATCATCTTGGCATTTGAAAAGTCGGAAACATCAAAAATCTGTATAGCGCCGCTGGAAAAATTTGTAAAAGTATAATCCAAAGTTGCAGTAGTGTCTTTAGAATAAACAATAAGATTATCACCCACAGCACGGAGATACTTGTTATAAGCTATTTCGATATAATCCAGATACAATTTTGTACTTGCCGAAGGATCGACAACCGAAATTTTTAGAACGCTTCTTTCGTCAGTCAGCCCGCCTCTATAAGTTGCTTGCGCAAAACCTTCACCGCCGTAGTCATAATGGGAATCAATTCCCCAGATAGAACTTGAATATATCTGGCTTCCACTCTCTTCAATTTTATAGTACGTTGTTGAAGTTGATGTATGCGCAACTCTAACTGTGTATTCAATTGGAGAATTAAGAACCCAGCCGTTAAGAGAATTAATAAAAGTCCGGCTCTTAACACTTGCATCCAGCAACTCACCAAAATATTCTCTACCCGATTCTCCAATGTTTACACTGTCTTTTTCATAACTCTTAAATGCCCTTGTAAAAGTCTGCTGCGAAACATTACTCACATTAAGCGAAGGTTTGTCTGCGATTCTCTTACCGGCTGAACCGCCAAACGTTAACCAATAATAATTTTTCTTTGAGTAATAATTCTTTGAGCGCATCAGCGCCTTATAATCTTTGTTGTATTCCCAAAAATCGGATGGTCTTGCATAGAATAAAATATAATCTGCATCATCAAACTTTCCATCTTCTTCACCAAAAATCTTAATCGCGTTCTCAATCAAGCCAGTGTTGTTTGTTTTGCGTAAATCTTCCGGTAGCGGCGCACCGCCGTAACCAAATATTCTAATCGTTTTGGGATCTAATGAATTAACATCAACACCTAAGTTTTGCAGAAATGTTCTATCAATCTTATAGATTCCCTCTTCATTTGTTTCAAAACGAAACCATGTTCCATCAGCCAAAACCGAATTTGAAACTTTTTGTAAACGGGGCTGCTGCTGTTCTCCCCAATTTCTAGCAATTGACCAATTAAGAACTATAGAATTAAGAGTTTCATCGTTAACGACTGTCTTGTAAGAACTGGAAGAACCGAAATTAATCCTAAATACTATCTTATTGTAAATTTTAATTTGGCTTAATGCGGCATTGAATTGAACCGGATAGATTTTAATGGTCTGCACGGGTAAATTTCTAACCAAACCAAAATCGCCAAAAGTAACTAAGTCGGTTTCCGTGGTCTTGTAGTAATCGGGAATAACATTGTATACGAATTGATTGCCGGAGCTATCCCTAAGCATAGTTGGATTGGGAAGATACCTACCGGATAAACTGGTAAAACTTGATGAAATTACTTGAATTGTGTTTCCGGTTTCAGCCGGGACACCAACGTTTAGTTCTTTTAACAGAAGCTGAGGCAATCCGGCTTTCCAGCCATTTTCATTGCGCAGACCCGGAATATCCAGCCTTATAAATGATAAACCACTATACGTAGCTGTAACAGTGTCTTTAACAATCGGTCGATATTCGATAATAATTGAGCTGGCGTCTGAGGAAAGAACCTTTAAATCTTGCGCAGACAAGGCGAGATTTAAAACAAAAAAGAGAAACATTATTGAGAATTTGGTTTTCATAAACGCTTTAGAGTTATTTAAAAAATTTTTGCCAAAAAGTGAATATCAAAAGCGGTAAACAAATTCTCTATACTATTTCTCCAAATTTCTAGGCAAAATTTATGTAAGAACTGCTTATAATGTCAAGACAATAAACAAGTTTTAAGCTTAGAGCTTATTTATTGCATTACCCTAAAATGTGACTACTTTATCTGCCCAAACAACAAGATATACACAATCAACCATAGTAGAAATTGGGCAAGCTTCCGTTTCCAACAAGCTTCTTGATTTCAAACAAGTTCCGCATGCCAATATTTCGCCTCCAACTGCTACAAATTGTTTTAACTGCTCATCAACATTGTACTTTTCATGAGTTAGCCCCTCACACTCTACGGCTTCTCCCATCAAAAACAATTTTACTTCGTGTCCTTGCTTTTTGGCTGTTGTTGCAAAGCGAAATGCATTCCATGCTTTTTCAAATTCTTTTGTTTCAAGAATAATTCCAATTTTCATTCGAAATCCTTTCAATAATTTATTAACAATAAATACAAATAAACTTATTAAACACCTCGTTACTTCATCAACATTAATTTTTGAGTTTTTACTACTCCGCCGGATTTAAGTACTGCTAGATAAACCCCGGAAGATAATTGAGAATTAAGAGTTGAGAGTTGAGAATTATAATTTCCGGCATTTTTGTATTCATCAACCAATGTTGTTACTTTATTACCAATTGTATCGTAAATCTCTAGAGAAACAAACCCGGCCTTAGCAAGTTGATAGCCAATCTTTGTTTCCGGATTGAACGGATTGGGGTAGTTCTGCAATAACTTAACTTCGCTCGGAATCTCTTCGGTTTTTTCAACATCAGTTACAAACTCATAAACACGAACATAATCAACATTCATCGAAATTGGGAATTGCATCGTTCCATTCGGATTGCCCGGCCAGTTGCCGCCAATTGCCAAATTCAACAAAATGAAATGAGGGAGATGAAATTCTTCTGTGCTGTTTACACTATTTGATATGTTAAAAGTAAAATACGGTTTATTGTCTATATACCACTTTATCAAAACAGAATTCCATTCGATTGTATAAAGATGATATTGAGATACATCGAATGTAGTTGTTTTTCCTTCGGAGACATGAGCTCCGGCTGAGTTAGCCCAGTGAGCAGTCGCATAAACAACAGTTTCATTTTTAACATGTTCCATAATGTCTATCTCACCACACTTGGGCCAGCCGACGAAAGTTATGTTATCACCGAGAGTCCAAAATGCCGGCCAAGAACCCTGCCCAATAGGAATTTTCATATATGCTTCGATCTTACCATACTTAAAACTCCTCTTCCCTTGCGTTTTCATTCTTGCGGAAGTATAGTTTTTGCCTCCATAAGATTCCTGGCGAGCGGTAATTACAAGTTCTCCATTCACAATCTTGACGTTTTCCGGTCGGCTCGTATAGTATTCAAGCTCATTATTTCCCCAGCCGTTATTGTTTCCTATTTCGAAAACCCAATTAGATGTATTTATGCTTGGTCCCTCAAATTCATCAGACCAAACCAAATTCCAGCTTTGTCCAAAGTTTGTAATAGTATAAATAAGACTTATATATAGTATGTAGCGCAGTTTCATTATAACATTCCTTGATTCCATTAATTATCTCTTTCAAAATTTCCGCCGCAAAATAAGCAATAGCCAAGTAACATTTCATCTTAAATAAAACGGGCTATTATTTCCAAATACCGCCAGATTATTCCGTGGGCTAAAGCCCCCTTTTTTCTTACTTCTCTTAACCCCACGCATAAGCGTGGGGTTTCTAGAACCCTTCCATTTAAGGACTTTAGTCCAATTAGTACAATTGCAGTTAATTCTTACCACCCATAATATTTTCAAACCATGAATCCTTTTGATCGCGCCGGCATCTTACTCATTAACAATTTTTATTAAACGAGAGAATGGAAATGGTAGAACATTTAACAAAAGAAACTTTCTTAGAGAAAATTTTCAATTACGAACAAAACCAAGAATGGAAATATAATGGCTCTTTGCCGGCGGTAATAGATTTTTGGGCTGAGTGGTGCGGTCCGTGCAGAATGGTTGGACCAATCATAGATGAACTTTCCGAAGAATTCAAAGGGAAAGTAAATTTCTATAAAATTGATACAGAAGCTGAGCAAGAATTAGCGGGTGCTTTTGGGATAAGAAGCATTCCTTCACTCCTTTTCATTCCGGCAGAAGGACAACCAAAGATGGCAACCGGCGCTTTTCCGAAAGAAGAATTCAAAAAGATTATTGAAACTGAATTCAACGTTACGGCTTCGCTGGTAGCAAGTAATTAGATAAAAAAAATCCCGCCTTGGCGGGACTTTATCTCAATACTCATTACTAGATACTCAATACTGCCGTTTCCTACTTCATCAGAATCATTTTCTGCGTTTCGCTGTAGTTGCCGGCTTGCAACCTATAAAAGTAAACTCCGCTTGGTATGCTTCGACTCCGCTCAGCATGACGAGCATCAAATTTCACTTGATAGTTACCGGGTTGCTTGTATTCATCAACTAGAGTCGCAACTTCCCTTCCGAGTATATCAAATACTTTTAGTGTAACGTGTTCACTTTTGGGAATTGAATAACTAATTGTCGTTTCCGGATTAAACGGGTTTGGGTAGTTTTGGGAAAGAGCAAAAATTGAAGGAATATTCTCTTCTTCAGTAGAAGTTGCGTGAACATAAAGAATTGTTGTTCTTGATAATGTTTCAAATTTTCCATCGGATGCGCCGATAATTAGCAGATAACTTTTTCCTTGGGCCCTAGAAAAAGGCCGGCAAACAAAGTAACCCGTAAGAGAATCCAATTGAAACAAAAAATCAGTCTCTAAGTCAGAATGAATTAGATATTTTATTGAATCACCATCGGGATCAACAGCCTTAAATGTGAAAATCTTAACTTGTCCCGAGTATAGAGTAGTATCCGGCATTTCTTTTACAAACACCGGCGCGTGGTTTTCTCTAAAGTTTGCAACTATATTATAATTTGCAAACGCCGGATATCTAAATACATATATCGAATCAGCAGTAACTATAATTCCATTGTTTGTCCAATTTATAAAATCAAAACCCTTATTTGCTTTAGCTATTGCTGTTATAGTATCGGTTGACATACTTGTAACAATTAGTCCCCCATTTTTGGGACTACACGAATAATTAACAATTCCGCCATAACTATCAGTTGGGTCCATTACAGTAATGATGGCTTTTTTTGAAATTGTTGATAGCTTACTATCACTAGCTGCTACTAAAATTTCGTACTCACCGTGCTGTGAGTTAACCGGTCTCCAAAACAGAACCCCTGTAGTTTTGTCTAAAGTTGCATTTGTTGGAAGTGAAGATTGAGCCGTATATTTAATTGAATCGCCATCATGATCAACAGCAACAAACTGAAACTTTAATGTCTTACCGGGAAAGATTGTTGTATCGTTCATTTCTTTTACAAACACCGGCGCACGGTTTTGCGCAAAAGTTTGAACAAAAGAAATTAGAATGAGTATTAAAACAAGTTTTTTCATTTTTGACCCCACAATTGAAACATGAGTCCACCCAGTTTTTGTTTAATGCAAGTAACTTAAATTTTGGCGAAACTTCAATAGATAAATTTCGTCATAAAAAGTCACGCACCAGCGGGACTTTTCTAAATACTCACTACTAGATACTCAATACTTAATTCCTACTTCATCAAAATCATCTTTTGTGTCTTTACAAAACTTTGTCCTGAGCCTGACGAAGGAGCTCCCGCTTGCAAAATTAGCAAATATACTCCGCTGGAAAGGTGCGAACCGTCGAACTTCACATCATAAACGCCGGGCTGCTGAACTTCATTTATTAGTTCGGTTACTTTCTGTCCCAAAACATCAAACACTTGCACGCTTACGCGAGACTGCGACGCTAAATCATATTTTATCCGTGTTGTAGGATTAAAGGGATTCGGGTAATTCTGAGCTAAAGCAAAATTAACCGGAGTTTCAATATTCACTTCGGCAATTGAGCTGTATTCATACTTGCCGTCAAAATCAATTTGCTTTAAACGGTAACATACTTTTCCAACTGGTGCATTAGCATCATTAAAAGAATAACTCTTTGGAGAATTACTATTTCCGTGTCCCTGAATAAATGAAATCTTTTGCCATACTGCACATTGTGAACCTGTGGTGAGCGAAGTCGAACCACGTTCAACATCAAAACCGTAGTTATTTACTTCGGTAGCTGTCGTCCAATTAAGAGTTACGGTATTTGAAGTAGAAAAAGCAGTGAAGGAGGTTAACTCAACTGGCAGTGGATCGTTACTAAATTTGTATTCATAAGCACCCATGTCTATTGTCCCAACGGATCCATCAGTTTTATTTAATTTTCTTCCGAATCCAACGCCGCGAATATCGTATGCTTGTGAATTATAACTATCTAACCCGGCATCTACCGCAGGAGAAGTTCCCAAAATTCTGTAGTCGCCGTTAATGGCATCTACAAATTGGGGGTCTGTGGTAATGTTGTTATTTGTGGCGGTAAAAGTTCCACCTCCAGCCACATCCCCGTTGCCATTAGAATAACAAGAATAATTCAAAGTTACTGTCCCATTATTTATTTGAAGCTGATTCCCGGAGGAGGCGGTATTTCCCCAAATTATACAGTTATTCAGCGTTGGGTTAGTAGTCGGACTATTGCTAAACAATCCACCACCGCTGTTTGCCATATTTTGCGAAAATGTCGCATTTGTAATGATAGGAGAAGAACCAATATAGTTATACATCCCACCACCGTTTCCACTTGTGGTGTTAAGTACAAATATTGCATTGGTGATTATTGGTGAAGAGCTGGAAATATTATACATTCCTCCTCCATAAGGTGATGCAGAGTTCGACTTGAATATAGTATAGGTCACAGTTGGTGAAGAATTCGTGTTATACATCCCGCCACCAAAAACTGCTGAGTTGGAGATGAATATAGTATTTCGAATTGATGGGGAAGAATTTGAATTATACATCCCGCCACCATCTCTGTGTGGATCCGATCCAGCATTAGCATTTCCACCCGTAATTGTAAAACCGTCAAGTATGGCAGTAGCATCAATTCCAGAGGGATGATAAAAAACGTGGTAGCAATTATCTGAATTATCTCCACTCGTTCCAATATCACTGCTCAGGATAGTTTCGTTAGCTCCACCTACGCCATAATTTGTTCTTTGGCTCACTTCCGTTTCAGTTCCGGCAAAGCCACCGTAAATTGTAACTCCGTTTATCATTCTGAAGTGATAAAATCGTGAAGTATTTGTTAGATCGTAAGCCGAGCTCGGCTTATAAGTGCCTTTAGCAACCCAGATCTGGTCGCCGGAACTTGCCGCATCAAGCGCAGATTGAAAGGAGGAATATGCATTTGTCCAGCTAGTGCCATTGTTGCTTCCCCCGGAGACGGAAACGTTAACATAACGTGTAGATTGTGCAAAAGTTGGAACTGCCGCTAACAGCATCACAATTAAAATGTGAATTCTTTTATTCATTTTAAGGCTTTCTTATGGTTGGTAAAACGTAAACTCGAACAAGGAATACACTTAGTATTTTCAATAGCAGAAATTTAAAGTCCAATTGTTTTCGGATACTATGTATGAATATATTGTATTCGGGGCATAGTTACAATCAGATACGCTGTCTGCAAATAAAAGTTTAGTTTTTTTTCGAAAAGTGAAAAGAGATGAGTAAGTATGGAAGAACAAGGGGGTAACTATATATGATGACAGTAAAAAACGAACTTGAGCAGATACAATTCAAACAAATATAAAACTCAAAACTATTTTTGTTGCTCTAGTTTGGATTAGTAATAACTATCAATATGCTTTCGATATTAGATACAAAAGAATTAAAGATGAATCCACACGGTACATTTTTTTATTTTAACCGGATTTGGTTAGTAGGAATTACTATAAAATGAAAAGTGAAAATATTGGAGCAAAAAAAGTCCCGCACTCGGCGGGACTTTATCTCTATACTAAATACTAGTTACTCAATACTGCCGTTTCTTACTTAATCAAAATCATTTTTCTTGTCTGAACAAAGCTTTGTCCTGTGCCCGACGAAGGATCTCCCGCTTGCAAAACAAGAAGATAAACACCGCTGGAAAGATGAGAGCCGTCGAACTTAACATCATAAACACCCGGCTGCTGTACTTCATTTATTAGTTCGGAAACTTTCTGTCCGAGTACATCATAAACTTGAACATTAACATGCGACTGAGATGCCAGATCATACTTTATCCTTGTTGTTGGATTAAAAGGATTCGGATAGTTCTGATACAAATTAAAGTTTGCCGGAATTTCATTTCCGTTGTAAGCTATGGCGCTAATGTCTCCAAGTTTAACATCGGCCGGTTTGCTTCCGTTATCATTATAAAACCATTCGGATATATATGGAATTATAGAGCGGAATTGTGTAATTGTCTGTGCCCTAAATGTATGAGATAACTCTGTTGGACTTCCGTGAACTTCAAACGATATTGAGTTGACACCATTTTGAAGCAACGACAATAATGAAGCATTAACTTTTTTGCTTATTGTCACAGAACTTGTAGATACTATTGTAGATGTTGGCGCAGTGCTGTATTCAATATTGCCGGTAGGAAGATAAAATCTTCCAATCTCAGTTCCGTTAAGATAAATTACAACACCCCCTTTATAATTTGCGGTAATTAAGAGAGATGAATCTGCCGTGTTATAATTGAAATTGTTCTTGTAATAAATTGTCTGCACAGAATTAACTTTAGTTACAGCACCAGCATCGGTTCCAAGAATTGCGGCTCCCTTTTTCCATGTTGTAGTTGGGTAGCGTTTATCAGTCCATGCAACCGGAGTTTGCAGTGTATCAACTTTGAATTTAACTGCAAGCGAGCTCGTTGTTTCATTTCCAAAAATATCTTGAGCATGCACATAAATAGTTTTTACTTCTCCTTGTACGCCTTCAATTTGTACCGAGTGTTTAAAACTTCCCTCTCCAACTGCAAATTGATTTTTCATCTTGTCGTAAGCTTCATCAGTAAAACTGTAACGCAAGAAAGCTCTTTCATCTGTTTCAACGGAAATTGTTGCAAGTTTTGTTGTGCTAATAAGAGTTGCATCATGCTTCGAAACAAACTTTGGCGCCGTTTTATCTTCAGCCGGCATTACATACATATCCGGCAAATCGTTTTGAAACACTGTAAACGGATCATTATAAAATTTTAGAAAATCGGGAACTGTTGCATCTCCCGGATATGGCGCAAAGTGATGGTTTACACTTTCGTTTCTCCAAACAGCCGCGTAGATAATATTGTTGGCTACTGTATCCGTCTTAATTGGATTCAACAAAACTTTTGTAAACCAATCCGACTGAGCCAGATTTTCTTGCCCGACTTCTGTTAAAGCAGACAGTTTGTTTTTCTTTTTTGCTTGTGTAGAAATAGTCTTCAAACCATTTATCATTTGAGAAGGGTCCACGTTTGTGTTGTCCTTGGAGAAATAATAGTCCGCTCCGAAAATATCCACATAATTATCACCCGGATAAACTTTAAAATATTCATCACCGTTATCAACATCATAAAGCATTGGAGATAAAGCATAAATTAGATTATGCACGTTGAGAGAATCTCTCAAATAAGATTGTGTGTATTGCCAAATCTGGTTGTACTCTGAGGTTGTTGTTAAACCGGGTCCCCACCAAAAAGCGTTACCGCTATGTTCATGATAAGGTCTAAAAATTACGGGAATAGATTCACCTTTACTACCGCGAAACGTTTTAAAGAATGTAGCAACTTTGTTCAACTTGGCTTTGTATTCTGCGTGTCGGCTTCCGCCGGGAAGAATGCTTGCAACTACTCTCTTCCCTTTTGCATCCGCATAATAAAAACCAACTCCATCCGGGTCATATTGATGCCAGCACATAGTAACTAAAGAACCGCCTTCATATGCAGATGTTAATCTGCTTCTCAATCTCTCTACTTCATGATCTAGTTCAACATTATTCATATCCTCACTAAACAGCGCCGGATAATCACTGCATACATCTTTAACATCGCTGCGGCTATCATCACCCGACCAGCCAACACCGTAACCAGTTGCATCGTGCATACCAAATATTAAAGAACGCTGTTGGAGCTGAAGCATATTCAAGTAAAGATACTTTGTTTGTTTTGTCGCGTTTTTGTCAACAAGATTTGAAGCTGATGTAATAGCTGACGTTTCTAACTTCACACATGCGTCTGCTAAATCCCAAGTTGCTTGATCAACAACTTTTTGATCTTTGCTATTTTGAGCGCGCAGTGCAGCCATTGAGTTAACGACTGTTTGCAAAGTTGATTTTGAACCGGCCGGAAAGTTTCCTTCCGCGCTACCCTCTGCAGAATTAAGCAAAAGACTTTGAGCAGCAGTTAAAGCTCTGTCAAGCGCGGTCCAGTCTGCCGGAAAAGCACCAACAGTTGAATCGCCCATTCTTATTTCATCGAACCAAATAGTTCCGCTTCTTTTAACCGTAGTGCCGCCATCGAAATACATATATATTTTATCAAACTTTTTGCTACCCGCAGCATTCACATTAAATTTTATTGTTCGCCAGGCACCATCTCCTATAACCGGGCTAGTAATTAGCGGAACATCTTCTGTTGATGTTGGCTTTATAGCAAGCGTTGCGTTAACCGTGGATTTCAGTCTGATAAGAATAACCGGATTATTGGTAACATCTATAATCCCGGAATTAACGTAATTGAAATTATACCATGTAGCTGCGCTTGAACCGTCTCTGTTGTAATCAATTTTTAGAGTCTTGTCTTCAGCAGAAAGTTTGTATGTGTTTTGGTCAGCCGTCCATTTGGAAATATTTCCATCATCGAAATTTTCAACCAATCCGGTTGTTTGTGCAAATACTCTGAAAGTAAAAATCGAAAACAGAAGTAAGAACAGTTCTATATTTTTTTTCATTAATTACTCCGGCAAAAAATTAGTAAGCGTTAAATTTTGTAAAGTCATTTGAGCAGAATCATCTTTTTAGCCTCAACAAAACTTCCGGCTTGCAATCTGAAAAAATATATGCCGCTGGATAATTGAGAATTAATAATTGAGAATTGAGAATTATGTTGTCCAGCTTGCTGGTATTCGTTTACCAATGTAGCCACTTCTCTTCCAAGCACATCAAAAACTTTTAATGTTACGTTTATCGTTTCACCTTTCACGTTTGACGGAATTGTGTAGCTAATTGTCGTTTCCGGATTAAACGGGTTTGGATAATTCTGTTCCAGCCGAAATGCAGTTGGTATTGAAAATTCATTTATATCTGTTGTTTTATTTCCTATTTGATCTGCCGGCATGTTTCCTAAATCGTAGTAAGTCCAATCCGAGCCCAGCTTAAAAACTATTTTATTGTTGCTGTCAAATAATTGTGAATCAAAAACAATATCTGCTGCAACAGAACTGGAATGCATTTCGACTGCAAAGAGATTGTCTCCGGTTTTTAGATATTTTAATCCGCCGGCTGCGTTAAGCACAACCACAGAATTTAATGTTTTAGCTGAAGTCGCAAAAAGATTATAGAGCAAGTCTGTATCAGTGGGGACATTAATCCTTTGCAACTCATATCCATTTAAGTAAGCAACCGCGCCGTCATTTCCTTTTATTAGAAATCCGAGTCCGGCAATTTTACTTGCATCATCAATCATAACTTTTTTTCTAAAGTAAGCAGTTGTTGCTTTTGAAATTTTAGTTGTGTTTGTAGAAACATTTGCGCTTCCTAAAGGAGCTGTTCCGGTTTTCCATTTCGAATCGTCATAGCCAAGTAGTTTCCAGTTGAGTAGAACTTTAGTCGTATCAACTTTGAAGTTAACAACTGCAGAAGTATCCATCTTGTTACCGAATATATCGCTGGCTCTAAGGTAAAAAGTGTACTGCTTGTTGTGCTCACATGGAATTGTAACAGAATGAAGATTCTTACCTGTAGTTGTGAAAGTATTCTCCATCTGATCATAAGATTTATCTTGAGTGCTGTATTTAAGCGTTGAGTAAGAATCGGTCTGGACTACTAATGTATAACTCTTTTCGTATACCATAAATTGTTCTTTCGATTGAATCTTAACAATCTTAGGTGGAATATTATCAACCGCCGGAGTCCATGCGTCAATTGTTTCGATTGCTGCAATTAGCCTATCAGCAATTTTTCTGTGCGTTTCTACATTTGGATGACCATTGTTAACATATCCGCCGGTGTAGTATGGAAAGTCAGCATAGAAAATATCTTTGTAGCCAATCAGTTTTTCTTCCTCAACAATTTCTTTTACAGTTGCAAGAATCCAATCTACTTGAGCGGCGAAAGCCATTATCTTTACTCCAGGGTAAACGCTTCGTAGAGTAGAAACAAACTGATGATATTTTGTTTTGAAAAGCTCCTTGTTCGAAGCCGAAACTGTTCCACTAGTATAACCGCCGAAACCATTATAATCGTTTAGTCCAAGACAAACTACAACTAAGTTTGGAAGATATTTTGCGAAATCCCATTTAGGATTTTCTGAAATAATCAACGCTCTATCAAAGTAAGAAGGAACGTTTCCGGCAACATTGCCAAGATAGTCCATTACCATTCCATAACCGGAAATGCTGGACATTTGGTACTGAGCTTCAAAATGTTTTGCTGTAAGTGGGCCAAATCCCAAATCCATGTTGGTAACTTTGTGAACATCCGCTGGCGTACCGGTTTCTGTTGCTTCGTTGCCGGACGCGCTTGTAAATGAATCGCCAACAAATTCAATTCTTCTAACCGGTTTTTCTTTAGGAGGCAGAAGGTTTTTTCCATCATCCAAAACCAATCCGTTAAAAACAAATTTTGTCCATGATGTTTCGTTTCTTTTTGAAAGAAGGAATGTATGTTGCCCGGCAGTTAATCCGGTGGCAATTGGATAAGAGTTCACACCGGAAAGCGTTGGGTGAAAAATCGAGTGAAACTTTCCATCGATGTAAACATTGTAGTAGCAAAAGTTATCATTCATTCTTACGCCAATGCTGGTTCCTTCGAATTCTGCATAGATGTAAGTTCCGGGCCATGAGTGACTTGGAGCGTTGGGGTCGGTGAAATCCCATCTGCCGAAGTATTGGATATAAGGATTGCTTGCGGGAATAATATTAGCCGCGTAAATAAAAGAGTTAGCAAAAAGAGCCAACAGAATCACAAACAAGATTTTAGTAGTACAGCTTCGCATTGTTCATTCCGGGATTTTCAGTTTAGTTTCATTTATTGATTTCAAAAATAACACTTTCGTTTAGGTTGTACCCGCCAGCACGAACTTTAATGGATTCACTTTTCAGTTGAGAACAATTTACCGTTACTTCCCTTTTTTCATGCGGCAGTAAATTAAAATAACCATCCGAGAAATACGCCGGTAAAACAACCTTATTGTTTTTATCAAGCAGATTTAGTTTTACCGCAATCGCCATTTCATCATTCGGATTTTCAACAACAAACTGCAATGTATTCTCTTGTTTATTCAATTCAATTTGTTTTCCATGTACAGATATTTTTGTAATGGCATTAAAACTTTTGAAATCACCATTTGGGAAATTATTCTTCCAATAATCATTTCTGGAAATCTCATTGCCTGTGGAATCAGACAGAATCAATCTTGCAAGAAAAGTTTTAGGAAGGTTTTCGGGCAACTGAGGTGTAAAGAAGTAGTTCAATTCATTCGCCTTAATATCTTTCCTCGCTTCTTCAGTGAACAAACTTTTACCGTTCAAATCGAAAAGTTCCAACTCCAAATTAGCGTTTTCGAAATTTGCTAATGTAGTATTAACGACAGAAACTTTATTGTTATCAAGATTCATCTGAACGTGAACCGGCTCGCAAGCTGATTTAGAGGCGAAGTATGAACCAAATGTTTCATAATCCCATGAGTAAACTTGCCAGACAGTACTTGGCCACGCGGGATGAGTCATCCAGAGTAAAATTCCACTTGTGTTATTCCAGAGTTTGCTGTTCCAGCTTTCAAACATCGCACGGTGGCTTTCGTAGTTAATCATTTGAGCTCTTGCACAAAACTCATCAACACTATTTGGCATGCCATAAAGAGAATCAATAGCTACACGGAATTCTTTTTGTCCGTTGTGAAGATCGTGATAAAACCAAATATCGCTAATCGGCCAAACACCTTCTTCCGGCATCATCTTTCGCATCGATTCGGCAGTCGGGATTGAGGGAGTTCCTAGTTCTGTGTTAAATCCTTTTGCATTGCTTCGGAAGTAATCTGCCGGGTCTTTAAAGTAATGCCAAGGTCCGCTCGGGCGTAAATTCAAGTAGCGCGAATTACCTTGATAGTGCCTTGTTCCATCTTCGCTTGCAATCACTATTGCAATATCATTTTCAATTGCAACCGGGGCGTAACCTTCATTGCGTGGACACCAAATTGCCAGCGAAGCATGATTGCGAAAACGCTTTACAACATCTTCAACGTTTTCCATAAAAAGTTTGTTATCTGTCGGTTCAAGATTGTAGCCCTCTGTTGAAAGCCAGAAATCATTCCAAACCAGCAAGCCATACTCATCAGCTAAATCGTAAAACAATTCTTCAGTACTTTCGCCGGTCCAGTTTCTAATCATGTTAAAGTTTGCTTCTTTGTGAAGTTTGAAATAAGGTTCGAGCAAATCTCTGCGGACACGCTTCATTCCATCATCCATTCCCCAGTTGCCACCTTTGCAAAAAATGCGTTGTCCGTTAACTTTTATAACTAGGTAAGGAGCCATTTCATCTGCCGGAATTTCTTTAAGCCAATAAACACCATCAACTACTTCGGGAATAGAAACTCCATCGCCTACATCTCTTCTGCTAATATTATCAAAAACCGGATTGCCGTTTCTCAAATCGCCGATTGGAGTGAATTCTACTCTAGCATTTTGTTTTTCGGAATTATCTGCCGTTAGTTCGTAGGAAAACTCTCTGATGCCAAAACGAATATTTCTTTGATCCGATTTCTTGTCATTTATCGTAACACTTAATTCCAGATTATACAACTCCGGCTTACCGTAACCGTTGGGCCACCAGAGTTTTGGATTCGCAATTTTCAGTTGAGCGAATTCTTCTGGCGTTAGTTCAACTTTGGTTAATGAGTTTGCAGCCAACTCAACTTTTTTCGAAAAAGTTATTTTACCAATCCTCCCTTTGAGCGAAACACTTTTGGCTTCGCTGCTTAAGTTTTTCAATTCAGCTTTTATGATAACATCTGCTGAAGAAACATCCGGTAGAGGCAAATCGGTAATCACTTGAGGGTCAAGAATCGTAACTGTGCCGGTAAATTTCAGTTTAACATCTTGCCAAATGCCAATGTTGCGGTCACGTATTCCCGGAATCCAGTCCCAACCTTCTGATGAAATAAAAGTTGGTCCATCAAGACAAAGTTTCCCTCCGTTCGGACCGGTTCCGGCAGTTGGAGATTCCTCGTGCGGTATTCCCGGATTAAGCGGAGGGTAAATGTGAACAGCTAAAATGTTCTTTCCGGTTTTCGAAATTTCCTTCGTTACATCAAATATTCCCCGCTTAAACGCGCCGGCGATTTTGCCAATTAGTTTTTCATTCAGCCAAACATCTGCTTTGTAATTAATTCCTTCAAACGTAAGCCAAACATTCTTTCTTTTTTCTTTTGCCGGAATTTGAAACTCAGTTCTGTACCACCACTCTTGCTTGCAAAGAGTATCCGGAATAGCAAGATTGTTTAATCCAAAGTATGGATCGGGATAAACACCTTGATCTACCAATGTTGTAAGAACTGTTCCCGGTACAGTTGCGTTGTACCAAGTTTTTGTATTTATCTTCTTTGAAGAAAGAGCATCACCGGTAAAATTCAATTTAGAGGATTCACTTAACTCCCATCCGCCTACAATTGTGTAGCTTCCATCATTAGCTTCAAGAAGTCTCGTTTTCGGCTCAGTTTTTTTCTTCAGAACTCCCTTTTGAAATTCTACTTTAGACTTTGGCAAAGTTGATTCCGACTGCCGCACGTTTAATCCGTAATTCAGTTTATACTGTCCGGCTATTTGCGAAAAAGAAATAAGAAGTAATAAACAAAAATTCACGATTATCCTGTATCCGGCTATAGTCATTTATCTTCTTTCATTTCCTTTTCTAGAATAAGTCGTTATAACGATGCTTTCCACAACTAGTGCCGAAACAATTCGCATACCAAAACGACAAATAGTTTTTCCTTGGAAAAGAGTTCTCAGATTCCGGTTTTAATGCTGAGATATTTGTGCGGGCAATTTTCCGTTTATTGAATTAATAAGCTCTTATTAAATCAATAAACCATAATTGAAGTGAAAAGCTACTTGATCAGTAACATTGACTTAGTTTGGGTATATCCTTTGGAGCTTAATGTGTAGAAATAAACACCGGAAGCGAATGGAGAATTCCGAATTGAGAATTGAGAATTATAAATGCCGGGACTCTTATACTCATCAATCAGAGTTGTTACCTCTCTTCCTAAAACATCATAAACTTTTAACGTTACATTTATCGTTTCACCTTTCACGCCTGCCTTGCCGTCAGGCAGGTTTGACGGGATTGTATAGCTAATCGTCGTTTCCGGATTAAATGGATTAGGATAATTTTGAAAAAGCCGAAATCCATCCGGAACGTTTTCTTCCTCAGTATTGGTTGACAAAGTCAAACTATCAATTATTCCTTTAGCCTTTTGAGCTTCACCTAAAATCAAAAAATTAAAAGCTCTGTCCAAAGATAGATTGAAAGAGGAACTTGTTGGAAAAGCTTTTCTTAGCTTGAAGATTCTCAACGGAAGTTCCAGATCACTTTTAGTAAAAGTAAACAACTGATCAATAAGAAGTTTTTTTACTTCTAAAACCTTTTCCAGATACTTATAACCAAACTCAACTGTCGGCTCTATTATTGTCCCTTCGCCATAATCATTCCACGTTACTAATTGGATAACGTCGCAATTTTGATTCACAGCCATCTCTAGTGTTGAACTGAAAGTAGCTCCATTCTGAGAGTCTAAAAAGCCATAGCCGGAACCAACGCCGGCTTCTTTGTAAATGTCGTGGAATTCCGGAAAAGCACTTCCAATTTTATAATTCCACGAACTTGCTTTTTGATAGAACTGAGTTAAGTAATCATTCAAACTTGCTTGCGTTAATATGCCGCCGCTATTCGATTTCCACATAGGAGGCCATGGATATGCTCCGGCACCAACCGGACTCAAATAATTATCTTCCGTGAAGAAAAGAGGCTTGGGGTTTATACTGCCGAAAATCGTTTCCCAATCGCTGCTCTTCTTGAAGTATTGAGGACCGAAGACCAGCAGAACGGGGCGGTTTTCAATTTTCAAGTACGCATCAGTGTTGAACCATGTTGAGCTTAGATAATCGACAGCTCTTGTGCCATAACTTATTGCACTCGAAGAGGTTATTCGCCCGCCGTAGATCATATTCTGAATGGTTTGGTCTTCATAAACAATTGCGAATTTCAGATTAGCTTTTTTAATCCAGCTGAATATTGCGGCAGTACTTTTATTAAGAACACCATAATCTTTATAGTCTTCATCGCCATACCAATCTACTAAAACGCCATCAATACCGCTAAGCTTCATTAGTAAAACTTGGTATTCCAGTATGTGAGGGTCCCGGCTGTCGTATGGTTCCGTAAGCGGATAATAATGTGAAGCGATTTCCCTTTTGCCTGATGAATCGAACTTGCCGGGATCATAGTGATTCATTGTCCAATGCCAGCCCCAATATCCGCTCTGTTCTTTTGTCTGGAACCAGGGCATATAGTGAGCCATGAGTAACGGTTTTTTAAGATTTTGAGCGGGAGTATTAATCGAAAATTGTAGAAATACTACAGAACAAATTAAGTATAAAATGTTGCGGAAGAATCTACTTAGAGCTTTCATTCGACTGACATTTTCTCATCTGAATAAGCCTCACAGACCAAGCAATTCTTTGTTCTTTTTCATGGCATTAATGCAAAACTCAATATGATCATTAAGCTGCACTTCCAGTTCATTAGCTCCTTTGACAATATCTTCCCGGTTTACTGCTCTGGCAAAGGCTTTGTCCTTAATTTTCTTCAAAACAGATTTCACTTCAACTTCTTCAACGCTTTTACTAGGACGAACATAAGCGACAGCAGTTATAAATCCGGCTAGTTCATCGCAAGCGTAGAGAGTTTTCATTAATTTGGTTTCGCGTGGAATGTTTGCATAATCGGCGTGAGACATAATTGATTTACGAAACTCCTCATCAAAACCTTTTCCGGCTAAAACTTCATTCCCTTTGAATGGGTGCTCTTCGGCAGTTGGATACATCTCGTAATCAAAATCATGAAGCAGAGCAACGTTGCCCCAGTATTCAGAATCTTCACCAAATTTTTCAGCATAGGCTCGTACACAAGTTTCAACAGCGTAAGCGTGTTTCAGTAAGCTATCACTTTTCGTGTACTCTTTTAAGATTGATAAACAAAATTCACGGTTTCGCATAAAGTCGTTGTTCATTTTTTCCCTTTCATATTTGATTCCGGATTAAATGATGGACAAAGTTTAGCAATAACGCACTCATGACATTTCGGTTTTCGTGCAAAGCAAACTTCTCTTCCATGTGTTGCAAGCCAGTGAGATGAATTCACCCAATAAGTTTCCGGTAATAATTCTTTAAGGCGGAACTCAATTTTAGTTTGATCTTTTGTATCTACAAATCCAAGCAAGTTGGATAAACGAATAACGTGCGTGTCAACCGCAATTGCCGGTATTCCAAAAGCGTTGCCCGCAACTACGGAAGCGGTTTTTCTTCCCACACCGGGGAGCTTAACAAGCTCATCAAAATCTTTTGGGACTTTACCCTTGTAGTTTTCAATTAATGATTTGCAGCAGCCTTGAATGTTTTTGGCTTTCATCCGATAAAAGCCCGTTGAGAAAATATCTTTCTCCAATTCTTCTTGAGCAACGGAAATATAATCTTGGGGCTTCTTGTATTTCTTGAAGAGAGTTTCAGTAACAATATTCACACGCGCGTCTGTACACTGAGCAGACAGAATCGTCGAAATCAAAAGTTCAAAAGCAGATGAGTATTCCAAAGCCGGCTGAACTCCGGGATAAACTAAAGCGAGTTTATCAAATACTCTTCTAGCGAAGGATTTTTCTTCCCTAGTCGTCATCACAAAAACTTTTTCTCTTTTATAATTAGTCTTTCAACCGGTCTATCGTTAAGCAAATGTTCTTGAATTATCTCTTCAACATCTTCTACTTTAATTCCGCCATACCAAACTTGTTCAGGATAAACAACCGCCGAGCAGCCAAACGCACATGCATCAAGACAGCCAGCTCCATTTGCCCTTATTGTATTACTAAGACCAAGTTCTTTTATTCTTTTTTTAAACTGATCTCGTACCCCTTTAGCACCTTTAGATAAGCAGCACCCGCGCGGATCATCAGCCCGCCGCTCGTTCTCGCAGATGAAAATGTGTTTTTCGTACCTTGCCATTTGAACACTCACTTCCAAAATTCAGTAACTAATCCAAACATAACAAACCGCAGTGTTTTTTGCTGGTGTTTTGTTTTCACTTTGTCGAAAATATTTTATTAACTCATGTTACGCAGTTTGTCATTCTGAACGGAACGAAGTGAAGTGAAGAATCAACATTATGATTCAAAACACTATTTCCAGATTCTTCGCTTCGCTCAGAATGACAATTGCCAAGATAATTGCGTAAGGTGAGTTATTAAGCTAATGACTTTCTTAATTGATGTGATTAAATGATGACCTTTTTAAAACATTTTTAAGGTTTTTGTAGTAAGTTTGTGCACTTAAAAAATGCAAAAAGAGGCTTAAAACACAAGGAGAGATGGCAGAGTGGTTGAATGCGGCGGTCTCGAAAAAATTTCCCTTCAATTTACCCTTATACAATTACAGTGATGTGAACACCATAAAATCAGACTTTTAAGGAACTTCGAATAATTTTTGATTAATAATTATTGTGGATTAGGTACTTACAAAAATACCTTTAAGAATCTTCAAAGTGAAGTTATCTTTTCTCCTCATAACATCCGTCACACATATCACGTACTTCCATACTTCGAATTTGAAATATATTTACCGATTTGAGCAATGTCTAAAAACTGGGTCTGGTTTATGTCTCTAAAATCCTCATGTGCGTTTAAAGGTACATCTAGGAGCCTCTAAATATGCAAACTCGATATAAACCTCATCCCCCTGCAAAATCAAAAATGTAGCTCATATTAAAATGAATATTCGCTAAAATATTAAGGTCTAATCTTCTCGACAATTCAAATTCATTTACTTTGCATAAACTATTATTCTTTCAACTATTGAAGAGGGTTTACCATTTGTGTAATTAATACTCCAGACCCAATTCCCATGATTGTCATACTTATATTTATATGCTTCCGTAAAAGGTACTTCACCAGAATTATAAGTTGTCATTTGAATAAGATTCCCCATTCTATCGTAACTGTATAAAACTCGTATATATGGTTCTTGTTCCGTTTCATTATCAAAATTAGTCCAAACTTGATGAAGGGGGTTTCCATCTTTATTGGTCTCTTCTTCGTACCTAAACTTTAACTTTCCATTTGGCTGGAATCCATCTTGAATAACAATTTTCCCCGTCTCAATTTTTTTTACGGTAGCTTTTAATTTTATCTGTCCATTATCATAGTAATTATTTTCTCTTATAATTTTAGTAGCTTCATAATTAGTAAGAGTATCTTTTGAAGAATTTAACGCATTCCTATAATTAAGTTCACCTTTAGAATTATAACTATACTCTTCAGTCGGATTAAACAGATCATCATATTTTACTAAGCGACTAGAAATTAAATTCCCTTTGCTATTTTTTCCTGATTTTTCAATTGCAGAATAATAGAAGGTTTGAATAGAGATTACTTTATCTTTTGGATTATCAATTTTCTGACAATAGGCATTCTCTTTTCCAAACCATACAAAAATAATAGTAACAACTAAAAATAATCTTATTGTTATCATATCTATACCTCATATCAACGAAGCAATATTTTTCTAATTTCTTCAATAAATTTTTATTCTTCAATTTCGATCAGTTGAATCGACAAAATTCCCTCAATAAATTTTATCTCAAAATAAGTAGTACTTAAAGAATTATCTATTCTAAAGTTTAAGCAAATCAATGTCTATCAAATATCTTCTTTTATTTCTGAAGATACTCCTTCCGAAATGACTCTCATATTTCGTAAATCTTCATAAGTAATAACAAGGTTTTTATATTCCCGCTTCAATGTAATTACACGAGTTCCATCTATATTGATATATGAATAAGTGGTATCACGACTATTATTGAATTTTGTTAATCTGAAATACCACATCTTTTGATATTTGCTCTTATACATTTTTAATATACTTGGGAAATTTACTGAATTGGCAATTCCATCACCGTATGACCCCAAGGTAATTTGAGAAAGATTACGATTTTTATCGTAAGACATAATTACATGGAAATTATTTACAATTGCCCAGTATTCTTTATTTACATAACCACTTCTATTTGGATCTTCACTTAAACTTCTAACCTCGTATATAAGATGCTTTTCACCATTCTTAACAGTTTGAAATCCTATATTTGTTGTACCCTCCACAAATTCCAATTTCCTGGCTTTTATATGTGCCTTAACTTTAGATTCAACTTCCTTTTCAGAATCACCAAACTTAAAATCAAGAAATAAATCTAATTTTATACTTCCATACTTGGCACTATCTTGAATTAGATTTGAAAAGTTATCTACCTTTTTTTCGAGATTTTTCACTTGTGTACCAAGCGAATCGTAAACTTCATCAATATACCTGTCAGTTTCATTAATTTTTTTCTTTTCAATACATCCTGTATAAAACAAACAAACCAATAGTAAAAAGATTTTGTTCATAATACACCTCGTTTATAAGGTGAACTTATCTAAGTTGTGAATTTTAAGGTGTGATTAGGAACAAGTTTTATTGTGAAGAATAGTTTTCCGAAATCGGGTATATGCTATATATGAATTTTAATATATATTACATACCCCAACTCGGAAAACATATCTTAAGTAATTTCCAATACACTTTCTGCAATTGATCTAAACTTATCCGTCATTTTAAAGAATTGTTTTTTTTCTTCTACTTCAACAGATATTACACTGAGTCTAATTAAATCTTCTAAGACTCTTCTTACTTTTGAATCACTTACATTCATAGAAGAGACAAAGCAATTGAAATCCGATTTTTCTTTTGCGAAATAAGTATATGCTATCGCCACTAATCTCTGTTTTGATAACGAAGACTTTGCAACCCCTTGAATTATTTTCAGACTTCTATTACTATCTCCATTAACTACTAATAAAGATGAATAAAGGCTTTGAAGAAGTTTATGTACACGGAAGGGTCTTTCTGGCTCATGTGTATTAACAACGCTTCTACTTGTCCCATCTCGTTCTACTGTAGTTCTTCCAATACCAATAAAGCGAGCAATCGAAAATAATTTTTCATTTATTTCCTTTGATATATCAGTTTGCAATAATTCTTCTTTGCAGTTTTTAAGATAATCACATACAACCAATCCGACTTCATTTTTAAGATCAATTGATTGATTCAAAGTCTCAAGCTGTGCAAAATTAATTTCAGAAGGTTTAAAAGAGTAATACAAAAACCTTTCGCCTAAATCACTTTGTGATTCTTTTATTCTCTCAATTGCTTCTGTAACAGTTGCAATTATGGCTACTTTACCACGCCACTCCCTTATTGCTCCAGAATCAATTCCACTACCTTGACTAGCACACCCATCAAAAATAATTCTTAATTGATTAAAGATAGGATTTCGAGCTTTTGAATCCTGGCTAAGAATCGTTGTAAAATCTGGAAAAACAAGAAGTCCTTTTGCACCAACTTCTCTAATCATATAACCACCTCCAGCCGCCGGATGACTAGAGAATAATGTTCTTGTTGATAAATTATGTAAAGGGTGATAATGTGGAAGTTGATCGACTAAGCTTATTAATTCAGTTTTACCACTAGAAGGTGGTGCTACAATCATTACCCATACTGGTCTTTCAGATTCAAGAGAAAGTGATGTTGCTAAATAAAGATCAACAATAAATTCAGAAACACCTTCAAGTACTAAATATTGTTTTACTTTGGTTAGAATAGAATCAAATTCAGTTTTCATTTCAAACCCCTTTCCATATTTTCACAATTAAAGAGTGAATCTTGTAAACGCTCTACTTTACATTCTAAAAAAGGAATTCTCCATTTCTCTTCTCCATAGTAGTTACACAACTTACGTTTGTCACTTGCCAGAAACTTTTCCCTTTTAATAGTAACGCGCTTAATGGGTGTTTCTACTACAATCCATGCAAACTTGATTTCAAAGTTTAACAGAAGCTCGGCGTTTATTGTTAAACGATCTTTCTTAAATAATAAATCAACTTTGCTAGTTTTAAATGTACCTTCTTCTCTAGTATCAAGTAAGCCTATTATATTTTCATCATTACTGAGGCATACTTCTTTGATATGAGGTAAAGTTGTTTCTTTGGTGTAAACATTCTTTGCAGCCATAATAACTCCTTTTGTTAGTTAAGTTTTCTGACTGCAAAATATTTTTAAGGAAGTGTGTTATCGACGGAACTCAATTCACTTTGTTGGTGAATTGAGGTCACCAAGACTTTGTTATTTCCGGTTTTTAGGGGAGCTTCTAAATTTTTTATAAGAATCTCTGAATTTGGAAAAGCCCTTTGAATTTATTCTGTGATGTTTAAAATCATCAAACTCAGAAAGTGCTTGCTCTAAAGCTAAATCATAAGTCATAAATCTCTCGCCTGGTTTCCTTTCAAACGATAGATATATTTCGTTTGCACGAATAAACAACTTCTTTGGATACTTTTTTTGAGCTTGTTCAATAATTGTCTTTAAAGGTTCTCCATAGCTTGCGTTACCGTTAATTATCTCCACCCAACTGAATATGTCATCAAGTATTTTTTCGATGTCATGCTTTGCGTTTGTGTAGTGTTCTGCTTTTACCTTAATATTAAATTCATCAGGATATATCGGGAAGATAATGTTATTCTCAAGAGAATAGCTTAGAACTCGTGAATAAGCTTTGTAATAAAGAGAAATAAACAAAACGTCATCTTCAGTATCGATTTCAATCATTTTCTTCGATAATGTTTTAAGTGCTTTATCATAACTTTTCTTTACTGAGTCATGAAGGTCTCTAACCCATTTTCGCTTTTCTTTTTTATACTCATCAGTATAGATCTTTTTCACATGCGCAATAACTTCTGGTGTTAAATTTTTCATTAATATCTCTTCTGTGTATATAAGTACTTGTTAATAATTGACAATAATATTTAATGAACAACTTCTTCTTTGAGATTATAAAAAGCTCTCCAAGTAGAAAGCAAATAGGCATCAATTAAGTCCATTTCTTCTTCATTGATTGAACTAATCCTGCTTTCCAAACCTCGAAATTGATAACCAATACCAAACTTCATTTTCACTTCGTTCTCGCAGAAAACATCAAGCATCTTCATAACATCATAAAGTAACCATGTAAATTCTTCGAATTGGTAATGAGGTTCCCAGCAAAGATTATAAAACTCATTAGAAAGCATATAATGAAATATTAATGACTTTGTATGTTCGTTAAAATCAAACTTATTATTTCTCATAGTAAAGTTTATTAACGTTCCACGATTATCCTTTTCCATCATTGAAAACATATCGCAATAATGAGTGTAAAATGCTTCTGGTAATTCGAACTCGTTCATTCTTTCTTGCTTACTACCTTCTAGGCGAGCTATTTCCGCTTCAAATCCGTTTAGTGCAGCAGTGATTTGAAAATCTAAAGTAGGTTTTGTCTTTAAGTAGAATCCACATATATACAGCATAGAGCGAATTAAATCATTGATTATCTCTTCATCATAGCATCCATTTTTATTTAACAACCAACTGTCAATGTAATCGTAAAGAAGTTTGTTCATAAATGTTATTGAAGTGTTGTATTGTTTAGCGATATTTGAAAGGTGTTGGTTTACTTCTAGTCCGTAAATCATTCTATCGTATCTGTCTCTATCAACCATAAAAGTCTCGTTAATATAAAACGGCTTACCATTATAGCTAATAAGCTTATACTTGTAATCTCTATATGTAATATACAAGAACCAACACATGAAGTCTTTGTTCTCTCTTAAGTATAGATAGAATTTGTTCTTATTACGGCTCATAAATTTACTATATACATTTTTATACAAGTATAAGTAAAATTTTCATTTTTCATAGTGACCTCCCCCCACTAAGTATCCTAGTTGAGTTTGAACTTCTTTTTCTAAGCTCAACACTATCTTTAATCAAGTATAAACTAAAGTAAATCGACTACTCTTTGTAAGTCATCATTCCGTAAGTGTGAATATATGCTTGTCGTTTTAATATCCGAATGTCCCATAAGTTTAGATACCAAATAAATGGAAACTCCCTTCTGGACTAAGTAACTTGCGAAAGAATGGCGGAGAGAATGAAAGGTTAACTTTGGATTGATATTCGCCTTGCGAACATATTTCTTAAAATACTTCGACAACCAATCCGGTTGAATTGGTTTCCCTGAGAAAGTAAAAACAAACTCAGACTTACGTTGTTGAAATCGCCTTGCCACCACTTCAAAGGATTTTTCATTAAGTGGTATAGTCCGTATTCTCTTTGACTTAGTAATATGATTTCTATTGTTAAGAATGAATAATCTTTTTTCGAGATTAATTTGCTCCCACTGTAAAGAAGTAATCTCTGCTTGGCGTAATCCAGTATTAATTGTAAAAGTTGCTATATCTCGCAAATCTTCATTGTCAATGGCAAACAGCAATTCATCAAACTCTTCTTTAGAAAAATATAATGGAAGTCTTTCTGGTAACCTCAACCTTTTTATACCTTTAAAGGGGTTTGCTAAAAGATAACCATCTCTGACAGCTTTAGTAAATGCACTTGATAGATTAATATGGTCTTTACGAGCACAATATATAGAAGATGTCCTTATTCTTTGCTGTAAATAATCTTCTATTTTAGCATTATTTAATTCATAGAGCTTAAATGCTGCTCCGAAGTGTTTGATAAAAAATTTGAATGTTGTTTTAAAAGCCTTTGTGGTTTTCCAAGTATGAATGGATTCAGAGAATCTAAGGAATTTCCATTTAAATTCTTCTAGAGTAATGGGTATTACTTTAAGAATCTGTTGGTCAAGATAATTACTCAGATATACACGTAAATACTTTTCAGCAGTTGTTTTGTTTGAAGTATTAGTTGATCTAGTAGTTCTTTTTCCATCTGGCTTATAATAAACCATGTAGTAAACGCCATTTGGTCTCTTCGTAAGGAACATTTTTCATTCTCCTTCCGAAGTTTCTTAATCACCTGCACACCATCTGCACACCTTTTTAAACATTTATTGGGTTTTTATTGTAACTTTGCGAGGTAAAAAGTTGCGAAAAGAGGCTTAAAACACAAGGAGAGATGGCAGAGTGGTTGAATGCGGCGGTCTCGAAAACCGTTGTCCCGGGTTTCCGGGACCGAGGGTTCGAATCCCTCTCTCTCCGCAATCAAATTTAAGAATGATCATGCGACAACTCTTTTTCATCTTACTATTTTTTTGTGGTACACTAAATGCTCAAACTGAAAATTGGGTTTCAGTTTTTTCAGATGAAGAAAAATCTTCATTTATTAATTCAATAGGCTTAGCTGCTTATGCAGAAGGTGATATTTTTGTTTGGGCCTTAGATGAGTTAAAAATACCACTAGTTATGGAAGAGATAGATGAAAAGATATTTCATATTAAATCTTATTACATGATAAGCAGAGAATATCAAAGATATAGTCTGGTAGAGATTATTTATTACGATAAGAATAAGAACGTTTTGAAATCGTATAGGTATGAACATAACTACGATATGCCGGAATTCAAGTATAGTTCTCCAATACTTAAGAACTCGGAGATTGAGAAAATTTTAGCAAAAAGTGAAGAGATTATTGCTTCAGCAAAAACTCAATAACTTATTCCTTCTTTCAAGATTGCAACTCCGCCGATCTGATTCATTTGTTCTAGTATGTGTTTTGTTCTATTTATCAAATACCCGGTTGGTCGGCGCGGATTGCGCTTCTTCGGATTAGGTAGAATAGCTATGATTGTCGCAGCTTCAGATGCGTTTAGCTTAATCGCCTTTTTTCTATAATAAGCTTTTGCTGCACTCTCAATACCATAAATACCTTTTCCCATTTCGGCCACGTTTAAATATACCTCAATAATTCTCTCCTTACTCCACAACAATTCCATCATCAAAGAATAGTAAGCTTCAAATCCCTTTCTTACTATAAGCTTAGTATTCCAAAGAAAAAGATTTTTAGCTAGCTGCATTGTTATTGTGCTTGCACCTCGTACTCTTTTACGCCTAGTATTTTCCTTCATGGCTTTTTCAATCTGCTGGAAATCAAATCCGAAATGCTCGAAGAACATTTGATCCTCAGAAGCGATAGCAGCTAGTGGAACATATTTGGAGACATTTTGAATAGCTACAGATTTTTGTTGCGGTTCCGACCAAGAAAAAAGTCCGGCAAAAGAATCAGAATCAGCATAGATGAATGATGTGGCCGGTGGATCAACAAATCGGAAGAACAAGAATAAGAAAACCACGAAAGCATTATAGATTAGAACAAATGAAACAATAAACTTTATGAATCCTAAAAATTTTTTCATCTCATCATTTTTTATTAATTAAGATTAGTAGCATAATGGAACAATATTGTCTTATCCAATTTTAAAATTCCATCTGAAATCGAACTTAAACTATTGAATTACTGTTGTTAGAGTAAGAATAAGTTACGATAGATTCAAATATTTGTTAAATTACTCATTATCAAAATAGGAGACGGAAAATGATAACGGATAAAATGCAAAAAGCCTTAAACGATCAGATTAATGCGGAGATCTTTTCTTCTTATTTATACTTATCAATGGCTGCATATCTCGAATCTCAAAATTGGAGCGGTATGGCTGCATGGATGAAAGCTCAATCCGGCGAAGAATATAGCCATGCTATGAAAATTTATGGTTATTTGAATGAAGTTGACGGCGCTGTAGTTTTGGAAGCTATTGAAAAACCACAAACAACTTGGTCTGATCCTAAAGTCGTTTTTGAAGAAGCTCACAAACATGAACTTTACATAACAAAAAGGATTAATGATTTAGTTGGCTTAGCTATTGAAGAAAAAGATTACGCTACAAATCTGTTCCTAAACTGGTTTGTTACAGAGCAAGTTGAAGAAGTTGCTACAGTTACTCAAATCAACAATAAATTTGCATTGATCGGAGACAACAAGACATCCCTCTTCCTCTTAGATAGAGAATTGGGCATGCGTGCCGGCAAGTAATAATGGATATTTTGCAAAAAGGCGAGATTTCTCGCCTTTTTTTTAAAGAATATTTTTACAAAATGGGATTTTTTACTACATTTGGCGACCAAAAATGAATGAGGTTTATTAAAATGGCAAGAAAATGTCAGTTAACTGGAGTTGGTCCGGCAAGTGGCAACAACGTATCGCATGCTCATAATAAAACCAAGAGACGCTTTCTACCTAACTTACAAAAGAAGAGAATCTGGGTTAAAGAATTAAATAAATTCGTTACAGTTAAAGTTACGGCCAGCGCATTAAGAACTCTTTCCAAAAACGGAACTGCCGAAATTGCGAAGTTAGTTCATCAAGGGAAGATAAAATCCCATTAAGTTTTTGAACATCAAAACCCTCTTTAGAGGGTTTTTTGTTTTAAGTAACCTTCAAAAATTGCTTCTTTTCTCCTTCAATAATATTTTGCCTCAGCATTTTAGAAAGGGTTCCAAATTGAAATCAACTTTATTATTCTTTTTAGTAGCCTTAATTTTTCTATTACCTTCCGCAGCAATTCATTCTCAGACTAATTCTACTATAGCCGATAAGATAATTCGTACTTCTCTTCTCGAAGCCAAAGGGTATAAATGGCTTAAAGAACTTTGTGAAATTGGTCCGCGGCTGAGCGGATCGGATAATTCAATGATAGCTATTAAATGGGCAAAAGCTAAAATGGAAACTGCCGGTTTTGATTCGGTTTGGCTTCAACCGGTTATGGTTCCCCATTGGGTTAGAGGTAATACGGAAAAGGGTTTTATATCTCGTTCAAATAAACTTGTGAATAAACATCTAACGGTTACAGCATTAGGCGGAAGCGTTGCTACATCGCCAAAAGGTATTTCAGCAGAAGTTATTGAGGTGAAAAGTTTGGAGGAAGCATCAAAACTTGGAGATAAAGCAAAGGGCAAAATAGTTTTTTATAACCGCCCTTTTGATAATGGTTTGGTAGGCACATTCGAAGGCTATGGAGAAGCGGTTGATCAAAGATCCGATGGAGCTATTGAAGCCGCAAAGAATGGCGCTGTAGCTGTGCTGGTTCGTTCAATTCAATCAAGCTATGATAATTTTCCCCACACCGGATCAGTTAGATACAAAGATGGAATTAATAGAATTCCCGCAGCGGCAATTAGCGTTATCGACGCCGACTTTCTTAGTCAAGCACTTACTAAAGAGCCTTCTCTTCAAGTAGCAATTCAGCTGGATTGCAAAACTTTACCCGATGCTCAATCATATAATGTGATTGGAGAACTCAGAGGCACTCGAAAACCAAACGAAATTGTTGTAGTTGGCGGACACTTTGACAGCTGGGATAAAGGCTGCGGTGCTCACGATGACGGCGCTCCCAGTATTCAATCTATGGAAGTTTTGGATTTATTTCGAAGATTAAATATCCAACCAAAAAGAACAATTAGGTGCGTACTCTTTATCAATGAGGAGAATGGTTTGAAAGGTGGAATTGAGTATGGAAAGTTTGCAGCAGCATCAAAAGAAAAACATTTAGCAGCAATCGAATCTGACCGCGGGGCTTTTACACCTAGAGGATTTAATGTTACCACCGATTCAGCAACTTTTATTAAACTTCAAAATTGGCTGCCAATACTAAATAAGGCAAAAATTGATTGGATACGCAAAGGTGGAAGCGGCGCAGACGTTGGACAAATTAAAAATGCTAAGGCTTTATTCGGTTACATACCGGATGATCAGCGTTATATGGATGTTCATCATTCGGCAACAGATGTTTTTGAAACCGTTCATCCCCGCGAGATGCAGCTTGGCACAGCAGCAATGGCTTTATTAGTTTATCTACTTAGCGAAGAAGGCTTATAACCAGAAAGAGGCTGTCTCAGAAGGTAAAAAGTCATTTCGAGCGTAGTCGAGAAATGGAGAATTTTCGCTTAATTCACACTTCGACTCCGCTCAGTGTGACTCTGAAAATGGCTTTTGAGACAACGTCTTTTCATTTCAGCGAAAATGTAACTCTTACCTTCTGCTTCTTTCTCCCGAATTTCTCTGTCGTTCTGCCGCATCCCGACCGGAATTTTGATCTCTTCCATCTGACGAAGTTTTTTCCGGAGGTTTACGCTCTTTTATAGGTTTCGGTTTTTCCGGTGGAAGCGGTTGAGGATGAGTAGGTGCCGGAACTTCAATTATTATTGGCTGGGGAATAAGTACCGGATCCGGCTCGTGTATTATCACAACAGTTTCTCGGGCTGATTCCCTATTACTAGGAGGGATAAACGCAATACAGCCGGATAACAATTGAGAAACAAAAAGAAATGCCGCTATGCTTATTACCTTCTTCATTTTTTCACCTCTTATTAAAAAGAAAAAAAGAGAGACACATTTCTGTGTCTCTTTTATTCACTAATTATTTAGCGTCTTCTTTCTACCGAGCGGGATTCGCTTCTGCTTTCCGATCTTGAATTGTTCTCACTTCTGCTTTCGCGTCTTTCAACAGAAGGCTCTTTGCGAGATTCAACTTTTCTTTCTCTTTCAGTGCGATTTTCAGATTGCCGTTTTTCAATTGTACGATTTCTTTCTATTGTAGCTTCCCTTTTCTGTACTTCTCTGCGGGATTCTTCTTCACGTTGACGATTTACTTCTTGCTGCTGAGTTTCTCTCTTTCTTATTTCTTCTCTTTGTCGATTGACTTCTTTCTGCTCAGATTCCCTTTTTTGGATTTCTTCTCTCTGACGGGTCAGTGTTCTTTCAGAAGTCTCTGGCGATTTTTCAATACTTCTTGGTTCATCTTTTCTAACTCTATCTCTGCCGGAAATTGCATCGCGCGATCTTTCATTCTGAGATTCAAAATTTCTATCTGTTATTCTTGGTGTTGTAATTTTTTCTCTTTCTAAAGAAAGGCTTCTATCACTTCTTTTGATCTCAAATTTTTCATCATTTCTTACACGTCCAACTTCATTGTCGGATGGTCTGTATGTGTATACTCTTTCGTTATCTCTTTCGCGTAAGCGATTGTATTCATCTCTGTCGTTAATTGATCTGATCTCACGTTCTGCAACTCTGTAGCCGCCTCTTTTCTCAACGAAACTGCGATCGATTCCACCGTTAACTATTCTATCCCGGTCGTAATAGTAATTATTGCGGTATTTGGTTCTGTCGAATATTCTGGAGATTCTTCTATGATCGAGTAAGTAATAATCTAATCTTGAATCGCAGAATCTTCTGTAAGGAACAAAATTCCACCAGCGGTAACTTGAGTTCCAGCCTATCGAGAATCTGATACCGAAATCGATATGGAACGATGCGTATGGTGGCAGTGGTGCCCAGCCGATGTAATCATTATCGTAACGCCATTCTACCCATGCTGGTCCCCATTCATAATCCGGAATCCAAATCCAGCCGTAGTAATCATCATCGTACCAGCGTCCATAGTGATATACTGCCCAGCCGAATGGTTCGTAGGAATCCCAATACCAGCCGTTGTGTGTCCAGTTCCAGCGGCCGTTTGCATAAGGGCGCCAGTTTCTTCCTATTAACGAAGGACGCCAAGCATAAATATCGGCTTCCAATTCTATCCATTCACCGTAAGGACGAAGAGATGAATAGAAAAAGTTGAACGATACTCCCGAATGAGGCTTTGCCAGTAATTCCGATCCGGCAATAAAAAATATTGCGAAGAGTATTAATAATGTCTTTTTCATGACTGACCTCTTTTGATGTTCTGTATTTCATATTCCAAAGTATATGCCAAAGAAAAGCGGTATTTTTTGATCATTCTTAGGTGAATTTTAACATGCTGTCTATTCTTCTCTACAATGTTGACAAGAACTTGGACAGAATCGTTTAATGAATTTTTACATCTTATACATAGTGCACAAATTTTGACATGACAAAGGAAAGTTTTATGGAAAGCTTATTAATAGAAAAGTTGCCAAACACCGGTTTAGATTACGAAGAATATTTTGAACAGTTTAAGATAAAATCGGAATTGGAAGATTTTTCTGCTTATCCCGAAGAAGAGCACGAACATTTACAGCTTACTAAATTAAACTTTCAGCGTAGCAGCAGAATACACAAAACTTTTAAGCCGCTTGAAGAAATCAAACTGGTGCTTGCTAAAATAACAGAGCCCCAAATTTGGATGATCATTTCGGAAGACTGGTGCGGCGATTCAGCTCAGAACATTCCCTACATCATTGAGCTTGCAAAACTTAATTCCAAGATTAACGTAAAAATTATTCAGCGCGATAAGCATATAGAGATTATTGATTTATACTTAACAAACGGTACTAGAAGCATTCCCAAGCTGGTTGCATTTGATGTTGATGGAAAGGAATTGTTTCAGTGGGGACCCCGCCCTAAACAAGCGGCTGAACTTGTTGCAAATCTTAAAGCCGAAGGAAAAAGCAAAACAGAATTTCTTGAGCAATTGCACCTATGGTACGGAAGAAACCGGGGAGCGGAAATTCAGAAAGAAATGCTCGAGTTAATTGTTCACAGTACCGTTAACGATCGTAACTAAAGGGAAAGTTGAGTACAATCTTTGCGTCTACTGCCTCCCCTTTTTTTGTAGCCGGAGTAAACTTAGACTGCTTTAAAGCGTTTTCAACTAACTGATCGCAGCCGTAGCCTATTCCTTCTATAATTTTTGTTTGTGTTAATGTGCCTAGCTTATCTACAAACCCCTCAAAGATAATCATACCGCGCAGTTTTAAACCTCTTGCTACAGTTGGTATCTGAAATCTGGAATAAATTGTTTCAAGATCATCTTCCGGACGAGGGCATCGGTCTGCTTCGCACATAACCGAAAGATGTTCTTCAAACTTTCTCTTTTCCGGTTCGGCAGCTTTTGCAATTTCCTCTTTCTTAATCTCTGCAATAGGCTCTTTTACTTTCGGAAGTCTAAAATCCAATGCAATTTCAATTTCGGAACGGAAAGGTTCGCCGTTTTTAGTTGCGGCTGCAAATTTTGATTTCTTAACTGCATCAACAGCGGCTTCATCGCAGCCTAACCCGATTCCTTTTTTGACCGCAGTGTTTACAACATTGCCCAGTTCATCAATTGTAGCAAGAAGAATAACCTCTCCCTCTAAACCGAAACTCTTGGCGTGTTCCGGATAAACTATTTTGTTTTGAACAGAGGCAATTCCTTCAATAGGCAAAGCTTTTGTAAATACATTCGCCGGTTTTACCATTTCACTTTTGGGCTCCGGCATTACTTCATTATTTTCGGCAAGCAAAGGTTCATCTTGGTTTTCAAAATGCTGCCGGTTAACCGCCAAACCGTTATCGTAAGAAATAATATTTAATAACTGTCCTCTTTCCGAATACTGTTTTTTATCCCCATCTATAACACCATTCTTAACAAAATATTCTTCCTTTAGAATTCCGCTGCTGTAATAATTGCGTATCCACCCGTTTAATATACCGCGGCTATAGTTCTTTTCGGATTTCAGTTTGCCGTTTTCGTAATATGACAATGCCGGGCCGTCGAGTATATCATTAACATAGGAGAGTTCGCTTTTGATGGTTCTATCGGGATAATATGATTTGATAACGCCATTCTGCGCCAGCATTCCAGCGGGGACAAATAAGAATATTAGAAGAATCAACAAGTTTCTGTGCAATTTTAACTCGACATTTTCACTTCAAAATTTATGAAAACTTACTTAATAAACGTACTTCCTTAGAAATGTTTACCTAAAAGAATTGCGGCAAAGAAGCACTTGGAATAACAATAAGCTTTAGAACTTTTGTTTTCCCAAACTCCGGCAATTCAACTAATGCTACATACATTCCGCCAGCTACTATGAATCCGTTATTATTTGATAAGTCCCATTGTATAGTTTTACCGGGAGAATCTTTCTCTAATGTACGAACCATTTGTCCGGCAACATTGAAAATCTTAATTACTGCGCGCTGAGGTAAATGAGTAAACGTTACAAACTTATCATTATTCTGCGTATCCATTTTCGCTAATCCATAAAAAGGATTTGGAAACACATTTATTTTTTTAAGATCATCAAGTACAAGTGCCTTGTCGAAAACACTAGCCTTAGTACTGAATTGATAGATATCGGATTCGGTTAATGGTCTGTTATTCCCTCCATAGTATCTTATTTCTAGAGCTAGCCCATCAAACATTGGATACTGGTCATAATATGTAATTGGTTCATCGTTGAATATTATTTTTCCGGTAGTTCGGTTTTTTAGATTCAATTTTAACTCATTATTCTCTTTCCTAAATGTCATCTCATAATCATAGTCTCCAAATTTTGAAGGATCGACCGCAAAAACATTAAAATAATTATCATTGTTAGTGCCAGCTACATGGCTAAGATTTAATGAGTAACCCGGTGTTACAGAATATTTATAGCCATCGGCCAACGGACCGGGGAATGCTTTGCATCTGTAAACATCAGATTCATAATAAAAATTATCTTTACCATTTGTTGTGTTTGAAAAATAAGAGACACCGAAAAAGTACTCTCGCCAGTTGACTAGATCAGTACTATTTAATTTATCAGAACTGATCAAAAAATATCTTTTAATTCCGGAATCATTCGCAATTAAAAAACTAGTAGTTGGGTTGCTTTCTTTTAGTTTATCAAAATCCAATGATTGAAAACGAAGTAAATTATCATGTTTATCATAGAGGGCTATAGACTTTGCTTTAGCTTTATTATAACTGCTATCCGGGAATTGATATACATTGTAGCCTTGAAATTTTACTTCATATTCTTCTTTCTCAATCTTATTAATTTGTTCTAAGCTCCACCCCCAATCCAGTATTATGCGTTTGTCGTCATTAATCACATTCACTTTCAATTCGTTCGGGTTGATGTAGTACTTATACTCAGTTGAATAATTTTTCTTTGCGGTTAAAACATTAGCCTTTAGCAAATCGATAGCATCCAAATTATTAGCTATTCTATCCGCACCGGCAGCGCTTTCCATAATTACAACTTCTTGCGTATCGCCGGCAGCCATATTAAATGGGCCCACACATAACATCATTCTTCTATCCATCGGCACATTCTCAACCCCATCATAGTAACCGGTTTTTCTAACATAATCTCCGGAGAATGGGAACTTAGTTATTCCACCTCCAAGTCTAGTAGGAATTTGCCAATCAAGTCCCGACCTAGATTTTCCCATCAAAAAATTATAAAGTTGACTTGCTGTTGTAGCAACACCTAGAGTTGGATCGGACCATTCCATAACGTTTTTAAACATCCAGCCTAATGCAGACATTTGTAAATTCTTCTTTCCAATCACAATTTTGTTTTTGAATATTGCTTTATCTTCCGCTAATCCATCCACAATTGGACCTTGAAGCAAACTATAGCCAAATGCTGGAGAATTGCTTCCATAAGTAGCATCACTAGCTTTAGAACCAAACATATAAACCATGTTCATAGTTGAGTCGCATCCAACTAAATCATCACCGGCATCACCAACATCCGCGTCGGCCCAGATACCAAAATACATTTCCTTTATTTCCTTTTGGCTCTTGTTTATAATGACGTAACGTTTAAATAATGCATCACCTCTATAAGTGCCGTCATACTTATAACCCCAAACAGTTACTTGCATCTCAATTCCAATAGGTAATGTACCGGAGAAATACCTTGTTCTATTTGAATCAAGATCGTTCGAAACGAACCATAAAGTCTGGTTCGCTCCCGGAATTCCCGGAATATCTATTGAGGGTTCATAAACACCATTTTTATTTACATCTTCAAACGGAGCTCCGTCTGATGCGGGCCATTGCTTCCAGTCTTTTTCATATTGATTGTAAATATCACTTGCAGTTTTATCTTCATCTTCAGCCTCAATATTTAAATCGGCAGTTTTGTAATCTCTTCTCACTCTAAATACTCTGGAGTTATCAGAATTCGGATCGGCAGCTTTGCCATTTGAAAGTATTTTGCCCGGTGCTAACCCGGCACGATATGCAGCACCGCCAACATTAATTGCCCCACCAATTTTGCCGCCCCAAATAAAACCGCCGCAATAATTTGCGGCTTTCATTGAGCCTTTAGGAAATTCAAAGCCGGAATTTCCGTTTGGTTGAATATCAGCTATTCCATCGTTGTAGATGTAAGTTGAAATTCTGTTGATGTTAAATTTTGAGTATATCTTACTATTTGTTTGCGCGTTAGTTTGAAAAGAAAGGGCAATGAATAATAAGAATGGAAAGGAGATTAGTTTCTGCTTGACAATCTTGAATACGGGCATGTATTCCCCTAATGATTATATCTGTATTTTCTAAATACTGAATAATGGTATAATCCGCAAGGCATTAAGACTCTTGCTAAATTGTATTTTCATCGGAGTTTCGAGACGAAAATGTAGCGCCAACATTGACTTTGCATTCAACGGATATTTTTCCGATGCCAGTGTCTTTAACGCTCATAATCTTTACTTCAGAATTATAACGTGATTTACCTTCAGCAGCTATTCCGTCATTGGTCTCTTTAATCCATTACATATTTATCAAACCATAATATTTTACTAATAATTTCTTAAGCATCTTTTGATTCGTATCTCACTATTATGTTCTTTGGGGTCCTACTCATCACTCATTCCTTTACTAGAAACAAGTTCCTTTAATAAGCGTATTGCGTGTTCATTCTCGTCAAACTGCTTAAGCTGCTTTTCAAATCCCTCATAAGTGATTAATCTGCCATGAAAAAATTCAAACACACTTTTGAGAAAAGAGAGCCATTTCTCTTTTCCCATTTCCTTTTCAATTCTACTAAAAAGAAAGGGACCCTTTCCATATAAGATTAGGCTTTTTTCCTTCGAGTTTGGAGAATCAATATCAATTATTGGAATATCATTTTCTTTTCCAGCGAATTCTTTGTACTTATTTAACGGTTCATTAAGAGACTCAAGAAACGCTTCTTCCCCTTGGGTTTGACGAAGATACATCAGCCTCAGATAATGCGGTAAGGAAAGAGACAACAGCCAAAATCCCTTACCTCCATATTTGGCAAATACACCGGCTCCAATCCATTGCTGAGCAATAGTAAGATTTAGTCCTTCAAAATATTTTTGTTTCATCATTTCCAACGATTGCGAACCAATCATTATCAATCCGCTTCCTGTATTAATCCCGCCCCACTCGGTTACTTCGAAGAGTGTTAGTTTTTTATTTGCATAGCTGCCAATATTCTTTGAGTAGTAGTTAAGACAATTCTCTGTTTCGGTAATTATATGTGATGCATCCGAGGAATCTGCATTACGATAGAAGAAGTCAATGGCAACACCATGAGAGTTGTATTCTGCTTTTTTAAACTGCGAAGAATTGAAAATGATTAAGGGCATTTTGAATACTGCGGCTTTGCTTTCCCATGTAAAAGTTGCACTGTCTTTTCGATCACTCAGATTCACCAAATTACCGGCAGCTAAAACATTATATCCCGTTGGAACGCTGCACCTCAGTTTAAACTTTGCTATTTGATCCATGATAAGCGGATACCAACGATGCCCCCGATCGATGAGAATTGGAGAATCGTTTTGTGCATTTGTAGGAAACGAGTATTTGAATATCAATGAATATTTATCAACAGTATTACTTCTTTCCCCAAGTTCTAACAACAAAGAGTCTTTTCCATTGAACTTATACCGAATGTTTCTCCGGATGCTTCCTTCAAGATATTCAATCGAACGGATTCTGGATTCCGAACTAAAGATCAATTGAATTGTTGATGAGGAACCGGGCGAATGGATTTGGCAAACCGCTATAATATCAAGCTCAGTCGATTCTGAAACAAGTTTAGCTTGAATATCATATGAATTAATTTTTACCGTAGAAGATTGGCAATATAATGACTGCCAGCAGACAATACCGATGAGAATAAGTAAAGTTGATTTCCTCATAGTACACCTCTTCAATACTTCGTGAACATTTATCAAGCCATTAAGCACATTGCAATATTAGTTCTGAATAAAATGCTTAACGAGTAGCCCAGAACAAAAATGCAACACTAAAAAGCAAACGCCAATATTTATTTATAACTTACGTTACGCATGTTGTCAATCTGAAAGGAACGCAGTGAAATGAAGAATCTTAATTTTGATTCAAAACGCGATTTTGGATTCTTCGCTTCGCTCAGAATGACAATTGCTAATACAAATACGTGTGATGAGTGATAATTTTATTTTGTCACTGAATTTAAAGAGCAACTTATTTATGCTACTCTACTTTTAATTACTTAAATGTCGCAATGCTTAAAGCGGTCGCTTAGAGTTGCTGGATATTTCCAAAAAGGATTTAGTTTATTAGCAACTAACTTTTTTGGAGGTAACATGTTTTACTCCGGCATCGATCAGCATAAACTGTTTTCTTACATCACCACTGTTAATGATGATGGTATTATCATTAAACAAGCTGAACTAAAAAACAACTCTTTCGATATTCTTAACTACTTCGCGCCGCAGTAACAAGTGTTCCTATAGACATTCCAAAATCTACCGAATATTTAAAAGTGCCTGTGTGCGAGGGAGAAGAATTGAAGCCCTGTGTACAAGAGTATGCCTTGCCGGTTGGATATGGCAACACATACTTTTTGTCCGTTAGTGCCATTTTTCATCGCTGGACATATCATCAGTACAAGAAAGGAAAAGTAAACAGACTAGTAAAAAAGCCATCTTTGTTTTCATATCACCACCTAGAAATTGTAGGCCCCTCCGACCTTAATTGATGTAGTAGCCGTCATTTGTTTATCTATACATAATTAACGAAATCATTTCAGCTTACTTTCCGTAATGCTTCAGATAGAAATAGAATTTCCTAAATTTATTTTAATGAAAAAAGAGAATTCCATGCAACAGAGAAATTACTACACTGCTGAACAAAAAGTATTGATCTTACGAGAACTTTTAGAAAACAATATTCCAATAAGTCAATTAGTTGAAAAATACGAAGTTCGACCAAATGATATCTACAATTGGAAGAAAAAATTGTTCGAACCGGCTACTGATATTTTTACTCCAAAGGTATCATCTCAGGAACAAACTATTGTTGAACAAAAGAAGATTGAAAAAATACAGTCAAAGCTTCAAGAATTTTTCTTCTTATTTCCGTTTCTGCACCGGGCATCGCAAGAAATTCTTTCTCATTTAGAATTACTTCCAATTAATTGCGCGCAAAGATTCAGTTAATTCCAAACCAACGTAGCCGCTGCCAATCACCAAAACTTTCTTGGCTTTTTTCAGACTGATAAACTTCTGGAGCGCTATTAAATCCGCAACAGTTTTGAAAGAAAAAGCGTTGGATATGTTTCGCGGAAGTGAATTCAACCGCTTAGCACGTGAACCGGCTGCAAGTATTAGTTTATCGTAAGGAAAATCTATGAGGTGATTGCTGACTAAATTTCTAACGAAAATTGTTTTAGAAGTGCGGTTAATTTTCTCAACTCTGTGTTTTGTAAAAACCTTAACTCCCTTTTCTTGCTCAAACTTTTCGGGAGTGTAAAACATAATCTTTTCGTAGCTGCTAATAACTTGGAAAGCACATAAGGAAACTCGCACGTTCCGGTCGAAATAAAATCTCCGACTTCAAACATCACAACGTTTGCTTTGGGATCAACACGCT
>JAZDFQ010000017.1:0-25530 GCA_043807765.1 Ignavibacteriota bacterium
CATAGGAGTCTACTAAAGACTCACTGAAGCAGACAACACTATTTCAAAGAACTATTTGTATCCATAAAAAGAATTATTCATCAAAAAAAAACATTGATACGTAAAATTGTATTTAACTAAAAGAATTTTTCAGATGTCTCTTTACTACTAAATACTAATTACTTCATTAAAATCATTTTCTTCGTCTGAACAAAACCATCAGCGGTAATCTTATAGAAATAAACACCGCTCGCAACTCTTGTTCCATAACTATTTCTACTGTCCCAAAGTATATTATACTTGCCGGCAGATTTTTCCTCATCAATCAAAGAACGGATTTCATTTCCGATTGCGTCGTAAATTTTTATCTGAACTCTACTCTGCTTAGGAAGCTGATAGCTAATAACCGTACTCGGATTAAACGGATTTGGATAATTTTGATCAAGCGAGAATGCTGATGGCAATATTTCTATTGGTTCAGAGACATCTGATGTACCATAGCTAACATAAGCCCTAATTAAGTACACAATAAACGAATCCTGTGCTGCTGTTTCGTTAACATAAAAATTCCACCACTTACGCGTGTCTCCATTTGTTGTTAATGTTCTACTATTCGATGAAGGTTGATAAGTATGCATTACACGGTTTGGACCAGTACTTACACCAAGTTGATATGCTCCACTAATTGCAAACGCAGCAACAAAGGGTAAGCTTGCATCAATATTTTTATCTCTTAAATCTACTTTAATCCAATTTGCCCATGGAATCGGATAAGTAGATGAATAAACTTTTCCAGTTGCGGTAATTGGCGCCGCCAGAGTTTTTCCAGTCGTGTTAGTTGTAGAATATTGAAGAATTCCACCATTAAGTGAGCTCAAGTTTCTTAAAGCTACTTTTATAGAATCCAGTTTAGCGCCAGATGTACCTTCAAATACAACTGCAACCGAGTCTCCTACTGCCCAGCTAAAAATTCCCGAAGGTTCCTTCACATCATAAGCCAGTTCTTTAGTTCCACTTGCAGCAGAACCGGAAAAGGAATAAGTATAAGTAAATGGTCCCGTTACAAGCGCATTAATATCGTTATGGTAAACAATAAAAGTTAGAGTGTTGTAAGCAGTACCAAAATCGCTGAAGTTTACGTTTGTGTTTGTGGCAACATCAACAACTTGCGGGGTGCCTGCACTAATCTTAACGGCTTTAACTTTTACCGCAGTATTTGTTCCTCTGTTAAAATTTATTGTAAGATTTTTGCCCGATGAAAACGTTATATACTGTGCGGCAGATTTATAAATTGCATCCTCTGTTGATGAAACGCTTGAAGATAAAGCAGCAGAAGTTGGTGTAACTTTAACAAGCGGAGTGTATGTGTAACCCCACTTGGAATCAACACTTTTATCATTAATATAATTTGCAACAAACCAGTCCGCTAACACATCTGCAAATCTTCTCGTTGTTCCTAGTTTTGGGAATACGTCATTATCAAATGCTTCTATTCCGGTTTTAACAGATTGAACAAATTTCTTTAGTATATCAGCACCAAATTGTTCGTATAAATACAACGCAAACCTAGCAGCACGCGAGTAATCTTTTAATACATCGGTACCATCAGCACTATTCCAATTAAGCAAATAACGGTTTGTGTTGTTAGAATAACCTTGTGTTCCGGATTGCCCGTACAATCCGTAACCGCAAACTACTTCTGCTACTAATGACCAAGCTTCGTTAAAAAATGTTGTTTGCCCGCCCGGATGGTAATTGTAATGTATCATGTGCTGAAATTCGTGAGCGGCTGTGCCCATACCGGTCTTCAATCCACTTGCAGTAAGAAGATTAAGTGGCTTACTATCGAGGTAGTAAATTTCCGCTTTATTGCTATAAGGATAACTTGCGGAAGTCTGCTGATTATAACTATAAAAATATCCGGCTACGTAGCCTTCTCCAGGTTGTCCGCTGTATCCATCCGGAATATTTAGAATATGAATAATAATTTTCGAATCACCATCAATATTAGGAGGAGCACCAAAAGTTTCAACATCAGTTTGATAAATACCTTTTGCAGCATTTGCCGGAGTAGAATTATCAAAGGCATTCATTACTGAGTTAACTGCATCTTGATTTACTGTGCCAGAAGTCCACATTGAATCTTCGACAAAGATGTAACAGTTTGAACCAACAGCGCGGCATGTTGCCGGCGATTGGTAGAATTGGTTGTTTACAAAATTGGATGACCACCAATTCTTTTTATCTCCAACGTTATACGCAGTTACCTTTTTGAGCTGTGCTGGCACAGCTGTAAATTTTGACGGATCAATTCCATTAGCCTGATTGAACCTATCAATAAGAGGCTGGGGATCAATTGGGCGGCTTTCCGCCAAAACAGTTTCTGATTCTGCAATTTTCTGAAGTACACTTTTAGTTTGCGCAGTTATATTTATAGCTGCAATTAACAAAAGAAGAATAATGCCGGCTTTCAATTTCATAGTTTTCTCGAATAATTATTTGCTTTCATTTTTTACTGGAATTGCTTTTTCAACTATCAATACTTCATTTCCATCTTCTGTTCTTAATTCTCCATATTGTATAAGATAGTAAGAACCTTGTTTTTTGTTTAGTTCGGCATTTAGTTCCTTGCTGCCTTTTAATACAAAATACTTTCCTTCGTCGGTTTTAACAGCTAGTTTGGTAAAGGGTTCATTACCAATAACAGTAATAAATCCTCTAACGGAATTTTGTTCTGTTTTACCACAACCGCAGCTGCACCCCGTAGAAAATAATACCGCGAATATAAGGATGCTTACTACCAATATTTTCCGGAATCCCATTTTATTTCCTTAATGATTTAACGGTAAGATAGTTATTTGATCATTTCAATTCAATGAACTATGAAGTGCCGATCTTATTAAAACTTTCACCAAAATGATCGAAAATATATTCGTTCCCCATTAAATCTTTCAATGTCATTTGAGATACCACAGAATCTACAGCCGATTGAATCTTTTTCCAAAGCGAACGAACCGAACAATCGATAGAGTTTGTGCAAATATCAAAAACTCCGGCGTGAGAATTACAGAATTCGTCATCAAACAATTTGCCGCCTAGTGCGTTAAGAACATCGCCAATAATAATTTGCTCGGGCGGACGGGTAAGCATATAGCCTCCTATCTGTCCGCGAGAGCTTTCTAAAAATCCGCCAATACGAAGCGAGCGGAGAATTTTTCCGGCGTTATGTTCGCTTAGTCCCTCGGCTTTGCTAATCTCCGGTATTGTGAATGCTTTTTCTACTTCGTAGAATTTTGATATACGAAGTAAACAGCGTATTCCATATTCTTCTGTCGCACTAAATTTCATTAACAGCCTTATCTTGATCTTACCCGCCTTGCCTCGCGGCAAAGCGAGGCTGGCTCTTGACCTTGATCTTAATCGAATAATTTAAAATGAAGATCAAGATTAAGATCATGATCAAGTGCAAGATTTTTGATTAATTATTCATTGGAATTTTGCTTCCGCACGTTTTAGCGTAAACCAATTGGTCATATTTTTCTTTTGAAACAGATGGACCTTGAGTTTTGCACAGATTATTAAATACTTGTTTTAATTCGTCGGCAATTTCATCTGCATATCTTCCTTCAATTCTATGACGCGGCATCAGATGTAACGGAGATCCGTTTTTAAATAACGCGATGAATGGAGAAGATGGCGCAACTTCGGGTAAATATTTTTCTCTAAAATAATCCACCGCATCGCGGTCTTGCCCGGCAAACACAGTTACCAATTTATCCGGAATAACCGAATGCTGAAGAGCTTCGGCAACGCCCGGACGCGCGCTTCCGGCAGAACAACCGCAAACCGAGTTGAGCATAACTAAAACCGTTTCATCATTTTGTTGACCGAGAAAATCTTCTACAAGCTGAGGTGTACCAGCCTCTTGAAATCCAACGAAGGTCAGTTCGTCGCGCATTGGCTGAACAGCTTCCGGATCATAAATAGGTGCTCTTTGATTTATGTTAAACATATTAAAATCCTTTCGGCCCAACCCCTAACCCCTTCCCAAAGGGAAGGGGAATTGGCGAGCAATTTATTTTTAAAAGCCCTTCCCTTCGGGAAGGGTTTGGGATGGGCTATAGAAAACCCAATTCCAACTTTGCTTCTTCGCTCATCATCTGCATAGTCCAAGACGGCTCGAAAACCAAATCCAGATAAACATCCTTTACGCCTTTTACAGATTTAACTTTTTCTTTTACTTCCGGAGGCAAAGATTCTGCAACCGGACAGTTCGGAGAAGTTAAAGTCATCTTAACGTAAGTATTTCCTTCATCGTCAATTTTGATTTCATAGATCAATCCAAGTTCCCAGATATCAACCGGAATTTCCGGATCGTAGCAAGTCTTAAGTTTCTGGATAACTTCCTGCTCTAATTTTCCTTTGTCAATCATGCGAACATCTTTTTTACTTTATGAATTCCGAGGACTAGTTTATCAATTTCTTCTTTGGTGTTGTAAAACGCGAATGATGCGCGCGCAGTTGCCGGTAAATTATAACGCTGCATAACCGGCTGAGTGCAATGATGCCCTGTGCGAATCGCAATTCCGTCAGTGTCTATTATGGTTCCAATATCGTAAGGATGAATTCCCTCTATCACAAAAGAAATAACGCTGGCTTTTTCTTTAGCTGTACCAATAATTCTTAAGCCGGGGATTTCCAAAAGCTTTTCTGTTCCATAAACGAGTAATTCATTTTCGTATGCTGCTAACTCAGAACGGTCGAACTGCATTACATAATCTATTGCTGCACCAAGCGCTATACCGCCCGCAATATTTGGCGTACCGGCTTCAAACTTTCGCGGTATATCATCGTAGGTTGTCTTTTCAAATGTAACAGTTCTAATCATATCTCCGCCGCCTTGATACGGAGGCATCATTTCTAAAAATTCTGTTTTACCGTATAGAACACCAATGCCGGTCGGACCGAAAACTTTATGACCGGAAAAAACAAAAAAGTCAGCATCAATTTCCTGTACATCAACTTTTTGATGAGGAACAGATTGTGCCCCATCGATTAATACCGGAATTTTCTTCGCGTGAGCAATTTCAATTATTTTTTTAACCGGATTAATTGTTCCTAGGGCATTAGAAATATGCACAACAGATACAAGTTTTGTTTTCTCATTAATCAATTTCTCAAATGCATCCATATCCAATTCGCCGGCATCGTTAATTGGAATGACTTTAAGTTTTATATTCTTTCTATCGCCCATTAATTGCCAAGGGACAATATTAGCGTGATGTTCCATGTGAGAAACGATTACTTCATCACCATCCTTAAAATGCTTTGCTCTGCATAAAGTTGAAGCAACTAAGTTAATTGCTTCCGTAGCTCCACGGACGAAAACTATTTCCGAAACGCTCATCGCGTTAATGAATTCTTTTACTTTCAACCGCGCGCCTTCATATTGTTCGGTTGCAAGTTCGCTAAGAAAATACAACCCGCGGTGAATATTTGCGTTATCGTAAGTATAGTATTGTGTTAATGCATCTATCACTGATTGCGGTTTTTGCGAAGTGGCGGCGTTATCAAGATAAACCAATGGCTTTCCGTTTACCATTCTGGTTAAGATTGGAAAATCTTTACGAACATCTTCTACTATAAATTTTCTTTTTGCTTCTTGAATCGTAGTTATCACAAAGCTCCTCTAATGGAACACTGATTTAACAGATTTGACTGATAAAAACAGATTTATCATTTTTTGATCTGTTTAATCAGTTTAATCTGCGTTCTATTCATTACCTATTTCAACTTTATGTAAATGTTCAAAAATCATATGATTAATCTGCTCTTTCAGTGGTTCAATTTTTATTGTTTCTATAACATCATTGGCAAAGGCGCGTATTAACATACTCTTTGCAAGTTCTTGAGGCACGCCGCGCGAGCGGATATAAAATTCGCTTGTATCATCTAAATGCCCAACTGTAGCGCCGTGCGAACACTTAACATCATCAGCAAATATTTCCAGTTGAGGCTTTGTATCTATCGTTGCCGTCTTTGATAGCAATATTGTTTTATTCTGCTGATAAGCATTAGTTTTCTGCGCGTCTTGTCTTACTATGATTTTTCCGTTAAATACACCGCGGGCATTGTCGTCCAAAATTCCTTTATAAAGCTCATTACTCATGCAGTTCGGTTTAGCATGGTCAACAAAAGTATGATTATCCACATGCTGCTTTCCATTAATCATATATAAACCATAATAATGTGTTTCTATGTTTTCACCATCCAGCACGGAGTTTATATCGTTACGAACAATCGAGCCGCCGAATGTGATATTGTAATGATTCAAAACACTGTTCTTCTTCTGCTCAGCTTGAACTTTATCAATATGGTAAGCTTCGTCAGATTCATTCTGAATTTTATAAAGATTTACAACTGAAGATTCAGCAGAATAAATTTCTGTTACAATATTGTTCAAGTAGGATTTCTCCCCGATTCCTCTATAGTTTGCTATGAAACTCACTTGCGAGTTTTCTTCAGCAACAATCAAATTTCTGGGAGATGCTAAAACGTTTTCATTCAAAGATGAATTCAAATACAATACTTGAATTGCCTTTTCAACAACCATTCCTTTAGGAACAATAACTACCGCACCATCAACAGCGTAGCTTGTGTTAAGCGAATTAAAAGCATTTTCATCTTTCGATAACTTACCCAAGTACTTGTCTATTAATGCCGGATTTTCTGCATAAATATTCTTCAAGCTACCGACGGTTAGACTATTAGGCAAATCACCAACATTGCTGAGATCATCAATATAAACTCCATTCACAAAAACCAACAAGTATGAATCAAAGTCTTTGAAGAGAAATGAGCCGATTTCCTCTTTTGTAAATACAACCGGTTCACAATTTACAGCCGGCATAAAATTTTGTTTAACAATTGAAGAAACGTCCGTGTATTTCCATTCTTCATTACGTTGAGTAGGAAAATTTGTTTCCGCAAATTGCCGTAGAGCATTCTTCCTAAGCTGATGAAGCGGCGTTTTAGCTTCACCGTTTAGCTTGCCTTCAAAGGTTTTGAAATTTTCTATATAGAAATCTTTGCTGTTCATCATTTCTCCACTCATACAGCTTCTGCTGTTTCAGCAATTAACCAATCGTAACCCCGCTCTTCCAGTTCAAGTGCGAGCTCCTTTGTGCCGGATTTAATAATTCTTCCTTTGTATAAAACGTGAACGAAATCCGGAACTATGTAATTGAGCAAGCGCTGATAGTGTGTAACTACCAAAAATGCTGTATTCGGATTTTTATAAATATTCACTCCGTTAGAAACAATTTTAAGCGCATCAATATCAAGTCCGGAATCAGTCTCGTCAAGTAAAACAAATTTTGGCTCAAGCATTAGCATTTGTAGAATTTCGTTACGCTTCTTTTCTCCGCCGGAAAAACCAACATTTACATAACGAGAAATCATAGTATCATCCATGCCTAATACTTTGGTTTTCTCTTTAAGCATTTCTAAAAATTGTTTTGGTGTCAGCTCTTCTTTGCCATGATATTTTCTAACTTCATTTAATGCAGTTTTCAAAAAGGTTGCGTTGCTTACTCCCGGTATTTCAATCGGGTATTGAAACGCAAGAAACATTCCTTCGCGGGCGCGAGTTTCGGGATCCATTTCGAGCAAATCCTTCGATTCAAAGGAAACTTCTCCACCGGTAACTTCATAGCTTTTATTTCCGGTTAAAACGTTTGCCAATGTACTTTTGCCTGAGCCATTCGGTCCCATAATCGCATGTATTTCGCCAGCTTTTAGCTCAAGATTAATTCCTTTAAGAATTTCCTTACCGTCAACATTAGCTGTTAAATTTTTTATTGATAACATTTTCACTCCTTTATTGGTGCATTCAGCTTTCAGCCTTCAGCTATCTTCTATAATTCTAAATTTTCAATTCGCACTTCTCAATTGCTTTTAACCAACCGAACCTTCAAGAGAAATTGCAAGAAGCTTTTGTGCTTCCACTGCAAATTCCATCGGCAGATTATTAAATACCTCTTTGCAAAAACCGTTAACAATCATGTTAACGGCATCTTCGCTTGAGATTCCGCGCTGATTGAGATAAAAAATTTGATCTTCGCCTACTTTTGATGTTGTAGCTTCATGCTCAACTTTTGCAGTATTATTTTCTACTTCTATATATGGAAATGTGTGTGCACCGCATCTATCACCCATTAACATAGAATCGCATTGAGTGTAATTTCTAGCGCCTTCTGCATTTTTTCCAATCCTAACCAAGCCGCGATATGAGTTGTTACTCTTTCCGGCAGAAATACCTTTTGAAACAATCGTGCTTCGAGTGTTTTTTCCAAGATGAATCATTTTTGTTCCGGTATCTGCTTGCTGATAATTATTTGTTACTGCAACAGAATAAAATTCGCCAACAGAATTTTCACCTTGGAGTATGCAGCTGGGATATTTCCAAGTAATCGATGAGCCGGTTTCTACTTGAGTCCAACTAATTTTAGAATTTTTTCCTCTGCAAGCACCGCGCTTAGTAACGAAATTATAAATTCCTCCCTTACCTTCTTTATCGCCCGGATACCAGTTTTGCACAGTTGAATATTTAATTTCCGCATTATCTAAAACAACAAGTTCAACCACAGCTGCATGCAACTGATTTGTATCTCTTATCGGCGCAGTACATCCTTCAAGATAACTTACATAGGCATCTTCTTCAGCAACAATTAAAGTTCTTTCAAATTGTCCGGTCTCTTGAGAATTAATTCTGAAGTAAGTGGATAATTCCATTGGGCAGCGCACTCCTTTGGGAATGAACACAAACGAACCATCGCTAAACACTGCGGCATTAAGTGCTGCATAAAAATTATCAGTGTAAGGAACAACCGAGCCAAGATATTTTTTTATTAATTCCGGATAATCTTTAACAGCTTCAGAAACAGAACAAAAGATTACACCCTTTTCTTTTAAAGTTTCTCTGAATGTAGTTGCTACAGAAACCGAATCGAATACAGCATCTACGGCAACACCCGAAAGAATTTTTTGTTCATCCAGCGGAATACCTAGCTTTTCAAATGTTTTGAGTAATTCAGGATCTACTTCATCAAGCGAGTTTAATTTTGGTTTTTGTTTTGGTGCCGAGTAATAGCTGATATTTTGAAAATCTATTTTAGGATAGTGAACATTAGGCCAAGCTGGCTCTTCCATTTTCTGCCAATATCTAAATGCTTTCAACCGCCATTCAGTCATCCACTCCGGCTCCTCCTTCTTCTTAGAGATCATTCTTACAACTTCTTCGCTCAAGCCTTTCGCTGCCGTTTCAGATTCAATATCAGTAACAAATCCCCATTTATACTCGGAGCTGGTTACATCATCAATAACCTTCATATCATCGGATAATTCTTCAGCCGGTTGTTCTTTTATTTCGTTCATTACAATTCCTTTACAATTCGGGTTTCAAACCTATTCCATCTGGAAAAAAAAGTCAAGATTAAAAATAATAACGATAATTCTTCTGAAATCGTTCCACATTTAGCAAGAATTGTAATGAGTAAAGGGTGATGTGAAAATTGGCTAAAAACTCAATTTGAAGCCAATTTCGCTTAATTGTTTCTATTTTCTGTTCAGATAATCTAGAGACATTGAGATTGTATGTGCGTATGACAACACCTTAAACTTGCCATCTCGTAATGCTTGAGTTAGCTGATCTTTAGAAAGAATAACCAATTCCGGTTGCTCCATGTCAATTTCGGAAGGTTCAGATATTTTAACAGCATTCAATGCTAAGAACAAAAATGCTTTCCCGCAGCCGCGATTCGCATCTACATCATATCTGCCAAGTTCAATCCATTCATCGGCAGAAAATCCGGTTTCTTCAAGCAATTCTCTTTTAGCTGCAATAATGGCTCTTCATTCGGCTCGATATATCCGCCTATTGGAGCCAGCGTTAATCCATCAATTGCATACTTGGGATGGCGTAAACAAATAAATTCTTTAGAGGGTGTAACAGCAACTACATTTATAAAATCCGGCGTAATTACCCAAGGCCAATCATTAATAATTTTTCCATCCGGTAATTCAACAACGTGATCTTCTACCTTTAGAAATTTTCCTCTTTCGAGAACAAGTTTCTTATCAAGAGTTTTCCATGGTTTCATGCTACGTATCCATTTTTACGAAACTAATTTAGACTAAAACTGAAATTCTGCTTGTAGAACTCGCATTAATTTAAAATCCGATTTTCCTTTTCGGTTTTTCTTCTTCAATTATAAATTGCCGAATTGCATTAAAAAACAATTCTAAACTGCTCATCGTACTTGGGTTCCAATTGCTCAATCTTCTTTGCAAGCTCTTTGTTCGAGCTAATTAATCTTCTCAGTTGTACAAAAGCCCGCGTTATTTCAATATTTACCTTTATTGCTCTATCCGAATTGAGTAAGCCAGAGAGCATTGCAACACCTTGTTCGGTAAATGCCATTGGTGCATGTCTTAAGCCCATCTTATCTGCATTGGAGGTCACAATTTGTGACTTCCAATTTTTGACTTCATCTTCAGTGAGTTGGAACATGAAATCCGAGGGGAATCTTTGAATATTTCTCCGAACAGCTTGCTTCTAAACTTTCGTTTCAATCCCATAAAGAATAGCAAGATCGCGGTCAAGAATAACTTTTTCGCTGCGCAGAAAATAAATTCTTCCTACAATTTCTTCTTGCTTAATTAATGATTTCATTAAATCCCTCCGAAAATATTTTTATGAATTTCTCTGGCGTTTTATTTCGAAAAGTAATACTCCCGTAGCAACAGAAACATTCAGCGAATCAACTTTTCCATTCATCGGAATCTTTACAAGAAAATCGCATGTTTCGGCAACTAACTTACGAATACCCTTTTCCTCATTTCCCATAACGAGAGCAACCGGCATTTTGTAATCCATCTCGCAGTAATTCTTGGAATTATTTAGAGAAGTACCGACAGTCCAAAAACCTTCTTCTTTAAGAATGTTCATTGTTTGAACGAGATTGTTAACCGGACAAATTTTAACGTAAGAGACAGCACCAGCAGAAACTTTTTCAACTGTTTCAGTTATTGGAGAACTTTGATTAGTAGTAACTATAATTCCATCCACACCGGCGCATTCAGCGGTGCGTAAAATTGCACCTAGATTATGTGGATCTTGGATTGAATCAAGTAAAAGTAGCAACGGATGAGCTGATTTTTTAGCTTCGTCTATTAATTCGCCAAGCTCGTAAAACTTTTGTGTTGATTTGTAAGCAACAACGCCTTGTGCGTCTTCACTTTTGGCAATGGAATTAAATTTTTGCGGTGAGACTTGTGAGACTTTTATTCCATTTTTCTTTGCCGCAGAGAATATGCGGTTGATTGCATCGCCGTGCTGACCGAATGCAACATAAACAATTTCAATTTCCGAACCGGAATTGATTGCTTCCAAACCGGTTTTCTGCCATAAATTTTTTGCATACTAGAAACACTGATTAGTTTTTATAGATATAAATAATTATCTGTTAATCTTCTGGAAAGGAGAATTCCTCATCGGCAATCATAAATTCGCAGAAGAGGCGATTGTTTTTCTTTTTGTGTTTGTACTGCTTTAGAAGCAGTAATTCTTTCTTGAAAATATTGAAGTGAAAATCGGCACTGTTTATTGCGCCGTCTTGCTTAACAACATTAACCGTGTAATCTCCGAATAAATCCTCAAAGAGTGATTCATTTCTAGCCGGCTGAATTCTTGGAACGGAATTCATTTTAGCTTTTAATCCCATTACTACAAGGTTAATTACATTCTTCTCTTTGATTACATCAACAGATACTTCGTAAGCGAAAGCAGTGAACTCTACAACTGTTTCTATTGCGAAAGCATAATATTGCTTACGTTCTTTTTCATCATACTTGAAAAATACTTTGCAGTAATATTCCAACTTATCCGGTTTTTTTGTAGGAATAGCATCAAGGGCAGCGTGCGGCTTCTTTTTTCTGGTTTTAGGAATTTTAGGAATATCTTTTGGCTTGCGAAGAGACACTAACTAGATTCCCTTTATGGTTTTTGCAATTTCAACAAGATTGTCTTTACTAAAATTCTTTTGTTCGCTGTTTGCCATATTCTTTAATACAACTTCACCATTTGCAAATTCATCACCGCCGACAAATAAAACATACTTAGCATTCAAGCGATTTGCTTCGCGCATCTGGGCTTTAACGCTTCGGGAAAGATAATCTACCTCTGTATTTAATCCATCACGGCGAAATGAAAGTGCTGTCTGAAAGGAAAAATTTTGCAACGATTTATCAATAGTAATTATGAAAACATCCGCTTTTTCTTCGTCTGCTTGAAATGAATTTTCGTTTTCGCAAGCGAGTAAAATTCTTTCCATTCCGGCAGCAAAACCAACACCCGGCAAATCCGGTCCGCCAAGTTCTTTAACTAAGCCGTTATATCGTCCGCCTCCGCAAAGTGCACTTTGCGATCCCACACTTCCGCTCACGACTTCAAAAGTTGTGTGAGTATAATAATCTAAACCACGTACAAGAGCTGCATCAACTTGAAACGGAACCTTGGCAGATTTTAAAGCTTCTTTAACTTTTTCAAAATGATCGACGCTTTCACTATCCAAATAATTGATAAGCAGAGGTGCAGATTTCATTACCGATTTATCACGTTCATCTTTACTGTCGAATATTCTTAGAATATTTGTTTCTAATCTCTTCTTGCTTTCATCCGAAAGCTTATCCAAATGCTGATTCAGATAATCGCGTAAAACTGTTTTGTATTCTTCCCGAGAAGCCGGAACTCCAAGTGAATTTATCTTCACTTCAAGATTTTTTAATCCAAGCCGGGCTATAATATCGTAAGCCATAATTATCATTTCAGAATCAAGTAACGCATCGTGACTGCCAAGAGCTTCAGCACCGAATTGATGGAACTGTCTAAATCTCCCGGCCTGAGGCCTTTCCTGTCTAAACATTGGACCGACATAAAACAATTTATTCAAGCCTTGTTTCTTCTCTAAAGAATGTTCAACAAAAGCGCGAACAACGCTAGCAGTTAACTCCGGACGTAATGTTAAGCTGTCACCGCTGCGATCAAGAAACGTGTACATTTCTTTGCTAACAATATCGGTAGCTTCCCCAATTCCGCGTGAAAACAATTGTGTTAATTCGAAAATAGGAGTGCGTATTTCTTTGTAGTTAAACTGTGAGAAAGTCTTTTTAACAATTTCTTCTAAGTGATTCCAACGGGGAATTTCGATTGGAAGGATATCTTTAGTTCCGGTGACTGCTTTAATCATGCGCCTTCAAAATATTGTTTTTCTTCGGTTTCAAATAACTCATAAATTTCTTGAGCTGTAGTTGCTTTAGCCAAACTCTCTCTAAACTCTTCGATGTTCATCATCCTCGAAATTCTGCTTAAGAGTTTAATGTGAGGACCAACTAGGTTTTCTTTTCCTACCAAAAGGAAAACCAAATTTACCGGCTGATCATCAAGGGCTTGAAAATCAATCGGATTATCGATCTTTCCAAAAGCTGCAATGATTTCATTAACGCTATTAGTTTTAGCGTGAGGAATAGCAAAGCCCTTTCCAACTCCGGTAGACATAATTTTTTCTCGTTCAAGAACCGATATGCGAATCGATTCTGTGTCTTTAACGCGATCATCGTTTTTGAACAAATCGATTAATTCGTTAATGGCTTCTTCCTTGGTTTTGCAACTCATAGAAGGAATGATCTTTTCGATCTTAAGAATTTCACAAATTTTCATAGTTATTCACAAATTACTTAATAGGCGTGGCAAATTTAAGAAAGGGGTACTCTTTAACCAAGACAATCTTCACTTTTAGAAAATCTTTATTCCTTGCAGGGTGAGGCCCTAACCACTAATTTGACAACGCTAAAAATTTATTATTGAGGAAATTAATGGATATTAAAAACAAAACAGTTTTAGTACTAGGTGGATGGGGCCTGGTCGGGAATGCAGTAATTCGCAAACTTGTGCCGGAAGATCCTAAAAAGATCATTGTTACATCACTTAGAAAAGAGGAAGCTGAAGATGAAGTAAAACGATTACAAGCCGAATTCTCAGAAAAACCCGCCGGCTATTTCGCTCCTTGGTGGGGTAATATTTTTGTACGTCATGAATTTAAGGATAGCGACCGTTTAGCCTTACTTGAAGACGCTTCGACTCGTAAGATTCTTATGCAAGATACAATGGAAGAATTGGGCGATGAAATACTTCATAATTCTGCTATTTACAAATTATTGATGGAATTCAAACCCGATATAATCATTGATTGCATTAACACAGCTACCGGGATTGCTTATCAAGATCTTTACACTACTTACAGAAGAATCAAGAAAACAATCGAGAGAAAACCATCTGCTGAGGAGATTGCTGCAGAAACTGAGAAGCTCATCTGCACTCAATATATTCCCCAGTTAATACGCCACGTGCAAATTATGTACAATTCAATGTACAAAGCAGAAACAAGTGTTTATGTAAAGATCGGGACTAGCGGAACCGGTGGAATGGGATTAAACATTCCTTATACACACAGCGAAGAAAAACCATCGAGAGTGCTTTTGAGCAAATCATCTGTTGCCGGCGCACATACATTACTCCTTTTCTTAATGGGAAGAACACCGGATGGCCCGATTACAAAAGAAATTAAACCTACTGCTGCAATTGCTTGGAAGAGAATTGAGTTTGGCGAAATTAAAAAAGGTGGAAAGCCGATTGAATTAGTTGAAGTCCCACTTGAACAAGCTGTTTCATTAACAGATAAACTAAAGCTTAAGCCGGATACTAAATTTCCTACTAGCGGAACTAAGCTTAAATCCGTCTTTATTGATACTGGCGAAAACGGTACATTCTCTCGCGGCGAGTTTGAAGCAATCACGGCCCAAGGTCAAATGGAATATGTTACACCGGAAGAAATTGCTGTTGATGCTATCTATGAAATCAGAGGCGGTAATACCGGTCACGATATTATTAATGCTCTTGATAACGCAACACTTGAACCAACATACAGAGCCGGTTTTATGCAGCACTGGGCTGTAGAAAAATTAGCAGAGCTTGAAGAACTACATGATGCCAACAGCGTTGCATTTGAATTGCTCGGACCTCCGAAATTATCGAAACTTTTGCATGAAATTAATATTCTCAAAGTCGTTTTTGGAGGAATGAGAAATATTATTTCTGCTACTCCGGCAGAATTATCAAAAAGAGCTTTTGAACATCTGAAAAGTGATTCCAAGTTGAGAAACGAAATTATTTCTATCGGCATTCCAATACTCTTACCCGACGGTAAGCAGCTGTTACGAGGTAATGACATTAAGATTCCGCCTTTCCGTGGCGATCATGAAATTGAGATTGACGACGAGAGCATTAATCTTTGGGCGCATGACGGATGGGTAGATCTCCGCGAAAATAATATGAAAGCATGGCAAGCCAGACTCAAAAAAATTATCAAGGAAGCTGAAAGTATTACTATAAACGATACTAGTTCTATGCATGTAAGAACGAAAAAGTATTGGAACAATTTCGAGAAGATCGATATTGGTAAAGTTGTTGGCTGGATCTTTATTCGAGAAGAAAAAGGGGAAAGAATGAAAGCTTAGTTGTTAGCTGGTGTTTATTTATAAAAGAAAATCCCGCCTAGACGGGATTTTCAGCAATTTATCCCCATCAAAATTTATCTTACTTTAATTCAAGAAAAGGATCATCCCCCCTGTGACCCTTTTCTCTGAATTTGATTTCATTAGTCACAGAAGTTGATAATAAATATATGGCACTCACTTGGTATTATTATTAGTATCATTACCAATAAAATGCACTTTTTTACCATCTTTTAAGGAAAAACATTGGTAATGATACCCTAAATCGACAAATTAGAATATACATAATCTAATTAGTTGTGGTTTGAATGATTTTTTAAGAAAGGACTATAAATAGAAATTGATTGCGCTGCTGCTGGATCTTCTCTGATCCTCATTCACAATTGTATATCTTTTCCCGTTGGTTTTTCTTTCTTCCAGAGTTCTTGTTTTGGTTTCATCCTTAACGGTAGGCTTACGCACAATTTTAACTTCCCTCTGTTGAATTTGCTCTATTGGAAAAATTTGTGGGCGTGGCTGCAAATTTCTGGTACGAATTTCACTTTGTTCCCACTGTAGCTGGTTTGATGGCAAAATAGACGCAATCTGATTGTGATAATTAACCCGTGATCTAATTAGTTGATCAGAAACAATTGCGCTTTCCCGTATTCGTATACTACGTGACTCTTGAGTTTTTGATTTTGAGAGCATAAATAATATTATCATCAATACAATTACAAAACCGCCACCAAACAACAACACGTTGTAAATAATTTGAATTAGTTCCATAAGACACAATATTTTTTCTCAACTTTTTGCAATAGAAGTGCCAAGTTTAAGTGTTGATTATGAATCAAATTCAAAGCCTCATTCAGCAAGTTACGTTTCATAATGAGATAAGTATTTTTTTAGTACACCGAAAAATTGACGATCAGCAATTTTATGTGACAAAATTTTTGAGTTAATTTGGATTAGAAACTTCTGAATAATTAATTTAGTGTCATATTGAGACCGTCGAAGCGTGACAATTTAGTTTGTAGTGTATAGTTCGATAAGTTCACCATGACTTAGTCTTAATATTTCAGAGGCCACTATTAACTATTTTGCGGTACATTTGATTCCAAATATTGAAATAAATACTCAGCATAGATTTGAGATACTTGGGCAAATTGAATACCAATATCAATTTACTAGCCGGTATCTTAAAAACGAGCGCGATCTAATTATTTGGCTGCCTCCTTCCTATTACAAGAGTAAAAAACGCTATCCGGTTTTATACATGCACGATGGACAAAATCTTTTTAATCCGGCTACTTCTTTTAGCGGAAACGACTGGAGAGTTGATGAAACAATTGAGCTTCTACTTGAAAAAAAGCTAACTGAAGAATTTATTGTAGTTGGTATTCATAACACTAAGGATAGACTGGCCGAATATAATTTTTTCACTCAAGAAGGCAAGTATTATGCACTATTTATAATGAACGAAGTAAAGACATTTATTGATTCGAACTACAGAACTAAGTCCGATTCAAGAAATACCGCGTTAATGGGCTCCTCTATGGGCGGATTAATTTCATTTCAAATTGGATGGATGCTTCCTAATGTTTTTGGAAAAATTGCTTGCCTCTCTAATTCGTTCTGGGTTGATGATAGAATGATATTTGATTTTATTCAAGAAACCGAAGTGAAGCGTAAAAACCAAAAAATTTACATTGATTGCGGTACGGCGGAGAAAGAACTTATTAGAGATAATAAACGAATGTGTGCTTTAGTGCGAAGGATGGGAATCCCGGAAAATAATATTGTCTACTGTAATTTTGAAAAGGACGCTAAGCATACTGAAGTCGATTGGGCGAACCGATTGTATAAACCACTTATATTTTTGTTTGGTAGGAAAGGAAAATCGCAATGACCGAAGTTGTAAGAAAAATTGTTGAAAAGTTAGAATTAATCCCACATCCCGAAGGTGGATTTTTTAATGAGGTGTATCGTTCGGAAGAACTTATCCCGAAAGAAGGATTAGCTAAACGTTTTCCAGATTCGCGAAGTGTTTCAACCTCAATTTATTATTTGCTGGATGGAGAAAACATCTCACATTTTCACAAGATCAAATCTGATGAAATTTGGCATTTTTATTCCGGAACAACTTTACTTCTTCATCAGATTGATTCTGAAGGAAAATATTCATGTATACATGTTGGAAACAATTTAGAAAATGGTGAAGTGCCGCAAGCCGTTGTTATGAACGGAAACTGGTTTGCTGCAGAAGTGGAAGACAAAAATTCATATGCGCTTGTTGGCTGCACAGTTGCACCGGGATTCGACTTTGCCGACTTCGAACTAGCTGTTCAAAAGGTTTTGTGCGATAAATTTCCACAGCATTCGGCCATGATCAAAAGATTTACAAAAGTTTAAAAAAATTTAAGCTAAGAACAACATTCCTATTCCACCCACAGCTATAAATGCTCCAAGGATCGACATCCAAGAAAGTTTTTCTTTGTAATAAAAACGAACAATAGGCAACATCAGTATTGGAACAGTAGCCATAATTGTAGATGCAATTCCTACTTTTGTATGAGAAATCGAAATCAAGCTGAAAGTGATTCCAAGAAAAGGACCTATAAACGAACCAATGATTGTAAAGACTAATCCTTTTTTGTTTTCGCGAAAAACTTTTATTGGCGCAACATAGCGTTTTGTAAAATGTGCAAGCGGGTAGATCATAATTAGTGCTGAAAACACACGAACGAATGTTGCTACAAAACCATTTATTTCGCCTTGATTGAATGCGAACTTTGCAAAGATTAATCCAACCGCTTGACCAACAGCACCAAGAAAAGCGTAGAATATGCCGGTGTAATCAACTTTGTAATGTGAAGTTGGTTTCTCTTCTCGCTGAAGCACAACTAGTGCAATTCCGGCAATCGTAATAAAGATTCCCAAAATTCCAATTAAAGATAAATTCTCACCAAGAAAGAAAAATGCTAATAATGCGGCAATTGCCGGTGCTGAAGACATTACCAACATACTTAATCTTGCACCGATAGAACGATAAGCTTTGAACAAAAATGTATCGCCGAATATTAAACCAATGAATCCGCTTATTACTAAATTTACAATCTGACCGCCGGATAAATTTATTGGCGCGCCTATGATAAGAATTGTAGTGGAAAGATATACAATGGCGAAAAACATGCGTGTCACGTTCACATACATTGGTCCAACACGATTCGATGCTTCCGAAAAAGCTATCGACGTCATCGACCAAAGGATCGCTGTTATTAAGGCTGCTAATTCACCAAACATTTTTTTGAATTAAGAAGGAAGAACTAAGAACGAAGATTTTAATCTTACTTCTTCGCTCTTAGTTCTTAGTTCATCTAAAGGTTGAAGTACATTTTGAATTCGAACGGATGAGGCATTGTATTAATAGCATTAATTTCTTCGCTCTTTAGTTTAACCCATTGATCGAGCAATGCATCGCTAAAAATATTTCCTCTCTTTAAGAAATCGTTATCCGCTTTTAATTCATCAAGGGCATCTTCTAAATTTCTAGGAAGCAGTTTTATATTGCTGGTATCATCTTCCAAAAAATTTTTATCGTACGGACCGTACCCTTCTTTACGTGGATCGATTTTGTTAACAACACCGTCAATTCCGGCAAGCATCATAGCGCTCATGCAAAGATATGGGTTGATAGTAGCATCCGGCGGTCTATATTCAAATCGTGTTTCGTCCGGATTATTAACATACTTAGGAATTCTGATAGCACTAGCGCGGTTACCCATTCCATATGTTAGTGCAACGGGAGCTTCAAAACCTGGGACTAATCGTTTATAAGAATTGGTAGATGGATTTGCAAAAGCGGAAAGAGCCGGAGCGTGTTTTAACATTCCTCCAATAAAAAATCTGCCGAGTTCATTCATATTTCCATACTCACCTTTTTTGTAGAAGGCGTTCTTACCATTTTTAGTTAGGAACATATGAAGATGCAACCCGTTACCGGCTTGCTGATACATAGGCTTTGGCATGAATGTAATAAATAAGTTTTTCTGCCGGGCGAAATTCATTAAAACATATTTTGCCGTTATGATGTTATCGGCTGTATCAAGCAAATCGGAAAAATAAGTTTCAATTTCTTGCTGTCCGCGCTCGCCTACTTCGTGATGATGATACTTTACTTTAATTCCAAACTTGGCAAGCATTTTACAAGCTTCATCGCGGAAGTCGTCATAAATGTCAAAAGGATTTGCTGCATGGTAAGCTTTCTTGTAAAATTCTTCGGCATGTTCAATTTTATAAAAAGAAGTTGCTGTACGCGTATCATATTCAACATTAGAAAAAATATAAAACTCAAATTCCGGTCCCCACCATGATTTATCGCAGCCGGTTTCTTTTTTTAACAGTTGTTCAACTTTGGTTGCAATCAATCTACCATCTTGATCGAAACGAGATCGAGCATCATCTGTAAGAATGATGTTAGCATACATGCTTAGTGTTGGTGCATCACGGAAAAGATCTAACACAGCTGTGTTTAAGTCTGGAATAAGAATCATATCACTGTTTTCAACTTTTCTCAAACCATAACTAGAGCCGTCAAATCCAACTCCTTCTTTAACCATCTTCTCCATTACTTTGCCATGAACCGGAAGTGTTATATGATGAAGCCGTCCGGAAAGGTCAATAGCTTTCAAATCGATAAATTCAATTTTGTTTTTCTTAATCATTGAATTGATTGATTGAATTGTTTGTGCCATAAAATCCTCAGTTAGTAAGTATAGAGACAAAAAACCCCCGAACTTTCGGGGGCTGTTTGTTTGTTAATTTATCCTTTATAATTAATCGCTGCCAAACCAGGAAAGATAGCTTGCGTATCAAGTTCTTCTTCAATTCTAAGAAGTTGATTGTATTTAGCAATTCTATCTGTTCTGCTTGCAGAACCGGTTTTAATTTGTCCGCAGTTTGTTGCTACAGCTAAATCTGCAATAGTTGTGTCTTCTGTTTCGCCGGAACGATGAGACATAACAGCAGTATAGCTTGCGCGTTTAGCCATTTCAATTGCATTTAATGTTTCAGTCAAAGTACCAATTTGGTTTACTTTAATGAGAATTGAATTTGCTGTTTTTGTTTCGATACCCCTTGCTAAAAATTCTGTGTTGGTTACGAATAAATCATCACCAACCAACTGAATTTTGTTTCCAACTTTATCGGTAAGTAGTTTCCATCCTTCCCAATCGAATTCTGCCATACCATCTTCAAGAGAAATAATTGGATATTGATTAATCCAAGAAGCCCAGTAATCAACCATCTTTTCCGGAGACATATAAGATTTATCAGATTTGAAGAAATGATAAGCTTTCTTATCGTTATCCCACATTTCACTTGCAGCAGGATCCAAAGCGATAAAAACATCTTGCCCAGCTTTGTAGCCGGCTTTTTCAATTGCTTCAAGAATTACTGTAATTGCTTCTTCGTTGGATTTTAAGTTTGGAGCAAATCCACCTTCATCGCCAACAGCAGTGTTATAACCTTTTTTCTTTAGAACAGATTTCAATGTGTGAAAAATTTCCGCACCGTAACGTAGCGCTTCTTTGAAAGTTGGCGCGCCGGCAGGCATAACCATAAATTCTTGGAAATCGACATTATTATCTGCGTGGCTTCCGCCATTAAGAATGTTCATCATTGGAACCGGCAATGTGCGAGCGTTTGTTCCGCCAACATAACGGTACAATGGTAGTTCAAAGGCTTCTGCGGCAGCTCTAGCACAAGCTAAGGAAACACCAAGAATTGCATTTGCACCAAGTTCAGATTTGTTTTTAGATCCGTCTAATTCACATAAGAAATTGTCTATTGCAACTTGATCTGCAACATCCCAATCAATAAGTTCATCGGCAATTTTGTCGTTAATATTATCAACAGCTTTTTGTACACCTTTCCCAAGGTAACGTGATTTATCACCATCACGTAATTCGCAAGCTTCATTCTCGCCTGTAGATGCACCGCTTGGTACAGCTGCACGACCTATAATTCCACTTTCTAGCATTACTTCTACTTCTACTGTAGGGTTTCCTCTCGAGTCTAAAATCTCGCGTCCCCAAACATCAACGATCGTTGTCATTTTTATTTCTCCTAGTTAGTTGTTCACAAAATCGATGCAAAAATTATCAAAAAGGACACGCAAATTCCAATTTGTTCAAAATCACTATATAAAAGGCATTAAATGAAACCTTTATTATATTTGTAACATAATTTTCTGTTATATCAAAGATTTTTAGTATTAGTTTAATTAGTTTTGAATTAACTGCTACCCCGTAGCTAAGTGGATACCCCGTTCTAGGCGGGGAACAGCGGTTTACTAGATGATTGAACTTTATGTTTACATATTGAAAAGTTTGAGTCATAAAAAGTTTACATTGGCCAAACTGAAAACCTTGATAGAAGGCTTCGCGAACGTAATTAAGGTAAATCGAACTATAGGGCAAAGTTTGTTCCTTGAGAAATTGTTTACACTGAGAAATTTTATTCCAGAGTTAACGCTTTAGAAAGAGAAAAATATTTTAAGAGTGCTTCCGGAAGAAAATTTATTAAAAAAATATTGAATAATACTTGCCCCGGTAGCTCAGTGGATAGAGCAACGGTTTCCTAAACCGTTGGTCGGAGGTTCAATTCCTCTCCGGGGTACACATACATTGAGGTGCGTATGAAAAAAATGATTCTAAATGTATTGTTTTCAGTAGTAGATATAGTTTGCTTTCTTCAAGGCGGTGTATTACTAGCATATTCCCTCCTTCATTTTAGCTATAAAGTGGAAATCGCTCATGGAGAAGGGCTTAATTCTGTTGAGCTTCAAAACGTTCCGGTTTCTTCAGGCGGTTATTATTATTATACAGATCAGTATATTCAAGTTGCAGTAATTGGACTAGGATTGATTATAGCCGGTTTTTTAATGCGAAGCTGGCGCAAAAATTTTGAATGATTTTCTAGTTGTTATAAGCACATTTAAGATTCATAAGTAAATTTTTTCACTCAATATCACAGGAGAAGTAAATGAAAAAAGTCGTTCTGTTATTAGTATTGATACTAATTGGGGTAACACAAACATCAGCTCAGTTCAAAGATTTTGGATTGAAAGCTGGTATTAGAGCAAACGGTGTTTTGTCTCAAACCGAATTTGAAGATCCCAACGATAATGGTATGTCTTTAAGTTCATATTTGTTTGATGTATTTGCCCGACTTGAATTATCTAAAGAATGGAATGTAGAATTAAGCCTTGGTTATGGAAATCTTTCTGGTGATGACTTTAACTATGCTCTAAACAAAAAAGGCACTGGCGAATATTCAACCTCGATAGTCCCAATCGAAGCTAAATTACTATTTGCCCCTTGGGATTTAGAAAATTGGAATCCTTACGTTTACGCAGGTTTTGGTTTGTTAAACTATTCTGTTGGAACAAAACCTAGTGTCGTTTCTAAACTTGCGGTAGAAGAAAGCGGAATGACAGGAGTTATTCCTTTTGGTATTGGTACCGAAATAAAACTTGCTGACGATTTGATTTTGGACCTAAACATCGGTGCTAGATATTCATTAACCGATAATTTAAACTACTTCAAAATTGATGTTGCTAATGATGCCTATCTAAACATTGGCGCCGGTATTGCGTACTCTGCAGAAAGCTGCGATACTGATAGAGACCAAGATGGTCTTACTAGATGCGAAGAACTTGAACTTGGTACTGATCCTAAAAATGCAGATTCTGACGGTGACGGATTAAAAGACGGTGCAGAAGTAAAACAATATACAACTGACCCGCGCAAAGCCGATACTGATGGGGATGGCTTGAAAGATGGCGAAGAAGTTATGAACTACAAAACCAATCCGTTAAAAGCTGATACTGATGGGGATCAATTAACCGATTACGATGAAGTAATGAAATTCAAAACTGATCCGTTAAAGGTTGACACAGACGGTGATGGTTTGAATGACGGCGAAGAGATAATGAAACATAAAACCGATCCGCTAAAAGCTGATACTGACGGCGATGGTTTGAATGATGGCGAAGAAGTTACAAAACACAAAACTAATCCATTGGTAGTTGATACAGATGGTGGTACTATTGGTGACGGCGTTGAAGTTAACAGAGGTTCAAATCCACTCGATCCTAAAGACGATGTTCCGGTAACAATGGTTGAAAAAGAATACAGTTACAAGAATGTTTATTTCGGTTTCGACGTTCATAAAGTTAGCAAGAAAGAAGCTTTGAGCTTGGATAGCACTTACACGACTCTAAGCCAGTTGAGTGAACCAAAGATCACTTTAAGCGGTCATGCTGATGCAATAGGAAGTGAAAAATACAATATGAAACTTTCTGAAAAGAGAGCTAACTTTGTAAAAGAATACCTTGTTAAGAAAGGTTTGGGCGAAGATAAGATTACTGTTGAATTCTTTGGCGAAAGCAAACCGGCTGCAGATAACAAGACAAAGAAAGGCCGCGACTTAAACAGAAGAACAGAAATTAAAGCTAAAGTTATGGAGAAAGTTCAGAACTAATGCTTGATTAGAATTAGTTATAAAGAAACCCCGGTCTATCAGGTGATGGATCGGGGTTTTTGTTATAATGTCTCATCCTGAAAAAAGTTGACTACTGATAAAGAAAAAGCAGGAGTCAAGCGATGAAAGTAACGAACAAGTATCCCCCACAATCAATTTATAGCCGAGCATTCAAACTGCAAGTAGTTCGGGAATATGAGCAAGGATTCCGAACAAAAGATGATCTGATGAACAAATATCATATAGGAGGACATAGCACAGTATTGCAGTGGTGCCGTAAGTATGGTAAATTGTATTATTCAACGACAAAAGCGCCAGGTCGCCCAATGAAAGATCCACAGAAGCAACGTATCAAAGATTTAGAACACGAGCTTAAAGAAGCTCAAGAAAAGATAATTGTCTACGAAAAACTGATAGAGATAGCTAAGCGGGAAAGTGGAATAGATGTAAGAAAAAACATCGATACCAAGTTGTCCAAGAATTGGCAGCCCAAACAAAAATCATAAGCATAGAAGGATGTTGCCGACACCTTGGTATAAGTAAGCAAGCTTATTATAAAGTTAGAAAGAGTCGGGATGAGCAAAAAGAAAAAGAAGAACAGATCATCATGCATGTATTGAATATTCGACAAGAGATGCCACGAATAGGGACACGGAAATTACATTACATACTTAAATCTGGATTAAGGGTAGGACGAGACAAGCTATTTGAAATATTACGAAAAGAGCAAATGCTGATAGTAAAACGCCGGAAATATGTAAAGACAACAAACTCAAAACACTGGATGAGAACCTATGTCGACAGTTCAAAAAAAGTTCAGCTAAAAGAACCGGAACCACTCTGGGTATCTGACATTACATATCTATCAACACTACAAGAGCCAATATATTTGCATTTGGTAAGTGATGCATATTCAAAACAGATTATGGGACACACTGTTAGTCGAGACTTAAAAGCAGAGTCAACAGTAAAAGCATTACAGATGGGTCTCAAGAGAAGAATTTATCCAAGCAGAGAATTACTCCATCACTCGGATCGAGGATTACAGTATTGCAGCAAACTTTATATCGATGAACTCCGCAGAAACAATTGCCAAATTAGTATGACACAAAATGGAAGTCCTTATGACAATGCTGTTGCAGAACGAATAAACGGAATACTGAAAGATGAGTTTTATTGTGATGAAAAGTTTGATACTTTTGAGCTAGTGAAAAAACATGTTGATCAATCAATAATGATCTACAATACTAAGAGACCTCATTTAAGTTGTTCGATGTTAACACCGAAAGAGATGCATAAGCAGAATACTCTACAGGTTAAAAAATGGAAAAAAAAACCTCTCTCCTACGGAGAGAGGTGCCTTAAATAACAGTCAACCTATTTTAGGACGACTCA
>JAZDFQ010000018.1:0-12798 GCA_043807765.1 Ignavibacteriota bacterium
CACGTTGTTCGCTTAAATGTTATTCCAAATCAGAAAATTGTGTTCAACGATATTATACGCAATCGCGTTGAGTTTGACAGCAGCAATGTTGATGATCAAGTGTTGATTAAAGGTGACGGCTATCCAACTTACCATATGGCAAATGTAGTTGATGATCACTTAATGCAGATAAGTCACGTAATCCGTGGTGAAGAATGGCTTTCATCAACTCCCAAACATGTTTTGCTTTACGATTTTTTCGGATGGGAAAAACCAATTTTCGCTCATCTCCCTCTTCTGCTAAACCCGGATCGCTCTAAACTTAGCAAACGACAAGGGGATGTTGCTGTTGAAGATTATAGAGCTAAAGGATTTTTGAAGGAAGCTCTGGTAAATTTTGTTGCTTTGCTTGGCTGGAATGCCGGCGACGATAAAGAATTTTATTACATGAATGAGCTGATTGAAAGTTTTTCACTCGAACGAGTTAATAATTCCGGCGCTGTTTTCGATCTCGAAAAACTAAATTGGATTAATTCAGAGCATTTGCGCAAGAAATCAGATTCCGGTCTTTTAACGCTTCTCAAAAAGGAAATTCTCAATTCTCAATTCTCCATTCTCAATTTCACCGATGAGTATTTGCTTCAAATTATTTCGGCTATGAAAGAACGTGTTAGCTTTGTAAAAGAATATCTCACCAAGTCGCCCTACTTCTTTGAAGCGCCGAAAGAATATGAAGAAGCATCCAAGCTAAAGAACTGGAAACCGGAAACCCCCGAGCAATTGAAGATTTTACGAAACAAATTTTCTGATCTTTCAAATCCAGCCAAAGAAGATTATGAAGCGACATTAAAGCAGACTGCAACCGAATTAAATGTTAGCGCCGGGAAGCTAATTCATCCTTTGCGCCTAGCTTTATCCGGTATTAGTACAGGTCCGGGAATGTATGATCTTCTCTTTATAATTGGAAAGGATGAAGTGGTTAAAAGGATTGATGACGCAATAAGCAGAATTAAATAGAACGCAGATTAAACTGATCTAACTGATAAAAACAGATCAGTTAGATCAGCTCACAATTACTTTATTTTTTCCAACTATCCTTCAATGTAACTGTTCTATTAAAAACCAATTTTTCTGAAGTCGTGTACTTTGTATCAACACAGAAATAACCCAAGCGTTCGAACTGAAACTTATCCAGCGGTTTTGCATTTTTAATAAACGGTTCAACTTGAGCATTGCTAATCACTTCTAAAGAGTTCGGATTAATCTTGCCGAGCCATTCATCTTCCGTTCCCGGATTATCAACAGTAAAGAGTCTATCGTATAGTCTTACTTCAGCTTCTACTGAATGATTAGCAGAAACCCAATGAATAACTCCCTTCACTTTCTTTGTACTTGTTCCACTGCCGCTCTTAGTATCTTTATCATAAGTGCAGCGTAACTCAATCACTTTGCCGGAATCATCTTTAATCACTTCATCGCATCTAATGATGTATGCGTAGCGCAATCTAACTTCTCCGGCTGGAACTAAGCGGTGAAATCCCTTTGGCGGGTCCTCCATAAAGTCGCTCTCTTCTATAAACAATTCCTTGCTAAAAGGGACTGTTCGGGTTCCAGCTTCCGGTTTTTCCGGATTATTTACTGCATCTAAATTTTCTTCGCCGTCATAATTTGTAATTACTACTTTAAGAGGCCTTAAAACAGCCATAACACGCTGCGCATTTTTGTTAAGATCGTCTCTAATTGCAAATTCCAACAAAGAAATGTCAGTGAGTGCATCGCGCTTAGCTACACCTATTATCTCAGCAAAATTTCTCATCGCTTCCGGCGTGTAGCCTCTTCTTCTGTAACCGGAAATTGTTGGCATACGCGGATCATCCCAATCATCAACATATTTTTCTTTTACTAGCTGAAGTAGTTTACGCTTGCTCATAACTGTATAGCTTAAATTCAGCCGGGCAAATTCTATTTGCTGAGGATGATGAATTCCGAGAGAATCTAAAAACCAATCGTAAAGAGGTCTATGGTTTTCAAACTCAAGTGTACAAATTGAATGTGTAATTCCTTCCAGCGAATCTTCGTTGCCGTGTGCCCAATCATAGGTTGGATAAATGCACCAATTGTTTCCTTGCCGGTGATGTTCCGCATGAACAACGCGATACATTATCGGATCGCGCATGTTAAAGTTGGGAGAAGCCATATCAATTTTTGCGCGTAAAGTTTTAGTTCCATTCTCAAACTCACCTTTGCGCATACGCTCAAACAAATCCAAATTTTCTTCTACTGTTCTGTTTCTGTATGGACTTTCCTTTCCCGGTTCTGTAAGCGTACCGCGTGTTGCTCGGATTTCATCCCCATTCAAATCGCAAACGTAAGCCTTCCCCTTCTTAATCAGCTCAGCAGCCCATTTATACATTTGTTCAAAATAATCGGAAGCGTAAAGGATTCTATCTTCAAAATCTCCTCCGAGCCATTTCACATCTGCAACTATTGAATCAACATATTCTTGTTCTTCCTTTTCCGGATTTGTATCATCAAAGCGTAGATTGAACTTGCCGTTATAATCTCTGGCTATGCCATAATTCAAGCAGATCGATTTAGCGTGTCCAATATGAAGATAGCCGTTTGGTTCCGGAGGAAAACGGGTATGTACTTGTCCGCCCCATTTGTCAGTCTTAATATCTTCATCAATTATTTCGTATATAAAATTTTTCGGTCTGCGTTCGGCCGGGTTTTCGATTGTGTCTTTAATCTCTTCCATGTGTTCCAGATAGTTTTGAATAACTGCTGCAAAAATAAGAAATCGCAGCTTAAATAAGCACTAACACTTCTCCGGAAAGAATTTCACTGATGGTTAGGAAGCGTGTTCTTCAAGTAAAGACAGTACATGCGGCCTTTCTTTGAAAATGAATTTATTTCAGCAAAATCATTTTTTTCGTATCCGAGTAAGCTCCGGCTTTAATCTGATAGAAATACATGCCGCTTCCTAGTTGATAATTCTTTGTATTCATGTTAACCGAGTATAAACCCGGATTTTTAAATTCGTTAACCAGTACTGCAACTTCACATCCTAGTAGATCACATATTCTTAGAGTAACAAATTCAGCTTCAGGAATTGCATAGTTAATAGTTGTGCTCGGATTAAATGGATTAGGATAATTCTGAAATAAATTATAAGTAGTAGGTAACTTACTACTCTCAACATCTACCGCAACCGATTGTCTTACTTCAAAAATTTTAGGGCTTCCAATGCTTCCATCCGAAGTAATTGTAATTGCCCCAATTCTTGAGTCTCCTGTGTTAGCTTCATAATTGAAGGCAACTATTTGAGTAGCTGAACCGGTTATGCTTCCAGAACTTCCTTGTGTTATTATTATCCAACTTACATTTGAAACAGCATTCCAACTTAATAAACCGCCGCTAAGATTCACGATATTAAAAGTACCGATACCAGCATTAGCAGAAACAGCTATATAGTTTAAGTCAGTAGCTAGTGTTGGAATTATTTCAAAATTTGCTACTAGATTTTTATCGCTGCTTAGTGTGAAAGTATAGCTTGAATTGGTGGAGACGACTGTACCATTCTCAGTCCAATTTACAAATCTGTAACCATCATTTGGTGTAGCGGTTACAGTTGCATTTGAGCCACTATCAAATGAACCACCACCATTAACAATACCTCCGCCAGATGGATTTGTGTTAAGTGTAATAGTATTTCTCATCAACTGAAAATTTGCAATCAAGTTCCGGTTCGAGGTTAAACTGAAACTATACGTTGCACTTGTAGAAACAACATTCCCATTTTCTGTCCAATTGATAAATTGATAACCTTGATTAGGAGTCGCAGTCAATGATACTAAAGTATTAATATCATATGTACCTGTTCCATTAATTACACCACCATTAGAAGGGAAACTTAATGCTGTCAATGCTACTTGTTGGGGTGAAGTAATTTCAGTTACATGTGTAGAGTAGACTCCATTACCCATTGTACCAACAACAACAAATCCATCTGATTGCCGCACATCAATCATGTCAACCGGCATATTGCCGATTGTACTAAACCCTTCTTGAGACCATGCAGTATTCATCCCGTTTAATTTTGTGGTTGAAAACAATCCGGCACTCGTAGCGGCAAAATAAATGGGTTTATTCTGAACATATAAAACTGAAATCCATCGGACAGAAGGACCATTGCCAGAACCGTTCGGGAATTCTTCCAAATTTCCGGAAACAGGAGTCCATGCATTTCCTCCATCCGTTGAATGATAGATGCTTATGATTCCATAATTAGTAAAGCAAACTGTTATTTTATTTACATCAAAAGGATCGACACAAATGCAGTGAAGATACGCGTTAGCAATTTGAGTGGGATAATTAATTCGTTGCGGGGTTGGTTGACCCAGATGAGGGTTCTCTAATTTGTAGAGGCCTGTTGCAGACTGATCCCAACTATGGCTTTTAGCATAATAGAGTATTCTTGGGGATGCAGAGGACATTCCAAATGCGGTGACACTTGATCCGTTATCGAGACCAACATTATTTAATATTTCCCAATTAACTGAAGTAGGTGTTGGTGGAAATAAATTTGGAATTTGAGTTAAATCTGAATTACGCCAAATTTTGGGCTGCCAATTATCATCATTGGCATAAATATACATCACTTTTGAATCATGAGGATCAAGAAGCATAGGAGACATCCACAATCCCATCCGGCTATTCACGGGAGTAACTTCTGTAAAATCAAATGTACCTTGTACATTAGGATATCTCATAATCGAATTTGTTGCTGCTAATGAGTAATAAAGGTATTGTCCACCATTCGATACAGCACAATAGCCTCCATCGCCACCGCCAATATTTTCCCATTCGGAATTAGAATTGCTTGTTCGCGTAACATACTGGCCTCTATCTTGCAGTCCGCCCAAAATAGTATTTGAACCGGGCGTAGCATGATCAATAGCAACAGTATAGAATTGCGTACTTCTCAAATTATTTGTTAATGAAATCCAATCAATACCTACGTAACCGCTATTATCAGTAGTCGAAGGCGCCATATTGTTTTCCGTTTTCCATATCCCGCCATCATTACCAATAATCATTTTATTAGGATTACTTTTTAAGAAAACCATCGATTGTTGATCGACATAACTTCTATTATATCCTCCGATAATTTCGTAGGATTGACCTCCATTGGTTGATCTTGAAAATCCTACTGTTCCTATAAAAATTGTGTTCGGGTCATCCGGTTTTATTTTTATTACTTGCATAGCCCCGCCATAAGTTGCTGCCAGCCCATTATAAAAACCACTCGTCATATCTGTCCACGCAGTACCGTTATATTTGAGAAGTTGAACTGTGCTTTGATCATTCCGTAACGAAGAAAGAGAGTACAAAATATTTTGGTTTGAAGGAGCTAGTGCAATTACTGTTTTGTAGACTGAAGTTGGAAAGTTAGTATCGCTTATCTTTTGCCAGCTTGTTCCATTTGTTGATTTATAAATACCGTTATGAAGCCCTTCACCGCCAATAGCTGCATAGAAAGTGCCATCGTCGGCAATTTCGATATTAGAACTGTTGTATGTACTTCCAAAATTTAACACATGCTGCCAGCTATCGCCACCGTTCGTGCTCATAAATATTCCGTTGGAAGTTGCCGCCATTACTCCATTACTTCCAAAAGTCTCCAGCTCAATAATAAAATCGAAATCATCTTTTGTGTTAACACTTCCGGATACTGTTGAGGTAAGAACGGACCAGCTATTACCGTTATCAGTTGATTTGTAAATGCCGTCACCAAGAAATTCTTGATAGAATTGAGGGAAGCTTACAGCCGAACTTCCTGAACCTGCAAACCCTTCTCCCGTTCCGTAATACCAAATGTTTCTTTTTCCGGTGTACTTGTTTTGAACAACACAGCTGACATTTTGCATTTGATTTGGAGCTGTAGTCTTAGACCAAGTTTGCCCACCGTTAGTAGTTTTCCATAATCCGCCGGAAACTCCACCGGCAAGAATAATGTTCTCATTATCATAATCAACTGCAATAGCTCTTGTTCTACCGCCAAGTCCATGTGGTCCCCGGTATTCCCACTCATACGCATTCTTAATATTAGAAGATTTATTCAACCGCCTCAATGAATTAACATAAGCGTTTTCTTTTGCATAAATATTTCTGTCTATTGAATTAGAGATAGGGTTACGGTACTTGTTCCACTCAAATTGCTTGCGGGCAAATGGATTTTCTTCAGTTCCTTCGGATGCATTTATAAGAGCAGGACAGCTTCCGCCATGACAAACTCTATTCCCGCATTTCCCTTTAGCGGCTTTATCAACCACAGAGTTTGAAAAGTAAAAGGATACCGAAAAACCTACCAAGAAGAAAAGGAAAACTAACTTTTTCATTTTCGCCTCAAATTATTTCATTAGAATAAATTTCTTCGTTTGAACAAAGCCTCCGGCATGTAAAGTGTAGAAATAAACACCGGAAGCGAACGAAGAACGTAGAGTGAAGAGTGCAGAATAATTTCCGGGTTGTTGGAATTCATTAACTAATGTTTCTACCTCACTACCCAGCAAATCATAAACTCTCAAAGTTACATGAACTTTAGCCTCCCCTTTGGGGAGGTTTGGTGGGGCTATTTGATAGCTGATAGTTGTAGTAGGGTTAAACGGATTTGGATAATTCTGTTCAAGTATAAAATCACTTGGAAGTGTATTTTCATTTTCTATTGAAACAATCATTTCTGAAAGAGGTCGTTTCCAAATACCCAAACCACTTGTTGCCGAATAAATAGTATTGTTATTGATTAATAATGAATAAACATATACGTACCCCGTTGACGGGAAACCAGTATTTATTGCATTCCAATTTGTACCGTTATTTGTTGAGAGATGTATACCATAATCAGACCCGGCAAAAATATTAGAACCGCTTTTTGCAATTGAAAAAATATTAGTTACGGGCATGGTAAACTTAGTCCAATTTCCACCTTCGTTTGCTGATGCATAAATACCACCGGAGTTAGTACCGGCATATATGGTTTGACCATCAATTAGTAGGCTTTGGATGTAAGTATGATTTAGACCAGTATTTATAGCATTCCAATTGGAACCATTATCTGTAGTAACAAAAACACCGGAAGCAGTACCTGCAAATACTTTAGAACCATTACTTGCTAAAGCACGAACTGTTAAATTAGTTAACCCAGTATTTACAGCTGTCCAGTTTTGTCCATTATTACTTGTGAAAAACACTCCGCCGCCAAATGTACCCGCAAACACTTTTGTCCCCATGTTTGTTAAACTGGATATATAATTATTTGTAATTCCATTATTAGCAGCATTCCAGTTTATTCCGCTATTTGTAGAAATAAATACTCCATTATAGGTTCCGGCAAAAAGATTTGATCCGTTTGATGCAACCGCTTTTACATTTAGATTGGAAGTTCCTGAACCCGCTTTCCAGATTGTTCCATTATTTGAAGAAACAAATACTCCGTTTTGAGTTCCAGCAATCAAATCTGTACCATTCAAATAAAAAGCGCTAATTGGTAAAGCTAGTAAACCTGAGTTCATAGAAGTCCAGCTTGTTCCATTATTTGTAGAAAGGAATATTCCGTTTGTAGTTCCGGCAAATAGATTTGAACCGCTTATTGCAAAAGAATAAACATAAGAACTCAGTGTGCTGTAACTTACTTTAGTCCAACTACTTCCATTATCATTAGAATAATACATACCATCTCCGGCCGTTCCAGCGAAAACAGTAGATCCGCTAACTGCCAGTGTGCGGACCTCAGTTGTAACAGAACCAAGATTCAAAGCTGTCCAGCTTGTTCCATTATTTGTTGAAAGGAATACCTTTCCTCCAGATGTTCCGCAAAAAATTGAGGAACCGCTTATTGCAAGAGAATAGGCAGATAAATTTGTCAACCCATTATTTACTGCAGTCCAGGTTGTTCCATTATTTGTTGATAATAAAACTCCACCACCAGTTGTAGCAGCAAAAATATTGGATCCGCTTATAGCAATAGAATAAATTGATGTATTCGTTGAATTTACATTCGTCCAAGTTCCACCATCGTTCGTTGAAAGGAAAATTCCTTTAGTTTGTGTACCCGCAAAAATATTAGAGCCACTTGTTGCAAAGGATTTTACGAAAGTAATATTTGTGGCTACATTTACCCAACTAGTACCATTATTTGTTGATTTGAAAATTCCCGGGCTACAACCAGCATAGATATTAGAGCCGTGAATTATTAGAGCACCTGGCCAATATGAGTCCTCAGTTGAAGAATTAACCTCTGACCAAGATGAACCAGAATTTGTAGAACGCCAGATACCGCCACCCCAACTGCCGGCAAATACGTTTGATCCACTGGCGGCAATTGTAAATAGGTAAGCTCCATCAAGTCCATTGCTGCATTTAACCCATTGTGCATGAAGATTAATAGATAAAGTAAAAACAGCTGCTGATAATAATAGTAAAAATTGCTTTTTCATTTTTGGACTCCCGCTATTTAATTAAAATTATTTTTTTTGTTGAGCTGAAATTACCGGCATTCAATCTGTAGAAATAAATTCCGCTTGGTATCTCTCGACTTCGCTCGAGATGACGCGTATTAAATGTAACATTATAACTGCCCGCTTGCTGGTATTCGTTTACAAGAGTTGTTACTTCAGTACCTAACACATCGTAAACTTTTAGGGTCACGTATCCGGCAGTTGGAATTTGATAGTTGATAGTTGTGCTCGGATTAAACGGATTAGGAAAATTTTGGCTCAACTCAAATCCGGCAGGTAATGTAATCTTATCCTCAATACTAGTGGCGGCAAGAAATCTATTCCAATAGACTTGCATACTTGAATTTGTCTGGCCAGCCCATAGCACTCCGCAATCATATGCACCTTGATTGTTAAGAGGAACAAGTACAGGTTTTGGTTCATACATAGTCCAAACGGGAGGATGAGAAGAAGCATAAGTAGTAACTGAAAATTGAGCTAATTCCGATACATTCTGATCAAATTTAAATGCAATTTTGTTAGTCTCGTTTGTAATATTACCCGATTGAATTTCCTCTTCGAAGTACGATAGATTAAATTCGCTTTTGTTAGATAGGTCTATCCATTGTTCATTTTTGTTAGGTTCATTTGCAATATCAAATACCGGACTGAAGGTTAATCCTTCATTTAGACTAACTACACCTCTTATGTCTAAACTCACTCCCGTTTGTTCAACAAATACTAGGTATATCTTATTCATGATGATTGCAATATCTATCTCGTTTTTTACCGGTGCATTTGGAATTATTTCCTTTGCTTCTGAAAGATCGAGCGTGCCCGTATTGTTAATTCGTGCAAACCTAAAATGTACTTCCCTATTTGAAAGCGGCTCTTGCCTTCCAGCTAGAAAACACATAGCAATCTTATTTTCATAAATACTTAGCTTAGGATTATTACCCCACTCCATGATACTCATTAGGCTTCCATAATTAATCGTTCCATTCTGAAACGTGAAAGGTAGCAGTATGAGATATTCGGATAAGAGTCCCCGATCGAACAGTATATAGATTTTTCCGTCAAAACCACAGTATTCTACATCGAACGTGTTTATTGAAACCGGGAAAGTGAAGTAGTTATCGGAGAATGTTCTTGTGATATTAAAAATCCTCAAAGTATCTTCTGTTTGATAAAAGGAAAAAACTTCATTAGGCGTACTAATAAGTTTAACATTCTTAATTATGTCACGATCCTCTTGTACAAAGGGAAGTGAGGACCATGTATTACCGAGATCATTCGAAATGAAATAGGAAATGGTTTTCCAACCAGCTGAATTGTCGATGATTGCGGCATATAGTTTACCATTAAGTGCTTGAATACAATCAAACTTTCCCGCATTCACGTACTCATTATCAACAACAACATCACTCCCCCAGAGTGATGAAGATGATTTGCTTAAAGACATCTGGGAATTAACGATAGTATATGCACTTAAGAACAAAATAACGATTAATGATATCCTCATTTTTCATTTTCCTATTTTAGAAATACTAATTTTTTAACGGATGAGAATTTTCCAGTAGTTAGTCTGTAAAAATATACTCCGCTCGTAAATTCTCCCTTCTCAACTCTCAATTCGCAATTATAAACACCCGGCTGTTTGAATTCATCAACCAGAGTTGTTATTTCATTGCCAAGTACATCGTAAACTTTTAGTGTAACGTATTCAGCTGTTGGAAGTTGATAGCTGATAGTTGTGCTCGGATTAAAAGGATTAGGGTAATTTTGTTCTAAGATAAACTCTGCTGGAATTTCTCTATCATCTTTAACGTCAGTAATAATTTCAGTGAGTGCGCGCTTAAAAACTCCAAGTTCACTTGTACCCGCAAAAAGGTAATTGCCAAATACTTCTACAGTCCATACAGTTACAGCCGGAAAATTTGCATTTATGTTTGTCCAATTAGCACCTCCATTTTTGGAATAATAAATTCCATCACCGGTGGTTGTAAATAAATCATTACTTGTATGAATGCTGAGTATGAAGCAATTAAGGCTGGAGCCCAAACCGGTGTTGCTTTGTGTCCATGTTGTTCCATTATCATTGGATATATAAATACCTCCTCCATAAGTAGCTGCATAAATTTTGTTATTAATTGCCTTGAGGACAATTATAATCTTTCCTGTAAGTGTAGTTTGTCTCCAGTCGACGCCAAAATTTGTTGAAACAAAAACGCATGCACTATTACTTCCTGCAAAAACCGTTGATCCTAGTGCTAATACTGCATTAATATTTTTTTGTGTTATACCTGTGTTGATGGCACCCCAAGTAGCACCATTATTGATCGATAAGAAAACTCCTTCTCCATCTGTGCTTGCATATAAGTTAGAACCGTTTTTGGAAAGAGAATAAACCTTCAGGTTTGTTAAGCCAGTGTTTCTCTGGTTCCATGTCAATCCTTTATCCTCGCTAACATAAACGCCCGTTCCATTTGTTGATGCATAAATATTATTTCCATCATTTAGAAGATTCACAACATCATTTGCGCAATCAAATACTTTAATCCAAGTTGTACCGTTATCATTTGTCTTGAATAATCCGGTTGAATTGTAAGCAGCAGCATAGATAGTGTTATCAACTTTAATAAAATATCTTACACCCGTATTGGCTGGACCACCGACTGTTTTGCTTGGACCTGAAGTTTGAATCCATTGAGTGTTTTGTTTTGTCTTCACATTTAGCGGATTCGAGTTTGCACTTGTACCAGCTAAGTTGAATGCTCTTATCCTATACCAATAATCGGTATTTGGTTGTAGTCCATAGATCAAAAACGAAGTTACATTTCCAACATCCTTATTATTGAAGTCACTTACAAAACTGGAAAAGTTTTGATTTGTTGAAACATCCAGATAATATTTTGACACACCATTTACGGCATCCCATGCTGCTTTAAAACTTGTTTGTGTAATAACGTTATTTGAATTTAGTGTTGGTGTTGAAGGAATTCCTGAAAGAGTAGTTACTGCTTGAACGTTGGAGTTAGCTCCTATACCGGCAGCATTATAAGCTCTTACCCTGTAATGATATGGGGTGGCCGAGTTTAATCCTGTAACGGAATAAGTAAGGACATTACCAACATCCTTACTTTGAAATCCCGGAACAAATAATGCAAACGTTGACATGGTTGAAACATCCAAGATATAACCAGTTGCATTACTTACCGCATTCCAATTTGCGCTGAAAAATGTTGTATTAATTTGTGTTGAGCTTGTTGTAACCGGGGCAGAAGGTAACTGAGTTGTAAAATCAGAAAGAGGACGTTTATGAACACCATCACCATTCGTTCCTATATAAACATAATCACCGACAATATCTATTGCCCTAACTGGACGGAATAGTGACGATAAATTATAATTAATATCTATCCAATTTTCGCCAAAGTCCTTGGATAAGTAAATCCCTCCACCCGAACCATAATAAATATAATTGTTAGCATCGGCTTTAATTGCATATCCCCATATAGGATTAAAATTCAATCCATTATTCTTTTGAGTCCAGGTTAAACCATTATCCGAAGAAACATAAATACCTGAATTTTCTGTAACCGCGAAGACTTTATTATTTAGGTAAAGAATTTTTAGAACCGTTTTATTATCCACATTAACTTTTGTCCAGTTTGCACCACTATTCATTGATATATAGACACCATCTGTATAAGCAGCAGCAAATATTGTTGTACCCGAATAGTCCAGATCCATGATATATGCAATTCCGTTATTTAGAGTAATACCATTATTTGTAGCTGTCCAGGTGTCACCATTGTCGGTTGATTTGTAAACTCCCCGTTCACATGCAGCGAATAAAGCTGTTCCAATTTTAATGATGTTGTAAACATAATTACCGAAATTACTGGATGCTGGTACAAGATACTCCCAGTTAATACCATTATCAGTGGATTTATAAAGGCGATTATTTGAAAGAGATGCCATCAATTTGTTATCAAATTTCTTAATAAAAATTACATCTTGATTTGAATAAAAGATCGGGTTCCAAGTAGAACCACCATCATTTGAGGAATAGTTTCCATTTCCATTATAATTTGTGCAGTATATTGTATTAGTATCGTGATTAATGCTATATGTAAAAGTTTTTTTAATCCCTTTGCTTAATAAACTCCAGTTTATTCCACCATCATTCGAGACATATAACCCAGCGGTAGTACATACATAAATCTTTGTCCCAACAAATTGAATGGAATAGGTAGTCCGCCCATAAATTCCGTTGAGGTTATTCCAGGTTACACCTCCATCAGTTGATTTCGAAAAG
>JAZDFQ010000019.1:0-3063 GCA_043807765.1 Ignavibacteriota bacterium
TGGAGAAAAAAGTTTATGACCGAGAGACAGCTGCTCGGCAAATTCGGCGGCGAGTATTACGGAAGTACAATAGGTGCGTTTGGTGTTGTAATAAAAAACCTTCTCTTCTCAACAGAATATACTTTCAGAGACCGGATAAACTTTTTCAAAGGAATATTCGAATCGGTAGAACTTGTATTTCCGGAACTGCTTAAAGTGGATTTGTTTACACAAGTGCCGGAATTGAAAGTGCCGGTCTGGTTTATGCTCGGCAGACATGATTATGAAGTGCCCTCCGTATTAGCCGCAAAATATTTTGATGTATTGAAAGCGCCAAATAAAACACTTGTCTGGTTCGAGAACTCTTCCCATATGCCTAACACGGAAGAGGAGAAGTTGTTCAATCAAATATTGGTAGAAAAGGTGTTGCCCAAAATTGAAGTTACCTAAACTAAGAATTGAGTTGGTTTCATAGCGTGGTTAAGGGAAACCTAAGTGCGTTATAGGTAGGTAATCAAGAAATATTAAGAAGGAGGGGCTTTGACTCAAATAATAAAACTATTAGTGATAGTCGGCAGCTGCGCCTCTATCTGTTTTGGAATATGGCACTTCTTTGTCCCTAGAATTTGGAATTGGTATTCGTATATAGATATCAAAGCAGCAGAACTAGCAATGGCGATTCGTGCTATTAATGTGTTCTTTTCTTTATCACTAATATTGTTTGGCGCCGTGAACATACTTTTTGCCTATGGCGAACATTCTAACAGCTATTCAATAATTATAATGCTTGCTGCAACAACAACATTATGGGTAACAAGAACAACTTTACAAATTATTTATCCGCAAGGTTCACTGAATCGAAAAATTCAATATGGAATGTTAATTGTATTTATTCTTGTTTCTTTATGCCATATAATTCCGCTGTATGTTATGATATCTCAGACTAGTTTGCTTTAACTAGTTTATTCGGACTGAAAGAAGAAAATGGCTTGTCCCTTTATAAATAAAACATGATAGTTATTCACATAAGGAAAAGTTAATGCCGATTGATCCATCTACAGAAAAGTTTGAAAAGCCGATTACAATATTGCCGCAAGACATTGACTTATATGAACATGTAAATAATGTTGTTTATTTGCGCTGGGTGCAAGAAGTATCAACAGCTCATTGGTTTGCCGCTGCAACCGAAGCGCAGAAGGAATCTATTGGATGGGTGGTGGTGCGCCACGAAATAGATTATATAAGCGCCGTCCGGTTAGGAGATGAAATTATTGGTCGCACTTGGGTTGGAATTGCACAGAAGAATCTTTTTGAACGGCATGTGGAAATTGTTCGGGTGCGGGATAATAAGGTGCTTGCCCGCGCGCGTTCTATGTGGTGTCCTATTGATATGAAATCGCGCAGACCAACCCGCGTTGGCGAAGAAATATATAAACATTTTTCCGTGCCGGAAAATTAAAAGTAAAACAGTGGTGTGGAGCAATAAACTAGCTGGTTATTATGAACAAAATTAAAGGACTTGTAAGGTTAGTTAGATTCGAGCTACCGTTTTCGGCGGGAGTTTGTGTTGTAATGGGGCAGCTGTTAGCTCTTGGAAAATTTGCATCTCCCTTACTAACATTCTATGCATTCACTTCGGTGTTTTTAATCTCCGCATCAATATTGGTATCAAATGATTTTTTCGATGTGGAGACAGATAGAATAAACGCGCCCCACCGCCCGATTCCTTCGGGTTTAGTTTCCGCAAGCGAAGCTTTGATCTTCTCGGTAATTCTTTTACAGGCCGGGTTAATACTAAGTTATAAGATTAGCATAACGGCGTTATTGTGCACAATCAGTTTATCAATTGTTGGATTCCTATATAACCGGAAATTTAAGAAGAATGGTTTATTTGGAAATTTGCTCGTATGCTTTTCTGTGGGGACGACATTTATATATGGGGGCGTTTCGGTCGGACTGCCATTTAATAAAGTTGTTCTTTTCTTCGGCGTTATTGCGGCACTGATAGATTTGGGAGAAGAGATTGCCGCAGACTCTATGGATATTCAAGGTGATCAATTAATCAATTCGAATTCATTGGCAATAAAATATGGAAAAGAAAAAGCGCTTAAGGTCAGCGGTTTTATTTTCTTAATTGTTGTTCTACTTACAGCTGTCCCATTTATAATGAGTTGGTTTCCGTTTATTTATCTGGTTCCGATCTTGATAATGGATTTCGCGATTGCATATTCAGCAGTAAAGCTGCTGAAATCTAAAGACGATGAGGGGCGCAAATATATCCGCTGGATTTATTTAGGCGCTACATTCGGTTTGCTGGTTTTCTTGGTGATGAGACTGTTTGGCATCTGAATTATAGAATAATGATGTGAAGATAAATTTGTAATAAACAAATTGGACGGGGCTCGTAATGAGGAAAGTAATTTTAGCATTATTGTTTGTTCTTTTAATTGGAAATCATAACCGGCTGCAAGCGTGCAGCTGTGAATGGCAAGGACCTTTTTTAACTGTAGCCAAAAGAACTTCTCTGGTTGCAGTAGTAAAGGTTAAAAAGTATATCTATTACTCCGGCACTATACCCGCTGCAATGGAAGTAGAAATACTGGAGTTACTAAAAGGGGACTCATCAATTAAAACTGCAAAAGTTTGGGGAGATACCGGAATATTATGCCGCCCATATATAAGCGTATTTAAAAGTGACAGTATCTGGGCTCTGGCTCTAAATCCCAGTCGTGGTGAAGGGACTTTTAGGCATCCGGATGAGAAGGTTGGCGACTATAATATTGACGGATGCGGCACAACATTTCTGCCGGTAAAACAAGAACTTGTAAGCGGATTGATACAAAATGTAAGCTATAACGATCCTCCGCAGACTATGAGTCTAACGAGTTTTGTTGCGACTGCGAAGCTTGTATTGTCTTTGACTGAAAAGTTAGCAATACCAAGCAGATTCGAACTGATGCAGAACTATCCAAATCCGTTTAATCCGGAAACTACTATTAGCTACAAGGTACAAGCGGCAAGCCAAATAAGTCTAAAAGTATATGATGTTTTAGGAAATGAAGTTGCAACATTGGTAAATGAATA
>JAZDFQ010000020.1:0-23669 GCA_043807765.1 Ignavibacteriota bacterium
CCAATCCAGAAAACTCCATGGCTGTCTTCAAATACAGACATTACTCTTGAATCGCCGAGCGAATTAATATCGGGTTCATAGTGAATATATTTTTTAATGCTATTCTTTGTCGCATCGTAAATAGTTATTCCACCCGCTAAAGTTCCGTTCCAAAAGCGGTTTCGCTTATCAACATAAAACCACTTAACAAAATTATTGCCTTGATCCGGAGTCCCGTCATCGTAATACTGAACAACATTAAACTCATTTTTATCGGCGTTGTAATAATGAAGTCCGTTGTAGCTTCCTACCCAGATATAATTTTTCTCATCTAGATAAACATTTGAAGGACGCTTCGTTTGGAAACCGTTTTTTGTATCAACTTCTCCGAAAAAATTTATTTTTCTCTGATTGCTTTTTGTAATTGTTGATTCACCCGGACCAGCCCAGAGAATTTTTTCCGTAATAAATTTTTGCGGTATTGCAAATTGATTATCCAGAAAAGCTTTATAGTTCTCGTTAAAATCTATAATGTTGAATTTCTTCTTACGTGAATCGTATTTATTTACACCGGCAATTGTACCAAACCAGAGCACGCCGGTTTTATCTTTGAATATCGATCTGATCTTGTTATCGTTGATTGTGCTTACATCATTAGGGTTAGAATAAATAGCAGTTTTGGCAAATGTTTTTTTATCAAACTTAAACATGCCGCTGTATGTGCCTATCCAGAACGCGTCATCATCTTCAAATAATTTTCTTATGCTAAGATTATCCGGCTTAATTGGAAATTTGGAATCGCTCTTAATGCTGGAAAACTTTTTTGTCTTTCTATCAAATAGATTTACACCACCGCCAAAAGTTGCTACCCAAAATCTTCCGCTTCTGTCTTCAAGAAATTCCATTACCTGGTTGTGGCTTAAACTGTATTTATCCTTTGGATCATTCTTGAACCGGATGAATTTCTGTCTCACTTCATCAAATAAATTCATTCCGCCGTCGAATGTTCCCAACCATAAGCTTTTATTTCTATCTTCATATACAGCGCTAATCATATTGCTACTTATCGAATTGGAATCCGATATTGAATGCATGTAGCGCGTAAATGTTTCCCGCACCGGATCAAAGAGATTTAATCCTCCGCCAAGTGTGGAAATCCAGATTCTCTTCTTCGAATCTCTATATACTTTGAAAATAATATCATGACTGATTGATTTCGGATTACCCGGCGAATGAACATAGCGTTTAAATTTTCCGGTCTTACTGTTAAACTTATTTAATCCGCCGCCTAAAGTACCAACCCAAATAATTCCGTTGTTATCTTCCAGCAGACTAAACACATGATTGTAGCTTAGACTTTTTCCATCATTCACTTCATGTTTATAATAGATAAAGTTGTAGCCGTCGTATCTGCACAAACCATTTTCAGTTGCCATCCAGATAAATCCAACACTGTCTTGGATAATATCATTCACATTGCCCGGAATTAAACCTTGTTCTTTTGCAATTCTATCGAATATAATTTTTTGTGACTGTCCGTAGCTGACACTTAGCAGCATAGTAAGGAGAAATGAAGCGGTTAAAAATATTTTAGTTCTGCAGTTCAAAATATTGTTTGCTTTACGGAAAAATTAGCGTGTTGGTTAATTACCTTTGTTAAAAAATACGCAGATAATCTGAAAAGGAAAAATGTGTTGGTAATGTGGATTTCAGCGAATTTCTATCTCAGTAATCAAAATTTCTTCACTGTTTTTAATGGATTGGATTTCAATTCCATACGAATCTCATCAAACGTAACTTTTATTTCTTTAGCTTTTTTGCTTTTCCTAAAAGTCATATCAAGAAGTCCAAGCATAGCTATTGTCTCTTGAGTCTTATCATCAGCTTTTATGTATTTAGACATAAATTTTGTTCTATCTTTTGTTATTAAATAAACTAGCGATCTTTATTGGCTAAACTATTTATTTGAGTAATACCTTTTATCAATCGCAGATAAAGTGAAAAACGCCGCATGGAAACGCGGTCAGTTGGAAAAGCTGGTTATGCGGTTTCTTATTCATTAATCTGAAATATAGATTCTTGATTAGCTTCATCAAGAATTAAATCTAATATATTCTTAACATTTGCAGTATACTCAGTTAAAGCTAATTGTTCATACTTTAAGAATGCAGCACCTACTTTTCCTTCTTTTTCAACTTGCGAATTAGAAACACCTATTACTTTTTCAAGCTCAGGATTTATTTTAATAATTTTACCAAAAGTATGATCCAATGTATTTTTAATAAATTCGTTTTCTTTGAACATTCTTAATTCAGCCTTCTCTTTATCTGATTTTTCAGCTTTATCTTCTGGGAAAGAAAGCGGATCAACATCGTGAATTACAACGTAGGGGATTTTGAATCTGTTAAGGACTCTCATAAAAATGTGGATATTAGTTTTACCACCACAATCAATGACACAAATATTATTTGCTTGAAAATCATATTTTGAATTGCTTTCAGTAAACTTCGATGCCCAAAATGGTATAATGAATTTTTCTGTATCCCCTTCTACAAGAACAACTTTTTTTGAAAAGAAAGCTTCACTTCTTGAGAGATCAAATAAACTTAGATACCTAAATACCTTTTTTAGTCTCCTTCTGCTTTCGGCATCATCGGTCTCAAAAACATCTCCTTTGTGTTGAATAGCTGTCGTTGGACCATTTGTATTACGCTTAACAATTATGATATTTTGATAATTGAACATATTAACAAAAAATGTAGAGTGAGTACAATAAATAACTTGGTCTGTTGCAGATAGATTTGAAAGTACTTTCTCCATCTTTCTCTGACCATTTGGATGTAAGAATAATTCAGGTTCTTCAATGCCAACAATGAAACTCTTAAATGTCGTTTCTGCTTCTTTTTCAATCATATTTAATGTTTTTGCATATGCCCTAATATATGCGAATATCAATGCACGTTGTAACCCGTGACCTTTAGAATTTATCGAAGAAGGGAAAGAATCATCAATTGTTATGTTGGTATCCTTAAATAAGTCTAATAATTCAGGGGTAACTATTTCTATCTCCACTTTGCTTCCAGGCATACTCTCGCCAATAATCTCAGAAAGATTATTTTCTAATTCTTTAATTTCAGTTAGTCTTTCTGCATCTGTACCATCATCATTCTTATTTAAGTATTTTTTTAAGCCATCAATCTGATTTTTAACCTCATCAAACTTGGGATTTTTAAGTACGATTCTGTTTGTCAGATTATTAATTAATTTACCAAAAATTGTTTGCTGTGTGTTCTTTGATTCGTCTTCCGCATCTTTTACAGCAGGTACTAAATAATATTTTGGCAAGAGACTTGTAAATACCTCTTTTAATCCACCGGGGTTCATAACCCAAGCAGGTTCACCATGATCGACATTTCCCTCGGCAGCATATCTCTTTACCCCTTCTTTATAAGATGCTTGAGTTATCGTCCCTTTATCAGTTTTGAAGTATTCAGGTAAATTATTGTTTTCAACAATACTTCTAATGTCCGCTTTGTATTCTTCAAATCTAGATAAATCAAAATGTACTTCAATAGGTATTGCTTGCCAACCGTATAGCGTCATTGTGTTTTTAGTAGATTCGCTATCATATGAAATCACTTTCTTTATTCTTATTGTATCGTCAATGATAAAGTCTTTGACGTATTTAAGTTCCTTTTCTTCTTCCGTTAAATCCATAAGTGATAAGGTTATATTTATTGGTTTAGAAGTGTCTTTGAAATAAAAATATTCTTCCGAAATGCCTTTTACAGAATCTTCAAAGAACAAGTCAATAGCATTCAAAATATTTGATTTGCCAGCATTGTTTTCACCAATCAGAATGGTAATCCTATCTAAATCAAAAGAAATGGATTCAATAGTTTTGAACGATTCGATTTCAACTCTTTTTATTCTCATTTGAATGCCTATTTAGTTTTTATCGCTAACTAATACTTACACTTCACCGATTTCTTAGTTAAAGGACACATATATGCCCTACCAAGGCCGAAGTACTATACATATTTATTCTAAATAAAATCTATTTGCGGCTGTTTTAATTCATCACCCAAAATTCAAAACTCAAAACTGCTTTCCGGTTCCCCGTTGTTGTTTGCAACATACTTATTGAGGTTTAGAGAATCAAGAAGGAAACAGCGGACAAATCAAAAGCATAAGCGGCTTTAGCCAAAATAATGCGACTAAAGTCGAAAACCTTTTTTATTTATCAACGAGCTAAAGCTCGTTGCATTATTTTTGGCATGACAGCATTGTCCAACGCCCTTTCTTTACGAAAGAAATAGCTTTTATTATAAACCACCCAATTATGTAGTTGGAATAATCTTGCCTTAATTACTTTCGAAACGTTGCTAAGGAGTATTTCTACTAAACCGAAAGGTTAAGTAGATTCATCACATATCTAATTCACTAAAAAATTTTGCGGTATAGTTATGGCAAACAAAATAATTTATTTGATCTCATCATTGCTGATAATTTTAATCTTAGGCTGTTCGGCATCCACCTCCACTCAGACTCAAGTAAAACCGGAAAACGCGAAAGCCGATCTTCCTAAAGTTGAGCGGGAATTCCGCGCCGCATGGATTGCAACGGTTGCTAATATTAACTGGCCAAGCAAACGTAATCTTACTACCGAAGAACAAAAAGCGGAAGCAGTAAGTATTTTAGATAAAATGAAAGCCGCTAATCTTAACGCTGCAATTTTTCAAGCGCGCCCGCAGTGCGATGCTCTTTACAAAAGCAATATTGAACCTTGGTCATATTACTTAACCGGAAAGCAAGGAAAAGCCCCGGAACCGTTTTACGATCCTCTTCAATTTTGGATAGAGGAAGCTCATAAGCGCGGCATGGAATTGCATGTATGGCTGAATCCATACAGAGCGCATCATTCTGATGGCGGTGAAGTAGGCGAACAATCAGTAGTTAAAAAACATCCTGAATTAGTTGTTAAGCTAAAAACCGGTTACTGGTGGCTCGATCCCAGCAAAAAAGAGACGCAAGATTATTCTCTTAGTGTAGTTTTAGATATTGCGAAGCGCTACGATATAGATGGTATTCACTTCGATGATTATTTCTATCCTTATCCCTCTTACAATAATGAAGAAGATTTTCCGGATGACACTAGCTGGAAAAATTATTTGGCTGGCGGCGGCAAATTAAGCAGAGGCGATTGGCGCCGTGAAAGCGTTAATAATTTCATTTACAAAGTTCACAAAGGAATAAAAGAAATTAAGTCAAATGTGAAATTTGGATTAAGTCCGTTTGGCATTTGGCGCCCGCGCAATCCGGAGTCTGTAGAAGGCTTTGATCAATATGATCAATTATATGCTGATGCGAAACTCTGGATTAATGAAGGCTGGGTTGATTACTGGACTCCGCAATTGTATTGGAAAATCAGCACATACCCGCAAAGCTTTCCCGTTTTGCTGGGATGGTGGAAAGAGCAGAACTTAAAAAACAAACATTTCTGGCCCGGAATAAGTATTGATAGAGAAAACAACGAAGAGAACGCAATGGAAGCTATTAATCAGATAATGACGGTAAGAGGAATGCTGCCGGAATCGCCTGGAAATATTTTCTGGAGCGTTGGCCCAATTCTAAAATTCAAAGAACTTGCAGATGCTATTGTTAACGGTCCATACAAGAAACAAGCTTTGATTCCAGCTACGCCTTGGTTTAATAATCATCCCGTAGTTTCTCCAATTGTAACTGCCAAAGTTGACAATGGAAAAGTAAAAATAACATGGACACACGAAAACCAAGAATCTGTTTTCAGTTGGGTAGTTTATAAAAAATATGGCAGTCGTTGGAGCTACGAAATTTTGACCAAAGATAAAATGACTTGCGAAGCTCCGCTTGCCTCGGAGTATAAATTTTATACTGACAGCGGCAAAGAGCAAATTAAGAAATTGGAATTGACCGACATTGCTGTTTCTGCAGTAGATAGAATCAGTAATGAGAGCGCTCCTTCGATTCAAAAAATTAAATAGTATGCGCTAGGCTTAATCCTATAAGAGTATTAGTTTATATTCTATGATTGTACAAACGCCGGAACGTTAAAAAACTTTTGTTGTCCCGGCGTTTCACAAGTACAAATTCCTATCGGAGTTAAAATGAAAAAATGGACTACCTCGTTTATAATTATATTTTCATTTATTGCTATTACTTCCTCTCTCTATGCTGCAAAAAAGTTGTCATTCAATTACTATAAAGATAAAATCGCTTTAATAAATCTGAGCAGCGATAAAGCTTTAACAGCCTCAGAAATCAAAGTAAAAATTGAAAGCGGAATTACATCTGCCAAACAGCAAAATTCAGATGCAGTAATATTCAACGCAAACTTTTTATCTCAAGCAATTTTGAATTCTCTGAATGAAGAATCAGCTTTTCGACTAGTTGAGCAAGCAGCAGAACTAGCAAAGAGAAATGGGTTATTCTTCTTCGTTGAACTAAACTTTGCAAAACTTAGCAGAACCTCTAAGCAAGTAGATATAAAAAGCAATATCCGCGCCTTAGTAAAAGACACCGAACTCGATGGCTTGTATTTCAGTGGTGTTGATTTTGCTTCTGAAACAGACAATGACTTGCTGGAAAATCTGATTGTAGAATGCATGATCGTAAAACCATTCCTTTCTATCACAACATCAAAAGGAGATAGCGAAACCAACAGTACGCTCGTAGGTAAATATATTCAGCAAGGAATATTTGATTGTATTTTAGATGAAGATTCGGATAATTCCATTTTAAGCAACCCGGCTGTTAGTACTTCAGAAGAGAAGCTCCTCCCAAGATATCTAAAGAGACTACAGCCGGAAGCTTTTATATCTCTCAATCTTTCCAATGTAACGGATAAAAATGATTCGGAAGTATTTATCGTCTCTCAAAACAGAACAAAAAAAATCACTGCTGATAAAAAGGTAAATTTTATTCTTACTGCTAAGAACGATACTATTAAGCTAAAGATAGGCAAACAGAATTTGTTCATTTCAAAAGCTGATTGGGTTATTCCCTACAGTTACTTGCTAAACAAAGACAATTCTGTTAGCCGTTACGGCACTTGGGTAGAATTCCGCAGACCCTTCGAAAAGAATACCAGCAGCAACACATACAATTTGCTTTGCAAAACCGAATACCCTTCAACAGTAAAAATCAATAATGAATCTGTAAAACTTTACACAACCGGCATTTTTTTTAACAAAATAAAACTCGTCGAAGGATTGAATAAGCTTCGTGCAGAAGTAAAAGATGAAAAAGGCAACACCGCCCTTTATGAAGACAGAGTTTTATATACCAAGCCGGATATTTCCAAAAGCGAAAAAATTTTAGCGATTGATGAAGGCTCTATTGAACCAACAGAGAATATTTCTTTAACAACGGAAGACTTTTTGAATGTGTCTTTCATTGGCACAAAAGCTCAAACCGGATTAGCAGAAATAACACCGGGCAATCAGATATTTGAATGCAGCAGAAATGATTTTAACGGTTCAAGTCAGTATAGAATTCAAATCCCACTAAAAAATGTCGCGAAGAATCAAGCTCTTTCAATTAAGCTGGTTTTGAAATCGGCTAACGATGCTTTTGAGCCGAAAACAATCGAGAAAATTCTTCCGCACACTTTAATAGTCAAAGAAGCCGAAGATTTTCCAATACTTACAACTACTTCGGCAAATTCAATCTTAGCATTTACATTAGCACCAATCAGATTGGGCGCACCAATAAGAAATGAACTTCCCAAAAATGTATTATTGAAATCAACGGGAATTTTTGGCGAAAATTATCGAGTTCGCTTGAGCGATACCGAAGAAGGATATATAAATCAAGAATTTGTAAGGGAGATGCCTTCAAATACTATTCTTCCAAGCTATTTTATTAATCCGATTACAAGTTCATCCACTGAAACTGAAGACGTTGTTAAAATTCCCTATCTCGAAAATGTTCCTTTCGATGTTTATCCGGAACCGCTGCAAAACCGCATCACAATAAATCTTTACGGAGTAAAGACCAGCAGTACTTGGATTATACATAGAAACGATTTGCGTTATATAGAAGAAATAACTTGGCAGCAAACATCAAAAGAGAAGTATAAAATTTATGTAAATCTAAAAACCTCCAAAATTTGGGGTTATGATATAAAGGTAGACGGCAAAGAATTAGTGTTTAGAATTAAATATCCTCCGACTTATAATGTTGAAAACAAATTACCACTCAAGGGAATTAAATTCTCATTAGAAGCCGGGCATGGCGGTAGCAATAGCGGCGCTGTTAGTCTCTCCGGCATTAAAGAAAAGGATATCAATTTAAAGCTTACTAAACTTCTTGAATCTGTTTTAAAAAAGAATGGCGCAGAAGTTTTACTCTCTAGGGATTCCGATAAAGATATGCTGCTACTGGAGAAAAGAGATATTGCTACAAACTCCGATGCTAACATTCACATTAGTATTCACGCTAACTCCAGCGACCCGGAGAATGAATTCTTGGGAACATCCGGAACCTGTACTTTTTATCATAATCCATTTTGGGCTAAACTTGCAGAGAAGATTTTTTATAGAATGACCGAATTAGGATTTAAACCATTTGGATCGGTCGGTTCTTTTAATTATCGTGTAACAAGAATGTCTGAAATGCCTTCAATTTTAGTTGAGCAGGCCTTTATGTCTAATGCAGAAGATGAAGAAAAATTAGCTGACGATAATTTTAGAATAAAGATGGCAGAGAAGATTTATTCCGGAATAATTGATTATTTGAAATACCTGAAGAGTAATCTCTAAAAATTTCTCGCAAAGACGCAGAGACGTAATTCTTTCTTTGCGCCTTAGCGACTCTGCGAGAAAACAAGAGGTAGTTATGACTGAGAATGAGATATCAGCAATAATTGTTGATACTTGTTTTAAGATTCATACTGAACTTGGCGCCGGATTGTTTGAATCGGTTTATGAAGAAATTCTCACATTCGAATTAAAGGAAGTGGGACTGTTTGTAGAAAGACAGAAACCAATTCCCGTTGTCTGGAAAAGCATTAAGATGGAAGAGGGATTTCGAGCAGACTTAATTATAGAGAGAAAAGTTATTGTTGAAATTAAGTCCATCGAATCGATATTACCGGTTCACAAAAAGCAATTACTGACATACTTAAAGCTAACCGGCTTAAAGCTTGGACTTTTAGTGAATTTTAATGAAGCATTGATTAAAGATGGAATAACTAGAATCGTTAACAAACTATAATAAAAAATCTCTCGCAAAGACGCGGAGATGCAAAGAAAGAATTTTTTGCTCTGCGCCTTAGCGGCTCTGCGAGAAACAAAACATGCATATGAAATACTTAATAGGTTTAGATGGCGGCGGCACAAAAACAAAATGTGTTATCACAGATTTTAATTTCAAACCGCTTTATGAGTGTCAGGGTGGACCTTCCAATTTTTTAATTATCGGAACTGAAAAAGTATCCGAAACAATTCTCTCGCTGGTACTTGATTGTATTGAACAGTTAAAAATTTCCGCTAATGATGTTGCTTCAATTTTTATTGGAACAACCGGAGCCGGAAGACCGAATGACGCAAAAAAATTAAAAGATGATTTTACGGCTTACTCATTTTCAAAAGGTTATTCATTTAACTCTTTTAATGTAGATAGCGATGCCCGCATTGCGCTTGAAGGAGCGTTTTCGGGTGGACCCGGATCATTATTAATCGCCGGAACCGGCTCGGTAATTTTTGGTAAAGACAAAAACGGTATCATTCATAGAGTAGGCGGATTCGGCAGATTAATCGGTGATGAAGGAAGCGGCAACACAATAGGAAGACGCGGATTAAACCAAGTTGCAAAGGATTTGGATGGAAGAGCAAATAAGACTTTACTTACAGTATTGTTGAGAGAAGACTTCGGTATTTCAGATACTTCACAATTAATAACAGAGGTGTACCGAAACAATTTTGATCTTGCTGCATTTGCGCCAAAAGTAATTTATGCCGCTCAAGAAGGAGATATTGCCGCAACTAAAATTTTGGATGAAGAATCGGATGAGTTGATTTATCATGTGCAAAGTATTTTTAAAATGCTCGGCGAACCTACTATGAAGTTAAGTTTAATTGGCGGAACAATTGCGACAGATAATTATTATGCCGCTATGTTCAAAAATAAAGTCGGGCAAAGACTACCCGGCGTAATTATTTCTCCGGCGGAAAACTCTCCGGAAATGGGAGCTGTGTTTATGGCTAAAGCTTCTATTTAACAGAAAATCGATTCGAAAATTTTTCTTGGAGTATAACTTAATGTCGAAAGAAAAAGTTACTTACAGAAATCCATGGACGTGGATTCCCTCTCTCTATTTTACCGAAGCAATTCCCTACGTAATGGTTATGTCTGTATCTGTTATGATGTACAAGAATTTAAAAGTCTCAAACGCAGATATAGCTTTTTTTACCAGCTTACTCTACTTCCCTTGGTTCTTGAAATTTTTATGGGGCCCTTTCATCGATATGTTCAAAACAAAAAGGTTTTGGACCACCACAATGCAAATTATTGTTGCCGTTGCGCTATTTGGTATTGCAATAAGCTTAACTACATCTATGTACTGGAGTTTAACACTAATTGTTTTCGCAATAATGGCATTCGCTTCGGCTACTCATGATATTGCCGCCGATGGTTTTTATATGCTGAGTCTGGAACAACAGCAGCAATCGGCATTTGTTGGTGTGAGATCAACATTCTATAGAGTTGCTACAATTGTGGGTTCCGGTTTATTAGTAGTAATCGCCGGACAGCTGGCCCCAAGTCTTGGTTATACCAGTGCGTGGTCAATTGTTTTTGTAATTGCCGGAGTATTATTCATTCTTCTTTTCATTTATCATAAATTCATTCTTCCCTATCCTGTTGAAGATAAAGGAACACTTAAAGAGAAAATGACCGGCTCTCAAGTTGGATTTTTATTTGGCGGATTTCTTCTTTTTGCGGCAATATTTTATGTGGCTTTTCTGCTTCTAAGTTCTCTTCTATCTCTTTTGGGAATGATTAGTCCGTGGAAAACAATTGTTTCTACAATACTGTTGGTGATGGTTGCTGTATTTTTATTCAGAACTTACGTAGCTACGTTTGTTGAAAAATTTGAAAAATCGGAAAAGAAAAATGCTGTACTTCTTCCATTTATAGAATTCTTAAAAGCATTTGTAATTTTCATGCAGAAGAAAGACATCTGGAATATTCTTGGCTTCCTCTTGTTTTTCCGTTTTGCCGAAGCACAGCTTGTGAAACTTGTTCAGCCGTTTCTTCTTGATCCAATTGACAAAGGTGGACTCGGATTAACAACTTCAGAAGTTGGAATTGTTTACGGCACGGTTGGAATAATTGCATTAACACTTGGCGGATTAATAGGCGGATATGTTATTTCCAAAAAAGGATTGAAATGGTGGCTCTGGCCAATGGTAATTATAATGCACACACCCGATCTTGCATTTGTTTATTTATCACAGTATCAGCCGACAAATTTTGTATTGATAAATCTTGCGGTTGCATTTGAACAATTTGGGTATGGTTTTGGTTTTACAGCATATATGATTTTCATGATAATGGTTTCTCAAGGTGAACATAAAACAGCTCACTTTGCAATCTGCACCGGTATAATGGCATTAGGAATGATGCTGCCCGGAATGTACAGCGGCGCACTGCAAGAACAAATTGGTTATCAGCATTTCTTTTTGTGGGTAATCATTTCAACAATACCGGGATTCATTGTAGCGGCATTAGTAAAAATTGAACCGGAATTCGGTAAGAAAAAATTAGCTCAGTAATTCAAACATATTTGGCAAGCGAGTAGAAGATGATAAATAAAATAGCTGTAATACTTTTTGTTTTTATCGGTATTCAATTATTTGCTCAGGAAGACAAAATGAATTTGATTAACAAAACGATTGAAAATGTTAAACATCATTACGCACCGGATAAAAGAGTTGCGGTATTCCGTGTAGCCGCACATGATAGCAGCGGTGTAATAACTCTCACCGGCGAGACAAATATTCTTGAAGCAAAGGAAAATCTTTTAGCTGAACTTGCTAAGCAAAACATATCTGCTAAAGATGAAATTAAATTATTGCCGGCTTATGAATTGGGCGAAAAAATTTTTGGCGTTGTAAACTTATCCGTCTGCAATATAAGATCGGGTAAAGATCATCCGGAGGAACTTACTACTCAAGCATTACTTGGAACTCCGGTTAAAATATACAAGAGAGATTCCGGTTTCTTCTTAGTACAAACTCCCGATAATTACATTGCATGGGTTGATGATGATGGTGTTACACCTATGACCAAACTTCAACTTGACGAATGGATTAAAGAAACAAAAGTTGTTTACACAAAAGAATATGGTTTTTCATATACAATGCCGGATGAAAATTCAATGAGAGTTTCCGATTTAGTTGCCGGAAATTTTTTGGTTAAGCTCGGAGAAGAAAATAATTTCTGCAAAGTTAAATATCCAGACGGAAGAATTGCTTTCATTGAAAAATCCCAGTGCGAAAATTTGAAAGAGTGGCTTGATAAGAGAAATCCGACAGAAAGCGATATTCTTAAAACTGCAGAGCGCTTTATGGGAATTCCCTACTTATGGGGCGGAACTTCTACAAAAGGAATGGACTGTAGCGGATTTACCAAAACAGTTTACTTCTTAAATGGAATTGTTCTTCAGCGCGACGCTTCGCAGCAAGTTCACACCGGCGAATTAATTGATACACAAAACGGCTTCGATAACTTACGTCCCGGCGATTTGCTTTTCTTCGGTTCGGCTGCTACAGATTCTACAAAAGAAAGAATTACACACGTAGCAATTTATTACGGCAATCACGAATTCATTCACGCAGCGGGAAGAATAAAAATAAACTCGTTTGATAGAAACACAGAAAACTTCAGCGAGTATAGACTTAATCACTTTATTAGAGCAAAAAGAATTCTCAACTCGGTAGATAAAAACGGCATTACCTCTATTAAGAAGAATAAATTTTATCTTGGAGAATTTTAATGAAACAGAACAGAAGAAATTTTCTAATCAATTCCGGTTTAGTTGGGGGCGCATTATTAACCGGAGGTTTAACATCTGGTATATCGGCAAAAAACATTAATCTCAACAAGAAGAATTCTAAAATGAAACTAACATTTAAGCCTTACACATTAGAACTAAAGCACACATTTACGATTGCTACAAGTTCAAGAACCACTACTCCGGTTATGCTTACTCAAATTGAGTATGATGGAATTACCGGTTACGGCGAAGCTTCAATGCCTCCTTACTTGGGAGAGTCGCATGAATCCGCTTCAAAATTTTTAGCTAAAGTTGATCTTTCGCAATTCAAAGATCCGTTTGAGCTGGAAACAATTTTAGATTATGTGGATAAGATTGATAAACTGAATCCGGCAGCAAAAGCTTCCGTGGATATTGCTCTGCACGATTTAGTTGGCAAAATGATTAAGAAACCGTGGCATAAAATCTGGGGTTATGATAAAGAGAAAACTCCTTTTACATCCTTCACAATTGGAATTGATACAAAAGAAGTTGTTATTGAAAAAGTAAAGGAAGCCGAAGAATATAAAATCTTAAAAGTGAAGCTTGGCAGAGATACCGATAAAATGATGATTGAAACTATCCGCTCTGTTACAGACAAGCCGATTGTTGTAGATGTTAACCAAGGATGGAAAGACAAACAATTTGCGCTTGATATGATTCTTTGGCTTAAAGAAAAAAATGTGAAAATGGTTGAGCAGCCGATGCCGAAAGAAATGATTGATGAGAACGCGTGGCTTACTGAAAAAAGTCCTCTGCCTACTTTTGGCGATGAATCAGTCCAGAGAATTCCCGATGTAATTAAAGCACACGGAGTTTATACCGGTATTAATATTAAGCTGATGAAGTGCACCGGCTTGCGCGAAGCCCACAAGATGATTGACTTAGCTAAATCCCTTAACATGAAAGTTATGCTTGGCTGCATGACGGAAACTTCTTGCGGAATCTCCGCTGTTTCTCAACTCTCTTCCCAATGCGAATGGGCTGATATGGATGGCGCTTTATTAATTAAGAACGATCCTTTTGTTGGATCTAAAGTAATTGATGGAAGAGTAACCTTGAATGACAGTCCGGGAATTGGAATTTCGAAAGTTTTGCCGCATTAAACAGTAGAGCCGCATCGAATGCGGCTCTTAACTTTGTAACTGAGACGCACGCGGTGCGTCTCTACCAAAACGAATTATTCAGTCACCTTCTTCAAATCTCTAGTATGTTTATAGAACTCGTCAAGAGTTAATTCACGCAAGAACAGCATTCCCTTTGCGGCTCTAACTCTTGGATGCGGATGTTTAAGGAAGAAATCCTTTCCTAAACATTCTCTTAAGGTAAGGTACTGCTCAACTTGAATTTTCTGAACGAGTCTGTTAAACGGTCCATCATATTCCCAGCATGGAAAACTTGCCCCCTTTTGCGAACTAAAACTCTTTAAGAATTGATTCTCAAGAATAGCGAAAGAGTTTAAGCTAACCGGCACATAAATATTTGCTTCTGCCGGATGAAAACGGTACCAAACATTTCTGTATCCCCAGACTTTTATGTTTGAGTTGCCCGAATGTTTTTGGTAAAGCTGGAGCGCTTCCGAAACAGCTTGCATAACTTTGTAATGTGTATCGGGCCCGCTTCCTTCGGGATCGAAAGCAACGGTAACAATAGTAGGCTTAACTTTTTTCATCAGTTCAAAAATCGGAAGAACATCTCTATCCATTTCCGGCACTTCGGTAAAAATATCTCCTTGATAAAAACCAAGACGCAAATGGGAAACATCTTCAACGCTAAAGCCGTAATAGCCCCAGAAAATTTCACTTTCAAACTCGCGCTGCATACCTTTTAACTTCTGTACATAAGCAATATCCTTTTTGCCGGGGTACTGAGTTCTGAAATAGTTTACCAGTTCATTAACTCTGTCTTTTAAGTAAACCAAATTTTCTTCTTCATACACTTCCATTATGTTGCGAAGCAGTCTTCTTGCCAATCCTTCATTTTGAAGAGTTCGGCTGTGTCCGGCAACTCCGTCTAGATAATGCATAACGTCACGGTTTTTTCCGTCAACGTAGCTTTTATCAAAGTAGTGTTCGGTAAATTTTTTAGTAAATGCACCGGAGTTAAGAAAGCTCTGCAAGTTTTCCATTAAGCTAAGCATAAAGGAATTTGTAACAGCAGTAAAGCCGCTCGTCAAATAAGAAAAGTGATGTTTGTTCTTAGGAGTTCTTACAAGATGAGTTATGTATGGAAGATATGCAAGCTCAATATCATCATGATGGGGCGCGGTATGAAAAATAACTTCATTCTCAACCACTTTCATTCCATTTTCCAAACGCATCTTAATGTTATCTTCAATTACCTTAGTAATTTCATCCGGGCTTTTGCCTAAGCTATCCAACACTAAATCGGTAATTTTATTTTCCTTAAAATCATCTTCCGTTAAGCGGGAAAGTCTTTTTGATTTTTCAACAACAAGATTGATTACGCTTCGTTCAATAGAATGCTGGGTAATTGGAGATTCTTCTGTTACTTCAACGTAGCGGCGCTCGCTCAAACGCAATGCTGCGCCGTGTGTTAAATAAAATCTAGCGTTCTCAAGTTTCTGTAAAGCGGTTGCCGGATATTTATTCGAAACATCATTCTGTATTGAATCTCTTACAATATTTGCTTTAGCTTCACCCGCAGCAATTATGATTGCGGTAGCATCTTTATTGTAAGCAATAGTTTCCAGACCAATTGTAATTACAAGTCTGTTTCTAGCAACTTCAATTCCGCCAAGATCGGTAGCGGCGGCGGCTTGTGTTTCGTAGTTTGTGGAAATTAATCGTGTAGTAGAAAAGTGATCGCTTCCCTGTACGTTAAATCCAATGTGTCCGTCCGGTCCAATGCCGCCCAAGAAAAATCCAATTCCTCCCATCTCACGAATTTTTCTTTCGTAGTTCGAGCAGTACTCATCAAGAATTTCAATCGTTTCTTTTTGCAGTCTCTCTAATCTCGATCCAGCCCATCTTGTTCTTAATGAAAGATCAACTTTTTGATCCGGAAAAACTTCGTTTAGCGGCAATCCGTTTGCAGTCGGTATTTCGTTAATATTCATCAACAATGCATTCTTTGGGTTTAATCCCCATAGACGGAAGTAGAAATTTTGAATGTAGTAATGAAAGCTGTTATGCTGACCGCTATCAATTGGATAAAATTCATCAATCTGAACGAATCTTAGATTCTCAAGAGAAGGTTTAGCTACATCTTTAATTTCTACTTCATTAAGAATTTTTTGAATCGGTTCGGTATCCCATTCTTTAATAATTTTTGCCACCCATTTAATAAAATGTTCCGGGGTTTTTCCGGTTGGCAAAGAAATAACACCATTCGGATTCTCAAGAACCCACTCTATAAACCGGAGTGCGGTCATCTTACCCAGTTCCGGGAAACTATCTACTTGTATTACCGGAAGTTTTTCAACGGGTCTGTATATAAATTCCTTTCCCGATAGAGAAAGGTAATGCTGTTCAACTTTTGATTGTGGTTGTTTTAGTTTTTTTTCAACAACCTTTTTCTGTTTTGCCTTAGGCATGTTCTATCCTCTCATTTTTCAACATCAACACATGTGAATATGCTTTTAGTTTTCTTAATTATTTAAATGATGTGATGCATTAGTCGAATTTCATGAATTTTCCTTATTGAAACTTTGTGACTTAGTGCCATTGTGGCTCAATTTCTTGCTTTGTCGTTTGCCACCAAGTCACAAAGACACTAAGAAATTACAATGTGCATAACCTCAGTTATTTAATCAACATTAGTTTTTTGCTTGCCACAAATTTACCGGCTTGCATTCTATATATGTAAATACCGCTTGCCATCTCTCGACTCCGCTCGAGATGACGCGCATTAAACTTTACTTGATAATTGCCCGGCGCTTTTACTTCGTTAACAAGAGTAGCTACTTCGCTGCCTAGTATATCGTAAACTTTGATGCTTACGTTTTGCATAGATGCGGCATTCAATGCCTCTGCCGGAACCGAATATTTAATTGTTGTTTCGGGATTAAACGGATTAGGATAATTCTGTTCTAACTGATATTCCGATGGCATTGAAATTTCTGAATCTACATCCGTAACAATATTGGAAAGGCACTCATCAAAATAAATTCTTCCGGTTGTTAATCCTTTACCGGTTTGAACAATATCAATGCTCTTAAACTGGATCGAACCGCTTCCCGGAATTTGATTCAAGCTGATCTTCTTCATTTTCCAGCCGGTCCAGTTAACTGTATCAATTTTCACTTTTTCTTCTGTAGATCCGCCTCTTGTAAAGCGGTATTCAAGAATATTATTGCTCGCATCTCCGAAAACCCAAACACCAAATTCAGCAGAAGAACTTTCTCCAAGCGAAATTGGATTTTTAATTGCTAAATCGACAACACCGTCTGTACCGGAAAAAGCATACTCGAGTCTGCCAGCGTAATTTCCAGCTCTAATTTTTGTGTTAAGAATTGAAAGAGTGGTCAGATTGCTTACAACACCTTTTGTGCTTGCAGAAGCGGCTGGCGACTGCCAAACATTCTCAGCTTCAAATCCTTCAAGAACATTTCCTGTAAAGGTTAAATTCTTTTCAGTCCTAAATTCAACCGTGTACGTCGTTGGGGAATAAACAAATTCAACGTCTCCAATTCCTTCTTTTACGACTGCTTTATATTTAGAATTCGGGCTGAGAGGTGTCTTCGGTTCAAATTCTATAATACCTTGATTATACTTTCCTATAATGCCGGTTATTGGAACAGTATTTCCCAAACTATCAGCAAGCGATATTTTTTGTGCCATTGTAGTAGCATTGATTCCCTTCTCAAACCAAACTCTTACTATTACAGTTGTGGAAACACTTTCATCTCCATTGGCCGGATAAATAGAAACCAAATCTAGTTTAGCTCTGGTTGTAAAATGAAACGTTTTAGGCTGCTCAAGATTGTAACCAAAATGTGTTTTGGCTGCTTGTGAAATTACGACAGTGTATTTAACACCCGGCTCATAACATTTGGAAGGAGTAAAAGTTAACTGCTTTAAATCCGTATCCCATTTAAGGCTGCCGTCAACAGCCGGAGTAATTGAAAACGCGCTTTGTGTTTCGGCGGCTAGCATTCTTATATCGAAATTAACAACAACCGGAGCAACATTACTTACTTCATTCACACTGTCTGCCGGAGAATAACTAACAACTTTAGGAGGTTCGAGAATTGGATTCAGAGTCATCAGTCTATCACTGAATACAGATTCGTTTGCCTTAACAGTAACGCTTGCTGTATCCGGCTTCATCTTATCAACTTCCACAATCACTTTGTAAGTGCCGGGAGAAACGCCATCGAACAAGTAATATCCGTTGTTAAAGTTATCACCGGTATATGTTTTACCACCCGGCTCCAACTTAACTTTTACATTGTTGATAGGTTTGTATCTATCATTCGTTGTTAAAGGACTATATGAAGTTGGTACAGTTTCCAACATATCGCGAACGATTCCGGCAACAGTTCCTTCCTTAAAATCTCCGCCGTTAAAATATTTTAAGAAAGCGCGGGCAATTCCCCAAGCTTCATGTTTTAGATAACCTTCGCATTTCAGCCTAAAACTTTCCGGTGTGTAATCATGAAATGAACCTTCCGAAAGTGTTCCCGGCATACTCAATCCTTTAAACACTCCGAGATAGGCTTGACCGGTTCCGTAAAAATCAAAATCACCGTTAACCTGAGATCTAGTTGTTCTATTTGTCTTAAAAATTTGATCGCCAACTATGTTAGCAAATGTTAAAGAAGCCGGATAAGTAGGAACAGTGTTCTTACCTTGAAAAAGTATTAAAGTATAGTTTGCTTTAGTCGCAGTGCCAGTAGCATTGCTATGAATAGAATGAAAGTAATCCACATTATTTGTGTTTGCAATTGCTACAATTTGAGAGAGTGGTAAATCATCTTCAGTATTATTTGTAACTCTCGACATAACAACCGTAGCACCTAATCCTTCCAGCATAGTTTTTAAATACAATCCCTTTGCTAAATTTCCGTCAGATTCCCAAAAAGTAATTCCATTTCCAAGGGGAATCTCTCTATCGTTTGAATCATGACCGCCATGACCGGGATTAATACAAATTTTATATCCGGCTAAAGATTGAGCACTTATGTTTACAAGAGCTAAGGCGAGAAGAACAATAATAAATTTTATTTTTTTCATGGTGTTTTCGTTATTCGTATTTCAATTTAATTTTTCTAATCTGTCCGTTATCCGTGTTGTAGTAAACATCGGCGTTTGTTGTTCCCCATTTCGGGTAAAGAGAAATTTCGTCTCGCTGCAGAGTAATATTAAAATACTTACCCGTAATAAGGTTAGCAATGTAAACTTCGGAAGAAATTGTGTTTACACCATTATCCAGATCCTTCATAAACAAAATCCAGATGCCGTCCGGCGACCAACTGGGATAATTTGCATAACCGATTTTATTTAACACTTTTCCTTCCAGATTGGTAACATAAGTTCCTCTTCCGGCATAAGTGAAGAGTAATTTTGTTTTATCGGGCGATAAAGAAGCCCAGATATAATTTCCTTCGCCAAGAGGCTGCATAACTTTCTGGCTGTTGTTTTCGGAAAGAACAATTTTAGAATCATGTATAAAAACTACTTTTTCCGGCACAGAAGTTTTTTGAAGCATATTCTGCTTCATTGTAGTGCGCACTTCCGTATCTCTAACATAATTTTTGAAAGTGTTGCTGTTATCTCTATTCAGCTTTAAGTCTCTAACACCATCTTCCAGCACAACGGATTTTTTTTTGGCGGCATCGTAAGAAAGCAAAGATGAGAATCTCTTTCCTTTAACAAACTTATCTTCTCTGAAAAGCACTTCGTTACTAACAGAACTAAATGCGGGCTCGTAACCGGCACCAATAACATCTGTAATCTTAACTATTTTTCCGGTTGATAAATTCTTAGACCATAATCCTTTATAGCTTTCGCTCGAAAACAAAAGATTGGTTCCATCCGGACTTATAGCCGGATAATAGAAAGCTCCATCTCTGGGATTTGTAACCGCTGCGTTCTCAAGTACAGTAACTTTTTGTGCAGAAATTTGTGCCGCAATTAGTAATACTATTATTAAAAAACGTTTCATCTTTACTCCAGTTGATACCTATTATTTGAGGTATAATTTATTTCTTATTTGCGGGATAATAAACAGCTTAAACTGAATTAGACCGATTTTTCTGAGTGTAAAATCTATAATTCTACTTCAAAATCTAACTACACAATTAGGTGGTTATGGAATATTCGGAAATTGATAATTTGACAATGAAGAATAAAGAGATCATTAACTGAAGTTTTGCGCCTTGTGATTTCTTAGTGTCTTTGTGACTTGGTGGCAAAAAAGAAAAAGCAAGAAATTGAGCCACGAAGGTACCAAGTCACCAAGTTTCACTAAGAATAATTCATAAAATTAATCTCATGCGTAACATCAGTCATTAACAAATTAATTTCTTTAACAAACTATCAATGATTATTGAATGAACCAAGTAATTAGACCTTACGTAAAATCAGATTTGCCTTATTTATATGAAATTTGCCTAAAAACCGGAGACAGCGGAAAGGATGCAACTCATTTATACCGAGATTCATTACTGCTCGGGCATTTTTATGCCGCGCCTTACGCGGTTTTTCATCCGGAATTAACTTTTATATTGGCTGAAAACGACAAACCGGTTGGCTATATAATCGGCACTGATAATTCACCAGCATTTTATGAAATAACAGAGAAGGAGTGGTTCCAATCTCTCAGAGCAAAATACCCAACGCCGAATGAAAGTGATACTTCGCTAGACGCGAGAATTATTCGCTTAATTCACAAAGGGCACGTTCCTAAACCGGAATTGCTTTCTTATCCGGCACACTTGCATATTGATATTCTGCCGGAAGGACAAGGACGTGGTATGGGGAAAAAACTGATCGAAACATTCATCAATAAACTTGTCGAAATGAAAGTTCCGGCACTTCATCTCGAAGTTGGAAAACGAAATACTAACGCAATTCAATTCTACGAGAAAGTCGGGTTTAGTGTAATTAAAGAATATGAATATTCAATCGGTTACGGCATTAAATTATTAAATTAGCAACAGTCAAAATTTCAAGGTGAATTTCTTAATGAGTGAAAGCAAAAAACTATTTGAAGAAATAAGCAAACTCTCCACAGAACAGCGCAATGTCAATTCGATGAACATAGACAACGAAAGCATAAGCGGCATTCTTAAAATCATAAACAATGAAGACAAAACCATTCCTTTCGCTGTTGAAGAAGAACTTCCATATATAGAAAAAGCAGTTGAGATAATTGTTCACGCGTTAAAGAACGGCGGAAGATTACTTTACTTTGGCGCCGGAACAAGCGGCAGGCTTGGAGTTGTTGATGCTTCCGAGTGTCCTCCCACATTCGGTACTCCTTTCGGCTTAATAGAAGGTTACATTGCCGGCGGTAAAGAAGCAATGTTCCGTGCACAGGAAGGCGCTGAAGATAAAGAAGAAAACGGCGCGCATGATGTTATTAAAGCCGAAGTAAATAGTAAAGATGTTGTTTGCGGAATTGCGGCAAGCAGAAGAACTCCTTACGTAATTGGTGCTATAAAAAAAGCTCATGAGCTAGGTGCAAAAACACTTCACGTAACTTGCACTCCACGCAGCACATTTAATATTGAGAATGTTGATGTTGCAATCTGTGTTAATGTTGGTCAAGAAGTTATAATGGGTTCAACAAGAATGAAAAGCGGTACAGCACAAAAGTTAGTTCTGAATATGCTTACAACTGCATCTATGATACGCATGGGAAAAGTTTATGAGAACATGATGATTGATTTGCAAATGACGAATAAAAAACTGGTCGAGCGTTCAAAGAAAATTGTAATGACAATTACCGGGGTTTCCTACGAAGAGGCTCAAAAGTATTTGCATGAAGCCGGCGGTCATGTTAAAACCGCACTTGTTATGATTCTTGCCAATGTTGATGTGGCAGAAGCTAAGGCACGTATAGAGAAAGCGGATGGTTTTGTTCGCAAAGCAATTTCCAATTCATAAAGTGAGTTAGTTATGCGGAATATTTTTTCTTTCCTCTGTTTGTCGGCAATCTTTTTTGCAACTCAGCTTTTTGCACAAGGCAGCATTATTGAAAAACTTTTGAAAGAAAACCCCGATAAGTTTGGCGGAGTACTTTCCAAGGTGGACAGTTTTGAAGTTCAGATTATCTACACGCAAATCAACCGCAATAAAAATAATTTTCCTTCTTTCAAGACATACAAATACAGAGTTAATCCTAAAAATTATTTTTATTCGGCAAGTACGGTTAAATTGCCCACTGCATTAATGGCATTGGAAAAGCTGAACAATCTGAAAATAAATGAGTTGGATAAATACACACCTTTACGAATTGATAGTGCAAGGGCTCCGCAAACCAGTGCAACCAGCGACACATCTTCAGAATCGGGGTTGCCTAACATTGCGAATTATATAAAGAAAATTTTTCTTGTCAGCGATAATGATGCCTACTGCCGCTTGTACGAATTTGTCGGGCAGAAAGAATTAAACAGCGGACTCCATAAGAAAGGTTACAAAGACGTTAAAATTACAAACCGTTATACTGGTGGATTTGATACCGAAAGCAACCGCTATACAAATCCTTTTGCATTTTATAATGGGGATAAGATAATTTACTCTCAGCCGGAACAGTACAACTCCGAGAATTATCCATTCGATCTAAACGGTGTTGTAAAAGGCATCGGGTACTGGGATTCAAAAGATAGTTTGATTAACAAACCATATGATTTCTCCAATAAGAATTACATTTCCCTTGAGGCATTGACTGATATTTTGAAAGCAGTTTTGTTTCCCGAAGCATGTAAACCGAAATCGCGTTTTAATCTAACAGATGATGATTACAAACTTTTGTATAAATACATGTCCATGAAACCGAAAGAAAGCAAACGCCCCGGTTACGATTCTACTTACTACGATGCTTATGTAAAATATTTCTTGTTCGGCGATTCGAAGAAACCGATGCCGGACAATTTCAGAATCTTCAACAAGGTTGGTTTGGCTTATGGTTACTTAACAGACATAGCTTACATTGTTGATTTTGATAGTAAAGTTGAGTTCATGCTTTCAGCTACAATACATATGAACAAAGACAGAATATACAACGATGGAATTTACGAGTATGATTCAATCGGCTTGCCTTTCCTTTCCAACTTAGGAAAAGTTATTTATGAATATGAGAAAGCGCGGCCAAAGAAATATTCGCCTAATCTTTCCAAATTCAAGATTGCTTATTAAAGCTACGGTTTGATTACCACTCCCAGAACTTTCCGAAGTTCCACAACTGTGTCATGGTGAACAAGTCGAACCATGACTTTAATCTATTTGTCACACTTCGACAAGCTCCATTAGACTTATGTATAGAAATAATTATTTTATGATAGTAACTCACTACTGTCCGGTTGAGGAAGAAGCACACAGCCGTAAAGTATTTAAACAAATGGTTTTATAAGGATTTTTCATTATTGTCGATTTGAAATTAATATTGCTACTTCAATATAAAAACATGGAGCGGCAAATTGAAC
>JAZDFQ010000021.1:0-7521 GCA_043807765.1 Ignavibacteriota bacterium
GTTCAATTTGCCGCTCCATGTTTTTATATTGAAGTAGCAATATTAATTTCAAATCGACAATAATGAAAAATCCTTATAAAACCATTTGTTTAAATACTTTACGGCTGTGTGCTTCTTCCTCAACCGGACAGTAGTGAGTTAAGATATTGAATTAGTTTATAAAACTATAAAAGCCATTCCGCCGTTAAATACATATACAAATTGAATAAAAATGGCTATTAATCATTTGAACATCTAATCTAAATAAAGAGGAAAATTATGAAAAAATTGCTTTTTGTTGCTTTATCTGTTTTACTGCTTCAATCTGTTGCAAAATCTCAAACCAAACAGGATTCTTTATCAATCAAAGAAACAGTTGCTAATTATATCGAAGGGTGGTACAGCGCTGACGCTTCTAGAATGGAAAAAGGTCTTCACAAAGATTTAGCAAAAAGAGGAATCGTGCCTTCAAGAGATGGAAAAAATACTGAAATGCTCAAAGCAAGTTATACAGAAATGGTTTCATGGACAGGACAAAAACCAAATCAGTTAAAAGACGATGACGCGCTTAAAAATCAGTTGAAAATTTCCATTACTGAGATTGGTGTAAACATTGCCATCGTTAAAAGTATAAGCCCAGAATTTATAGATTACCTTCACCTTGCTAAAATTGGTGGCGAATGGAAAATACTAAACGCAATTTGGGAACCGAATTACAAGGCAATAAGAAAATAATTTCTATAACTGACTATTGTGATCTCTGAAATATTGCAACCATTGTCTTTGCGAACGACTCGCCTCGCTTCGCTCTTCGAAACGGGAGTGAAGCAATCTCAAAACTAACTTTTTGAATCAAAGTTGGGATTGCTTTCCCGCAATACATCTGCGAGACAAGCAGTCATTTTCCCGCAGGTACAAAGGACACCTATGGAGGATTCCTTCGGAACATTCCTCGCAATGACATTAAAAAAATAATTTTTCATGGGCCTCTATTATTACAAATGGAAAAAATGAGAGGAAAATTTTGAAACAGTTTGGGAAATCCGGAGCCCTTTGTTCCCGGCAAATTGACAAAAGTAAAATTTAAGCTGGACGATAATTGCCACACTTTTAAGACAGGGCACAAATTTATGGTTCAGATTCAAAGCAGTTGCTTCCCTTTATTCGATATCAATCCACAAAAGTTTGTTGATATATATAATGCTGAAAAGAAGTTTTTCAAAAAGCAGTTCATAAAGTTTTCTTGAGCGGAAAACATCAATCCAAAATCGGTATTAAAGTATTTAATTAGTTCTAATTCATTTTTCTTTACCACTCAAGAACTATTTCGACCGTTCAGTAATATATTCATAACCTTTCGAAACCTTTCAAATTTGTTGGACGTCACATGTTCGAATAAAACTATAAATAGATTGGTAAATGAAAACGAAATCAGCATTTTCAAATTTTCTAGCCTTCTTATCAGCATTCAGTTTAATATCAAGTGTCTCCTTCGGACAAGTATCGAATTCCAAAGAATTAACTGAAAAAATAAATTCCTATGTAAATCCTCTTGTTGAAAAAAACGTATTCAGCGGTACAATTTTCATTGCCCGTAGTGATTCTATTATATTCTCAAAAGGTTATGGTTTAGCAGATCGGGCGCATGATATTACTAACAATCCAAATACTGTCTTTAAAATTGGATCGATGACAAAGCAGTTTACCGCTACGGCAATAATGCAATTAGTAGATCAAATGAAAATAACCACTGAGAGTAAATTATCCGAATTCATTCCCGATTATCCAAACGGGGACAAAATAACTATCCATCATCTATTAACTCACACTAGCGGAATTTCAAATTATACAAAACTTGCTGACTTCGGAAAATTTTCGCTGCTTCCGGCAAAAATAGATCAACTGATTTCTCATATTAAAAATCTTCCACAAGAGTTTGAGCCCGGGACAAAATTCAAATACAACGATTCCGGTTATCTTCTATTAACTTACATAATAGAAAAGGTATTGGGTATTTCTTACAGTGAATATCTACAAAAGAATATCTTTGATAAGCTGGATATGAAAAACAGCGGCTATCTTAATAGTCAGATAATCAAAAATCTTGCTTCTGGATATGTATACAATTCAAAACTAAAATCAATGGTAAATGCGGATTACTTTGATACCTCGGTTCCTCAAGGTGCCGGTGGATTATACTCAACTGTTTTGGATTTATACAAGTGGGAAAGAAGCTTCTACAAAGATGAAATCCTATCGAAAGAGAGCAAGAAAAAAATGTTCACTTTCTTAATGGCAGATTATGGTTACGGCTGGGGTAAAGAATTAAGAAAAGGTGGAAGAGTTTCTATTGGACACAATGGAGTTATTAATGGCTTTTCATCAATCATTCACCGCTTTGTTAATGATAACGTTGTAATCATAGTGCTGGCTAATATTGAAAACTTTGAAGTCAATGAAGTGTTCGATAAGATACCGGCAATTTACTTTAACGAGTAAATATTTCTTAGAAAAAATTTTAACAAACTATAAAGTGGAATATGAAATTCATAAAAAAGTATATCCGGAATTATAATCAACTAATTTCTGTATATGGAATAATTTTCGTTCTTCTATTAAGTGTATCATCTAGCTTTGGTCAATCAAACAAAACTTACCCAGGTGAAAAATGGGTAAAGGTAAATAAATCGGAGGATCTTGGTTACTCATCGCAATTATTAGCAAAAGCCAAAGAGTTTTCGCAAACTCTAAAAACCTCGGCAGTGACAATTATTGTAAACGGCGTAATCCTAGATGAATGGGGAAATGTGGATTCGCTTTATTTCACGCATTCCATGAGGAAGAGCGTGTTGAGTGCCCTTTACGGTAAGTACGTTGAAAGCGGCGTTATTGATTTAAATAAAACATTGGCAGAACTTGGAATTGATGATGAACCGCCGCTATCCGAACTAGAAAAAACAGCCACCATTCGAGATTGCCTTAAAGCACGTTCGGGAGTAAATCATACAGCGGAAGCCGAAAACGACGCCATGCATAAACTCAAACCGCCGCAGGATATGTTCAAGCCGGGAGAATTCTGGTTATACAATAATTGGGATTTCAATGTGCTCGGTACAATATTCCAAAATCTAACCGGGAAAAAAATATTTGATGCGCTGATAGAGGACATTGCAAATCCGATTCAAATGGAAAATTTTACATTGGCGAATGACGCATCTTACAAAACGGGAAGATCTATTCATGAAGCATACATGTTCGTTATTTCCGCACACGATCTTGCACGCTTCGGATTGTTGATGCTTCGCAACGGAAAATGGAACGACAAACAAATAATTCCCGAAAACTGGGTAAAAGAAAGCACAACATATTTTTCAGATGCAACAATTTACAAGGGCGACGGTTACGGATACATGTGGTGGGTTGCAAAGGACAACAATAAATTCCCTCACTTTCCGAATGTTAAACTGAAAGAAGGAACTTATTCGGCGCGTGGTGCCGGCGGGCATTATCTTGTTGTCATTCCCGAATATGATATGGTATTTGTTCATCGTGTCGACACTTTTATAGATGGAAATTCCGTTTCATCGAAGGATTTCGGAACACTGTTAAATATGGTTTTGGAAGCGAAGATTAGTAATTAGGCAACAACATAAATCGTGAATTTGAAAGAACGAGAAAAGGATATATGAAAACGAAATCAGTAATACTATTTGTGTTAACATTATTATCGGCAATTGTATTTTTTACAAATATATCTTTTGCTCAAACGCAGGGGGCAAATGACAAACAAGAATGGACGGGCACAACCGAACAAAAAGTGTTTGGATTAATGACTGTTTGGTCCGAAGCAAAATATAATTTCCCCTGGTTTGATAAGCTGCCCGATTTAGATTGGGATGCAAAAGTAACCGAGTATATTCCGCGTGTTATTGCTGCGCAAGATATAGATGCTTATTACAAAGTATTAATGGAGTTTGTTACTTTATTGAAAGACGGTCATACTAACATCTGGCCTCCATGGTTCCCTTTCAAACAAACTGATGATTTACCTGCAATTGAAATACAAATCGTAGAGAACAAATATATTATTGCCCATGTTGGAGATACAGAAGAAAACAAAAATCAGAATATTTTTCCCGGTCTGGAAATATTAGAAATTGATTCAAATATTCCGGTTGAAGTATATTTTAAGGAAAATGTTCTACGATACAACACAACCGGAACAGAACTTGGCGATCAAATATTAGTATGGTCAATCTTTGTCGGTCAAAGCGGCACAAAGCTATCTCTTAAAGTGAAGGATTGGAACGGTACAATTCGAAACGTAATCTTAACGAGAAACACGATTGCTTTGGGCACACCGTTTCTTCCACAGTTCGCCATGTGGAACGGATTTGAAAAAAGCATCGAGCTCAAAACTTTGCCCGGTAACATTCAATATGTGTGCATCCCAAATTTCACGAATGAAAGTATGGTAAAAGAATTCAAAGATATGATTGATAATCTTGATTCAACAAAAACCAGAGGAATGATTATCGATCTGAGATATAATTCGGGCGGCAATGATAGAAACGCAAAGCAAATGATAAGTTGTCTTATCGATCATCCAATAAATACTCCGCTATTAAAAATCCCGCAATACATTGGCGCTTACCGTGCATGGGAAAGGGAAACGCAATTGTTAGAAACAAATGACCTTATTATTCCTCGAAGTCAAAAAAAATATTTAGGACCATTGGTTGTGCTTACGGGAAAAGGCACTGCCAGCACAGCGGAGGATTTTGCTATTGAGATGCAGTTTTCGGGCAGAGCCATTCTCGTGGGTGAAAGAACTCCCGGCAGCGCAGGTAACCCGATTCATGTTTCTCTACCGGGCGGTGGAACTTTGAGAGTTGCCACATTCAGATCATATTACCCGGACGGAACTGAATATATGCATGACGGTGTGAAGCCGGGCGTCGAGGTAGTTACGACTCAGAAAAATTTGTACGACGGAGTTGAGCCGATAATCGAAAAGGGAATTGAAGTAATTAATAATTGGACTGCGTTTAGTAAAACCACAAAAAAGTTTAAAACTTCTGCGGTAGCCGGAATCAGTAAAATTCTTAATCACAAAAGTTATGCGGATGTAAAATCGGAGATAGATGATATCGTGACTCGTGGTTCCGAATATTATTTCCTGGAAAACGAATTCATCAATTATGGTTATGATTTGATAAAGAATGATAGAATCAATGACGCCGCCGGGATATTCAAAATGACAACCGAATTGTATCCGGCTTCGTGGAATGCTTATGATAGCTATGCCGAAGCGCTGATGAAAAAAGGAGAAAATGAAGGAGCGATTGAGAATTATAAAAAATCTTTGAAGCTGAATCCGAAAAACAAAAACGGTGAAGATATGTTGAAATCATTAAATGACACTGAATAATTTCTCACAGAGTTTTGCTTTTATAAAAAGGAGACTGAAGTTGAAAAGAATAATTTTACTTGTTCTAGTGTTTTTTTTCGCTTTTACAACGAACCCAAATCTTTATTCACAAAGTACAGTTGGAAAATCTAAAATTAATCTAACCGCTCCGGGAAGTTATAAGATTCTTATAGAAGGAACAGGTCCCATTCGGATTCCATTTAAAATGCATTACGGCAAACCATTAATGGAATTGGAAATAAACGGCAAGAAAGCGAAGCTGATGATTGACAACGGAGTTTTGTGGGACGAGGTTTGGCTTCTCGGTTCACCGCTTGTTGAAGAAATTGGATTAGAACCAATCGAGCAAACAGAAATAGGCGGCACAGGCGAAGGGGACCCGACTCATGCTTATACCGCAAAGAACCTGACTCTAAAATTTAATAACATCGAATTCTACGAACAGCCGGTTCTTGTTTCACCACCGGCTGCCGGATTTGCAGAAATGTTTCCCGGTACGGATGGTCAGCTTTGCAATACATTCTTTAAACACTTTATTGTGGAGTTCGATTTTGTTAATAAAGAAATCGTGCTGCATAATCCCGATGAGTTCAAATATACCGGAGACGGCAGTATTCTTGATATGGTTGCCGACGAAAACCCGTCTTATTCTATTCCATTTAGTTTTACTTTACCGGATGGTAAAATTTATAATGACCGCGTGGATATTGATTTAGGCGGGGTCTATCCACTAAAGATTGCACTGAATAACAAGCATAATATCCCTCTTCCATCAGATACAAAACCCTCGCGAAGCTTTGGTGCTCAAGGGGAATCATCGGAGTATAGTGGTAAAATCATAAGTATGACTATAGGAAAATTCCAATTCGATAATCCTACGGCAATATTTGGCGATGAAAAAACTTCACGCGTTCACCCAAATAATCTCGGCGTTATCGGTCTTCCTCTTTTCATGAAGTTCAATACTATCTTTGATTACTTCAACAACAAACTGTATCTGACTCCGGACAAAAGCTTTGATACTATATTCAAGGAATAAACTTGATGCGATTTATTGTGAATAGCGTCTTAACTACAAAGCAATTTCAAAAATATTATCGAAACAAATTCTCGGCGATAAAATGAAAACAATAAAAACAATTTTCGTAACCGGCACAATTTTTCTATTGTCAACTGTTACGGATTTATCAGCTCAAAATATTTTTACTGCTATTGTGGAAGGCAATTTGGAGAAAGTTCAAACGCTGATTGATGCCGACACCAAATTACTTCAGGCTATTGACGAACTTGGGAACACATCGTTGCACATAGCCGTTGCAAATCAGAAGGATAATATTGCCAAATATCTCATTGATGCCGGAAGCGATGTCAACTCAAAATCGAATTCCGGTGAAACCCCGTTGCATATTGCGGCTAAGTTGAGGAATAGTGATTTGACAGCGCTGCTCATTTCAAAAGGAGCTTTGGTTGATGTTGCCGATGCATCCGGCTACACTCCGCTTTCAAATGCGATTCAACATCACGCAACAATGAATATTGAAACGAGGAAACTGGAAACCATGAAAATTCTTTTGGAGAACGGCGCCGACATAAATAAACGCGGAATGTGGAATTGGACACCGCTCCAAATTGCCGCTGAATTTGCACCGGAAGAAATTGTAAATTATTTAATAGACAAAGGCGCCGATATTCCTTTCGAACCGGGACAGGATTCTTATCAAGTTTTATTCGCTTCGTGCAAAAGAGGTTTAACAAATCTATTTAATAAGCTTATCGAGAAAGGATTTGACCTTCAAGTTAACCGGTATACAAGTGGATTGATTCATTCGGCTTCGGCAGGAGGTTCCGAAAAGATTGTTGAGACACTTTTAACAAGGGGATTCAAAGTAATGACGGGCGATGGATACAGCTGGTCGCCATTGCATAGTGCCGCGGAAAAGGGAAAGATAAAAGTAGTTGAACTGCTCATAAATAAAGGAGCGGATATAAATGATAGAAATGCTTCGGGAAGAACACCTTATAATCTTGCCGATTATTTTGGAAATAAGGAAGTCTGTGATTATTTGAAAGCGAAAGGCGCCGACACATCCGAACAGCAATTCCCTTTGCTT
>JAZDFQ010000022.1:0-30947 GCA_043807765.1 Ignavibacteriota bacterium
GTTAACGGAGATATAATTGTTGCTCTCTTACATGATGAGGCAACAATGAAAAGGTTTGAAAGAAAAGAAAACAAAATTTACTTGGTTCCGGAAAATGAAAAATACAAACCTATTGAAGTGGATAATGTTGAAGAGTTTTCGATTATCGGAAAAGTCATCAGTGTATTTAGAACCTACAATTGAGGAGAAAGAAATGAAATCACTTTACTTCACCACGGCAATCATAAATCGTAATAGAGTAAGATTCATATATGGCTTTGAAGAAATAATTCTTGAACCGTATTACATCAGCAAAAACAAAACCGGCAAGAAAGTTCTCTACGGAAGACAGTACGGTACAAACTCTGTAGATTTATTTGAATATGACAAAATCTGCAACATCAAGATTCTTGGTTTCGAAAAGTTTTCGCCAATTATTCCAATAATGCCGGTATTAAACTAAAATGGCACCACGACTGAAACGAGAAAAAGTGGATTTACTAATTGATCACTTGTGGCAGCAAGGGTACTTAACTTTAAGCAGAAAGTTCGGTAAGTATTTGCCCGCTCCTCCAACAATTAGCGGTTACGAAGTTGATTCAATCAGCCGGTACAAGAAAAAATTAGCCATTGGAATTACAGTCGCAGAAGAAGAATTGAACGATGTTTTGTTCACAACACGACTTGAAGCTATACTCTCCTATCAGCGACAGAATCCTATTAACCGTGTTACATTGTTTCTTGGCGTTCCATACAATTCTGTTGTAAAAGCTACAATGCTCATCTCAACTCTCTCGATAGAAACTCAAAAGCAAATTAAAATTGTTGCTCTGCCGGATAAGAAGTAAGCAATTACTCCCAAAAACCAACTTAATTAAATAAAGCCTTCATTTTCTTGACATTTACTCACATCGAAAGTATTTTTTCGAGCCAAAATTGAATGAAGAGACTTAAGTTGGCCATTAAATTGAGCTCAGCCGACATAAAATTAATCGAAGGAGTAAAATCCAAAGGTAATATTCCTACCCATATTGCAATTATAATGGATGGTAATGGGCGATGGGCAAAGAAAAGAAATCTTCCCAGAATAGCCGGTCATCATAGAGGTGTTGAAACAGTTAGACAGATAGTTGAAGCATGTGCTAGTCTCGGTGTAAAAATTCTTACACTCTATGCATTCTCTACTGAAAATTGGAAAAGACCGAAAGACGAAGTTTCAACATTGATGCGCTTAATGGTGAAGAGTCTTAAGAGTGAAACAGACGAATTACACAAAAACAAAATAAAGTTAATATCCATTGGCGATTCCAAATCATTACCGGATATCGTTCGCCGGGAATTAAACAGCGCTATCGAAAAGACATCGCAGAACGATAAGATGATCTTGAATTTGGCGTTAAGTTACAGCGGAAGATGGGAACTTGTAGAGGCAGTAAAAACTATAAGCAAAGAAGTTCTTGCGGGCAATTTAGATCCGGATCAGATTAATGAACAAACCGTTGCTAATAATTTAACAACAGCCGGTTTGCCGGAACCGGATCTGATGATTAGAACCAGCGGAGAATTCAGAATAAGTAATTTTCTTTTATGGCAGTTGGCTTATTCCGAAATTTTTATTTCGGATGTTCTATGGCCCGAGTTTAGAAGTAAACATTTGATCGAAGCTGTAATCGATTACCAAAAACGCGAAAGACGTTTTGGTTTAGTTAGCGAACAATTATCCAGCAAATCAAAAAAAACAAATAATGCTAAAACTCACTCCAAGAAAGCAGTTTAAGATTTCCTTTATCATATTCGTGATTTTTTCTTCCTTGCTTTTTTCTCAGCAACAAAAGGTAAGTTATAAAATTCTAGGAATTTCTGTTACGGGAAACAAGTCCGCAGATGCTAACACAATTATTGCTAACACAGGTTTACATGTTAACGATGAAATAAGCATCCCGAGCGATCAAGCCAATAATGCTATCAAAAGATTATGGAATTTAGGCATCTTCGAAGATGTACAATTAGCAATAGAAAAAAGTGTTGCCGATGGAATCTTCTTGCAAATAATGGTTAAGGAGTATGCCCGTCTGGAAAAAATTGTCTTTAGGGGCTACGATGAACTTAGCGAAGACGACTTAAATAAAAAAGTTTCTATTGTTCGCGGGCAAACTCTTAAGCCGCAAGAAATCTCTAGAATTATTACAAAGATTAAAGCTGAATACGAAGAAGAAGGCTATCTTAATGCTCAAATCACTCCTACCAAATATGTTTTCTTCCAAGCGGATACTTCCGATAATGAAATAACTGTGACGTGGAGAAATGAAAAAAACCTTTCTCAAGAATATCAATCTACATATGAATTAGATAAATCTTCTACTGTTAACTCAATTTCCAGAGTGAAAGACAGAATTATGCTTGTAATGGATATTGAAGAAGGTGATGAAGTAACAATAAATCAAATTCGTTTTAACGGAAATGTGGCTTTTGAAGATGATGATTTGAAGAGTGAATTTGATGAAACCGGAGAAACCAAATGGTGGAAATTCTGGAAATCAGCAAAATTCAAACGTGATAAATTTGAAAAAGACAAAGATCTTTTGCAGAAATTCTATCAGAAAAAAGGTTACAGAGATTTCACCGTTCTTAAAGACACTACAATACTTTCGGCAGATAGAAAGACAATTGATGTAGTTGTTGATGTTTACGAAGGCAACGAATACAAAGTTCGTAATATTATCTGGGAAGGGAATTCCGTTTATCCATCTGAAGAGTTGGATGCAAGATTGGACCTAAAGAGAGGCGCTGTTTTCGATTACGAAAAATTTGAGCAGAACCTACGCTTCAACGAAAAGCAATCGGACGTTTCCTCATTATATCAGGATACAGGCTACTTAACAGCACAGATCGATCCTAAGGAAGAAAAAGTTGCTTCCGATTCAGTAGATATAAGAATAAAGATTATTGAAGGAAGCAGATTTAAAATTGGTAAAGTGGATGTACAAGGAAACGACAAGACCAAAGACAAAGTAATCCGTAGAGAATTATATACAATACCGGGCAGTTACTTTAGCAGAGGTTTCATTATGCGTAGCATTCAGCAGCTGGCAAATCTTCAATACTTCAACTCGGAACAGTTATATAAAACCGGCGTTGATTACAAACCGGTTAGCGATAGTATTGTTAACCTCGCATTTAAGGTTGAAGAAAAATCGAGCGATTATTTAAATGCTTCTGTTGGCTACAGCGGTGCTTTCGGATTTAGCGGCTCGGTTGGTTTTACACTTACAAACTTTTCTATTCTCGAGCCATTCAGAATGGGCGGCGGACAAGTATTAAATTTTAACTGGCAATTTGGCGTTGGCAACTTCTACAGAACGTTTTCGCTTGGCTTTACCGAACCATGGTTCATGGATACACCAACTTCACTTGGATTTGACTTATTTGATACACGCCAAAGATATGTTTACGATTTACGCCAATCCGGAATTACACTACGTACCGGACGCCGATTAACATGGCCTGATGACTTCTTTTACGTTAATGCAATGCTTCGTTTCCAATATAACGATGTAATCGACGGACAAGGTATTTATCAAACCGGATTAACAAGACAATATACCTTTGGTGTTGGAATTGCTAGAACAGATATCGACAACCCTATCTTCCCCGCTACCGGTTCTAAAATATCTTTAAATGGTGAAATTACCGGCGGACCATTTTTACCCGGCAACGTTGATTACTACAAATTGGATTTGAAAGCTGAGTGGTATAAACCGTTATTTAATAGCAAAAGGTTTGTTCTCTATAGCAGTGCGGAACTTGGCTATATTGGCGAGTTAGAAGACAACACTCCAATTCAGCCGTTTGAATACTATTACATGGGAGGAAGCGGATTGATTATTGCAACTACCCCATTACGCGGTTATGATGATAGAAGCTTGGGCTCAGTTGATGCTGCGTCCAGCAGTGTTATTGGTAGCCGAGTTATGACTAAATTTACAACAGAGTTTAGAGTTGCCTTGGCAATGGAACCGATTCCAATTTACTTGTTAGCGTTTGCTGAAGCCGGTAACGTATTTGAGAATTTGAAACGCACGAACTTTTTCGATTTGAAACGCTCTGTTGGTGTTGGTGCAAGAATTTTACTTAACCCAATCGGTTTAATTGGTTTTGATTATGGATATGGATTTGACCGAACAAGCGTTGATGGACAAGCTCCGCAATGGATGTTCCACTTCCAGTTTGGTAAGGGATTTTAGCTAGATAATTGAAATTTGATAGTAGAAAGTGGACAATCAAATACACTGTTATTTATTTTGGAATGTCGTTCTAAAAAATTAGTTTTCGTACCCCGGTCGAAGGAAAAAGTTTATTAACTTATAAATTAGAGGTTCACGTGAAAAAACTAGTAACACTTTCTTTAATTGTATTTACAGTATCAGTATTTGCTCAACAAGCTCAGCCAGCAGCAGCATTAAAAATCGGTTATGTTGATTCTGAAGTTATTCTTGCTCAGTACCCGGAAGCTATAAAAGCAAAGAGCGATCTTGAAGGATTAGTTGCTAAATGGAGAAAAGACTTAGATAGCATGTCAACAGAACTCCAAAAAGTTGCTGCGGATTATCAAAAGATGTCTCAAGAAAAGAATACGAAAAAAGAAGATGTAGAAAAAGTCCAAAAATCTTATGTTGAAAAAGAGCAAAGAGCTCAGCAATTTCAGCAAGCGAAATTTTCTCAACCTAACGGTGAGTATTTTGTTAGACAAGAACAGTTTATGAAACCGGTAAAAGAAAAAATCTTTAAGGCTATTGATGAAGTTAGCAACGGAGAAGCAATGCAGTTTGTATTCGATAAAGCCGGCGAAGTAGTTCTTTTGAAAGCTGATCCTCAGTTCGATATCACTTTCAAGGTTCTTGATCTCTTAAAAAGAGGCAAAAAATAAACTCGGGATATACAATGAAAAAGATCGGATTCATCTTTTCTTTAATTCTTTTTGTAGTTGCTGCACAATTAAATGCACAACCAAAAATCGGTTATGTTGATAGCGACACAATAATGAAGCAACTGCCGGATTATCAAGACACACAAAAGAAACTTGACGCTCTTATTAAGGAATGGCAAGAAGATCTTTCTAAACTAGAAAGAGATTGGAAAGCAAAGTACGATGACTATGAAAAAAGGAAACTAATTCTCAGCGAGCAGAAACGTGTTGAAATTGAGAAAGAATTAGTAGAACTTGAAAATGAAAAAGATAAATTCCGTCAAGATAAGTTTGGTGTCCGCGGAGAATTATTCCAGAAACAAGAGGAATTGATGAAGCCGCTTCATAATAGAGTTTTTACAGCTATCCAAGATGTCGCAAAAGAAAATGAATACGATTTTATTTTTGATAGAAGCGGAGATGTTATTTTCCTCTACGCTAAAGAAGAATTTGATTGCACAAAACTTGTTCTTGAAAAACTAAAATGAGTTTTTATGAAATTGACATTGAAAGAAGCCGCCGACTTTGTCGGCGGTGTTGTTTATGGCAATCCCGAAATTGAAATAACCGGTGTTGCAAAAATCGAAGAAGCCAAATCCGGCGAGTTGACTTTCCTATACTTACCCGGATATGAACACTTCCTCAGCACAACAAACGCATCGGCAGTTCTAATCTCTCCAAAATTCGGCAGAACTCGCGAAGATATTTCCTACATCGAAGTAAAAGACCCCAACATTGCACTTAATCAAATTATCAAAAATTATCTGAACCCAATTGTTAATCTGGATGGACAGGATAAATCCGCATCTATTCATTATGCTACAAAAATTGCTACATCAGCAGCTATTGGGAAAAATGTAATTGTTTCGGAAGGATGCGAGATTGGCGATGATTCCATAATTCTTCACAATACCGTTTTGATGGAGAATGTAAAAATTGGCAAAAGATGTATTATTTATCCCAACGTAACAATTAGAGAGAACTGCATAATCGGCAATGGTGTTATTATTCACTCCAACACTTGTGTTGGCTCCGATGGTTTCGGCTACATTCCAAATGCTGCCGGAGAATATGAGAAAGTTCCGCAAATAGGCAACGTAATTCTTGAAGATGATGTTGAACTCGGCTCAAATGTTTCTATTGATAGAGCTGCGCTAGGTTCTACACTAATTAAAAAAGGAACTAAGGTTGATAACCTCGTTCAAATTGCGCACAATGTAGTAATTGGCGAGAACTCAATCATTATATCGCAAAGCGGAATTTCCGGAAGTACAAAACTTGGGAAGAGATGTATTCTTGCCGGACAAGTTGGAATTGTTGGACATATTGAATTAGCTGATGACGTAACAATAACGGCACAGTCCGGAGTTTCTAAATCGATTAACAAAGCTGGAAAGTACCGTGGTTCGCCAACCGCACCGCTAGGAGAAACGCTAAGACTCGAATCTCATATGCGTAACCTACCCTCTTACGTAGAAAAGATTAAAAAATTAGAAGAAAAAATCGCATCTTTGGAAGCAAAATTTTCAGAAAAAAATTAAAGGCTATAGATGCTCGAGCTTCAAAGAACAATTGCCAAAGATGTATCAATTTCCGGCATTGGTTTACATACCGGAACTTCTTGCACAATGACATTCAAACCGGCACCGGATAATTACGGAATAAAATTTATTAGAACAGACATCGGCGGAAGACCGGAAATTCCGGCTAACACCGATTACGTTGTTGACATTTCCCGCGGCACCACCATTGGTTTGGGTGAAGCAAAAGTTTACACAGTTGAACATGTACTTTCTGCAGTTTACGGCTTACAAATAGATAATATCATAATTGAGTTGGACGGAATCGAACCTCCAATAGGCGATGGCAGTGCAATGCCTTACGTTGAAAAACTAATGGAAGCCGGTTTTGTTACTCAAGAAACACCAAAAGATTATCTTGTTATTGATCAAACAGTAAGTTTTCATGATGAAGAAAACAAGATTGATATTGTTGCCCTTCCCTTAGACAGCTACAGAATTTCTATAATGGTTGATTATGAAAATCCGGCATTGGGAAGCCAGCACACCGGCTTGTTCGATCTGGAAAAAGAATATGTAACTGAATTCGCTCCGGCAAGAACTTTTTGTTTCTTGAGCGAAGTTGAAATGTTGGCAGACCAAGGATTGATTAAAGGCGGCAACATAGACAACGCTGTTGTAATTGTTGACCATGAGATAAATGATGAGGACCTAGGAAGATTAAAAGAGAAATTGAATCTTGACCATGATCTTACTGTAATTAACGGCTACCTTGACAATAACAAATTACGCTACAGAAATGAGCCGGTTAGACATAAGCTCTTAGACATGGTTGGAGATTTGGCTTTGGTCGGTGTTCCAATTAAAGCGCAAATACTCGCTGCCCGTCCCGGACACAAAGCAAATGTAGAGTTCGCAAAGAAAATCCGCCAGTTGTACCAACAAAAAAAGCTTGTAAAGAAATTTCAGTTTGTTAAGAAAGAAGGATTGGTTTTTGATATCAACGCTATTCAGAGAATTCTTCCTCACCGCTACCCTTTCTTACTTGTCGATAAAATTATTCATCTTGATATGGATAAGAAAGTTATTGGTATTAAAAACGTTACGATTAACGAACCATTCTTTAACGGACATTTTCCGGGACAGCCGGTAATGCCCGGAGTTTTAATAGTTGAGGCAATGGCTCAAGTTAGCGGAATTTTGTTACTCAATTCTTACCTCGATCCGGAAAATCATCTCGTTTATTTTATGACAATCAACAATGCGAAGTTTAGAAAACCCGTTGTTCCGGGGGATCAAATTACACTTGAAGCTGAATTAGTAAGTGTTAAGGGTGGAAAGTATTTTTCGCTTAAAGGTTCGGCTTATGTTGATGGTAATTTAGTTGCAGAAGCAGATTTTATGGCTGCTATGGTTCCAAAAGAAAACAAACCTAAAGAATAAAAAAAATTATATGGTAGAAATTCATCAAACCGCAATTGTTAGCCCAAAGGCTAAACTTGGAACCGATGTAAAAGTTGGTCCATTCTCTATAATTCATGATGATGTTGAAGTCGGCGACGGATCAATCATTGATTCCCACGTTGTTTTATATGATGGTGCGCGGCTTGGAAATCGTGTAAGATTATTTCAAGGTGTTTCAGTTGCTAATACTCCTCAAGATTTAAAGTTCGGCAATGAGGTTACATACTTCTATATCGGCGATGAAACTCAGATTAGAGAATTTGTAACACTTCACCGCGGTACGCACGCAACTGGGAAATCTGAAATAGGTAAGAATTGTTTGATAATGGCTTACACACACGTGGCTCACGATTGTATTCTTGGCAACAATATCATTCTTGCTAATGGTGTTCAGATTGGCGGACATACTGAAATTGAAGATCATGTGATAGTTGGCGGACTTGCCGGCATTCACCAGTTTACAAAGATTGGCGCGCATGCAATGATAGGCACCAACTCTAAAGTTACTGCCGATGTTCCTCCTTTTTTGATGGTGCAGGGCGTGCCGGCGCGATTTGAAGGAATTAACAAAGTTGGTTTGCGCCGCAGAGGTTTTACGCCGGATCAACTTGAAGCAATTAAGGAAGCCTATAGAACTCTTTACCTCTCCGGGTTACTATTCTCTCAAGCAAAAGAAAAAATTGCTAAAGATTTAGGTCATCATGAAGTAGTTAAAAACATTCTTGATTTTATTGCTAAGGCAACTCGCGGTATAGTTCGTAAATGATTTGGCATTTCATAGATTCAAATTTTAATAGCGGCGAGTTCAATATGAATTTTGATCTTGAACTTGCTAAAAACTGCACAAACGACAACGCTTATTTCCGTCTATATCGCTGGCAACCTTTCTGTATTTCACTCGGCGCAAATCAATCATTTGAAGATATTGATCTCGAAAAAGCTAAAGCTGATGGAATAGATGTTGTTAAAAGGCCTACGGGCGGACGGGCTATTCTCCATGCTGAAGAATGGACTTACTCAGTTGTACTACCCTTAAATTATCAATACTCTCCAAAGGAAGTTTACTCAATAATTTCTAACGCATTGATACGCGGATTAGATTTATATGATCCGCTTTTAGCAAAATCCGAACTAGAAAGTGTTCAGCCTAATTTTCCCAAATTACTGGAAGAACCAAGCGGAGTTTTATGTTTTGCTTCGACCGCCAAGAATGAAGTGAAATTTGGCGGGAAAAAATTAATCGGAAGCGCACAGAGAAAACTTAATAACACGATTCTCCAGCACGGCTCAATTCTTTGCGGAACGTTTCATAAAAAATTAGCCGAGTATTTGAATACCGACATAAGCTCAAAAGAACATCTACATGCAGAACTAAACTCAAAAACCACAGAAATCGAAACGATTCTTAACACCAAAATAGATTATGACCGCTTGAAAGAGTGCCTAATCCGGGGTTTTGAGCAAGAATGGCAAATTGAGCTATTACGAAAAGAAATAATTATTTAACAGTGTAGAACGAAAATCACTTCCTTCCCTTCTTGCTTAGTACTAACCCAAATCTCCCCAAGTGAGAATTTGCCCTTCTGGTTACAAGCCATGGCATCCATGAAATATGATACTTTTTAAAGGAACTGATATATTGCAAAGAATATTTTATACTTGCTTTGCTTATAGGGGTTAACCCAGCTGTAAAACATTATTTTTTAGAAGTTTTAACAGCTACAAGCGGCAAAAAAATCATTTTAAATGATTTTTTTGGGTTAAATTTAGTTGCAAATTCAGATGAATTATTAAATTCAATAGAGACAAATGCGAAAACTATTTTCACTTTTTATTCTGCTTAGTTATTCAATTTCCGCACAGGACCAAAAAGAACTTGAGTTTTATTTAGAACCAGCTCAAGTAATGGATATTACTAACGACGGAAATAATTTATGGTTCGCCACAAACGGACATGGAATTATTTCTTATTCACCCTCAACTAATAAGTGGGAACAGTATTCTACTCAGAAGGGAAATATTTCGCTTGATCTTTTCTACTGCATTGCCGCTAACGAAAATTATGTTTGGGCCGGTTCAACTGATGGGCTTTTCATCTTAGATAAAAAAACCGGAAACTGGACAAAAAGAAAATTCGCTCTAGGCGGACAATTGGCAAACTGGATTCGTTCGATTGCTTACGACGAAGATGATAATGTTGTCTGGATTGGTAGATTTAAGTATTTGACCAAGCTTGATGTCTCTACTAAAAGATACACAGATTACGACCTTACAATCCGTAATAACGAGAAGACTAATACCATAAAATCTATTCGCGTTGAAAAAAAATATGTTTGGTTTGGAACTGAAGCCGGTGTTCATCGTTATGATAAGGGAAAGGATTTTAATAATAAGGATGCTAGAAGATTTTACGATATACGAAACAATTCTTTTAACGGGGAAGGCGAGCAAGTTTCTGTAAATACAATTTTAACAGAACGTGACTATATTTGGTTTGGTTTGGATGAATTTGTAACTCCCGAACGACCGGATTTTAATGTTGGTGGATTATACCGCTTCGATTATAAAACAGAATGGCTCGGACTTGATGCATCGAAAGGTTTACCCGGCAATGGAGTGTATGATTTAGAACGCACCGGTAATTACATTTGGGCTTCATTGTATCAATTCGGAAGTTCAACAAAAGAAACATTTGGGCGCGGCTTGGTTTTGATTAATCGAGTAAATAATCAAATTACACCAATACGCGATGATAGAATTCCAAGAACTATTTACTCAATTTATTTTGACGGCGTAAACCTTTGGCTTGGAACTGAAAACGGTTTAATAAAAATTAATTTCTTTAATAAGCTTGCTCAGTGGAGCGGAATCCAGAGCGTAACTCAAAAGAGGTAAGAATGATTAACACTTCTCTTAGAAAGTTAAACAACTTAAAAAATAATTTTGTTGGTAAACGTATTGCCGTTATTGGCGATATGATGCTTGACTGTTACTTTCAGGGTGTTGTTAGCAGAATTTCACCGGAAGCTCCGGTTCCGGTTGTTGAAGTTGATGATGAATTTGCTCGCTTCGGCGGCGCGCTGAATGTTGCATACAACATTAAAACTCTGGGCGGAATTCCATTACCGATTGGGATTATAGGCAATGATAACGATGGAAAATTACTTAAGAAGTTGATGAAGAATGTTGGTATAACTGATTCCGGAATTATTATCGACAATAAGCGCCCAACAACAGCTAAGACAAGAGTGATTGCAAACAATCAGCATGTCGTTAGAATCGACAAGGAGAAAACATCTCCAATTTCAAGCAATACAGAAAAGAAGGTCCTCCTCTTTCTAAAAAATGAAATTAAAAAACTTGATGCGATAATTTTACAAGATTACAACAAAGGCGTTCTAACAAAAGGTTTAATCGAAAAAATCATTGTTCTTGCTAACGAGAATAAAAAGATTGTTACCGTCGATCCTAAGTTCCACAATTTCTTTACTTATAAAAATGTTACCGTATTCAAACCTAACAGAAAAGAAACTGAAGATGCTTTGGGAACAAAAATAAAATCAACCGAAGAGATCACAATTGCTGGGAATAAACTATTAGAGAATTTAGAATGTAAATATGCGCTGCTTACTTTAGGTGAAGGCGGCATAGCATTATTTGAAAAGGGGAAAATCGAACGACGTGTTCCAACTAAAGCTAGAAAAGTTGCGGATGTTTCCGGCGCGGGCGATACTGTAATTTCTACACTCACAATTGCACTAACTGCCGGAGCCGATATTTACGATGCCGCTTATCTTGCAAATTATGCCGGCGGTTTGGTTTGCCAAGAAGTCGGGATAGTCCCAATTGATCTCAATGTTTTATTTAATGCAGTTAAAGAAGAACTTATATGAACTTTGTAAAAAATATTGAAGAACTTTGCATGATTCGCAATGAATTAAAAGCAAAGAATAAAAAAGTTGTTTTTACAAATGGAGTTTTTGATATACTCCACGCCGGCCACGTTGATTATCTCTCGAAAGCTAGAGAACTTGGCGACGTATTAATTGTTGGCGTTAATTCCGATGCAAGTGTGAAAAGAATTAAAGGAGATTTGCGTCCCGTTGTTCCTCAGCAAGAACGTGCGTTTATTATTTCCTCTTTGAAACCGGTAGATTTTGTTACAATCTTCGAAGAGGATACTCCTCTCGAAGTTATAAATAAATTAATTCCGGATGTTCTGGTTAAAGGAGCCGACTGGTCGAAAGATAAAATTGTTGGAGCTGATATTGTTGAAGCTAACGGCGGTTCAGTAGAAACAATAAAGTTTGTAACCCAAACTTCAACTACTAACATCATCAAAGCGGTTCTTGAAAAGTATAAGGAATAATGTCTGATCAAGAATTAAATAACGCAGAGAGCGGAAGCGAGCAGCCGGAAGAAAAGAATCTTTCGGAGAATTCTTCAACTACACCGGAAGTTATTCCAGTACCCGAATCCGATAAGAAATTCGGATTCAAGAGAAGTGTGTTTCGTAAAATCATCAACACTTTCATTTCTATTTTTCTAGTCCTTTTAATCATAGTCCTTATAGTTCTCGGATTCACCCAAACAAAAACTTTCCGTGAATACTTACGAGAAAAAGTTATTGCGTTAGCTAACGAAGAACTTAACGGCAAGCTTAACATTGAAAAGATTGATGGAACATTGCTTACTTCAATCTATCTGCGCAATACTTCAATTGTTGTAGATAACGACACTCTCATTTTAGCAAGAAATATAGAAGTAAAAACCAGTCCCGTACAACTTCTGTTAAAGAAAATTCACATAAGAAAAATTTTACTTCAAGATGTTAACATCAATATGCAGCAAGACAAAGATGGGAAATGGAATTATGAAAAGCTTGTTAAGCCAACGCCGGAAGACACAAGCAAATCAACTTTCTCTTTTTTAATCCATGCACCCGATATTGAGTTGAGCAATATTTCTTTAACTAGGCAGACTTTTGCTAATCGCGGTTCGAAACAGATTTACAAGACACTTAACACCGAAGACTTATATATAAAGGAACTAAATTTTCAAGCGGAAGCATTCGCCGATATAGAAAACCAGAATTACTTACTTATACTAAAAGAGCTTTCATTCAAGCCGAACTTAACAAGATTTAATTTGCGTTACTTCTCGGGCGAGTTTGCAATAACAAAAGATTTTGCAAGCGTTAACAAATTTTATTTTTTGACTGATAGCAGCGAGATAAAAATAAATGCCCGGGTTGATAGTCTAAATTTGTTTAGCGGTACCGATCTTCGAGATTTTAGAGATTATCCGGTTACAATCGATGCAAAAGCTTCTCCATTTAATTTCGATGATCTTTCTTCTTTCTTCGACGCAACAGAAATACTTAAAGGGGGGCCGGAGTTTGAACTTAGGGCAAGAGGCAAATTCGGCGCGTTCAATATCGATAGAGCCAAACTTGATTACCGGGACACTCATTTCGATTTTAGCGGACAAGTGCTGAATCTCAATGTTCCATCTAAGCTTTATATAAAAGCCAGCATTGTTAATACGGATATTAATTACAAAGATATAAATCTCCTTCTGCCTAATCTAAAACTACCCGAATATGCAAAAATGGTTTTAACCGACGTTAATGTTGAGTATGAAGGTGAACCGACAAACTTCAAAACAAAATTTGTTGGTAATGTTGATGAAGGAAGAATTGAAGGCGAAGGCATGATGAATGTTTCTGCCGAGCCAATGACATACGATATAAAGTTTGCATCGGAGAATTTGAATCTCGCAGCATTGGTAGGTTTCCCTACAATACTAAATGTGAAAGGTAGCATCGCGGGACAAGGTACTTCTCCAATGGATTTGGCGGCTGATCTCAAATTTAATGTCTATAATACTGCAATAAACAATATCACTATTGATCGGCTAGATGTTGAATCTCATGCGAAGAACCGAGAGATTGACTTATCAATAAATGTTGACGCAGAAAAAGCGAAATCGATTATCACCGGTTCTTTAGTTTATGATAAAGACACTATTCCGAGCTACAGTTTTATAGGCGATGCAAGGAATTTAAATCTTGGCCGCTTCATGGATGATGACAAATATCGCAGTGAGATGAATTTGTATTTTAGTTTGGAAGGAAAGAGTTTAGACCCGGACGATATTAACGCAACATTCTCTTTTGGAATTGATTCTTCATATTTTCAAGATAAGTGGATTAACTCATCAATTGTGGAAGCAAAATTCACAAAAGATTCTTTGAACAGAGAGATATTTCTTTCATCCGATTTTGTTGATTTCAAAATTGATGGACAGTTTCCCCTTTCCAAAGCGATTGATTTGATCGTTTATGAATCTCAGACAATTACAGAAATTATTTCAAACAAACTAATAGAGCTAAATCCTCTTTCAGTTGTGAATGTGCCCGTTATTCGTGATACAATTGCGGCACCAATCCCACAAGTAGTAAACGAAGAATTAAAATTCGACTACGAATTTAAGTTCAAGGATTTTGAGCTTGTTGCGCTACTGATGGAGAATGAACAGCTGACAATAAAAGGAAGCGGTAGCGGAAGTTTTTCCAACAAAGCGCCCAACTTTTCCGTATCAGCCGAGCTTGATTTAGAACAGCTTGTTATGATGGAAAAGAATACTACAATTTATCTTTCCGATTTTGTTGCCGATTTTAATTTTACAAGAGACAACAGATCAAACTCATTCGATCAGTTATTCGGCTCAGCATCAATCTCCGGGAAACGATTATACACCGGCAGTAATATCAAAGGCTTAAACGCAGATATCGTTTTTAATGGAAGCAAATTGATTTTTAGCGCATCTGCAAATTATGATGATATGATAATTGCGGAAGGTGAAGGAATCATTTTAATGACTCCTAAGGAACAGCAATTCAAAATCAGCAGTTTGAATGTTAACTACGATGGCATTGAATGGATTAACAAAGACACAATAAATGCTTATTTCAATCCAAACTATTTTAAAATTGTTGATTGTAAAGTTCAACATGATACTTCCCTACTTTCTGCAAGCGGAATTATTCAAAGCAGCGGCGATCAATCGTTAGCCATAACCGGAACTAAACTTTCGGGAGATATACTTGAACGGTATGCATTCAGATTGAAAAATACCGGACTTATAGCCAATGGCTCACTGCAAGGAAAGATAGAAGGAAAGTTTGCCAATCCACTCATTGATTTTACATTCAACGCGAGGGATCTGGAGCTGAACAACAACAAACTCGGCAACATTAAGGGCTACATGAAATACGCCGACAAGAAAATGATAACAAACTTTGCTTTCTTAGATGCGAAGGCAAATGAGCAGAAACAGCTTTTCTTATTCGATGGAATCTTCGCAATCGATTTGAGTTTTGGTTCAGTCAAAGAAAGATTTCTTCGCAACAAACCGTTTAGCATGAAATTTACTTCCGACAAATTTAATCTGAACCAGCTTGGCAAAATTATTCCGGGAGTAGTTGATCAAGAAGGAATATTAAAAGCAGATGTAAATATCAGCGGAACATTTGCCGAGCCGGTTTATTCGGGATATGTAAATTTGACCGACACATATTTCACATCTACTTTCAATAATCTCAAATACAAATGCGGCGGCAAATTAAAATTCGAAAAAAAGGGATTTATAGTTGACAGTCTGGTTCTCGCTAATGCCGGCGGAACAAAATTCCCCGGAGAAATTAGAGGACTTGGCTCAATTCTTTTCGATGGCTTTTCAATGAAAGATGTTAACCTTCGCTTCTTTGGTGATATAGCTATTATGAGTCCGCAGACTCAAGCCATTAGCCCATTCTTTTATGGCGATCTACAAATAGGAACAGACGGCGATTGGCTACTTACAAATAAAGGAGACAAATTCTTTTTTAAAGGTAACATTCTGATGAAGAAAACCGATTTGGTGTATACTACCGGACGCGATGAGGCAGCTAACGCTAGTAAGAATCTGAATATTGAATTCGTTGTTGATTCTACAAAAATTGACAAGGAGTTAATTAACTTTCAAAATATTTTGGCTAAAGAAAAAGCATTGCAGCAGCAACTTGTTGAATCCGGCGAAAAGAAGTTTGATTTCGACTATGAAATTGGCTTAATTTCCGGCAAAGATGCAAGATTAACTTTTATTTTGGGTCAAGCGCTCAATCAAAAACTAATTGTTGAAATGCGGGGCGGAATGAAGTTTGAAAGCATAGCAAACGCTTACCGGGCACAAGGATCTTTTGAACTTCTTAATGGTTCACGATTAGAATTCTTCAGGACATTTGACGCTGTTGGTCTACTTCGTTTTGAAAGTGATGTAACTAATCCTTACTTGGATATTACTGCTACCTATACTTCCGATTATATAAGTCCAAGAGATGAAACTCAAACACCTCAAGAGGTTGCGGTAAAAATTAAAATTAAAGGTCCGCTAAGCGAACTAGGAAAGAATCTTGCCAGCGATCAAAACGCGCTTAGTGTTTATGTCGGTGCTAGGAATATTCAAAATAATGTTAGAGATACTCGCTACGATTATGCCGATGCTTTTTCCTTTATTATTATGGGCAAGTTTAAGGATGATTTAACTGCACAAGATAAAGCCGTTGTTGCCGGAGAAACACAAAACGCAATAGGAAGTACTGCAACTTCATTTCTCGGGACTGTACTTACAAGTTTCGTAAATTCAGCGGTTGGCGATTTGATTAACAATATCTCTTTAAGTTCTTCCGGCGAAAAAACAAAGTTTAGCCTTTCCGGCAGATACGATAATTTCAGTTATTCATTAGGCGGAACCACAGAGACTTTTTCGAATCCAAGTAATGCAAATTTAATGTTGGAATACAGATTCTATCCAACAAATTTAAAAGCTCGTTTCGAAAGAAAAGACCCTATAATAAAAACATACGGTCTTGATAATAAAATTCTGGAAATGGCGCTTAAATATAAATTCGAGTTCTGATGAAAAAAGAATTGAAAGCACTGTTTAGTAAATACCCCGGCATGAACATTAAAGCCAAAGAGATTGCCAAAAAGCTTACGCTAACTGACGAACATGCGTATGCGGAATTAAAACATTTTCTATTCAAGCTGACGGAAGAAGGTTTTTTGGAAAGACAAGGCAAACGTTATCAACTTGTACGTGCTGCATCTGATAAATTAATCGGAACCCTACAAGTTGTTAAGGATGGAGATTTTGGCTTTGTAACTCTGAAGGAAGGAAATCTTAAGGATGTTTTTATTGCCGGAAAGAATTTGAATACTTCGCTTGACGGAGACATAGTAGAGGTTGAGCTTACAGATGCAAAACGGGGTAAAAACATAGAAGGCAAGATTGTAAATCTTGTTGAGCGCGGAAGAAAAGAAATTATTGGAACACTAAAGAAAAACAAATCCACATTCTTCCTAGCTGCCGATGACGATAAAATTCATCGCGAAATTTACATTGGCAACGATAAACTTCATGGGGCAAAAGTTGGCGATAAAGTTGCTGTAACTGATATTGTTTGGAAAACAAAGAGTTTAAATCCGGAAGGAATTGTTAAAGAGGTTCTTGGTAAATCCGGAAGTTACGATGCTGAAATTGCTTCTATTGCTCGCGAGTTTAACATTGATTACAAATTTTCCAAATCTGTATTAAAGGAAGCAGAAGAAATTAGCAATACCATTCCGGCAGCAGAAATTAAAAAAAGAACTGACCTTCGGAAAAAGACCATTATTACAATTGATCCGGAAGATGCGAAAGATTTTGACGATGCTGTTTCCGTTGAAATTCTCGATAACGGCAACTACAGAGTTGGAATTCACATTGCGGATGTAAGTCACTATGTTCAGCCGGGAACTTCAATCTATGAAGAAGCATTAAATCGTGGTACAAGCGTTTACCTAGTTGGTAAAGTTATCCCTATGCTTCCCGAAAATCTTTCCAACAAGATTTGTTCGTTGGTACCAAATGAAGATCGATTAACATATTCCGTCTTTGTTGAATTAACAAAGCTTGCCAAAGTTGTAGACTATCAAATTGAAAAATCTGTAATAAACAGTAAGCGAAGATTTACGTACGAAGAAGTTCAAGAAATTATTGAAACCGGCATTGGCGATTTTTCGTATGAGATTACTCTGTTAAATAAAATCTCTAAAACGCTTCGCGCCAAGAGAATGAAGAAAGGGAGTATAAACTTTTTCTCTCCTGAGGTTGTCTTTAAGTTGGATAAAAATGGAACTCCGGTTGAAATTAAGATTAAGGAAGTTCGCGAAAGCCATAATTTGATTGAAGAACTCATGCTTCTAGCTAATCAAATTGTTGCAGAACATGTTCAGCCTAAACAGAACAAAATTATTGTTCCTTTTGTATATAGAATACACGATTTACCGGATAAAGAAAAAATTACAGAGTTTGCAAGATTTGTCCGCTCGCTCGGCTATCATTTCGACCCGAATGCGGCAAACAAATCAAAACAATTCCAAGCTCTGCTGGATGAAGTAAAAGGATCCGAAGAAGAAGCGGTAGTAAATGAAATTGCAATTCGTTCTATGGCTAAAGCAATTTATTCAACTGGAAATATCGGGCATTACGGATTAGGATTTAAGTACTACACTCACTTCACTTCCCCGATCCGCAGATTACCAGATTTAATCGTCCACTTATTAATTCACAATTATATTGTGAAGAATTCGGAGAAAAATTTATCGCTGGAAGAATTGGAAGATATTTGTAATCATGCGTCGGCAAAAGAACGAAGTGCCGTAAGTGCAGAAAGACAATCTGTAAAAATTAAACAACTAGAGTTTTTGAAAAGCAAAGTTGGCGAAGTATTTCATGCTGTAATTTCCGGAATTATGCACTTTGGAATTTTTGTTGAATTGAGCTCCACTTTGGCAGAAGGATTAATAAAGTTTAGAGATCTTCAAGATGATTACTATTCCTTTGACGAAAAGAATTATTGTATCGTCGGCAAGCGATCTAAAAAGCGTTACAGACTCGGAGATAAAGTTAACGTTCAACTTATCCGAGTTGATGAAGAGCGTAGAGAAATAGATTTTGTTTTAACCGATTAACCACCTAGAAGGCGGTAGCTATGAAGAAATATATTTTATTATTTACACTTACTCTGTCATCCTTTTCATTTGCACAGTTCGGGCAGAATAAAGTTAATTATAAGAACTACGACTGGTTTTTCATCCAATCGAAACATTTTGATATTTACTTTACAAAAGGTGGAGAAAAAACAGCGGAGTTCACCGCAATACAAGCAGAAGCGGCACTTCAAAAAAATCAAGAAGACATTAATTATCAAATTGGTTCAAGAATTGCACTTATCGTGTATAATTCTCATAACGATTTTCAAGAAACTAATGTTACCGATGAATATTTATCTGGTGGAATTGGCGGATTTACCGAACCGTTCAAAAACAGAGTCGTCTTCCCTTTCGAAGGATCTTACAAAAAATTTCAGCATGTAATTGCTCACGAACTCGTACACGCAATAATGCGCGATATGTATTATGGCGGAACAATTCAGAATATTATTTCACGAGGAATTACGCTACAAATGCCATTGTGGTTCTGGGAAGGCTCTGCAGAATACTTATCACAAGGCTGGGAAACAAACAGCGACATGTTCATTCGCAATGCGATAATGAATGACGCACTGCCCGATATTCCTCAACTGGACGGATATTTAGCTTACCGCGGCGGGCAATCATTATTTAGATTTATAGCTGAAACTTACGGCCGCCAAAAAATTGGTGAGCTGCTAGGAAAGATTCAAAATCTTGGTTCTCTTGAACCGGCTTTAAAAGCCTCAATAGGAATTGGCTTGGAAGAACTTAACGAGCGCTGGAAAAAAAGTGTAAAAAAGGAATTCTGGCCCGATATTAAAGATATGCAAGATCCCGATGTCTTTGCGAAGCGTTTAACTAACAATAAAAAAGATGGTGGCTTTTATAACGCCAGCCCGGCAATTTCTCCTCAAGGCGATAAAATTGCATTCATTTCCGATAGAGATATTTACCTTGATGTTTACATTATGGATGCCATTGAAGGTAAAGTAATAAAGAAAGTTGTTGAGAGTGGAAAGACTACAGATTTTGAAGAGCTGAATGTACTTCATCCTTCCATTGCTTGGGCGCCGGATAATAAAAGAATTGCTCTTTCTTCTAAATCGGGCGGATTTGATGTTGTAGCAATTATAAACACCGAAACAGATGAACGGGAAGAACTTCCATTCAAACTCGGCGGTATTGAATCTATTAGCTGGTCGTTTGACGGAAGCCAGCTTGCATTTGTCGGGCATAATGCAAGTCAATCCGATATTTACCTATACAATTTTGGAACCAAGGAACTTACAAATCTTACAAATGATATTTACAGCGACTTTGATCCCGCTTGGTTGCCGGATGGTAGTAAAGTTATTTTTTCTTCGGATCGAGGCAGCCATCTTAAACAAGTTGCTAACACTGAACTTTTTGAGATGAATAAATTCGATTTTGAGCAGCTCGATCTTTATGCCATAGATATTAAATCAAACAGCGTGAATAGATTGAACGATTGGAAATTTAGCAACGAAAAATATCCGACAATTGCCGGTAATGGAGACGAGCTGGTTTTCGTATCCGATAAAAACGGTGTTAACAATCTTTACAAAATGAAATTGAAGAATGGGGAATCAGTTTCTAAACCAATTCCAATTACCAATTCTTTAAGTGAAATTACTCAGCCATCAATTTCGGCGGACGGCAAAAAACTTGTGTTCTCTGCACTATATAATCTCGGCTATAACATCTTTATGCTAAACAATTTAGCTGATATGAAAGTTGAAGGAGATTCGCTTCGATACACAAATTATATGGCCTCCGTATTAACTCCAAAAACAGAAAGCACTGTAGAATCAAAAGTTACAGAAATTGCAAAAGAACCGAAGAAGTTAGAAAATGTAGCAGTTACCGATTCTACCGAAAGAGAAGAAGAATCGAAAATTTTTGTTGGGCAATATGTTAGCAATAAAAAAGAAGATTCTGATTCATCTGCGATAGATTACAGTAAATATGTTTTTTCTAGCTCCGGAATTGAAAAAGATAGTTCTCGTATTGCTAAGCGCAATGAGATGTTTAAAGAGACACTTGACGAGAATGGCAACTTTGCAGTTAACCGGTACAAAATTAATTTCTCTCCGGATTTAGTTTACGCTAATGCCGGTTACAGTACCTTATATGGTTTGCTCGGAACCACTATACTTTCATTTAGCGACGTGTTAGGAAATCATCGGCTAATAGGTCAGACCAGCTTACAAATAGACATTAAAAATAGCGACTACGGACTCGCATATTTTTATCTTAAGGAGAGAATGGACATTGGAATACAAGCCTTCCATACAGCTCGCTTTCTCTATCAGAGTTCTATATATGGAGATGAGCTTTACCGCTTCAGAAGTTTTGGCTTGATTGGATCTGCAAGTTATCCGCTGGATAGATTTCATCGCTTCGATTTTGGCTTGAGCTTTTTGAGAGTTAGCTCGGAAAATTTGGACAGTTACGAAGTTCCAACTGACGAAAAGACATTTTTACTTCCAACCGCAAGTATTATTCAAGATAATGTTCTTTTCGGTTATACAGCTCCAATAGAAGGATCGCGTTATAATATAACTGTATTTGGTGATCCCGGTATAATAAAATCCAGACAAAGTTTCTTTTCAATTACGGGTGATTTTAGAAAGTACTGGAGATTCTGGTATGATAACGGATTCGCAATGCGTTTCTCCGGTGGATTTTCGGGAGGCGGTTATGCTCAAAGATTTTTTGTGGGCGGAACCGACAATTGGATAAACCGTTCTTTTAAGACAGGCGGAGTTCCAATATCATCCGCTTCAGATTTTGCTTTCCTTTCTCCTGTTATGCCTTTAAGAGGATATGATTATGCCGAACAAATAGGCACCAAATATGCACTAATGAATATGGAACTCCGTATGCCAATTATTAGATATTTACTCACCGGTGGACTTCCCCTTTTCTTTCAGAATATTCTTGGCGTGGTATTTTTGGATGCCGGTTCAGCTTGGGATAATACCTCTAAGTTAAAATTCATCGGGCAAAATGAATCGGGTTCTACAACAACTAAAGATTTACTCTTAGGTACTGGAGTAGGTTTCCGGGCTTATTTGATATTCCTTTGGAAGTTAGATATTGCTTGGAAATATGATTTGAATAAGTTTTCTGCCCCCCGTTATTACATTTCTATTGGCCTAGACTTCTAATAAAAAATCCGGCTTAGCCGGGTTTTTTTTCGCTACTGCCTTTATCAGACTTAGTTGAAGAAGTTGGTTTATCAGAACTCGATTTCGCATTGCTCTTGTTCTTGTAATCGGTTTGGTAAAAACCGCTTCCTTTAAATATTGGCGCTGATCCGGCACCGATTAGTCTTTTTACATGTCCGGAACAAGAGGGGCACAGTTCTAACGGATCTTCCGTTATTCTCTGAAAATGTTCAAAAGTATGACCGCAGTCCAAGCATTTATAATCGTAAGTAGGCATTTAACTTAACTTCATTTTTAGTGAGGCGAAAAATAACCCGGCAATGTTTATAAATCAAACTTCTGTCTTATTAAGCTAATATTTTGCATATTTGCGCGGAAAAAATTTAAAAAAGATGAAAAGAAAACTTTCGATCCTCGCATTTCTTTTATTAACAGTTACAAGCTGTTTAGATTACACACAAGTTACCACTATCAAAACTGATGGGACTGGCAACATGTTCATTCATTACTTTATGAAATGGACAAACCAACGCGACTCATTAATGGTTGAGCAGTTAGGAATTTTTAATAAGGATTCTGTTCAACATGAATTTTCATCGGAATTTAGCCATGTAACCAATGTTGAGATATATAAAGATTATAAGGATAGCACCGTTCACGCTAAAATAGAGTTGGATTTTAATAGCTTGGATTCACTAAACAATACACCGGCTTTTAGAAAGTCGCAGTTATCCGTTAAAGACGGCGCTCAGAACTCAAAAATATTCTCCCAATTTATTCCTCCCCTTGCTACTGGTTTCGGTTTAGACAGCAAAAGCTTTGAACTTACATTCGTATATTATCTTCCCGGTGAAATTCTTAGCCATAACGCAACCGAAGCATTTAGAAATAAGCTAACATGGAAGTATTCCTTAGATGAAGTTGGTATGGGAAAGTTGATTTCTGCCTCTTACCGCCCTTTTAAGCTGAAGGAAACGCCAATTTGGATTTATATTATTGCTTTATTTGTCTTAATAGTTGTGATTATTTATCTTTTTAGTAAAAGAATCAAATAAAAGGGTTTATTTACACTGCTTGATTTTATTGACACGCCAATGTCAAATCTTTATATTTGGCGACTAAAATTTTAACTATAAACGCAGAGTGTGGCTTTGGATCGACAACCATTAATTTTTTCAGGTAGCTCGACAACAAAACTAACTCAAAAGATTTGTGAGTATTTAAATCTTAGCCCCGGTAAAGTTGATGTTAAAAGATTTAGTGACGGTGAAATTTGGGTTAAGTTCCAAGAAAATGTAAGGGGAAGGGATGTATACATAGTACAATCGACTATGCCTCCTTCTGAAAATTTGATGGAATTATTAATAATGCTGGATGCCGCAAAACGAGCTTCAGCTTCAAGAGTGACTGCCGTTCTTCCATATTTTGGATATGCAAGACAGGATAGAAAAGATCAGCCCCGTGTTGCTATTACTGCTAAATTAGTAGCAAATATCATAACTACTGCCGGTGCCGATAGAGTTATCACAATGGATTTACATGCTGCACAAATCCAAGGATTTTTTGATATACCTTTCGATCACTTGTATGCTTCACCGGTTTTTTCCGGGTTGTTTGATGGTAAAGATACCGAGAATCTGGTAGTTGTTTCTCCTGATGTAGGCGGCATAAAATTAGCAAGATCATACGCAAAGAGATTAAATGCCGGTCTTGTTGTTATAGATAAAAGACGCCCTAAGCCGAATGTTGTTGAAGTTATGCAGATAATTGGTGATGTAGCTAATAAAAATGTTCTTATTGTTGATGACTTGATTGATACCGGAGGTACTTTTGTTAATGCTGTAAATGCGTTGAAACAAAAAGGAGCCTTAAATGTTTATGGTGCTATAACACATGCGCTTTTATCCGGCGATGCATTCAATAAGATTAACGATTCGGAATTAACTAAGCTTTATGTAACGGATAGTATTCCTCTGCAGTCTGAGTCTAAAAAAATTGTAGTTAGAAGCGCTGCCGGTCTTTTTGCCGAAGCGATTATTAGATCAAATAGAAATGAATCAATCAGTTCTTTATTCGAGATTGATAAAGATAAAAGTTAGAAAATTTATTTTTTGGGAGTAAGTAAGAAATGTCAGAAATAAGTGTAAAAGCAGAGAAAAGAACTATCTCTACAAAAGGTGTTGTAAACCAAGCTCGCAGAAATGGAACAGTACCTGGAATTTATTATACAAAAGGAGCAGAACCGATTTCCCTTTTTGTAGCAGAAAGTTCTTTAAAACCATTAGTTTATACATCCGAGACTCATCTTGTTAACCTTCAGGTTGAAGATCAAGAACTAAAATCTATTCTTAAGAATGTTCAATTCGATCCGGTAACTGATAGAATTATACATTGCGATTTCTTAGGCATTTCAGCCGATAAAGAAATTGAAATCGAAGTTCCTATTGCTATTGAAGGACAAGCTAGAGGCGTTAAAGATGGTGGTATTGTGTCAGTTTCAATGCACAAATTGCCAGTTGCTTGCTTACCGGCTTTCATTCCTGAGCATATCACTTTGAATATTTCCGATTTAGGTCTTGGACAAGCTATTCATGTTAAAGATATTAAATTAGAAAATGCAAGAATTCTTCATCCAGATGAAGTAATTGTAGTTTCGATTAACTTACCACGCGCTGCTCAAGAAGCAGCCGGATTACCAGGTGAAGAAGTTAAAGAACCTGAAGTTATAACTAAGGGTAAACAGACAGAAGACGAGGACTAGTTAAGCTTTGCGTGCTATTATTGGGCTAGGAAATCCGGGGAAACGTTATGAGCTAACACGGCATAATGTTGGTTTTATGGTTGTTGATAAATTTGCCGAAAAGTATAACCTCGGTTTTAGAGAAACAGAATTTGATTATGTTTTTTCGGAAGGTCGTGTTGACGACACTTCCGATTTTTTTTTAGTGAAACCTACTACTTACATGAATATGAGTGGAGTAGCATTATCAAGTTTTATGCGCACTCATAGTCTGAATCCGGAAGATATCATTGTTATATATGATGATCTTAATTTAGAAGCCGGTAGGATTCGTCCCCGCAGATCGGGTAATGACGGCGGGCATAACGGTGTTCGTTCTTTGATTGGTTCATTACAAAGCGAATTATTTCCTAGAATAAGATTTGGTATTGGAAGCAAATTTGAGAAAGGTAAGATGATTGACTTTGTTCTCTCCCGTTTTTTGGATAGCGAGCTTAGGTTAATCGAACCTCAAATTAGTGTTACTATTGAATTACTGGAACAGTTCGTAATTGGCGGCGTACAACACATGCTGGATTATTACAGCAAGCTTGCTAATCTATCAAACAATCAGAACCCAATTATAGGTTTATAAGTTTTTTGTTCTTTATATAAATAGCGAAAAATCATAATTAACTTAATTTTTCGTTTACATTACATAACCCTGCTTTTCTATAATAAAGTAGAAAGGCCTAACAGACCAAAGGGAGGTGAAACATCTCATGAGAAAACGCACTTATGAAAGTGTTGTTCTTATCAACGCAGCACTCGAAGACGACCAGATCGAAGCAACTCTTAACAAAATCCAGGATTCCATTACAAGCCACGGTGGTGAGCTTAATGAAGTGGATAAATGGGGACGCAAAAGACTAGCTTACCCGGTTAAAAAAGCGAAGAGCGGCTTTTACGCTATCTTCAGATTCAATTCTACTCCGGATCTAATTGCAACTCTAGAACGTAACTATCGTTTAGACGAAAATATCTATCGTTACTTAACTATTGTTTTGGATAAATTTGCATTAGAGGCCATAGCTAAGCAAAAGGAAGCGGCAAAGAACGCTCCGGTTGCTGAAGAGGCTCAAACACAAACAACCGAAAGTCAGAATAATTAATTAGTGTAACGGAGGTTACGATGGCTGAACTTAAGATGCCGGAACTAAATAGTGTTATAGTTGCGGGCAACTTAACAAAGGATCCTGTATTTAGACAAACATCAAATGGGACACCTGTAGTCAACTTTCACATTGCTGCCAACAGAAGATACAAAGACAGCAGCAATCAGTGGCAAGAAGACGTATGCTATGTAGGAATTGTAGCATGGAATAAATTAGCAGATAGTTGTAAAGATAGACTTAAAAAAGGAAGCGCTGTTTTAATTGACGGAGAGCTTCAGAGTAGAACATTCAAAACAGAAGACGGTAAGAATAGAACTATTGTCGAAATAAAAGCAAAACGAATCCAATTCTTGAATAAAGTTGCTAAAGCAGGTAATGGCGAAGATGTTATCGCTGAATCTGATGATGCCGATTATGAAGACAACTCATTCGATAAATTCTTGACCGATGAAGAATCAGATTTAATGAAGGATAAGTCATGAGGAATTCTAACAAGAATAACGCACCAACCAAAAAAGTAAAACGTACGATCGATGGTTTCATCGACTACAAAGATTCAAAAACGCTTCAGAGATTCCTGACAGACCAAGGGAAAATTATTCCTCGTAGAATAACAGGACTCACTGCAAAGCAGCACAGAGAACTTGTAACTGCTATTAAACGTGCCCGTCACTTGGCGATTTTACCATTTGTTTCTGAAGCAGTTAAATAGGAGCCGAGCGATGAAAGTAATATTAAGAAAAAACTTCGACCAGCTTGGTAAAGTTGGAGAAATAGTAAACGTAAAAGATGGCTATGCGAGAAACTTTTTAATTCCTCGCGGTATAGCATATCATGCAACTCAAGGTAACATTCGCGCTTTAGAAGAAGAGAAGAAACAAATTTCCAAACGTGAAGCTAAGGAGCTTGAAGAAGCACAGAAGCTTGCTGTTGAAATGGAAAAAGTTTCTGTAACTATTCCGGTTAAAGTTGGCGAAGAAGAAAAAATCTTTGGTACTGTTACCAGCCAGATGATTGTCGATTCATTGAAAGAAAAAGGCTTTGATGTTGACAAGAGAAAAGTTGAAATAACAGAACCAATTAAAGCACTAGGTATTTACAGTGTTGCTGTTAAATTACATTCAAATGTAACTGCTACAGTAAAAACTTGGGTTGTTCGCGAGTAGCAAAATCTTATCTCAGAAACCCCTCAAGTATGAGAGGGGTTTTTTAGACTTTTTATAAACTAAATTAAGAATAACGATGAAAGAACTGAGATTTAGACTAATATTGATCGTTGCTTTTATTGGCCTCAGCTTGTATCTCCTCTACCCTACTTATCAGGATTATCTGAATTCTAAAGAAGTAACGGAGACTCTTAAACCTGTTGAAGCAAAGATTAAAAAGAGTAGCCCTGACCTTACCAGCGCTGAGGTTCAGGATATGATTGCATCTATAAAGGATAGTATTCTTTCGAACAACGACAACTACCGAGCCACTAGAGAAAAGAGAATCAAACTTGGTCTCGATCTTCAGGGCGGCATGTACCTTGTGATGGAAGTTAATACTGCAAAACTCCTTGAAAAATTAGCTAAGGATCCCGACCAACAATACATGGATATTTTGAAAAAAGCAGAAGCTGAATCTAAAAGATCCGAGGAAAATGTTGTAGGTATCCTAGCTAAAATGATGAAAGAAAAAGGAATTCGCATGAGCCGTTATTTCGGTTCAATCCGCGAAGATGACGCACGCATTATTGCCCGGTTGCAAGAACAAGAAACTGATGCGGTTACACGTGCTATTGAAATTATTAGAAACAGAGTTGATCAGTATGGTGTTTCCGAACCAAGTATTCAAAAACAAGGATCTAGAAGAATTGTTATTGAATTACCGGGTATCTCTCGTGAAGAGGAAGCAAGAAGACTTTTACAGGGAAGAGCTTTACTAGAGTTCAAACTTGTTAAAGATGCTTCATTTGCAATTCCAATCATGAACAGAGTTGATGAAGTACTTGCCGGAAAAATTACAGATTCTACAGCAGCAAAAAAAGATTCTGCAATTGCCAAGGCAGACACTGCAAAACAGAAAAATCTTACTGAAGAACAATTTGCAAAAGAACATCCATTCTTCGCTTTAGCCCGCCTAATTGATCCGCAAGGAAGATCGGCTGATGCATATGTAAAAGAAACAGACAGAGCACGCTTGAATGGGCTATTGTCAAGAGAAGATGTAAAAAAAGTAATGCCTGACAATGTCGAATTTATTTATGATAAAAAGTCACTAAACGACCCTAATGGCGATAAGTTCTACCGTTTATATATGGTCAATAAGGAAGCTGAATTAACCGGCGGTGTTATTACAGATGCACGTGCAGAGATTGATCAGACTACCGGTTCACCTGAGGTTACAATGCAAATGAATGGTGACGGCGCAAGAGAATGGTCAAGAATTACCGGTGCTAACATTGATAAACGCTGTGCAGTTGTAATGGATGGTCTTGTCTATTCTGCTCCAACAATTATCAACAAAATTCCAAACGGCAGTTCCAGAATTACCGGTAGTGCTAACATGGATGAAGCAAAGCTTTTGGAAATTGTTCTTAAAGCCGGTGCTCTTCCAGCTCCAGTCGATATAATTGCAGAAAGCGCTGTCGGTCCATCATTGGGACAAGATTCAATATCGCAAGGTATGAACTCCGGATGGATTGGTTATTTAGTTGTGGCGATCTTTATGATTTTCTACTACAAAACAGCCGGTTCGTTTGCAGATATAGGCGTTATCATGACAGTGATATTAACATTCGGTGTTTTAGCTGCATTCCACGCAACATTAACATTGCCTGGTATTGCGGGTATAGTTCTTTCCATGGGTATGGCGGTGGATGCCAACGTTTTAATCTATGAAAGAATTAGAGAAGAATTAGCTACTGGAAAAACATTTAAAGCGGCAGTTGATGCGGGCTTTAAAGTTTCCTTCTCGGCTATTTTCGATTCGAACGTTGTTACACTGTTAACCGGTATTATTCTCTATCAATTTGGTAGCGGTCCGGTTCAAGGTTTCGCATTAACACTTATGATTGGTATCGTAACAAGTTTATTTAGTCAGCTTGTATTGGTTAGAGTGATTTTTGATTACATCAACTCTAAAGGCTACAAGATTAATGTCGGTTAATATTAGGAGAATAATTAGATGAGACTTTTTGCAAACATAAATATCGATTTCATGGGTAAACGATCGATATTCTTTCTCATATCTGGTATTATCATTCTTCTCGGATTGGTAAACATCATGATAAGAGGGCTTGCTTTTGGTATTGATTTCAAAGGCGGCACAGAAATCGCTCTCCAATTTCAAAAACCAATCGACATTTCTTTTGTTAGAGAACAAGTTGATAAAATTGGATTAGGCGAAATAGAAGTAAAAACATTTGGCGGCTCTACCGGCGTTCTTTTAAGATCAGAATTGCAAGAGATTCCGGCAAATGTTATCCCAATTGTAAAAACAAGAATAGAAACACTTATTAATAACAATAATCCCGGAATTCAAAAGCAAATAGTAAGTTCTTCTTCCAGTTCAATTATTTACTCTTTTGCCGATTCGCTAACTGCTATTGCGGTTGGTAATCAATTATTCAATTCCGGATTCCAGACTTCAAAGCCAATTGATGATGCAACCGGTAAAAGCGTTGAAATTAGAATTGGTATTGCTGAATGGTTAAAAGATAATTTGAATGAAAAATTCAAAGACAATCATTTTGTGGTGCAGAAAGAAGAAAGAGTTGGACCTAAAGTAGGACAAGAATTAAAGACAGACGCAGTTGTTGCTATTGCTCTAGCGTTGGTTGTAATTCTTATCTATATCGGTTTCCGCTTTAAATTTTCATTTGCTATTGGAGCGGTAATTGCTCTTTTCCACGATGTGTTAATTACTCTGAGTTTATTCTCAATTCTATATGGTGTAATTCCGGGATTGAACTTAGAAGTAACTCTAACGGTTGTGGCCGCATTCCTAACACTCATTGGTTACTCGATGAACGATACTGTGGTTGTGTTTGATAGAGTTAGAGAATATCTAAAACTTCACAAAACAATTCCTCTTGAAGAAAACATGAACCGTGCTATTAACAATACTTTCAGCCGTACAATCATTACCGGTCTTTCAACCATGTTTATGATTATTATCCTTATCATTATGGGTGGAGAAGTATTACGCGGATTCGCTTTCGCATTATTCGTTGGAATGATTACGGGTACTTATTCTTCTATCTTCGTAGCTAGTGCATTCGTACTTGAATATGCTAATAGAACTAAGAGTAAAGTTACTTTCTAGATGTGAGTATAGTAGTTAGTATTGAGTACTTAGTACTTAGATTAGATTTAGCATAAAAAAACCGGCTAATAAGCCGGTTTTTTTGTTTTAAACAGTTTAGTTAAACTTAACCAGCAGTAACGTAATGTCATCGTGCTGTTCTGCATCCCCGCAAAAATCTACTATTCCGCTCAATAATTTTTTCTGAATAGTATCAACAGAGGATTTAGAATTACCCATCAATACTTTAATTATTCTCTCTTCGCCAAATTCTTCTTGTTTTTCATTCATCGCTTCAGAGATTCCGTCGGAATAAATTACAAACAAACTGCCGTTTTCCATCTTAACTTCAATTTCTTCCAGCGATGATTCAAACGCCTCACCTTTATCTAATCCAAGCCCAATCCCACCCGATTTTAAGCTCTCGCATTTATCGCCATTAATTAACAATGAATGCGGATGACCGGCACGGCAGAACAAAATATTTCCACTCTCAGTATCAATCATTGCCAATGAGGCGGTTATAAAATAATTTCTCTCCATCTCACCAAAGAGCCTTTTATTAACCTCGATTAATATTTGCTTT
>JAZDFQ010000023.1:0-60133 GCA_043807765.1 Ignavibacteriota bacterium
TTAGTGTTGATTTATGTATAAAGTTTATGCAATAAAGAGCAACTCTAGAAATTATATTTATGTGGGATTAACGAGTAACTTAGAAGAGCGATTAAAAAGACACAATGATGGGAAGAATAAAACTACAGCAGCATATGCACCGTTTAGTTTAATTTATGTTGAAGATTCTAGCGATCGAATTTCTGCTCGAGCTCGCGAAAAATACTTAAAATCTGGAAGTGGTAAAGAGTTCTTAAAAAGGTTAAATAATTAATTGCCCGGATGGTGGAATTGGTAGACACGCTAGCTTCAGGAGCTAGTGGCCGCAAGGTCGTGCAGGTTCAAGTCCTGTTCCGGGTACAATCTTCTTTTTAGTAATTTCCTATATAGTTCGCGTCAATTTTTTGAAATTCATTTCACGTAACAAATGGCGGTTGAAATGAGCGTTCAAATCAAAAAATCAAAATCCGGTAATTCTAAAAAAATTATTCCCGTTCGATTTGATAAAGTAAGCTTTTTTCTTTCGTTTGGTCTTGGATTAGCATCTTTCGGAGTTGGTTTATTAATAGTTTGGGGTACACTCACAGCTCCGGAAGGAACATCTAATTCAACGGGCTTCACTCTTTATCAAAGACTCGCTAGGCAAATTCCCGAATCGTTCCAAGAAAAAATTGCTTTAGTTTTAGGCGGCTTATTTATGCTGTTTGGTCCTGTCCTATTTCTGTTAGGAATAAAACAAGCAGTCCAATTTCTTTTTTATAAATTATTTAAAGCCAATAACTAATTGCTTAACTTTTCTCGTAGCAACCTTCTGAGGAAATATTTATAATATCCTTCAACAATTTGTTAATGCTGAAAATGAATTTTTGATTCTCATTCTGCTATTGAATACTTTAAAGAAGATTTCGTTGAACGTAAATTACAATCAAATTTTGAAGACAATTATTACTGATGAAAACCCTCCTAAATATATTTTTGTTTGTAACTTATATTACTTACTCCCAGCAAGAGGAGTGGCTAGTAATTAAATCTCCTTTACTTCCAGATGCCGGAACTTCATCCGGCGAAAGTATTTCAACTATTGCAATTCACAAGAAAGATAAATCCAAGATTGAAAATGATGTGCGAATGAAGGGCAGTTTTCTCATTCAACAGAAGTATACAAAGCCAAATACCTTACCCGCAAATTTTATTGTTTGTATGCAATTAGATAAGCTAGGCAACATTTGGGTTGGTACTTTCTCGGGTGGTGTTGCTAAATATGATGGAACCAATTGGGAAGTCTATAACACTTCAAATTCTCCTCTGCCGAGTAATGTTATCTACTGCATTGCTATTGATAAGCATAACAACAAATGGATTGGAACAGTTGACGGACTTGCGAAATTCGACGACAAGAAATGGAAAGTGTACAATAAGAGTAATTCCAAACTACCGGCTAACATGGTCTATTCGCTGGCTATTGATAAACATGATAACAAGTGGATTGGAACAACAAAAGGATTAGCAAAATTATCTGGCGCAAAATGGACAAGCTACAATACATTGAATTCAAGACTTCCTCATAACCATGTTACATCACTTGCAGTAGATCGCGATGACAATAAGTGGATTGGCACCTTTGAAGGTTTGGCTAAAGTAAGCGGTGCTGATTGGCAAATATTTAAAAAGAGAAATTCTCCGCTACCGTATGAGGATATTTATTCACTTAACACTGATAGGAGCGGAAAAATCTATATTGGAACGTGGGGAGGTGGATTGGCTCTCCTAGAAAAATCAAAATGGAAAGTTTATAAAACTGATAATTCGGGTCTGCCGGACAATTATGTTTCTTCGTGTATAGTCGATAAATCAAAAAACTTATGGATTAGTACACTTGGAGGACTTGTAAAATATGACGGCGCAAAGTGGAATATTTATAAAACATCGAATTCAAAACTCCCGAATGACTTGGTCTATTCGCTAACTCAAGATCAAAATGGAAATTTATGGATTGGGACTGAAAATGGGTTGGCGATTTTTAACGAAACCGGAATTCCCAATCATGGTACAGACGCTGAAAAATTCCCTACTAGAACTGAAGATAAGAAGGTAGTAGGCGGTGATGAAAATAATCCAATCAACTATTCACTAGAAAATCTACAATATGATTCAGTGAATTCAAAAATTAGAATTAGTTTTTCGGTTCCTAAGCGGAGTCACATTCTACTTCAGATTGAAGATGCTTTTGGTAGAATTAGTAAACGGCTCAAGAGTGAAATACTTGATGCTGGAATTTACGAAGAGGATTTAAGTGCGGATGAATTTCCAAGCGGAGTTTACTTCTGCCACTTGAGTTCTGGTGAACTTAAGGTTACTCGGAAAATCCAATTGATTGAACACAATGAGTAGGGTGCTCGTATTAGGATTTGAGTGCTAAACAACAGTAAAGTCCCTTTTACAACAAAAGGAAGTTAAAAAAAGGAAAAATTTTACGATAATACACATGCGGTTCAAAGAAACTTTGTATTGCGGTTAAAAATTGGAGACTGCCATGAGCGTACAATCGATTAACCCGAACTTACCGAAACTGAAAATTCCAAGTTTGTTTGGCTCTTCACAACAAACGGAGAAAAGAATTCCTAATCCATTCAAGTTTACAATGGAGTCATCTCTTGAAGAAACGAATAAACTAAATAGTCAAAAAAATGACGCTGAGAAAAAGCCGAAACCATTTCGTACTTCGGAAAACTGGTACGGATAAGTTTATATGTCTAAAAATTAGCGTGCAGTTTGTTATTCCCTTCATAAATTGATCGAAGTAAATGCTTTGTACCAAGATTAGTTACTTTGCCATTCATTTTTCATTAGTTACTGAAGTTACGCAAGAGCTGAACTTTATGAAGTTTTCTTAGTGAAACTTGGTGACTTTGTGCCCTAGTGGCTCGATTTCTTATATTTTCTTTTGCCACCAAGTCACAAAAGCTCCAAGAAATCACAAAGTGCGTAACTTCAGTTAGTTAATTAGATTATCATAAATTAAACTCTAGAAAAATTTAATTGTCTAAAAGACAAAATGATTTTTGGAGTGGGTTTTATGAAAATGAGAGTTGTGATAATTTTAGCCTTGTTACTAATTTGTATTCATGCGGAAGAAAATAAATACCGTATTGAGAACAATCTTTTTGTGGATGGCATAAAGCGGTACTACACAATTAATCTACCAAAAGAGTATGAAAAATTTAAAAGTTTTCCGCTCATTATTGCTATGCATGGAGGCGGTGGAAGTGCTGAACAATGCGAAAAGGATTATGATTTAAATTCAACAGCGTTACCGGAGAAGTTTGCTGTTGTTTACCCGGAAGGAGTACGTGGAAGCGGACTGTTGAGAGTAAGAACATGGAATGCCGGTACATGTTGCGATAATGCTGTAGAAAATAATATTAACGATGTTAAATTTATAAGCAATTTGATAGAGGATTTAACAACAAAGTATAAAGTCGATCCAAATCGTGTTTATCTTACCGGAATGTCTAATGGTGCAATGATGGCTTATCGGTTGGCCTGTGAGATTTCTGACAAGATTGCTGCAATTGCGGTTGTAAGCGGAACTATGACTACTAAGAATATTTGTAAGCCAAATCGAGTTGTTCCTATTCTACATATTCATTCGGAGCGGGATAAAAAAGTACCTTCTGCCGGAGGCAAAGGTATAAGGAGCTACTACTTTCCATCCGTAGATTCTACTTTGAAAGTATGGGCGGCATTTGATAAATGCAGCGCGGAGCCTTTAGTTGGAAAACAAAAAAACTATACAAAGTTTGTGTGGAAAAATGAATCATCACAAATTATGATTGAGTACTACCTTACAAAAGATGGCGGGCATTCTTGGCCGGGAAGTAAAAAAAACAGATTGCTTGCCGATAAACCTTCCAAAGCTATTGATGCAAATAGTTTGATTGTTGGTTTTTTCAAAAAGCATTAGCACTGTTTTGTAAATCTTAGGGTGTCTGCAAGCCAAGCTTCATTGTATTATATTTCAAATAACTTATTTGCACTTATAATGCCTAAAACGAAAATCAGTTTAGCTTTCAATCTGGAAGCGGCGTATGAAACTGCTCAAGAATTTGCTTCCAATCATTACGAGAATTTCCCGGTCTTGTCGGCTACTCTTCCACGAGAAGTTAAGAAGCATATTGCTGTTGTATACAAGTTTGCAAGACAAGCAGATGATCTGGCAGATGAGGGTGATGTAAATCCGGAATTGAGAATTAAGAATTTGGAATTATATGAAAAACAGCTTACCGATTGTCTTAGCGGAAAATTTGTTATTGATTTTTGGATGGCGATTAAAAACACCATTAATGAGTGTAATCTAACAACTCAATACTTTTATGATCTGTTAAGTGCCTTCAATCAAGACGTTCAAACAAAACGTTATTCTGCCTATGAAGACTTGCTGGACTATTGCCACCGTTCAGCCGATCCGGTTGGAAGAATAGTTCTCGAAATTTGTGGTGTTAGAAATGAAGAAGCGTTTCGCTATTCTGATTCTATTTGCACTGCTTTACAACTGACTAATTTCTATCAAGATGTATCAGTCGACTGGCAGAAAGGCAGAATTTATATTCCTCAAGTTGAAATGGAAAAATTTAGCGTAACCGAAAATATATTTGACGAAAAACAAAATAATGCTAACTTTAAGTCGCTGTTGAAGTTTCAAGTTGAGCGAACAAGAAGGCTATTTGTTGAGGGACGAAATCTGCTTCCGTTTTTGCCGGGCTCACTTCTTGTTCAGATAAAGATGACTATACTAGGTGGCGAAAAGATTCTTAACAAAATTGAAGCTTTAGAGTATAGTGTATTAGCGCAACGGCCAAAACTGAGCAAGTTAGATTATCTGAAAATATTTGCGAAAGGTTTATTAACCAATGCCGGATGAATCGAAATTAATTGCTAAGGAAAGTAAGAGTAGTTTTTACTACGCTTTTACTTTGCTTGAAAAGCCAAAACGTGAAGCGATGAACACGGTTTATGCTTTTTGCCGCAAGACAGATGACATCGTTGATATGGGAAATGAACCCGATGATCTAAAATATGAAAATCTTCGCCGTTGGAGAATTGAACTTGAAAAAGCTTTACGCGGTAGTGGTTCTGATATTCAGCTGCTCAATAAACTTGTAACTTATATAAAACAATTCAACATTCCGCTCGATCCCTTTTTCGAGCTAATCGCCGGTGTAGAGATGGATCTTCAGCGTAAACGCTTCCCAACTTTCGACGATCTTTCTCAATACTGTTACTTAGTTGCTTCTACAGTTGGATTAATGTGCATTGAAATTTTCGGCTATAAACATAGCTCTGCAAAAGACTACGCTGTTAATTTGGGCTTGGCAATGCAGCTTACAAATATTTTGCGCGATGTTGGCAAAGATTATGAAACCGGAAGAATATATTTACCTCAAGATGATATGAAAGCCTTTAGTTATACGGAGGCAGAACTTAAGAGCAAAGTTTATAATGAACACTTTGTAAATTTAATGAGTTACCAGGCTGAACGTGCAAAGGTATATTTTCAAAATGCGAACGATGCGCTTAACTATGAAGATAAGCATTCGATGTTTGCGGCACGCGCAATGCAGCACATTTACTATCGGTTGCTAAAAAGACTTGAAGCCGAAAAATATGATGTACTAAACAAGAAAATTAAAGTCGGTAAGTTTGAAAAAGTTGCAATTTCACTTGGCGTTTGGGCAAAATATCGTTTAGTGTACGGATGAAACGTGTACTCGTTATCGGCGGGGGATTAGCCGGTCTCTCCACAGCAGTTTACTTATCTGAAAAGAACATCGAAGTAACAATTATAGAAGCATCGCCTAAGCTTGGCGGAAGAACTTATTCATTGTTTAATGAAAACCAGAACGATGTTTATGATAACGGACAGCATTTGATGATGGGCTGTTATGATGAAACCCTCACTCTTCTAAAGAAACTCGGTTCTTACGAACAAGTTGAAATTCAAAAGCAGATGGAAATTACATTTGTTGAAGAAGGAGGAAAACAGAGTAAACTAAAATCGCCGCGCATTTTTTATCCACTGAACTTACTTTTCGCAATGCTTAAATACAAATCACTTTCACTTAGCGATAGATTTCGTGTAATTGACTTTATAATGGACCTTGGCTGCTGCGATGACAAAGATTTGAAAAACCTAACTGTGATTGAATGGCTTATGCAAAAAGATCAGAATGATGAAACAATTAAAAAGCTATGGGAAATTCTAATTGTTGGGACGATGAACACAACTCCCGAAAAAGCTTCAGCGCAGATATTCGATGAAGTACTTCGAGAAGTTTTTCTTGGCGGAAGCCGCGCCAGCAAAATTGTGCTTCCAAAAGTCGGGTTGAGTGAATTATTTTCAATTCCAGCGCAGAAACTTCTTGAGTCAAAAAATTGCCACGTGCAAACTTCCGAAAGAGTTGAAAGTGTGGTTCTGCAAAATGATCAGATAGTTAGTCTCAAAACAAATAAATCGATATATGAAAATTTTGATGCAGTGGTATTTGCTATTCCTCCTCATGCACTTCAAAAAATATCCTTCATGAATTCCAACGAGAAATCAACTTCTCACAGATTCCAACTAGCTCTTAGCGAATTCAAATACTCCTCAATTCTAAATATTCATCTCTGGCTTAAAGAAAATCCCTTCACAGAAAAATTCTATGGACTTATTGAATCAGAAATTCACTGGCTTTTTAATCATGGAAAACATATTAGCTTAACTGTTAGCTCTGCAGATGCTTTGTGCGAACTCGATAATAAAAAGATAGTTGAAGGTTTTTATTCGGAGTTAAAGATTTATTTCCCTATTTTCCTAAAAGAAATGGTGACCGACTGGAAAATAATTAAGGAAAAACGTGCGACGTTTGTACCGGATTGTGCATCAAATGAGTTACGGAAAAGTATTGCATCACCATTTCCTAATATGTTCTTTGCCGGAGATTGGACAGATACAGAATTACCGGCAACTCTTGAAGGAGCCGTGTTAAGCGGAAGACTAGCGGCTCAAAAATCGTGTTCTTTTCTAAACTGTTAACCCAAATTATTCAAAGAATAATTTGCGCTACGCGCCGCAAACTTTAACAATATAGTTTTCTTGTTTAAGCAACGATTCTAAATTTATATTGCTAGTAATAAAATTTTCCAAGTTTGCGGGGTTAACCCCGCAGTAAAACGTATTATTCTATTACGTTTTACAAGCGGCCTTCGGCAAAAAATTTATTTCTAATGAATTTTTTGGGTTAAAACTTTTTTAGAAGTTCCGATTTAGCAAGTAACTCACTGATTGAATAAATGTCCCGGAGGAAACCATGTCCTTGCTAAAACAAAAACTACAAGAAAAAATTCTTGTTGAACGTCCCCGTACAGAAAAACTAAACAAAGAGTATGGCAACGTTAAAGTTGATGAAGTTACAATCGGGCAAATTATCGGCGGAATGCGCGATATAAAAAGCCTAGTTACAGATGTTTCTTATCTCGATCCTTACGAAGGAATTCGATTTAGAGGACTGACCATTCCCGAAGTGCTGGAGAAACTGCCAAAGTATCCCGGCGCAGAAATGCCAACCGTTGAAGCTTTCTTTTATTTCTTATTAACCGGAGATTTGCCAACCGATGCAGAAATTGCAGACGTGCGCGCCGAGTTTGATAAGAGAAAAACAGTTCCGGATTATGTTTTTAGAATAATCCGCGCAATGCCAATTGATTCTCATCCGATGACAATGTTTGCTACGGGCATCATGTCTATGCAGAAAGAATCAGTATTCGCAAAGAAGTATCACGAAAATTTGAAGAAGGGTGATTACTGGGATGCTTATTACGAAGACGCAATGAATCTTCTTGCAAAACTACCGGAAATTGCAGCTTTCATTTACCGTTTGAAATATAGAAATGGGGAAATTATTCCGGCTGACCCAACATTGGATTTTGGCGGCAACTTCGCTCACATGATGGGAATTGCAAAACCTTACGATGACATTGCCCGCTTGTATTTCTTGCTTCATAGCGATCATGAAAGCGGAAACGTTAGCGCTCATACCGGACACTTAGTTGCAAGCGCTCTATCGGATATGTATTATGCAATCAGCGCTACAATGAATGGTCTCGCCGGTCCGTTGCATGGTTTGGCAAACGAAGAAGTTCTGCGCTGGTTACACGGCGTTTATAACGGAATGGGCGGCAAAGTTCCTACCGAAGATGAAATGAAGAAATTTGTTTACGAAACATTGGATAGTGGAAAAGTTATTCCGGGATTTGGACACGCGGTTCTACGCAAAACAGATCCTCGCTACACAGCTCAGCGAGAATTCTGTTTGAAGCATTTACCGGAAGACCCATTGTTCAAGTATGTTGATTTGCTCTATAAAGTTGTTCCAAATATTTTGCTTGAAAAAGGTAAAGCAAAAAATCCATGGCCAAATGTTGATGCTCAGTCTGGTGTTATTCAATGGTATTATGGCGTTCAAGAATATGAATTCTACACAGTTCTATTTGGAATTGGACGCGCGCTTGGTGTAACATCCAATATCATCTGGTCCAGAGCACTCGGCTATCCGCTCGAAAGACCGAAATCTCTCACAACAAAAATGTTAGAAGATATAGCTTTCGGAAAGAAATAATTTATGTAGAGACGCGCCACCCGTCGAGACTCGGTCTCGCCGAGGCTGATGGCATGTCTTTACAATCTGATATTATAACCCTCTTTTACCCAAAGAGGGTTTTTTATTGCCCGATCTATATCTTTACGGAAACCGCTGGAGAAAATTTTGTTTTAGGCGCAAGTTTAAGCTTACAAAAATAATTCTAACCTAAAAAAGCTGTAGCTAATAATTCATTTCAGTTTTTTCGTTAGAAAACATTTCACAGAGTGGCTCAGAGAATTAACGTGGTCTCTGTTACTTCAAAACCGGGATAGAAAATACTCTCCGACAATAATTAACCATATTGCAAAAAAGTCTTGACTATTTCGCAAGACAGTCCTATTATTCCGCCATGAAAAGATACCTTTTTGAACAAATACTTACTGACTTGAAGAAAAAGCTTGTCTTTATAACCGGACCAAGACAAGTTGGTAAAACCTTTCTTGCTAAGCAAGTTATGGAACAGTTCAGCTCACCTCAGTACCTTAACTATGATAACATCAATGATTTGAAAATAATTAGGGGAATGAACTGGGCTAACAATACCGATTTGCTCATTTTTGATGAAATACACAAAATGGCAAACTGGAAAAATTTTATAAAAGGAGTTTACGATTCCAAACCGGAGTTTCAATCAATTCTTGTTACCGGAAGCGCACGGCTTGATACTTTTAGGCAAACAGGAGATTCTCTTGCCGGAAGATTTTTACACTTGCGGTTGCATCCGTTTTCTGTAAAAGAAATTCACGATAAGTTTAATAATAATTACGATGCTTTAACTGCACTAAATTCTTACGGAGCTTTTCCGGAACCGTTTTTGCTTGGCTTAAATTTGGAAAAAGATAAAGCCGTTGTTGAAGTTAACCGCTGGAAAAACCAATACTATTCCGGATTAATACGCGAAGATATTTTAGAGTTTAGCAGAATAACAGAAATAAAAACTATGAATCTGCTTTTACAACTTCTTAGAACAAAAGTAGGCTCGCCGCTTTCTTATAATTCCATTGCGGCAGATCTGCAAGTTTCTTCCAACACAATTAAAAAATACGTCCAAATATTGGAAAGTCTTTACATTATCTTTTTAGTAAAGCCGTTTCATAAAAACGTTGCCAGATCAATCCTTAAAGAACCGAAAGTTTACTTTTTTGATTCTGCTTATATTGACGGCAATGATGGAGTTAAACTTGAAAACACTGTTGCCCTAAACTTGTTAAAAAATGTTCAGTATCAATATGATGTTTTGGGAATAGATACAGAATTAAACTATGTTAGAAATAAAGATGGCAAAGAAGTGGATTTTGCAATTGCAAAAAACGGCGAGCTTGTGCAGTTTATAGAAGTTAAACTTAGCGATGATAAGATTTCTTCATCGTTAAAATATTTTACAGAGCGTTTTCAGCATGTAGAAAGTTTACAGCTTGTGCATAATTTAAAACAGAATAGAACTGAGAAAAACGTTAATGTTGTAAGCGCTGCGCATTTTTTAAATGAGTTGCTGGTTTAACTAGCATTTTTAATTACAAGGGGTAGTTAAATGAAAGTAATTACAAAATTTGTTGCACTGTTTTTTCTGGTTAGTTTAACCGCTTTTGCCAACACAAAATTGGCTTTGAATGAAGGCAATTTACCTGCCTCATTTATGTCCTTTAACGAATTTAATGATCAGAATAACAACGAGTCCAATCTAGAAACAAATGCAGATTTTATCTTCTCCAAAAAGGACACGGTTTTATTAGGAGGTACATCCAGAAGAGTTGAGTTCACCTGCCCCGGCATGGTCTCTCCTGTTACCTTCACTGTATCCGCTTCATTTAAATTTAAGGAAATATATAATATCAAGACTACCGATCCACTAACTTTTAATTTTCGCGAAATTTCCAAAGATAACACGGAAGGAGAACACACTGTCACTATCGAAGTCACAGATGCCAATAATAACAAACGAAGCATAACCTATAAAGTTCTTGTCTTTCCCGATCCCAGACCATATCCAGAATTGGAAGGTGAAGTAGAGCTCATATGCGAACCATCAACTTATCCGCAGACACTAGGCTGGCCTGAATACAAGGTTAAGAAAAAAGCCGGATTTGTAGATAAGTTTTCAGATGTTCAATTGAGTGTGTATTCCGAAGGAGATGCAATAGAAGCAACCTCTATAAGATATGAGAATGGACTACCTGTCTTCGCCTACAAACTAAAACCAAATTCAGCGGAAACGGATCGGATTATAATTTTTGATGTTACAATGGATAAAACAGGTTATATATGTGAGAAAGCCACTCTTTTTGCTTTGTCAAAAGACTATCTAAGTGTCCCGGTCAAAGCGTTGGGTGATGTACCTCTTGGTTATGAAGGGAATATTCCTTATGATGCCGGCTCACCTACAACTATCAAAATTATTCATGACAACAGTCAACAAGTTTTGAAAGAACAGTCCGTATCCAATACTCAAAGAGTCTCTCGACCATTAAAAGTTGAAAACAACTGGCCTATTGGCAAAAAAACAATTCGAATTAGTAATGGCATAAAGACTGAGAATATTACTTTTAATGTTACAGACCCAACAGGAATAGAAGATGAAAAAGTCATCCCCACAAAATTCAAATTAGAGCAAAACTACCCTAATCCATTTAATCCAAGTACAACAATTAGTTTTTCCATTCCAGTAAAGACGACCCGGCGGGTCGTCTTTACAACTTTGAAAGTTTACGACGTACTTGGTAAAGAAGTAGCCACACTAGTCAACGAAGAAAAAGCGCCGGGTAATTATTCTGTAATATTTAACGTAGAGACGTTGCGCGCAACGTCTCTTACTAGCGGCATATACTACTGCAAATTAGAAACAGAGTTTGGCGTAAAGACAATTCAAATGGTTTACTTGAAATAGTAAACTGAACTTTCGGAAAATAATAATTCAGTAGAGACATGCCGCGGCATGTCTTTACAAAACAAAGATCTTTGCGTTAATCTCTGGAGAAAATTTTGTTAGAAAGAAAAACCACTTTTACACTTATAGCTATTTTGGTTGTTCTATTCGGAGCTATCGGGTTTACTTATTTCTATTTAAGCGCGAAGATAGCCGAAGCAATTCACCAGCAGCCGATAATTATTACTGAGAACGAAAGGCGAATTTACACGCCGCCTATTCCTGATGAATTAGATTTCTGCGGAGAGAAGGTTCCGCTCGAAGATTTTGATGTAAGGGAAAGAATCGAGAGAGAATTCTTAGTTAATACTTATTGGCATTCCGCATCATTACTTTACTTGAAACGCGCAAACCGCTGGTTCCCAATCATAGAACCGATTTTGAAGAAGAATGGAATCCCGGATGATTTTAAGTATATGGCGGTTGCAGAAAGCGGCTTAATAAATTCAGTTTCTCCCGACGGCGCAACCGGTTTCTGGCAGTTTATGGAAAGTGCAGCTAAGCGTTACGGACTTGAAGTTTCCGGCGAAGTTGATGAGCGTTATAATGTAGAGAAATCAACACAAGCAGCTTGTGATTATCTTAAAGAAGCTAAAGCTAAACTAGGCAACTGGACTTTAGCCGGTGCATCATACAATTACGGTGTAACTGGAATTACAAAGCAAATGCAGCGCCAAAAAAGCAGTAACTATTATAATCTCTATCTAAATGATGAAACCTACCGTTTTGTAGCTCGAATAGTTGCTCTGAAGGAAATTTTTAAAGACCCGAAGAAATACGGTTTCTACTTTTTGGAAGAAGAGCTCTATCCTATAATCGAGACGAACGAAATTCGTGTGAATTATTCTATCAAGGATTTGGTGAAGTTTGCCGAGGAAAATGGAATAAACTATAAGCTGCTCAAAATTTTTAATCCTTGGCTGCGGGATGGCTTTCTGCAGAACAGGGCAAGGAAAACTTACATAATCAAAATTCCTAAGTCTGGCGAAGTAAAAATTTCGGAAGAAGATTAAATTCCTCCCTAAACTGTTGATAAGAAGTACGGATTTTTTTTTATCTTTGACAAACAAAATAGGTCCAACCTTTAAATCATGTCTTCAAAGAAAAAAGTCAAGTATATTTTCGTTACAGGCGGAGTTGTTTCTTCATTAGGAAAAGGAATAACCGCCTCATCAATAGGTCTACTTTTAAAGCTTCGCGGATATAACGTTACAATCCAAAAATTTGATCCATACATTAATGTTGATCCCGGTACGATGAATCCGTTTCAGCACGGTGAAGTTTATGTTACCGATGACGGAGCCGAAGCCGATCTCGATCTCGGTCATTACGAACGCTTTTTGGATGTTGATACTTCGCGCGCAAATAATACAACAACCGGACAAATCTATTTTGATGTGATTACCAAAGAACGGCGCGGCGATTTTCTAGGGGCTACTGTCCAAGTAATTCCTCACATTACCGATGAGATAAAGCGCCGGATGAAAGTACTGGGCGATAGCGGAAAATATGACATCGTAATAACCGAAATAGGCGGTACAGTTGGTGATATTGAAAGCTTACCTTTTATGGAAGCAATGCGCCAAATTATGCTTGAGAATGGAAGAAAGCATACACTTGTAGTTCACGTAACGCTTGTTCCTTACATTGCTTCTGCCGGTGAAATGAAAACAAAACCGACCCAGCACAGTGTAAAAAATTTGTTAGAACTTGGTGTTCAGCCAAATATTCTAGTATGTCGTTCGGAAAATAAATTATCTAGAGATATACGCGAGAAAATTGCCTTATTCACAAATGTGAGCAAAGACGCTGTTTTTTCTGCTCATGATTGCTCTACAATCTACGAGGTTCCAATTGTTCTGTATGAACAAAATCTTGATCAAGTAATTCTCGAGCGATTAAAACTACCGGAACTTACTATTAAGCTTGAAGAATGGCAGAATTTTGTTAACTCGGTTCTTAATCCGGTTAACAAAGTTAAGATAGCTATCTGCGGAAAATATATTGAAAACAAAGATGCTTACAAGAGCATTTCCGAAGCTTTTATTCACGCCGGTGCCGAAAATAATTCTCGCGTAAAAGTTGATTTTATAAGTTCGGAAACTATTGAAGATAAAGGCGCTGAGAACGTTCTAAAAAATTATGACGGAATTTTAATACCCGGCGGATTTGGAGAAAGAGGCATCGAAGGAAAAATTCTTGCCACGCAATATGCCCGCGAAAACAAAATACCTATGTTTGGAATTTGCCTTGGAATGCAATGCGCTGTTATTGAATTTGCCCGTAATGTTTGCGGAATAAAAAAGGCAAACAGCGAAGAGTTTGTGAAGAATGCTTACAGCGTTATCCACATTATGCCGGAACAGAAAAAGGTAAAGACTAAAGGCGCAACTATGCGTCTAGGTGCTTATCCTTGTGTTCTTAAGAAAGGTACAAAATCTTACGAAGCATACCGCAAGCCAAAAATTTCGGAAAGGCACAGACACCGTTTTGAAGTAAACAACAAGTACCGCACATTACTTGAAGAGAAGGGTATGATTATCAGCGGAACCTCTCCGGACGAACGTTTAGTTGAAATGGTTGAGTTAAGCGATCATCCTTGGTTTGTTGGGTGCCAGTTCCATCCGGAATTAAAATCGCGCGCAATTAAAGCGCATCCGTTGTTTAGAGACTTTGTTAAAGCTTCACTCGAATACTCACAAAGGAAAGAGCAAAATTGAAAGCGAGAGTAATTCTTTTTGTACTTTTAACATCAATTAGTCTGTTTGGTCAAGTTCAATCTTTGGTTCGCAAAGGAATGAATGAAGCGTATAATTTTCAGTTTGTATCTGCCGAAAAAACATTTAACCGTGTTTTAGAACTAAGACCGAATTCGCCTGAAGGTTATTACCGAAACGCATTAATACATTTCTGGATTTTTCTCGGCTCACGCAACGAAGGTGAATATCAAACATTTTTGAAATTTGCCGATCTTGCTCAACAAAAAGCTGATGTATTGCTTTCTAAAAATCCAAAAGACATAGAAACAAAATATTTAGCTGCTAATCTCGCTTCATTTCGAGCTATGGCTCAAGCTACAAATAACCAATCTGTTGATGCGTTTTGGTCGAGTAAACAAGCAGTAAGTCAATTTGAAGAGATTATCAAAGCAAATCCCAAATATTATGATGCTTATCTTGGATTAGGATTGTTTGACTATGCAATGAGCTTTGTCCCCGACTTTTTGAAATGGGCTGTGAATCTGACCGGTCTTAGCTCGGATAAAGCTCGCGGGTTCAGATACATCAAGACAGCACTTCGCAAAGGAACTACAGTTAAAACCGAAGCTGCTTTCCATCTTTCTAAAGTGTATAATGACTATTTAGCAGAATATGACAGCGGTTACGTAATTCTTCAAGACCTTACTTCCAAATACCCTCACAACGGTTTATTTGCTTATCAATCGGCTGTTTGCTTAATAAAAGCTAAACAACTTGATCGCGCAATTTCTGTGTTAGATCGTGTAGTTTCGATTAAAAACAAGCATGTCCCGCAGATAACAGCGTTGGCCTATTACAGACGCGGCGAAATCTACTTCAAGAAAAATCAGTACCGCACAGCTATAAGAAATTATAAGAAATTTCTGGATTCGTCAAAGGAACTAGATTTAACCGGAATAGCTGCACTTAATACTGCGCTCGCTTATAAAATGCTTGGTAAAGATGAAGAGTTTAAACTGAATTTGGCTTTGGCAAAAGGTGGTAATCAAGATTTGTTTGAAGATACTTATGCGATGAAGAAAAGTGAAGTGTATCTTTCTCACGGTATTACTCCAATTGAGCTTAAACTTGTTCGAATGAAAAACCGGCTTGATGCTGGTGATAATAGAACCGCTTATGACAGCTTGAAGCTCGAAATTCCTAAGATAGAAAGCAGGGAAACAAAAGCTCTTGCTCAAATCTATTTTGCTGAAGCCGCTTCAAATCTTAGAAAACATTCCGAGGTTGTATCGGTTTGCGATCATCTGGCTGATGCAAGTCTTTCTTCCGAAAAATGGATTAAGCCTTTTGCAGACTTTTTGAATGCCAAAGCCAAATTTGCTCTTGGAGATAGAACATCCGCTAAAGAATTATTGGAAGATGCCGAAGATGATAATGAGTTTGAATTTCGCGATTATATCCAATCTCAGATCGAATGGCTGAAACGACGGCTTAAGTGAAAAATTGGAAAAACCTTGTAAAATCTGAAGAAAATAGCTCCTTTTAATTGCTTATTTAACCTCATTTAGATAATTTTTTCCACCAAAAAATGTAATCTATGTTTAATGTCGCTGTCTTCGTATCCGGGCGAGGTTCTAATTTAAGAGCTTTGTTTGAAAAGGTTTCTAAAGAGGATGTGAAGATTTGTGCAGTTATAAGCGACAAAAAAGATTGCGGGGCTGTCGAATTTGCAAACTTAAATTCTATCCCCGTTTTTTTTGTATGCAAAAAGATTGAAGATGGTTTTAGTTCATACACAAAGCTTGCCGATGAATTAAAAAAGTTGTCTGTTGATTTAATTGTACTTGCCGGATTTCTAAAAAAAATTCCGGATGAATTTATTGACGAGTTTGAAAATAAAATTATTAACATTCATCCAGCTCTTCTTCCTTCACACGGAGGAAAAGGAATGTATGGATTAAATGTTCACCAAGCTGTTTTTGAAGCTAAAGAAACAATTTCCGGCGCTACTGTTCATTTTGTTGATAAGATTTATGATAACGGAAAGATTATTGAGCAAAGAAGTGTTAGTGTAATTGATGTGAAGTCTGCTGAAGAAATTGCAGCGAGAGTATTAAAAATTGAACATGAGTTGCTTCCGGAAGTTGTACAAAAATTTTCAAAAGGTTATATCAAGATAAATTAGTTCTGCTTTTTGCAGATGGTAAAAGGACGGAGTGTGAGTAAGTACGCCTTAATAAGTGTATCGGATAAGACTAATGTGGTGGATTTTGCCCGCGAATTAAATCTTCTTAATTATCAAATAATTGCTACCGGCAATACCTACAAACTGCTGATGGATAACGCGGTGAGCTGTATAGAAATTAAAGATTTCACAAAATTCCCGGAGATATTTTCCGGCAGAGTAAAAACACTGCATCCAAAAATTTTCGGTGGAATTTTAATGCGCCGGAATCATCTTACAGATCATAGCGAAGCTGAACAAAACGATATTGAAGCTATTGATATTATCTGTGTGAATCTATATCCGTTTCCAAAAGTAGTTGATAGGGATGATATTTCTCTTGAAGAAAAAATTGAAAACATTGATATAGGCGGACCAAGCTTAATACGTGCTTCAGCCAAGAATTACAAGTATGTAAGCGTGCTTACAAATTCTTCTCAGTACAATTCTTTTCTAGCCGAGATTAAAACCGGCGGAGTGAATTTGGAAACAAGAAAGAAACTAGCTTACGAAGCTTTTGCATACACTTCTTATTACGATACGCTGATTGCCAATTATCTAGAAAAAGAATTTGAGCAGCCTAAACTTGATCTTAGACTTAGCCTACAAGCTAATTTCGATTTACGCTACGGAGAGAATCCTCATCAAAAAGCTTACTTGTTCGGCAACTTTCAAAAGTATTTCGAAATTATTCATGGTAAGGAATTAAGCTACAACAACATTGTAGATCTTACTGCCGCTGTAGAATTAGTTAATGACCTTGAGCCGAATGCTTGTGCAATTATTAAGCATACAAATCCTTGCGGTGTTGCTATTGGCAATAATACTCTGGATGCTTATCAACTTGCGCTTTCTTGTGATAACGTTTCTGCATTCGGCGGAATTGTTGCTTTCAATTGCGAAGTGGATGATCTTACAGCAGAAAAATTGAATGAAATATTTCTTGAGATTGTAGTTGCGCCATCATACACTAAAAAAGCTCTGGAATTATTGGCTGCGAAGAAGAACCGGAGAATCATTCGCCAGAAAACAAGCTTAGCTGCTTCCGATTATCAAATTAAATCGGTACCGGGTGGTGTTCTAATTCAAGAAAAAGATAATTCCAAAATTGCTGACTTAGAATTGAAAGTTGTTACAACCAAGCAAGTTGATAATTCCCAATTAGAGGATCTAAAAATTGCTTGGACTGTATGCAAGCACACTAAATCCAATGCAATTGTGTTTGTTAAAAACAAAATGGCAGTTGGTGTTGGTGCCGGACAAATGTCTCGAGTCGATTCAGCGCGATTAGCTTCTGAAAAAGCGAAACAGTTTGGTCATGATTTAACCGGCGCTGTTGCTGCTTCGGATGCATTCTTTCCTTTCGCTGATGGTCTTATACAAATTGCTGAACAAGGAATTACTGCGGTGATTCAGCCGGGAGGTTCGGTACGTGATGAAGAAGTAATTAATGCTGCAAACGAAAAAAATATTTCAATGGTTTTTACCGGAATTAGAAATTTTAAGCACTAAGGAATTACATGGGAATTTTAGATTTTTTCTCTACGGACGTTGCAATAGATTTAGGAACTGCTAACACTCTTATCTACATCAAGGGAAAAGGCATCGTGCTGAATGAGCCGTCCATTGTTGCTTTTGATAGAAATACAAAGAAGATTATTGCACTCGGAAATAAAGCTAAAGAAATGCAAGGTCGTGAGCACAGAGAGATTCGTGTTACACGTCCAATGCGTGATGGTGTAATTGCAGACTTTGAAATTGCAGAAGGTATGATTCGTGCATTTATTAAAATGGTTACGCCAAATGCGTTTCAAAGTAAGAGAATAGTTATTGCAGTTCCAAGCGGTGTTACGGAAGTTGAAAAACGCGCTGTGCGCGATGCTTGCGAACATGCCGGTGCTAAAGAGGTTCATTTAGTTGCAGAGCCGATGGCTGCCGCAATTGGAATTGGTGTTGATGTTGAAGCTCCGGTTGGTAATATGATTATTGACATTGGCGGCGGTACAACGGAAATTGCAGTGATTGCTCTTGCCGGAATTGTTAACGAAGAATCCATTCGTATTGCCGGTGATGAAATGAATAACGCTATAATGCAATTCTTTAAGAAAAATTACAATCTTCTAATTGGTGAAAGAACTGCGGAATCGATTAAATGTGAAGTTGGAAGTGCGGTACCTCTTAAAGAAGAAGTAACTATCCAGGTTAAAGGAAGAGATTTGGTTGGTGGTATTCCGAAAACTGCCGAAGTTAGTTCTGTAGAAATTCGTGAAGCCTTGAACGAAAATATTTCTCAAATAGTTGAAGCTGTAAAACAAACTTTGGAAAGAACACCCCCGGAATTATCTGCGGACATTTTGGATAGAGGAGTTTTGTTAAGCGGGGGCGGCGCTTTGCTAAAAGGTTTGGATGAGAGAATCAGAATGGAAACCAATTTACCGGTTCACGTTTCCGATGATCCGTTAACAGCGGTTGTGCGTGGTGCGGGTAAAGCGATTGAAAACATAAACAAATATTCTCGGGTGTTCATACGTAAAAGAACTTATTGATGATAAAAGTATTTCAAAGACTTGGATACCAGTTCAAAGAATACGTTATACTCGTAATTCTCGTTGTAGTTAGTCTAATTTCTATTTCTCTCAGTGAAAAACCTCAAGCAAAAAAACTAAAAGCTTTTGCTATTGCTAACTTCTCGGTGTTAAGTGAAATAACAGAAGCTTTTGTATCCATCTTCACTCCCGATGTTGAAGTTGAAGAATTGCGAATAGAGAACGCCAAAATTTCTTTGCAGCTTAATAAGCTAAAGAAAGTTGCAGCCGAAAATGATGAATTGCGTTCGATGATTAATATGAGAGATACATCCAAAGTTCCACTAATTCCGGCAAGAGTAGTCTCGAAGTTGATTACTAAGGTGCAAGGTAATTACATTGTAAACCGCGGCTCTAAGTCCGGCATTGCTAAAGGGATGCCTGTAATTAATCACCAGGGTCTTGTTGGTTTAATTATGGATGTAACCGATAATTATTCAGTCGTTAGAACAATTCAAAATAGCAACCTAAACATTGCCGTCACTATTCAAAGGACTAATGTTGACGGAGTTCTCAGTTTCGACGGTAGAGATTTAATTATCAAAGACATTCCTACTACTTACGATGTTAAGATTGGTGACAGAGTAGAAACTTCCGATTTCAGTTCTCTATTCCCTCCATTAATTCCAGTTGGAATTATTTCGAAAAAAGAAACTAATGAACTTGGTCTGCTCCACAGCCTAACTGTAAAACCATTTGCCGCAATTGAGGCTACAAACAATTTATTTGTTTTAGGGATTGTGTCAAGCAAGCAAATCAATAAGCTGGAAATGAATCTATTGAAAAAGCCATGATAAACTATTTTAAGCCAATATTGTACTTTATTCCAGTGTTGTTAATTCAACTAGTGGTTGTTCCGCTTATTTCAATTTACGGTGTTGTTCCAAATTTTGTTTTAATTGTAGTTGTTTATTATGCAATGCTTGGCGGTCAGATTTATGGAATGATACTGGGTTTTATTTTTGGATTATTTTTTGATTTATTCTCCGGCGGAGTACTAGGCGCTTCAATGCTTTCTATGACGATCGCTTCATTTGGGATTGGATATTTCTACAACGAAAACAGAGTTGATACGAATACGGCAAGTTATTTTTTCTTAATAGTTCTCTTTATAGCAGCTTTTATAAACTCACTGGTATATTCCTTTGCCGGAAATTTCAACCCTGAAATAAAATTTACTGCTTTATTACTTGAAGGAGCGCTGCTTCCGGCAGCCTACACAACAATTTTCGGTTTGGGTATTGTTGCGCTTAATATGAGGAAGAATAGAATATGAACGATAATATTTTTGGTTCTGCGGCCAGGAAAAGAATATTGTCATTCATCATATTTGGTTTTACAGCAATTGTAATTGCGCAACTCTTCAACATGCAGATTGTGAATGCTCCTACCTACGAAGTTCGCTCAGATGAAAACAGTGTAAAACCAATTTATCAAACAGCACCTCGCGGAATTTTATTTGATAGAAACCAAGAAGTATTAGTTGGCAATAAACCATCCTTTACTCTTAGAATTACTCCTTCAGAATATCAAGATACATTAACACCTTATATTGAAACAATACTCGGTGTTGATTCCGGCTACGTTCATAAAATACTTAAGGCAAACAATACCTATTCCAAATACATTCCAAGAAGAATTGCAAAAGATGTTGATTTCAAAGTGATTGCATGGTACGAAGAGAATGCTGCAAAGTTGCCGGGTGTAGATTATGTTATGGAAACTCAACGCGATTATTCATTTGGTGTAATGGGAGCTCACATGTTCGGTTACGCACGCGAAATTCCGATGAACATTTTGCAGAAGCGCAAGAATGAATATTCGATGGGAGATGAAATTGGTTTCGCCGGATTAGAAAAAACTTACGAAGATATTTTGCGCGGTAAAAAGGGCGTTCATTATGTGTTAGTTGATTCGCGTCAGAAAACTATCGGCAAATACAAAAGTGGAGAAGAAGATTTCTCGGCTGTTAAAGGATATGATTTAGTTTTATCAATCGATAAACTTGCTCAGAAAGTTGCCGAAGATGCTTTTAAGGAAAGAAGAGGAGCAGTTGTTGCAATTGAACCTTCAACTGGTGAGATTATTGCATTTACTAGTTCGCCTCAATATAATCCGGCTGAATTTGCTGCGGTTACTTCTTATGAGAATTACAAAGCCTTGAGAGATAATCCAGATAAGCCAATGTTAAACCGTGCAACAACAGGCTACTATTCTCCCGGTTCAACATTCAAAATGATTTCTGCTATTGCCGGTCTTGAAGAAGGTATAATTGATGAAACCACAAGAATTGCATGCAACGGCGGTTTTCAATTTGGAGATAGATTCTTTAAGTGCTTACACAATCATGGCAGCACAGATGTAGAAACTTCTATCGAAAGATCATGTAATACTTTTTATTATTCGTTAGTAAATAAACTTGGTTTGGATCGCTGGTCCATATACGCTAAAAAATTTGGCTTTGGTAGAAAAACCAGTGTGGACCTTGGTGAAGAAGGCCGAGGTATTGTTCCTTCTTCTGAATACTACAATAGAGTTTACGGTAAGCGTGGCTGGACAAAAGGATTTGTAATTAGTTTAGGTATTGGACAAGGAGAACTAAGCGTAACTCCTATACAATTAGCTCAGTACACTGCTTTATTTGCAAATTATGGTAAATCTGCTAATCCCCATTTCTTAAAAGCATATATAGATACGAAAACAAGAGTTAGAACTGATGTTAAACCTCAATACTATGATATTGGCATAAGCAGGCATTCATTTGAAATTGTAAGACACGCAATGTGGAAAGTAGTTAATGGCGCGGGTACAGCTGGAAACATTCGTTCAACAGATTTAGATATTTCGGGGAAAACCGGAACTGCTCAAAATCCACACGGAAAAGATCATGCAATATTTGTAGGCTTTGCGCCATACAATAATCCCAAAATTGCAATTGCAGTCATTGTTGAAAATGCCGGTTTTGGCAGCGTGGCAGCAGCTCCAATTGCCCGAGATGTAATTGCTGCTTACATGAGAAAAGCTTTGCCAAATCATCCGGTTACAATTGCCGAAGCAGACTAAGAGGGATAGACTTGAAGATTAATTATAATATACAAGACCGTTTTGATTTAGCAGTGTTCTTGCCAGTCGTAGTGCTGATTGGTTTTGGTATAATTGCAATTTATAGTTCAACGCTAAATTTGCCTTCTGCCAGAGGCGATTTTTACAAACAAGTAGTATTTGTTTGTATTTCATTTTTTACATTTCTCTTGTTTTATTCGCTGCCGCATCAAACAATAAAACTTATGGCGGTCCCATTTTACAGTCTGTCTATATTTTTTCTGATAGCAGTATTAGTCTTTGGAAAAACAGTCTATGGAGCCAAAAGCTGGTTTGGTATAGGAGGTTTCGGTTTTCAACCATCCGAGCTGGCAAAGGCCGGTACAATTTTAATGCTTGCTTACTGGCTTACATACAAGAGCAGAGATATCAATAATATAAAGGATATAACTATTGCTCTGGGAATTGGAATTGTTCCTATTATGCTAATTATGCTTGAACCGGACATGGGAACGTCGATCGTATTTGGACTTGTAACGCTTACTCTCGTTTTCTGGAGCGGCATTAGCTTGTTTGGATTGTTTGTTGTTCTTTCTCCCGGCTTTGTAATCTTCGCATCACTTTTCGGGACAGTATCCTTCATTGGTTCGCTATTATTAATTATTGCAGCTCTCTTCTTTTTTAAGAGAGATTTGTTTAACAGTATAACAGTGTTCGTAATTAACTTGGCTTCCGGTTTTTTCTTCGATTTCGTTCTTAAAATATTAAAACCTCACCAGCAAAAAAGAATTGAATCGTTTCTTGATCCAACTGCCGACCCGCTGGGTGCCGGTTATAATGCTCTTCAAGCAAAAGTAGCAATTGGTTCGGGTGGACTTTACGGCAAAGGATTTCTAAACGGAAATCAAACTCAACTTAGATTTATTCCGAAACAGTGGACGGATTTTATCTATAGTGTAATTGGTGAAGAATTTGGATTTATAGGCAGTGTAATAGTTGTCATTCTTTTTGCCCTGATATTTGTACGCTTGTTAAATATTGCAAGTCTGGCTAAAGATAAATTTAGTGTGCTTTTAGTAGTTGGTGTATTATCGCTTTTATTTTCTCACTTTGCTTTAAATATTGGAATGGACCTTGGCATTACTCCGGTTATTGGTCTTCCTTTACCATTTCTAAGTTATGGTGGAAGTTCGCTACTTGTTAATATGATGTTGATCGGATTGGTTCTTAACATTTACCGTAATAGAAAATTACATACTTGATAATTGAGGATGAAGATGACGGCTCTCGAAAAACTAAAAACAAGATTAGATAAAAATTTTCATATCTGTGTTGGACTTGATACAGACATCAACAAAATTCCAAAGCATCTTCTTACTGAAAATGAGCCGGTTCTGGAGTTCAATAGAATAATTATCGAAAGCACGGCAGAATATGCTGCTTCATACAAAATCAACTTTGCTTTTTATGAAAGATTTGGCGCCCGCGGTTTCGATTCGCTTGCGCAAACATTAGCCTTAATTCCAAATGATGTTATGGTGATTGCTGATGCAAAGCGGGGAGATATTGGCAATACATCTGAAATGTATGCTAAAGCAGTATTTGAAGAGCTGGGTTTCGATTCAATAACATTACATCCTTACATGGGATTTGATTCATTACAACCATTCTTAAACTATAATGACAAAATCAATTTTATTTTGGCGCTTACATCCAATAAAGGCGCTTCCGATTTTGAAAAGCAAAAACTCCAAAACGGGAAATTCGTTTTTCAAGAAGTTATTGAGAAAGCAAATGAGTGGAACACGAATAAAAATTGCGGAATTGTTTTTGGCGCTACAAAAATTGATGAGCTAAAAGAAAATGTTTCTTCTTTTGACAAATTAATAGTTCTTCTCCCCGGCGTTGGAGCTCAAGGAGGAAGTCTCGAAGAAGTTGCATCATCTTTTAACCAAGTTAAGAACAACAACTATCTTGTTAATGTAAGCCGTGCGTTACTCTATTGCGATGAAAGCGCCGGTTTCTCAAAATCGGTTACTACTCTTATTAAAAATTACAACCAAACTGTTTTTGATTTAGATTGATAAACTTTTCTTTTAGGATTTCTTAAAATCAAATTGTAAATTAAATACAAGATGGGGGAGTCCGCTAAACAGCAGAAAATTTTCAACATAGTTTGGTAGCGCGATGGGTAGGGAAACCAAAATTAAAGAAAGCGCTTTGTATGAAATTTGGAAGCATCAAAATTTTACTAGCGTCTTAAAAACTCCTTCTGGTGACGATATTGTAGTCGTTGAACCTGGCAATCTTAATCATGAGACGGCTGGCCCGGATTTCAAAAACGCACGCATTCGAATCGGCAACTTAACATTCATCGGGGATATTGAAATCGACAGTTTATATACTGATTGGAAATCTCACGGTCATCATCTTGATAATAAGTATAATAAAGTAGTCCTACATGCCTCACTACAGAATAGAAGCAATTATTCTCATGTTTATACTAGAGAAGGAAGGAAAGTCCCTTCGGTTTGTTTGTATGATCATTTAGACCCGAAAATTTACTCTGCGATGAAAGCGGAGGTTATTGATTCCGGCAATGATAATAGTACGTCGCTTCGGTGCCACGCAATTAATGGAACCATTCCTGTTGAACAAAAAGAAAAAGTATTATACGAACTTGGTGTTCAGCGGTTCGAAAAAAAATGTAAAAAAATATATTCCCGCTTAAAAGAGCTTGAGTTTTTACGTGCGTTAAAGATTAAAGAACCGGTAATCTCCTATGATCTATCTGCGCAATTCCAAGAAAAGAATTTCACTCACAAAGATTTTTTTTCTCAAGAAATTTGGCAGCAACTGTTGTACGAATTACTGTTCGAAGCGCTCGGCTATTCCAAAAATAAAACTCAAATGATGGACCTTGCCAAGAATGCCAACGTCAAATTCCTTTCACAAATTGAAAAAGATGGTGTGATTATAGAAAAATATGAATCAATCCTTTTTCATATAAGCGGGTTGGTTCAGAATACAACAGTTGCCACAGATGAAACAACAAAAAAGTATCTGGAACGAATGAATCTACATTGGAATTCTGTGCGCTCAATGTATGATGGAAAACTTATGGAAGAAACAGAATGGCACTTCTTCCGGCTTCGTCCACAAAACTTTCCAACTGTTAGAATTGCCGGAGGCGCAAAAATTCTGTATGATCTTCTGCATGGCGAAGTAATTAAGCTAATGATTAAAAAAATCACCGAGATTCATAATCTTACGGTGCTAATGAATTCACTTCGGTCAATGTTTGTAGTAAGAGGAGATGGATACTGGCGTGATCACTATATCTTTGACGAACCTTCCAATGCTGAGATCAAATACTTTGTGGGGGCCTCCAGAGCTGATGAAATAGTTGTAAACGTTCTTATTCCCTTCTTTGCTGTTTACTTTGACGTTTTTGGAAATAAAAATTTATCGAAGAAAGTGTTTAAGATGTACACACTTTTTGAACAGAAGGCAGAAAATCAAATTATTACAGATGTTGCTGCTTCTCTCAATCTAGTTCCGGCTATGAAGAAAACAATTATTGCACAGGGGATGATTGAATTGTTCAGAAATTCTTGTTCAAAGAATAAATGTTTAGAGTGTGAGATAGGGAAATCAGTTTTTGGTTAATTCTGAATTCCCATAATTCGGTTTATCTCATCGCGAAGTTTTGCCGCTCTCTCGTAATCTTCCTTTTCCAAAGATTCTCTAAGCTGGTTTTGTAAACCGGCAAGCTTAGTTTCTTGAGTGCTTCCTTTCTGCGGAGCTTCGGCTTCGTCATCGCTTTCGAATGCCGGAGGGACATCGTCAGAATCATCCGAAGAGGGAATGAATGAGGCGATTTTCATAACTGCTTCAGAAACAAAAATCGGCGCTCCGGTCCTTACTCCCAACGCTATTGCATCGCTTGGGCGCGAGTCTATTTCGTTGGTTATAGTCGAATACTCAAGTTTGATTTTAGCATAGAATGTATTCTCTTTCAATTCATCAATCACAACTTCAGTAACAGTTCCACCAAGATTATCGATAATATTTCTCAAAAGATCGTGAGTTAGCGGGCGGGGCGGTTTAATGCTTTCCATTTCCAATGCAATTGACTGAGCTTCGAATGACCCAATAATAATAGGCAAGCGGCGAACGCCGTAAACTTCTTTTAGCAATAACGCGTAAGCGCCGCCGGCTGATGGACTTGCCGAAAGTCCTAATATTTCTACTTTTACTTTTTGCAAGTTTATGCTTTGATTTTTTTTACTTCTTCAATTAGTTTTGGCATCACCTCAAAAACATCGCCAACTATTCCATAATCTGCAATTTGAAAAATTGGAGCATCTTTATCTTTGTTGATCGCAACAATATACTTTGAAGAACGCATTCCGGCTAGGTGCTGAATAGCGCCGGAAATTCCTAAAGCAATATAGAGAGTTGGAGAAACAACTTTTCCGGTTTGGCCAACTTGCTCTGCATGAGGTCTCCAGCCGGCATCTACAACAGCGCGTGAAGCACCAACAGCAGCGCCTAGCAATTGGGAAAGTTCTTCAATCATTGCAAAATGTTCCGGTGCTTTCATTCCGCGTCCGCCGCTTACAATTATATCAGCTTCGGCAACATCAATTTTGCCTTCCGATTTTTTAATTTCTACAACTTTAACACTCAAATTTGGATTAGCAACATTAACAATTGTAACCTCAGCTATTGAATCAGTTGGAGTTCCGGCGCTAAAAACATTTGGGCGCAGAGCAAAGACTTTTTTCGCCGAATTCACTTTAAGTTCTACTAGAGCCTTACCGGCATAAACCGGGCGGGTAGCAATAATGTCTGTTCCTTCTACACTCAATGCAACACAATCAATTGCAAGCCCGGCATCAAGTTTTGCAGATACACGAGGAGCCAAATCTTTTCCCATCGCGCTTGCGCCGAAGAATAGAATTTCAAATCCATTTTCTGCTGTAAAATTTACTATTGCTTCCGAATATGCTGAAGGTGAGTACTCGTTAAACAAATCATTTTTAATATGATTTACTTTGGTAACACCATACCCGCCTAATAAATCTAAATTAGCAATTTCTCCACCTACTGCAATTGCTTCAACTGTTCCACCTAACTTTGCTGAAGTTTCGGCAGCAACTTTTGCTGCTTCGAAAGAAGATTTTTTTATTTGTCCGTTTCTTTGTTCTATGAATACTAAAAATTTTGCCATATCAACCTCATATTACCTTTGCTTCTTCTCTTAATAAACGAACTAATTCCGGAACTGCGCTGGAATCAGTCCCAACTATTTTGCCGGCTTGTTTAGCGGCCGGACGCTTCATAACGCTAACTTCAATATAATTTGAAAAAGCGGCTGGTTGTTTTTCAGCAATTTCCTTTTTCTTCGCTGCCATAATTCCTTTTAAGGAGGCATAGCGAGGGTCATTTAAACCTTTTTGAGCAGTAATAACAGCCGGAAGTGAAGTCTCAACCACTTCTTTTCCGCCTTCAATTTCTCGCTCGCACGTAACTTTTGTTCCATCAAGAGTAAAACTAACTGCAACCGAGACACAATTATAACCGAGCAATTCCGACGTCATTTGTCCGACTACGGAATTATCATAATCGACCGACTGTTTGCCGAAGAAAACCAACTCGGCACCTTGTGCTTTAATTTCTTCAGCCAATGCTTTAGCAACAGAAAGAGAATCTCTGTAAGAATCATCCTTTAACAAAACGGCATTATCTATTCCCATTGCAAGTGCTTTACGAAGAGTTTCTTTATTAGAATCTCCGCCTAGACTAATTGCAACGGTTTCACCGCCTAATTTTTCTTTAGTTTTTAAAGCTTCTTCAATCGCGAATTCATCGTATGGATTTACTACAAATGTAACACCGGCCGGATCGATACTCTTTCCGTTTGCGCCAATGTTAATTTTTGCTGCTGTATCCGGCACGTGACTTACGCACACAGCAATTTTCATTCAACCTCCTAAAACTATTTTGAACAAATACACTTACAAATCAAATATAAACAAATTTATTTTTGCGGTACAATTTTATAAATTCTAATCGGAATTGGAAAAATATTGATGGCTGAAAGCAGACCGCAAGAAGTACCCGAAATAAAGTATGATGAAGAAGTGAATATCCGACAACCGTTTAAGGTTGTTCTATTCAACGATGATTTCCATTCTTTCGATGAAGTAATCAATCAATTAATCAAAGCATTAAAATGCGGTTTTGAAACTGCTAGAGATTTTGCTTTCGAAGCCCATGTAAAAGGGAAAGCTGTTGTGTTTAGCGGTGCGTTGAATGAATGCCTAAAAGTCTCTACCGTTCTGGAAGAAATCGCGCTTCATACTCAAATACTCTCTTAATAAAAGAACACCCAAAAAGATCTTTCAAGATAAATCTTCCTCTTATTTTTGATTATATTTTGTGTGTTAATACTAATCATTAAAATTGAGTAAAATATGCAAATTGGTTTAGTCGGACTCCAGTATTCTGGCAAGACGACGCTATTTGAAACATTAGCAAAAGGAAGTTCTCATTCACAATCCGGCAAAGAAGAAGCCTCTATTGAAGTAGTTAAAGTGCCGGATGACCGATTAGATAAACTCTCCGCAATTTTTAATCCTAAAAAACATGTAAACGCTACAATTGAAGTATACGATATTCCCGGACTAAAAATGTCCGATGATAATAAAGTGAAAATCACAACTACATTTTTGAATGCAGTAAAGAACAATGACGCTTTGTTTTTTGTTATCCGCGCTTTTGAAGATGAAGCTGTAATGCATCCGATGAGCTCGATTAATCCACTTAGAGACATAGAGTTTCTCGAAACAGAATTTCTTTTTGCGGATTTGGCTTTTCTGGAAGGAAGAATTGAAAAAATTAAGAAAGATATTCTCAAATCGAAAGATGATCGGTTGAAAAGAGAATTGCCTGTAATCGAAAAGTGTTACGCTCATGCAGAGCAAGAATTACCTCTTCGTACTTTAGGTTTGGATGAAAACGAAATTAAACTTCTTTCCGGCTATCAGCTTTTAACATTGAAACCTCTGGCTATTGCAATCAATTTCGATGAAAACTCCATATCAAATGTTGAAACAGTACTTAGCGAGCTTCAATCAAAAATTCAAAAATCGAAAGCCGTAATTATTCCATTTTATGCCAAAATTGAATTAGAACTTTCCAAAATGAGTGAGGAAGACCAGCAAGTATTTATGCAAGATTATGGAATTAAAGATTCTGCACTAAGCAAAATTTTACGCACCAGTTACGAAATGCTCGGATTACAATCATTTTTTACTGTTGGAGAAGATGAATGCCGCGCTTGGACAATTAGGAAAAATTATACAGCACAACAAGCTGCCGGGGTAATTCACACAGATTTTTTCAATAAGTTTATCCGCGCAGAAGTTGTTTCTTACGCAGATTTTATGAAGTATGGTTCATTCGCTAAATGTAAAGACAATGGTGCTTGGCGGCTAGAAGGAAAAGAATACATTGTTTGCGATGGCGATATTCTAAATATTAGACATAGTTAATCTACACTAAGGAGTAAACATGCCAGTTGAAGCAATAGAAGGTTTATATCCATCAATAGTATGGAAAAAGTTTTTTGAACTTAGTCAAGTTCCCCGTCCTTCTAAATCCGAAGAAAAAGTTCGTTTGTTTCTTCGCAATTTTGCCGGGCAAAACAATTTCGATTTCAAAGAAGATGAAACCGGAAATATTGTAATCCTTATTCCACCAACTCCGGGCTGCGAAAACAAACCTACAGTTGTTATTCAAAACCATGTTGATATGGTTTGCGAGAAGAATAAAGGAACCGACCACGACTTTACGAAAGACCCAATTGATTTAATACGTAACGGAGATTGGATTACCGCCAATGGAACAACACTTGGCGCAGATAATGGAATTGGTGCTGCCGCAGCTTTGGCAATTGCTACCGAACATGATTTTGACCACGGTCCGCTTGAATTATTGTTTACTGTTGATGAAGAAACCGGCTTAACCGGTGCAAATAATTTGAAGAGGGGATTTATTTCCGGAAAGACTTTACTCAATCTCGATACCGAAGAAGATGGTGCATTCTATGTAGGTTGTTCGGGAGGCATGGATACAGCCGGAACATTCAGAGTAGAATATGAAGATATTGTTACCAGCTACCAACCTTATTTAATATTCATTAGCGGACTTAAAGGCGGGCACAGCGGTATAAACATTTCTGAAGGGCGCGCCAACGCAATTAAGCTGCTGGGCATTTTGCTTTCACGAATGCAGAAGTTTGATTACCAGTTAGTTTACATTCAAGGCGGCTCTAAGAGAAATGCTATTGCAAGAGAAGCAGAGGCAATACTTTTTATTGATGATGATAACGAATCGAAAATCAGAGAACTGATAAATGAGTTTTCTATTGAATGTTCTTTAGAGTATAAGTTTTCCGATCCGGAAATAAGAGTTCAATTCGAAAAAAAAACACATGCATCTGTTACAATTCTAAATGCATTCAAAGAAGATTTTAAGAGGAAAATTATTAACACAATTCTTGGTATGCCTCACGGAGTTGTAACTATGAGCCAAAACATTCCCGGACTTGTAGAAACATCAACTAATTTGGCTACTCTAAATTGCGTTTCGTACGAACTAACAATTGGTACAAGTCAGCGCAGTTCAATTGAAAGCGCAAAAAGAAATCTTGGTAGAAGTGTTCAATCTGTATTTGAATTATCCGGTGCTAAAGTAACATTTAGCGATGGTTACCCGGGATGGCAGCCGGATGTAGATTCAAAGGTTCTAAAACTTTCTAAAAGAGTGTTCAAAAGACTTTTCGGTAAAGAACCGGAAATTAAAGCAGTTCACGCCGGGCTTGAATGCGGAATTCTTGGCGATAAATATCCGGGCATCGATATGATTTCATTCGGCCCTACCATAGAAGGAGCTCATTCTCCGGATGAGCGGGTAAATATTGAAGATGTAGATAAATTTTACAGATTACTAAAAGCGATTCTAACTGAGATTGCTGAAAGGTAAAACAAGAATCCCGATAAATTCGGGATTCTTTATTTACAGACGATTTATCCACAAACAAAAAATAGATTACCATGAAAAAAGATCTAAAACTTTACGAAGTGCCAAAGATTGAATCTTTGCAAGATATGGTTTTGCAATCCGCCCGCAAGTATGGGCCTAAAATTGCGCTGGAAGATTTAAATGATACTCCTATTAAGAGTTTAACTTTTCGAGAATTACTCGATCACATTTTACTGTTTGGTTCGGCTTTAAAACAACTAGGGCTTAAAGAGAGAACACATGTAGCGTTGATTGGTGAAAATCGTGTTCAATGGTCATTGAGCTACTTAACTCTTATGTCGTTCAATTACGTAATCGTTCCGATCGACAAAAATTTAACTACAAACGAAATCATGAATATAATTCATGAATCGGATTCCGAAGCAATAATTTTCTCCGGAAGTTATGCCGGAATAATGGCGGATGGAAAAAATTCTTTGAAGAACCTCAAACATTTCATTTGCATGGATGCTACACAAGAGGATAAAGAATTTTATATGATGCCGGAGATGATTAGAAAGGCTAGTCCGCTTGATCCGAGTAAAATGCCGATTATAAATCCAAATGATTTAGCTGAAATTATTTTTACATCCGGTTCACTTGGAAGAGCCAAGGGCGTAATGCTTACTCAAAGAAATCTTGCTTCCAATTTGATGGCTATGACAATGATGATCAACATTAACGATAAGGATCGTTTCCTTTCGGTGCTTCCTCTTCATCATACATACGAATGCACATGTGGAATGCTTTGCCCGCTCTATTGTGGTGGCAGCGTTCATTTTGCTCGTTCGTTAAAGACTGTTGTTGATGATTTGCAGAAAGTTCAAGCTACACTGCTTCTTGCTGTTCCGCTTCTTTATGATAAAATGTTTAAACGAATCATGAAGGGAATTCAAGAAGATAAAGTGAAATCAATTATTGTTCCTCCTCTTGTAAAATTTACTAATCTGTTTACCATGGTAGGCTTCAAAGAGTTTAAGAAAAAAGTATTTCACGAATTGCATGAAAAGTTCGGCGGTTCGGTTCGCATATTTATTGCGGGCGGCGCCGCACCGGATCCAATAGTTGCAAAAGGATTGCGTGAATTCGGGTTTAACTTTGTTCAAGGTTACGGCTTAACGGAAACATCTCCTATTGTTGCTTTGAACAGATTAGATGCATTCAAAGATAATGCTGCCGGTTTAATATTGCCCGGACTCGAAGTTAAGATTAACAATCCCGATGAATTTGGAATTGGTGAAATCTGGGTTAAAGGGCCTAGCGTTATGCTCGGTTACTACAAAAATGAAAAAGCAACACAAGATACATTCGATAACAATTGGTTTAAAACCGGCGATATTGGTTTCTTTGATGAAGACGGTTTTCTCCATATCAATGGAAGAAAGAAAAACGTAATCATATCCAAAAGCGGAAAGAATGTTTTTCCGGAAGAAATTGAAGATGTACTTGTAAGAAGTCCTTTTGTTTTAGAATGCCTTGTTTTTGGAGAAGATGATCCGAAACAAGGAGAAATTATCTCTACACAGATAGTTGTAGATGCCGAAGCGTTTATTGAGCTCTCGGAAACTCAGAAAGTTAAAATTACCGAAGAGTTAATTCATAAAAGGATTGCTGAAGAGATTGATAAAACGAATAAAGAGTTGGCGGCTCATAAGCAGATTAAGAAGTTTTACATAAGAGATAACGAATTTGAAAAGACAACAACACAGAAGATTAAGCGTTATCTGGTAAAAAACCCTAACTAACAAGAAGAGAGCTAATGGTTTTAAATAAATCGTTCGAGGAATTCGTAAAAGGAATTCCTAAAGCCGAGTTACATTTGCACATTGAGGGGACTTTAGAACCCGAGTTGATGTTTGAGCTTGCTATACGGAATAAAATAGAACTGCAGTACAAATCCGTTGAAGAGTTACGCGCAGCTTATAACTTTAACAACCTTCAAGAATTTTTGGATATTTATTACGCCGGCGCATCTGTTCTGATTACCGAACAAGACTTTTATGATATGACATGGGCTTACATTGAGAAAGCTCATTCTCAAAATGTATTGCATGCAGAAATATTTTTTGACCCACAGACTCATACAAAAAGGGAAATAAGTTTTGATACGGTGATCAATGGTATTCACAAAGCGCTTAGCGATGCTGAAGAGAAACTTGGTGTTACAACAAAATTAATACCATGCTTTCTACGTGATCTTGATGAAGCTTCCGCAATTGAAACACTAAACCAAGCATGTGCATACAAAGAACGGATAACAGCTTTCGGGCTTGATTCTGCCGAAGTTGGAAATCCTCCTTCGAAATTTAAAACCGTCTTTGATGCCGTGAGAGAAAATGGTTTCTTAACTGTTGCTCACGCCGGAGAAGAAGGGCCGGCTGAATATGTCTGGGAAGCAATAAATCATCTCAAAGTTTCAAGAGTAGATCATGGAAATCACTCACTACATGATGATAAGCTTGTTGAACATCTGAGCAAACATAAAATCCCTTTAACGGTTTGTCCTTTATCCAATCTAAAATTAAAAGTAGTAACCGATCTTAAAGATCATCCGCTTAAAAAAATGATTAGCAAAGGATTGCATGTAACACTTAATTCAGATGACCCCGCTTACTTCGGCGGGTATGTGAATGAAAACTATCTCGCACTGGTGGAATCGATTGGATTAACAAAAGAAGAAATCTATCAGCTTGCTAAAAATTCTTTCATGGCTACATTCTTAACCGAAGAAGAAAAAAAATCTTTGATTCAAAAAGTAGATGACTATTACAATAAGCATTTATAGCTGGAGAATTTACGATGAGTGAAAATTTAAAGATTACCCGAATTGAAATTTACAAAGCAGATATTCCTTTCCATGAACCGTTTAGAATTGCGATTATGGATATCCTTTGCGCGCAAAGTGTTTTCGTAAAAGTTTTCACAAACAAAGATATTTACGGAATGGGAGAAGCCAATCCTTACTGGGGAATTACCGGCGAAACTCAATCCATTAACATTGCCGGCGCTGTTGATCTTGCCAAATTGATTCTGGGGAAAGACCCGCTCGATATTGAAGAACGAAACAGAGAGATGAACAAATATCTTGCGTTCAACAGTACTATAAGAAGTGCGTTTGATATGGCGCTTTATGATATAGCCGGTAAAGCTGCCGGACTTCCGTTATATTCATTCCTTGGCGGCGGCAAAAGAAGTTTCTGGACAGACAACACGATCAGCATAGGTGAGCCCGAATATGTTGCAAAGAAAGCCGTTGATTATATGAACCAAGGCTTCCAGGCAATAAAAGTAAAACTGGGCACAACAAAAGAACTTGATGTTGCAAGAATTAAAAGTATTAGAAACGCGATAGGCGATAAACTTCCGATACGCGTTGACGCAAACCAAGGATGGGATTATCACACTGCGCTAAACACACTCAAAGCTTTGGAACAATATGGTATTGAATATTGCGAACAGCCGATAGCTCACTGGGATCATGAAAATCTTAAACGGCTTAGACAAGGAACTTCTATAGCAATAATGGCGGATGAATCTTTGTTCGATCATCACGATGCATACAAACTTGCTGTTGGCGGATGCTGCGATTATTTCAATATCAAACTCTCTAAGTCGGGAGGAATACAAAACGCGTTAAAAATAAACGCAGTTGCTGAAGCTGCCGGAATTAAATGTATGCTTGGATGCATGACGGAAACGAGACTTGGACTTTCCGCAGCGGCACATGTTGTTTCTGCACGACCAAATATTAAATATGCCGATCTTGACGGATATTTATTTATGAAGGAAGATCCGATAATCGGCGGTGCGCAGTATAAAGTTGGAGAGATAACAATTACCGACACACCGGGACATGGAGCCGATGTTGATCCGACGTTCTTAAAATCTTGCGAAGTGATTACAATTAAGTAAACAATAGTCTTGCGGTGGACTAAACTGCAGCAAAGTAATTATTCAAAAAGAAAATTGAACGCAGATTAAACTGATCGAACGGATTTTCGCTGAACAATTAATTGAAACTTGGTGACTTAGTGTCTTAGTGGCTCAATTTCTTAAATTTTATTTATGCCACCAAGTCACAAAGACACAAAAAAATCGCAAAGTGAGTAACGTTAGTAAATAAAAGAAAACTTCTTAAAGTGTGGTGGATTATGTATTACATCCTTTTTTATAAAACGGTAGAAAATTATGTTGAACGGCGTGCTCAGTTCCGCGAGCTTCATCTTGCTTACGCAAATGCATCTTATGAAAGGGGAGAATTGTTTTTAGCCGGCGCGCTTGCTAATCCGGCTAATGAAGCTGTGCTTATATTCAAAGGAGATTCACCCGCGTGCGCGGAAAATTTTGCTAAGAATGATCCTTATGTTCTTAACGGTTTGATTACAGAATGGAAAGTACGCGAATGGACGGTTGTGATTGGAGATAAAAAAGCATGAAGCAGAATATAGGGATGATGACTTATCTTGTAAATGATTATGATGAAGCGATAAAATATTTTACTGAGAAACTAAAATTTGTTTTAGTGGAAGATACCGATAGAGGAAACGGCAAACGGTGGGTGCGTGTAACGCCAAGCGGCTCCGATGGATTTTGTCTACTTCTAGCAAAAGCTACAACAGAAGAACAGATAAAGGCAGTCGGTAAACAAACCGGGGGACGTGTAGCATTTTTTATTTACACCGATGATTTTTGGCGCGACTATAATTTTATGAAGGCAAACGGAATTGATTTTACTGAAGAGTCGAGAGAAGAAGATTTCGGAACGGTTATAGTCTTCAAGGATTTGTACGGCAACAAATGGGATTTTATAGAAGAGAAGAACTAATACAAAACGTATGTCGTTTGGAGAACAAGATGACAGAATATGCAGATACTAGTAAATGTCCAATATGTAATCAGAGTTTACCTAAAGTAGAAACTTCAAAAAGGGATACAAGAATGATTACATGTAATAGATGTGGTAAGTTTGAAATTACTGGAGATGCGGCAGTTGGTTTTGAAGGTTCTACACTTTCCGACAAAGTATTATCAGTGTCATACTGGATTAGACAAAACCAAACAGCCGGTTACGTATGGCTTGACAGTAAGAAACTGAAAGAACTTTTGGTGCCGTTTGTCCCCCCGAAACCACGTGAGCAAGCTAATAAATTAATACTATTTATTGGGGATACATTTCCGAAACCTAACGATGATGTAGTATTACACGTTCACGAATTAATAAGTGTCGTTGGAGCTTACGATCATAAAGGTGTTATTTATATCATTAGATATTTAACCGAGAGCGAGAGTTTTTTTAGTAAAGGTGAATTTCTTCAGAATAGTACTGTTTATCGTGCAGTAATGTCCTTTAATGGTTGGGATAAATACTATGAATTGCAGAGAACAAATAAGGATTCTCGTTTAGTATTTATGGCAATGAAATTTGGGGAAGAACCATTAAATTCTGTATACGAGACAATAATTAAACAAGCAGTTTTACAAACTGGATTTGATATTAGAAAACTTGATGAAGAACCGAAAGCCGGTTTGATTGACGATAAACTTCGTGTAGAGATTAGGCGATCAAAGTTTTTAATTGCAGATTTATCTCATGATAATAACGGTGCTTATTGGGAGGCTGGATTTGCAGAAGGTCTTGGTATGCCTGTAATTTATATTTGCGAAGAAGCAAAGTTTAACGACAAAACAAAAACTACACACTTTGATACAAATCATCATTTAACCGTAACATGGAAAAATGATGAAGCCGGATTGAAAAAATTTGCTGAAGAGTTAAAAGCAACAATCCGCGCTACTCTCCCGGCGGAAGCTAAGATGGATGATTAACGGTTTATAAAAGCAGACGCCCTAAGTAATGGTGCTAAGAAATTATTGGGCTAAAGCCCATTTAATTTTATGATTATTAATAGCCGCACCCTTAAGGGTGCGGCTATATTTTATTCATTATTAATTACAATTCAATCTCTGTTGTACTTCCATTCTTAATTGTCTTAGAGATTAATTCTTTTCTTTTTGTAATTATCACTTCCAGCTTTTCATTTTTGCGGACAACGGAAATATCAAAATCCTCACCGAACAATCTTACATGTTTCAGCTTCATGTTATTCCAATCTTTAGGCAAGCGTGGAGTGAGAGTAAAAGTTTTCAATCCGGTTGGACGAATGCCAAATATTCCTTCTGTAACAATTCTGCAGTAGAGACCGCTTTCGGCGGAAAGATGTCGCTGGTTGCCTTCCGGGTAAGCTTCAACCGGATAAGGAACATGATCGCCAAGCAGTCTTCTGTTGGAATAATATTTTAGGTAGTCAATTGCTTTTTCTGTTTCGCCGGCGGCAAAGACTCCTCGCAAAGCGTAAAGAGTAGAGCGGTCCCAGAATGTTTTATCTCCCTCTTCTGTTGCAAGTCCGTCGCTTGTCCACAGCTGGGGAGAGAAGAGCGCATCTATCGTTCCGGCTTTTCTATCATAAATGCCGACGGTTAAAGGCATGCATATCCATGCTCTAAGTTTATCGTTTCCTTCATAATATCTGTAAGTATCAAATCCCTTCAGAGTATAGCCAAAATGTTTTTCAATATTCTCTTTCAAGCGTTCTGCTTGTTTAAGATAATCCTTTTTAGGAAAGTTGAGTTCGTCAGCCAGATAAGAGGAAGAAATAAGCGCATCATAATAAAGAGAAGAGGTGCAGAGGTTAGCAGTGCCGGAAGGGAATCTTCCTTCGAGTTCATCGGAATCGGAAGAGACAACTCCGTTCTTATCAATTTTTCTATTACAGTATTCAAGGCACCATTCAATAAGTGGACGGAGTTCTTTGGCAATGTTTTTATCACCGCTTGCAAGAGCAAAACGTGCCGCGCCGTAAGCAATCATTGCGGCGTCGCCTCTATCGCCGGCGCCGTTCCAGATATCCAATCCTTCCGCAATAATGGAACTTGGAATCGGATTGTATTCGGGATTCATAAAGCGGGCAAAATGTTTGTATGCGTTGAGAGAAGCTTTGTTGCCTATTTCGTAACCGAGATATGGAAAGAAGGGACCGATATATTCCGCTTGATCGTTAGCCCAGATTGCGGCGTAATAAGATTCTCCGCCGGGGCCATGCATGAATCCTCCTTTGGTTTCGTAGATGCTTTCGGAACCTCTGATCTTTGCAAAGTGAAACGCTTGATTCAAAACTTCATCGGGGGATTCAAACACCAGCTGCTTATTTATGATCTCTAAAAATTCTTTTCGCTCGCTAAGTTCTTTGTTTACATCTAGGTTTAAGTCCTCGCCGGTCTTGTTGCCTATGAATGAAACCGAGAAAGTAATTTCATTTTCCGGCTCAACTTTAAATGTTCCGAAGTTATTGATTTTGACAGTCGGGTAGTAACTTCCTTCAACTCCGTTTTCCGGTAAAGTCTTGTAAACGTTTTTCAGCTCCGGAATTTCAACAGTTAAACTTTTCTTGGAAGTATTCATTACAGAATAGAGTTCGCAGAAAGCGGGATTATTATAAGAAGGAAATAGAATCCGTTTAATTTCCACACCCGGATCGAACTTGCTGATGATTGTCATTACTCCATTAAGAGAAATGGACTGAACCTTTTCATTCACCGGATTTCTGCCGTTGATGATTAGGAGAGAAGGAATATCAATTGAGAATCTTCTTATTAGACTTGCGTGTGTGTTGTTGGGAATTGTACGAAGCAGAGGCCAAACAACACTCCGGCTTAATTCAAGAGAACCATCTTCTGCAACTTTATACCGCACAACAGTAGAAACTTTTTTCCCGCTCATTTCAATATGATCGGAATGAGTTTCGCCGGATTTTATGTCCCAGACAATTCCATCGGAAGAGAGATTCCATCTGTTTTGCGATTGGGCGGTTGTAGTAATTTGGAAAAATAAAAGTGAGATAAGAAGAAAGAGTGGTTTCATATTGGCTGCCTTTTTGCTTTTATGAACACAAAAAAACCCCGAATTGGAATCGAGGTTGGTTGAGGCGCCGGTCGGATTCGAACCGACGAATAAAGCTTTTGCAGAGCTTCCCCTTAAGCCACTTGGGTACAGCGCCTTGAAAAAAGCAATTACGAATTGTGAATTCGGAATTGAGAATTAAAACAAAAAAATAAGAACAAATTTTTAGGCAACTTAAACCACTTGCCCCGCCTTCGGCGGGATAAAGTCCCAGCGCCAATTAAAGCAATTATGAGTTTTGAGTTCATAATTGTGAGTGAGAAACAAAAAACTAAGAACATAGAAAAAAAATCCCGAAAAGATCGGGATTAGGAGAGCGGGAAACGGGACTTGAACCCGCGACATCAACCTTGGCAAGGTTGCGCTCTACCAACTGAGCTATTCCCGCATTCAAAATTTTAAGAACATTTTTTTTACGGGCGAAATATAACACTGTTGTTATTTCAACGCAAATTCGTTTCAAAAAAATTATACTCGCGAGCCATGCATAAATCCACGGTAGGGGCGGGAACTTTGCACAGTAATAAATGCACGCTTATCAATTGTCTCAACAGTCTTCATTAAATCTTTTAAAAACTTTCTTTTGATAATAGCTATCAAGATTGAGATTTCCCCCGATTTTCCTTCGCCGGGAAGAATAGTAACACCAAACTGTTTTATTCTAAGCTGATCAGCTATTTCTGCTGTTTTATGGCGGGAAACAATATTTATTTGAACGTAGCCAAGTGCTACTCTCTGTTCCAGAGTTATTCCTAAAATGTTGCCAAGTGCAAAACCGGTAGCGTAGCCAAGCAAGTTGTACATATTATCCATGTTCTGAACAATATATCTCATTGCGAAAATCCAGATCAGCACTTCTACAAAACCGGCAGCTGCCGCTAGGTATTTTCTTCCCTGAACAACCATAATAGTTCTAAAAGTACCGATGGTTACATCTGTAATACGCATAAGAGCTATTAATAAAGCGCCGCCCAAAGTCTCAATCATTTTTTCATTCCTTCCGTAAATATTTCTTTTACAATCATTATTATTGCAGCGCTAATTTAAACAGAAAAAAGAATGTTTGAGAACGAAAGAGAAGAACTAATACAAATTTTAAAAGGTCGCGGAATTAAAAGTGAATCCGTGCTGGGCGCATTCAGAAAAGTTGAACGCCATTTATTTGTGCCGGAGATAATGAGATTTAACGCTTATAAGGATGTAGCTCTGCCGATAGGGCAAGGGCAGACAATCTCTCAGCCTTATACCGTTGCTTATATGACTGAAGCGCTGAATCCGAAACCGGGACAGAAGATTTTGGAAATTGGAACCGGCTCCGGTTTTCAAGCGGCGGTTTTATGTGAATTAGGAGCTCGTGTTTTTACAATTGAAAGGCAGTTTGATCTTTACAATCAGACCTTAAAACTCTTCGATAAACTCGGTTATAAAATTGCCGCACGGTGCAGCGACGGTACAATTGGATGGAGCGAGTTTGCGCCATACGACGGAATAATTGTTACTGCCGGCGGACCAACAATCCCGGAAAATTTGAAGAAGCAGTTAGCCGTTGGCGGCAAGATGATTATACCGGTCGGCGATAAAGCAACGCAAACCATGAAGATTCTTACTAAGTTCAGCGAAGATGAATTTGAAATGAAAGAAGCTCCCTATTTTGCTTTCGTTCCACTCATTGGCAAAGAGGGATGGAAAGAATAGTAATTGTAATTGTTGGACCAACTTGTTCCGGTAAAACAGAAGTTGGAATTAAAGCAGCAGAGAAAATCGGGGGAGAAATAATCTCTGCCGACAGCCGGCAAGTTTACAAGCATCTCACAATCGGAACAGCCAAGCCATCCCCGGAAGAACTTCAGAGAGTTAAACATCACTTTATAGATGAACTTGAACCGGATGTTGATTTCAACGCGAGTAAGTTCGAAGTTGAAGCGATCGAGAAGATTCAAAAAATGTTTGATGAGGGAAAAACACCAATAGTCGTAGGCGGCTCGGGACTCTACATAAGAGCATTGATAGATGGAATTATGAACAGTGTAGATACCGATGCGGGGTACAGAGAAGAATTATATGCGCTAAGAGAAAAGTACAGGAATGAATATCTCTACGATCTGTTGAAGAAAGTTGATCCCAAAAGTGCAAACGAAATGCTGCCGCAGAATTGGAAGCGGGTTGTGCGTTCGCTGGAAGTCTTTCATATAACGGGAGAGCCGATATGGAAGCATCAAGAGGAATTTAAGAGAAACATAAATTTTGAGTTTATTCAGTACGGTTTGAGGTGGGATAGAGAATTACTCTATCAAAACATCAACGAAAGAGTTGATAAGATGATAGAACTGGGATTAGTGAAAGAAGTAGAAGAAATTTTGAAGAATAACTTTTCAAAGGAGTTGTATTCCCTTAGCACTGTCGGTTACAAAGAGATCATTTCGTTTTTGGATGGAGATATTTCTCTAGAGCGTGCAGTAGAGTTGATAAAAAGAAACACAAGGCGTTACGCCAAAAAGCAGTTGACTTGGTTTAACGCAGATTCAAGAATAAACTGGCTGGACGTTGGAAGTAAAGCAGATTTGGAAGCAACTGCGGGCAAAATTACGGCGCGTTTCAAAGTCTGAAAAGATAAATGTAAATTTGCACAGAAAAATTCAGCAAAGGAGAAAAGATGTTCGAAGAACAATTAAAGCGTGCTAAAGAATACGGAACTAAGATTACCAATCTACGAGGTTATCTTTAAATTAGATGACAAAGAAAGGGAAATAGAACATATACACGTTCAATCGGAAGCACCAAACTTCTGGAACGATCAGAGAGCCGCACAAGCATTACTTCAGAAAGTAAATTCATTAAAGATTTGGGTTGATGCATGGAACAAACTAAACGGTTTGTTAACCAATCTGCTCGAGTTTATTGAAATGGCAGAAGCTGACAAAGATGAAAGCATTGGCGCGGAGCTAGATGCAGAGATTAAAAATTTAGAATCGGCTTACGGCGATGTAGAGCTGAAAAGTATGCTTGCCGGAAAAGATGATGATAAGAATTGCATCCTTACAATTCACTCCGGTGCCGGCGGAACTGAATCGCAAGATTGGGCGCAGATGCTTATGAGAATGTATCTACGCTGGGGTGAGCAGAACGGCTACAAAATGAATGTCGTCGATTGGCTCGACGGCGATGGTGCCGGAATAAAAAGCGCTACGATAGAAGTCTCCGGAGATTTTGCGTACGGCTACATGAAAGCTGAAAACGGTGTTCACAGACTTGTAAGAATTTCACCGTTTGATGCGAACAAACGGCGCCATACTTCATTTGCTTCGGTGTTTGTAATCCCGGAAGTTGACGATACGATTGAGATTGATATCAATCCGGCTGATTTAAGAATTGATACTTACCGTGCGGGCGGCAAAGGTGGACAGAACGTAAACAAAGTTGAAACGGCTGTTCGTATAACGCACATTCCAAGTAATACTGTTGCAGCTTGTCAATCGGAACGCTCTCAGATTCAGAATAAAACTAATGCGTTCAAGCTGCTCAAATCAAAACTCTATCAGATAGAAGTTGAAAAGCAGCAAGCAGAAGCTAACGAAGTTGAAAAAAATAAAATGAGAATTGAGTGGGGAAGCCAGATACGCTCTTATGTATTTCATCCTTACAACATGGTTAAAGATCATAGAACAAACTGGGAAACTTCGGACGTTCAAGGTGTAATGGATGGCGAGCTGAATAATTTCATCAAGGAATTCCTTTTGAAATTCTCTAATAATTAAGGAGCTTAAAATGTCTTCGATGAAACATTGCATGGCTGGTGAAGTAATAGCTAAAGAAGGAGATAAAGCTCATTGCTTTTTTGTATTGCTCGAAGGCAAAGTAGGAGTATTTAGAGGCAGCAATTTGATTGCTGAGTTTAGCAAAGCCGGAGATATTATTGGAGAGGTAAGCTTAATTCTTAACAAGCCAAGAAGCGCAGAAATTAAAGCGCTTGCAGATAGCAACATGCTTGTTATAGCCGGCGAACTTGATGAAATAATTAGAATGTATCCCGACATATCGAAAAAACTTATTAAAACACTTGCCGAAAGACTTGAAAGAACCATTAACAATAATGGAAAGCTTTGATATGAAAACACTGACAGAGTATCTCTGGTTTAACACTTCTAAGAAAAGAGAATATATAAACATTACACATGAAGTTGAAAAGGCGCTCCAGAAAAGCGGCATTAAGGAAGGAATGATTTTAGTCTCGGCTATGCACATTACGGCCGGAGTTTATGTTAATGATGCCGAAAGCGGATTGATTCAAGATATAGATGAGTGGCTGGAAAAACTTGCACCGTTCAAGGCTGATTACAGACATCACAGAACGGGTGAAGATAACGGCGACGCACATTTGAAAAGTATGCTCGTTCATCACGAAGTAATTATTCCGGTAACAAACGGTAAACTCGATTTTGGGCCTTGGCAGCAAGTTTATTATGCGGAGTTTGACGGACAGAGAAGAAAGAGACTCATCATAAAAGTTATGGGAGAATGAAAAACAGTTATGAATTATGAATGTTGAGTTGTGAATTAAAAGATGAAGAAGAAAGAAGATTTTTTTGATAGAGTGTATAAGGTTGTGGCAAAAATTCCCAAGGGGAAAGTAACTACCTACGGACTGATTGCCGAAACTTGCGGAATAAAATCGGCTGCCAGAACTGTAGGCTGGGCATTAAACGGTGCAAGCAGCAGCAACTTGCCATGCCATAGAGTTGTTAACAGATTTGGCGCACTTACCGGAAAGGTTCACTTCGGCGATCCTAAACTGATGGAAGACTTGCTCAGATCTGAAGGAATTACATTTGGTAAAGATGATTGTGTAGAAATGAAAAAGCACCTTTGGATTCCTCCAAAAGTGCTTTTAAAGAAAAGTAAAAAGAAAAATTGATTAGTAACGGTATATGTTAAAGGAAGAAACACCACCTTCAACATTAATTTTTATCCTCTTCTTGCTCGATTCAAAATTATCAGTTACATAATAGCCGTCGCCTTTTTTGCTGAAGCCGTCAAAATGTTTTGCAATCAAAGCCATATCAGAATTAATCTCAGCGCCAACTCCTTTAGGAATTTCAAGTGTTAAGCTTGCGGCGCCCATTTGAATATCAACATTTGTGTCTTCGCTTTTATCGCCGAATTTAATGTATGTACTTGTTGCGCCGGTTTCCAGACTTAAATTGCGAACATCAAATTTTGAGAGATCGAATTTGGATTTTGATGCGCCGAGATTAATATCGAAATCCCAAGCAACTTTTGGATTCAGTCTAATATTTAACTGATTGCGCACTTTATTTTTGAACAGATTAAAATTCTTTGTATGCATACGAAAATCTATATTGGCAATAGAATCTGTTTCATCGCAGCTGAAATCATATTCCCCTAAGATTCCTCTGGCTTTTGCATCAACCAAATTTGAAGTCGTATCAGCAATAAAAAACAAACCGGCTCCGGCATCAATTTGGAGATTTGCAACTTTTATTGCTGAATCATATTCTTGCTTGTAAACTTCTGAATAAGCATCATCGTTAGAATCGAACTCGAAACTGAATCCGCCGAAAAGATTGTTAAGAAATCCGAATATGAGAACCGCGAGAAAAATTCCGAAGAACCCATTTATGATTGGCCGCGCAACCGACTGTTTAGACATTACCATCGCACCCCAGAACACAAATATTAATGGCCATAAATCCCAAACAAATTCAAAAGAACTTACAATCACATCATATTTAACCAACAAGAACAATGCACCAAGAGTAAGTAGAAAAAATCCCCAAAACATTTGACCGCTTTTCATTTCAGACCTCACTTTTTAACCGAGTTCAACAATAATGCAGCACCGGCAACAATAAAAATAAATGGGAAAATATCGCCGAAATCGAACGAAGGAATAAACCTTTCGAAGAAGAAGATTCCGCCGATAAGAATTAAGATTGAACCGGCAATAATTCTACCGCTTCCGGGTTTTTTAGTCTCTTGCGGAAGTCCATCTATGTTTATGTTTTCGAATTTTGCTTCTGTGCCATCCGGTGTAACTGTGTTGTCCAGATTAATTCCATAAGCTTGTGCAAACGGTTCTTCCGGAACAGCAATCCATAGGATGATATAAATTACCGGACCCATGCCATGCATAATTGTGAGTACAACAAAAAGAATTCTTATGATCACCGGATCGATGTTGAAATATTGTGCTAAACCACCGGCTACACCGGCAATAACTCTTGTTCTTCTAGAACGAAATAATTTTTCTTTCATCTTCGCACCTTTTAGCTGTTCTGATAATTAAGACGTTGTAATTCCAAAAAGGTTTTGTAAAACAAAATATCTTCGCATTTGAAAATAGTGAGCTTCTTACTAACTTTCGCTGAAAAAGAATAGAACACTTAATGAAAATTGCTGTATGTCAGTCCAACCCAATTATTGGCGATTTAAAGGGTAATAAAGAAAAAATTCTTGCTGCGTATAAACTTGCTGAAAATGACAAAGCCGATCTAATAGTCTTTCCGGAGTTATTCCTTTGCGGTTATCCGCCGCTGGACTTGGTTGAGAAAAAAGAATTTCGTGAAGCGGTTAGAAAAACTGCAGAAGAGATAGCTTCTCAGACAAAAGAAGTTGGACTTATCTTTGGTTCGATTACAGAATTATTTGAAGACAACATTGGAACAAATGTTTACAATTCTGCACTGCTCTGCTTTGAAGGCAAAATCCAATTCGTCCAGCACAAAACACTAATACCAAATTATGATGTATTCGATGAAGTCCGCTATTTTGAATCTGCAAAAGATGTTTTTGTTTTCGATTTCAAAGGGGAGAAACTCGGAATCTCTATTTGCGAAGATATTTGGAATGATGCAGATTACTGGAAACACAGACGCTATACTGTAGACCCAATCAAAAAATTGTACGATGATGGAGCAACAGTTCTAATAAATATTTCAGCTAGTCCTTATGCGTACGGTAAGCGTGTTGAACGATTGAAAATGCTTTCTAAACTTACCTGTGATGATAAACTTCCTCTTGTGTATGCATGCTGTGTGGGCGCACAAACGGAATTGATCTTTGACGGTGCGAGCATGTGTTTTGACAAAACCGGCAAACTCTGTATGATTGGTAAAAAGTTCGAAGAAGATTATTTTGTATTTGATACCGAAGCAGATTATGAAACAGTAAATGATATTGAAGGTAGCTTTGCAGAAGAAGTAACGGAAGCATTAATTCTAGGCTTAAAAGATTATGCCCGAAAAACCGGATTCAAAAAAGCACTTATTGGTTTAAGCGGCGGAATTGATTCCGCACTTGTGGCATATCTGGCTGTTGAGGCTTTTGGAGCTGAAAATGTACACGTTGTAATGATGCCTTCAAAATATTCTAGTGGAGGAAGCGTTACTGATTCTGTGAAGCTAATTGAAAATCTTGGCATCTCATCGGATAATATTTCTATACAAGAAGTTGTTGATAAAACACTGGAAATGCTTAAGGATGCTTTTAAGGGTAAGAGCGAAGATGTAACAGAGGAAAATCTACAATCGCGTGTGCGCGGATTGTATTTAATGGCTTTGAGCAATAAGCATGGTTACTTGCTTTGCACAACGGGGAACAAATCTGAAATTGCTACTGGTTACGCTACACTTTACGGCGATATGTGCGGCGCACTTGCTGTAATCGGGGACGTTTACAAAACTCAGATTTATCTGATGGCGAATTATATTAACAGAGAGAAGGAAATTATTCCAATTGAAATAATTGAAAAAGCTCCTTCTGCCGAGCTGAGACCTAATCAAACGGATCAAGATTCTTTGCCTCCTTATGATCTGCTCGATTCGATTTTGAAAATGTATTTGGAAGAGCAAAGAGAGTTTAATGAGATTTCGGAAAAGATTGGGAACGAAAGCATCGTAAAAAAGGTTTTAAGATTAGTAGATCTAAATGAATTCAAGCGTAAACAGGCTGCACCGGTTTTACGTGTCTCAACAAAAGCATTTGGTTATGGAAGAAGATTTCCAATTGTTCAAGGATGGTGTAATTTAAGGTAGCATTTCAAATTAAATAAAATAAAATTCATCAAAAAAGCTCTTCAAATTGATTCGGTTAATATGTCCCAATTCATTATTTTAATCGACACTAATAGATTATTTAAGGGTTAACAAAGAGAAATAATTATGGCAAAAACAGTTCAAGTAGTTGACGATGTAACAATCCGTTTCGCCGGAGACTCCGGAGACGGAATGCAGTTAACCGGATCTCAATTTACCGATACTACTGCAAAAATGGGAAATGATTTAAGTACAGTTCCCGATTTCCCAGCAGAAATACGCGCCCCCGCCGGTTCGCTTTCGGGTGTTAGCGGATTTCAACTTCACTTTTCCAGTAGCGATATTCAAACTCCGGGCGATTCTCCGGATGTTTTGGTCGCTATGAATCCGGCAGCACTAAAAGTTAACGTAAAGGATTTAGCACAGAATGCTACAATCATTGTAAATACAAATGCTTTTGATACAAAAAATCTGAAGCTTGCAAAGTATGAATCAAATCCTTTGGAAGACGGCTCGCTTTCCAAGTTCAATGTAATTCCTATCGAACTTACAAAACTTACAATGTCTGCGCTGGAAGATCTTTCTCTTTCAATTAAAGAAAAAGAGAAATGCAAAAACTTCTATGCTCTTGGGCTGCTTTACTGGATGTACAACCGTCCGATAGAGATTACACAAAAATGGCTCGAATCAAAATTTAGTAAGAAGCCGGAAGTTCTTGAAGCTAATCAAAGAGTATTAAATGCTGGATATAATTACGGTGAAATAACAGAAATTTTTACAACCCGTTATGATGTTAAACCGGCTAAACTTCCAAAAGGTATTTACAGAAACGTTTCCGGCAACGAAGCAGCTGCTCTTGGTTTTGTTACTGCATCATTAAGAAGCGGTTTAAAACTTTTCCTTGGCTCATATCCTATAACACCGGCTTCCGAAATTTTACAAGAACTTAGTAAATACAAAGATTACGGCGTTGTTACATTCCAAGCAGAAGATGAAATTTCCGGTGTTGCATCTGCAATTGGCGCTGCTTTCGCGGGCAATCTTGCATTAACAACCACATCCGGTCCGGGTCTTTCTCTTAAAGCAGAAGCTATTGGATTGGGTGTAATGACCGAACTTCCACTTGTTATTGTTGATGTTCAGCGCGGTGGTCCAAGTACTGGACTTCCAACAAAAACTGAGCAATCAGATTTACTACAAGCAATGTATGGAAGACATGGTGAAGCTCCGGTTGTTGTTCTTGCTGCTCAAAGTCCGGCTGACTGTTTCTATATGGCAATTGAAGCAGCCCGCATTGCGTTAAAATTTATGGTTCCGGTTATACTTTTAACTGATGGTTATCTTGCGTTTGGTTCAGAGCCATTAAGAATTCCAAAATTGGAAGAACTTCCGGAAATCGATGTCAAATTCAGAACTGATCCGGAAGGGTTTTATCCTTATATGCGTAATGAAAATCTTGTTCGTCCTTGGGCAATACCGGGTACACCGGGATTGGAACATAGAATTGGTGGGTTGGAAAAGAAAGATGTTTACGGCAACATTAGTTACGAAGCAGAAAACCACGAGATAATGACTCACCACAGACAAAACAAAGTAGAGAAAGTTGCCGGAACAATTCCCGAGCTTGTTGTTGATGGTGATTCCGAAGGCGAATTACTTGTTGTAAGTTGGGGAAGCACTTACGGCGTAATTAAAGAATCTTTGAAGAATGTTCGCAAGAACAGTCTTAAAGTTTCGCACGTTCATCTACGCTATATCAATCCTTTCCCTAAAAACCTTGGTGAAATTTTGGGCAAGTTCAAGAAAGTACTTGTACCGGAAATGAACTTGGGACAGCTTTCCTTATTGCTTCGTAACAAGTATATGAAAGAAGTGATTCAATTGAACAAGATGCAAGGACAAGCATTTAAGATTTCTGAAATCGAAAAGAAAATTACCGAAGTGTTAGGAGGCAACAATGGAAAATAAAATAGATCAAGTGCAAGAAGTAAAATATACTACTAAGGATTTTTCATCCGGCTTGGATGTAAAATGGTGCCCGGGCTGCGGCGATTATTCTATTCTTGCACAAGTACAAAAAACTTCTCCCGATTTTGGCGAGAAGAAAGAAAACATCGTTTGGATTTCCGGCATTGGCTGTTCAAGCCGTTTTCCTTACTACATGAATACTTATGGATTCCATACAATTCACGGAAGAGCTGCTGCAATTGCAACCGGAGTTAAACTTGCTAATCCAAAATTACAAGTTTGGGTTGCAACCGGCGATGGCGATATGATGAGCATCGGTGGAAACCATTTCATTCATGCTTGCCGGAAAAATATCAATCTAAAGATTGTAATGTTCAACAACAGAATATATGGATTAACGAAAGGTCAGTACTCACCAACATCTGAAAAAGGCAAGGTCACAAAATCTTCTCCTTACGGAACAGTTGATTGGCCATTTAATCCAATTAAAGTTGCAACCGGCTCCGGCGCTTCCTTTGTTGCTAGATCATTAGACCGCGATCCTAAGCATTTGCAAGACATGATTAGCCGCGCTTCGAAACATAAAGGACTTGCATTCATCGAAGTTTACCAGAACTGCCCAATCTTTAATGATGGCGCATATTTCCCGTTAACTGAAAAAGAGACTAAACCTGATAACGTTATTTTCTTAGAACATGGCAAGCCGCTTGTGTTTGGCGCTAATAAAGACAAGGGAATTATGCTTAATGGTTTGGACCCGGTAATTATTGATTTGAACGACGGTGTTCATTCAATAAATGATTGCTGGATTCACGATGAGTTTGACGAGAATCCAACACGAGTATTCTTGTTAGCTCGTTTTACTGATATTCCGGGATTCCCAACTCCACTCGGCGTTTTCCGTCAGTTCAACAAACAGACTTACGATATTGATTATGTTGGTCAAATTGAAGACGTAAAAAAGAAAAAAGGTGAAGGAACTTACGAGAAACTGATGTTCAAATCCGGAACTTGGGAAGTAAATTAATTCCGCATTTTGATTTGATAAATATGGTTATCATTTTTGAGGCGAAGTTTTCTTCGCCTCATTTATTTATAAACAAACTGGTTGGTTAATGAACGCTTTTACAGAACTTAAAAAAATAATTGAAGAAAATGATTCATTCCTTTTAATGACGCACGTTAATCCCGATGCTGATGCTCTTGGTTCGGAATTAGCTTTTTATGCTATGCTGAAAAAACTTGGCAAGAATGCAAGGATTGTTAATCACAGTGCAACTCCATACAACCTTGAGTTTCTTGATGAAGAGAAGGTGATTGAGAAGTTTGATGCTGAAAAACATCCGGAACTCTTTGCACAAGCTGATGTTTGCGTAATCTTGGATTTAAATAATGCGGCTAGAGTTGTAAAAATGGAAGCCGGTTTACGCTCATTTAAAGGCTTAAAAGTTTGCATAGATCATCACCAGGACCCGGAAGATATTTTTGATTTGATTGTTGGAGGCACAGAATACTCTGCAACCGGCGAAATCTTGTTCAAGTTTATTAAGGAAACTGAAATTGTTGATATTGATTGTTTCATTGCAAACCAACTTTATGTTGCGATTATGACGGATACCGGTTCGTTTCGTTTTGAAAGAACAACGCCGGAAGTTCATCAGATGATTGCAGAACTAATCTCTTATGGAATTAATCCGCCGGAAGTTTATGATAAAGTTTATAACCAATTTAATTTTGGAAGAGTAAGACTTTTGGGCGAAGCATTGAGTACGATGCAGTTAGATTCAACCAAACAAATTGCCTTTATGATTGTTACAAAGGAAATGCTGGCAAAAACTGGAACCAGCGAAGCTGATGTTGATGGTTTTGTGAATTATTGTTTAACAATTAGCAATGTCGAAATTGGAATTTTGTTTTATGAATTGAACGATGGAATAAAAATTAGCTTTCGCTCCAAAGGTGAAATTGCGGTTAACAAACTAGCGGCGGAGTTTAACGGCGGCGGGCACCGAAACGCTTCCGGCTCTAGACTCTTCAACATTACAATTGATTCCATTAAAGAAAAAGTTATTCCTGCTGCACAAAAATATTTGAATAATTAGGAGATAGAATGCATTTCAATCTTAGCATTAAAGCCGAAAGCGACAAACTGAAATTTGGTGAAGAAGCCGGTCTGGTTAAGTTTTTTATAGAAGGCAAAAACTTGGAAAAATTAGTTGATGATTTTTTCGCTTCCTTCAGTTTCCCGCAAAACTTAATCCAGAAGAAAAGTTTTCTTGATAAGAAGAACAGCGATTTGGTTTACTATTCTTCCTTTGGCGAGCCATCGGTAGTATTTCTTAAGAAAGCTAAAGTGGATAAGGATTTCTCTTCAGACTTTTTCCGCGATTACTTTGCCGGATTGATTCCAACACTTAAATCAAAGCAAATCAAAACGGTTCATGTCGTCGTCCCGGCATTCAGTCATTTCCCGGGACATTTCATCAGTGATGAATACTTAATCCAGACTATTGTAGAGGGAATTCATCTTGGCAATTATACTTTCAATAAGTATAAGTCTGATAAAAATTCAAAAGAGAACTTGCAGTTTGTGCTGCACTATTCCGATAAATCACTTGTAAATAAAGTGATTGAAAAAACAAACCAAATTATGTCTGCTGTACATTTTACACGCGACCTTGTTAACGAACCGGCAATAACGCTTACTCCGCAAGAATTTGCTAAGCGCACAAAATCCGAGTTGACTAAGCTCGGTGTTAAAGTAACCGTAATGAATAAGAAGGAATTGCAGAAGAGAAAGATGAACGCAATTCTTGCTGTCGGAGGTGCTAGTAACCACGATCCGTTAATGATGGTTTTAGAATACAAGCCAAAAGTATCTAGAAAGAAAATTGCGTTGGTTGGAAAGGGAGTCACTTATGATAGCGGCGGATTGTCAATCAAACCAACACAAAGTATGCTTGAAATGAAAGCCGATATGGCTGGCGGCGGCTGTGTAGTTGGTACAATAAAAGCAGCGGCTGCGTTAAAACTTCCCGTGGAAATTATTGGTGTTATTCCTTGCGTAGAAAATATGATAAACGGTTTAGCATATAAACCGGGCGATGTAATTGTCGCGGCTTCCGGCAAATCCATTGAAGTGAAAGATACAGACGCAGAAGGTAGAATTGTTTTGGCGGACGCTCTTCATTATGCGTCCAAGCAAAAGCCGGATGAAATAATTGATTTTGCTACTCTCACCGGTGCTATTGCTGTTGCACTCGGTGTAATCATTGCCGGTATGTTTACCAAGAATGATGACCTTGCTAAACGTTTGGATGAAGCGGGCAATAAAACTTTTGAACGCTTGTGGAGAATGCCTTTCTGGGACGATTATAAAACAATGATTAAGAGCGACATAGCTGATGTTGCTAATCTTGGACAAAGATGGGGTGGTGCAATTACTGCCGGAAAGTTTTTAGAGCATTTTGTTGATGAGAAAATTCCTTGGGCACATCTTGATATTGCCGGTCCTGCAATTAAACACGATTACAATAACTACACAAAAAATTGGGATACCGGTTTTGGTGTTCGTTTGATGATGGATTATTTAGAAAACATTTAAGGAATAAAACGTAGAGACTTGCCGCTCGTCTAGACTCGGTCTAACCGAGGCGGACGGCACAATGCTATCAGGTTAAGTGAAATAGGTCTGGGACTAAAGTCCAATAAGAAAAGAGTGTGCTTAGAAACCCCACACTTAAGTGTGGGGTTGAGGCAAGAAAAATAATAATGGGCTTCAGCCCACAACTTAACCTGACATCATTGGGCTGACGGCAAGTCTCTACAAAGAATACCTCTACGAAATAATTCCAATAGGTTTCGTTGTCTTCCAAGCCCCGCGAGTAAAGTCGGGAACTTCAATAGACTTACTTTTATTCTTTACGGACAATTCGCTTAACTCAACAATACTTGACCATGTGGCTCCATCATAAACATCTTGGTCAAGCGGTAAGCCGTTTCTCAAACAATGAATCAATCTGTAATCCATAATGAAATCCATTCCGCCGTGCCCGCCAACTTCGCGTGCTTTCTCGCCAATTTTCTTAGCGAGTGGATGTTCATACTGAGTCATTAATTTTTTGTATTCATCTTCTTTCAGCCATTCATGTGGTTTTGGCTCGAGAGCAATTTTCTGCGCTGGCCATTTCTGAGCGATTCCTTTTGTTCCACTTAGTAAATGAATTCTGCTGTAAGGTCTCGGGCTAGTTGTGTTATGCTGTATCATAATTGTATGACCATTCGCTGTGTGAACAAGAGTTGTATTCATATCACCAAGTTTGTAAGTCTGTTTTGCCTCTGTAGAATCTTTACCAAATTTATCTTCAGCATATAAAGACATTCCAAATTGATTTGTTGACATCGAAGTGAGATACTCCATTCTATCGCCACGGTTAATATCCATTACTTGTGCAACCGGACCGAGACCATGAGTAGGATAAGGATTGCCGGTGTGCTTCTCACTGAAATTTAATCTCCACATTCCTTGGTAACCTTTTTCTTTATCAAATTTCAACCAGCGCAGATCATGGATGTAGGCGCATTCAGCATGAATAATCTCTCCAAGTACACCGTTGCGCACCATATTAAAAGTTGCCATTTCAAAGAAATCATAGCAGCAATTTTCAAGCATCATACAATGCCTTCTTGTTTGTTCAGCAGTGTCAACTAGCTCCCAGCATTCTTTCAGACTAACAGCTATAGGAACCTCAATCGCGGCATGTTTGCCATGCTTCATTGCGTAAACAGCAATAGGTGTATGCAAAAGCCAAGGAGTGCATGAATAAATCAAATCAATGTCATCACGTTCACACATTTTCTTCCAAGCGTCTTCACTGCCGGAATATTCAATCGCTTCCGGTCTGCCGGCTTTTTTAACTAGTTCATTTACCGTTTTTACTCTTTCTGGCACCAAATCTCCAAGCGCTTTAATTTCTACGCCTTCAATTTTCATCATGCGGTCAACTGCGTCTGGTCCGCGCATTCCTAAACCAATAAATCCAATTCTAACTTTGTTAAGGGGTTCGCAAGCTAATCCAACTACATTTTTATTTTTCGTTGAAGGTGCTTGTAGTACGTCAAGATCACTTCCAATTGCTGGAATGTTGGATAGACCAATTGCCGCGCCGGTCATCAATGAAGTCTTAAGAAAATCTCTACGTGAAGTACTCATTATTCTCCTCGTTCTTGTTTGAATATTTTTCCGTCTTTCATTTCGAAAACCACATCGCCAAGTTTTATTAACTCGGGATTGTGAGTAACAATTAAAAATGTGGCAGAGAACTTGTCCCGCAATTCGAACATTAATTTATGAAGCATTTCGCTGTTAACGGAATCCAAATTGCCGGTTGGTTCATCTGCAAAAATAATATCGGGATTGTTTGCTAAAGCCCTAGCAACAGCAACTCGCTGAGCTTCGCCGCCGGAAAGTTCAGAAGGACGATGCGTTAGCCGTTCTTTCAGTCCAACTAATTCAAGTAATTCTGCAGCTCGTTTTTTCGCTTTGGAAAGATTTTCTCCCGCAATCATTAAGGGTATGGCAACATTTTCTTGCGCGTCAAACTCTGGTAATAAGTGATTGAACTGGAAAACGAATCCTATGTGTTTATTTCTGAACTTTGAAAGTTTGTCATCGCTAAGAGTAAAAATATTGGTTGTAGATATTTCTACCGAGCCGGAATCCGCGGAATCCAAACCGCTGATAATGTGCAGAAGTGTACTTTTCCCGGCGCCGGACGCACCAACGATCATACTGATTTTGCTTCTCTCAATATCAAGCGAAACATTTTGTAACACTTCTAACTTTTCGCTGTTGGCTTTAGTAAATGCCTTGCGAATATTTTTTGCTGAAAGAATTATCTCGCTCATTTTCACTCGTACTTTATTGAATCGATTACCACTGTTTTAGCCGCACGTTTTGCTGGAAAATAAGCAGCAAGAAACGCTAGCAAAATTGCCATTGAACTTATTGCAAGAATATCGGTAAACCTAACTTGAACCGGCAGTGCATCGATGATATATTTCATCGGATCGAGAGGATAAAATTTATAGTGAACTTGCAAATAACAAACTAAAAGTCCAATTGCTAGACCGGATACTGTACCGGCTACACCAATCATTAATCCGCTGAACATAAATATTTTATGAATGGATTTTTGATTTACCCCAAGGGATCGCAAAATTCCAATGTCGCGTTTCTTTTCAATTACAGTCATGGTTAAGGAAGCAAATATGTTAAAAGTTGCTACTGCAATTATCAAACATAGAATTATATATGCAGCCCATCTCTCAATTAACATTACGTTATAAAGTTGTTTGTGCAAATCATACCAGCTTAGAACGGAAAACACTTTGGTATCTAGTGATTTTTCAAGGTCCGTTTTGATGGATTCCGCGTCATTGAAATCTTTTAACCTAATCTCAATTCCCGAAATTTTTTGATTCCCGCCTAACAATTGCTGAGCTGTTTTTATAGAACTAAATGCGTAGCCGGCATCATAGTCTCTGTTACTAGATTCGAAAAGTCCGCTGATAACTAATTTCATTGTTCGCGGGAGAGATAGGGTTGTGATGGTCCTTTCAATATTATGAGCTGATGTAACCGAAATTGTATCGCCAACACGAACACCTAATTTTAATGCTAATGCTAAACCAATTACAATATTGTTTTCGGAAAGATCGGATTTTCCGCTAATGATTTTTGAACTAACACTCCATTCTTGTTGCTCCGGAGAAATATCAACCCCTTTGAAATTTACCACTTCATATGTTTTGCTATTTATGAAAAGTGATTTGCCTTCCATTACTGAATAATATGAACTCATATTCGGTAAAGACTGAATTGCGCTTCTAACTTTGGCAAGATTTGATGGAGTAGATTTATCAAGTAATAATACCTTTACATGAGGATCGAAGCTCACTAAGATTTTTGTAACAATAGATCCGAATCCATTGAAAACAGAAAGTACAATCACCAATGCGGCAACGCCGATGGTAATCCCTAAAGTAGAAATGATTGAAAGCAAACCTATGAAGTTAAGTTTGTGTTTTGCCCTCGAATATTTTTTTGCAATGAAAAGTTCTATCATCTTAATCAAATCTAATTGCTGTAATTGGTTTTATTTTAGAAGCTACATAAGCCGGAATTAATGATGAAAAGAAAGCCGCTAAAATTGTAATGATGGTTACTAAGGCGTAATTTTCAAACCGAATTGAAATTGGAACACTTGTTACAAAGTAAACTCCGCCCGGTAAGGAAATTAAATTGAATTGCTGTTGAAGAAAGCTTAGAATCAAAGAAAGAGAAATGCCTAGCAACAAACCCCATGCTACTAAGTAGAGTGAGTTACCTAAAAAAACTTTCAGAATTGATTTACGTTTTAATCCAAGCGATCTTAACACTCCAATTGAGTTGGTTTTCTCCAATACAACCATTAACATCGTTCCGACTATGTTAAATAGTGCTACTATTATTATCAGTCCAAGGACAATGGGAATGGGCTTTTTTTGTAGCTCGATCCAAGTGAAAATATTTTGATGAACTTGCTGAATTGTTCTAACATAAAATGGATAACCGAGATAATCCTGTAGTTGTGAAGAAAGGGAAGATGCTTTTTCGAAATCCTTTAATGAAATGTTGAATCCCGAAACTTCATCCCCCATACCGAATAGCTGCTGGGCTTCTTGAAGATTAATAAATGCATTCCCATCATCGTATTCGGAAATTCCAGTTTCAAAAATTCCTTTTACGATGAATTGTTCAATAGCTGGCGGATTATCTTGAGAAGGAGGAGAATTACCCTTTAAGCAGAAGATCGCAATTTTATCACCATTCTTAACCATCAACCTTTGAGCAAGATTTTTACCTATTAATATTTCTTTTCCGCTAGGGTTGGAAGTGAATATTCCACCTTCAACTAAAAATTTGCTGAATGAACTCTTCGCATAGTTGGTGGTTATGCCGGTGAGATTAATTCCATCGGTAATCCGTTTAGATTTAATTATCGCCAATTTGCTGGAAAAAGGATCAACAGAAGAGGCATCATTTCCAAAATTTGCAAATATTTTTTTTGCAACAAACTCAGCTTCAGGAAGATTCCTATTTCCAAATCCTGTTACCTTAATCTGCGAACTAAACTCATTTATTTTATCTGAAACAACTCTTTCAAAACCATCAAGAATTGTTAAAGCGAGGATTACTACTGTAATACCAAGGGCAATTCCACTAATAGTAATTTTCGAAACTGAAGAAACCAATCCCGACTCTCTATTGGAATTTAAGAAGCGCTTAGTTAAAAGTAGAATTAGGTGCATCATTTTGGGTATTTGTTGAGATTAAAATAGGAATAATCTAATTGAAGGGGAAACGTATCGTTTTGATTGACATTTCAAAACAGAAAATATATCTTTGAAGCCCAATTTTGAAACGATGTTTTCTTCCCTATCGGGGAGTAGCTCAGCCCGGCTAGAGCGCTTGGTTTGGGACCAAGAAGTCGCAGGTTCGATCCGCCTTTGGCGGACTGTCGCCCCGACAATCTGAAGAGTGAATGTGTGTTAATAGAATTATTAGCACGTTCTTTTTATTAATGTGCCCATAGCTCAATTGGATAGAGCAACAGCCTTCTAAGCTGTAGGTTAGTGGTTCGAGTCCACTTGGGCATACAGCTTAAAAATTGTTCATTTGATTTCTTGAAATATGGTGAGCATAGCTCAGTTGGTTAGAGCATCTGGTTGTGGCCCAGAAGGTCGTGGGTTCGATCCCCATTGCTCACCCACAAAAGTTTGTGACTAATATTGGCCCCATCATCTAATGGTTAGGATAGCGCCCTTTCACGGCGTCAATACGAGTTCGAATCTCGTTGGGGTCACAAATTTATTTTTCATTTTTATCACTTCATTTTTTTATCATTTAGAATTCAAAATAATCTTGTAATGATTTTCATCATTTTGTAATTTCATTCCAAAATTAGTACAAGTTATGCAGCAAGAATATATTTTCCGAAATAGAATATCCGATCAAGACGAATATAGAACGGACAAAAAACTTCACAGAAAAAAATTCTTTCCCACACTTTATTTTTTTACAAACATGCTTCGGATACTTTTGTATTCGAATAAGAATGCCAAAAAAGGAATTTATAATTGTGAAAAATGGTATGATTCATCACTCGATACTTTTAGAAGTTTAGAACGTACCGGAATTGAATTTCATTTATCAGGAATGGATAATATAAGGAAGGCTGAAGGTCCGGTTGTCTTTGTAGGGAATCATATGAGCACACTCGAGACAATGATTCTGCCGTCTATCATTCGTCCAATTAAACAGGTTGTTTATGTGATTAAAGAAGAACTTAGCAAGTATCCGTTGTTCGGAGCTATCGCACTTGCAAGAGATCCCATTTTAGTTGGAAGAGAAAATCCACGCGAAGATTTGAAGATTGTACTTGAAGAAGGAAGTAAAAGACTTCAAAACGGAAAATCAGTAATAATTTTTCCTCAGAAAACAAGATCGTCTGTTTTTAATCCGGCATTATTTAATTCACTCGGGACTAAGTTAGCTAAGAGAAATAACGTACAGGTAATTCCGTTTGCACTTATAACAGATGCATGGGGGAATGGAAAGCACATAAAAGAAGTTGGCAAAATTGATCCGTCAAAAAAAGTTTTTATGTCATTTGGTCCTCCGATTCAAATAACCGGGAACGGCTCTGAAGAACACAATCAAGTAATTGAATTTATTGCAAATAAATTCAGAGAATGGGGCAGAGCAGAACTTATTGTTTGATAAGTAATTTAACAATTCCTTAACATTACCATAACATTGGGTTAATATTCAAAATATAAGTTTGATCATCACAAAAAGAAATATATGAGGGATCTTGTTATGAAAAGAATCTGCACCATCTCGATAATATTAGTTTTGTTTGCTGCACTTAATTTTGCTCAGGAAGTAAAAGACAAAGTAAAGTTGAGCGGATTGATGTACAGCGATATTTTCTACAATATAGAGAATGCAGATACCGCTAAAAAGGATATCAACGGTTTCCAGATAAGAAGAATTTATTTTACAGCAGATTTTTCTATTTCAGAAAAATTTGATGCCCGTTTCCGCACAGAGACAGATCAAGGTGCAAATTCAAACACTCCCGGCGGTAAACTTGGAGTTATGGTAAAGGACGCGTACTTAAAATGGAAAGGTCTTATCAGCGGCTCGGATATGATAATTGGTATTTCACCAACTCCTGCATATGATGTTTCAGAAGCTGCGTGGGGTTACAGATCGTTGGAAAAAACAATTATGGATCTTGATGAAATCGTTTCTTCAAGAGATTTTGGTATAGACCTTAAAGGAAAGTTTGCAGAAGATGGTACAGTTAATTACTGGTTAAAAATTGCCAACAACAGCAGTAACGGTCCTGAAACCGATAAGTATAAAAGATATTATGCAATGCTTCACTTTAAATTTTCAGACGGTTTTCAAGCAACTGTTCATGTTGATTATGCTTCGAAAGGAAATAAGCTTGACAACTTTGATAATCAGTCAAAATCCAATAACCAATTTGTTGGTTCTGCATTCTTAGGATATAAACAGAAAGATGATTTTTCTTTAGGTGCAGAAGTTTTTACAAGATCAATTCAAAATAATTTTGCAAAATCTGCTGCTTCAACTCTTCAGAATCATAACAGTTTTGGTTTCTCTCTTTGGGGATGGGCAGCTCTCTCCGATGATTTCAAATTTGTTGGAAGATTTGATAATTATGACCCAAATAAAGATTTAGATAGTGACGGCAACTCTTTCTTTATGGCAGGTCTTGATTATCGTCCGGCAAGAAATGTAAGCGTTATACCCAACTTTCAATATGTAAGTTAATGTTACCTGATGTTCCCACTTT
>JAZDFQ010000024.1:0-53317 GCA_043807765.1 Ignavibacteriota bacterium
TTTTGTTATGACTTTTAATGACATGTTCACTCATACTTCCAATTTATTCATCTCTTTTCCCCGACGCAAGCATCGGGGAAATCTTTCGATTATAAAAATCAAAAAATGGAACGCGGATTGAACGGATTTATCATGATTTCCGCTGATAAATTTTTGAATAATTGCTTTTAACTTCCTTTTGTCAATTTTCCGAATCTAATTCATACAACTGGCTATAAAGATAGTAAATAATCAGAGCCCCGAAATATTACTGAAGTCATTAATGTGTTATCGGGAATCCAGTGAACTTGTACCGGATTCCCGATGAAGTTTTTGGATATAATTGTTGTGTATTACTTCAGTTACTTAACTAGGATCATCTTCCTCACAAAAGAATATTCATCTGCAACAATTCGATAAATATAAAATCCGCTTGCCAAGTTTAACTTTTTAGAAGAAAACACTACTTCATACTTCCCGGCTGTTTGTTCTTTGTTAACAAGTGTAGTTACTTCCCTTCCAAGAATATCATAAACTTTCAATACAACGTGCGATGTCTTAGGCAAATCATATTTAATTCTTGTTTCCGGATTAAACGGATTTGGGTAGTTCTGAGAAAGAGAATAAGCTGTTGGAAGAACTTCTTCTTTAACCGAAACCGGTTTTTTTATTGTAACCTTTGCAGTCCCCTTTATGCCAGTGAGCGTATCTTTTGCTTCTATTGTGCAAGTTCCAAAACTGCTGTCTGCATGGAATAATCCATGCGAATTGATTGTACCCTTGCCACAGCTCCATAGGATATTTGTAGAATATAAAAATCCAAATTGATCAATTCCTTTTGAAGCGAATAGATACATCTGATCCGGAAAGAGAGAGATGGAATCCGGCAAAACGGAAATACTTTGTAGTTGTGATCTTTGTTCAGTAACACGAATTATAGTCTGCGTCTGCTTTCCCGTTACAGAATCTTTAGCAGTAATTGTGGCAGTTCCAGCCGTTGGGGAAGTGAATATACCCGAAGTTGTAATACTCCCCAAGTTGCTCTGCCATGAGGGTTTTATAGTAATCAAATTTCCGTATTGATCTGTGCCGGCTGCTGATAAACTTGTCGTATCGTTTACGGTTACAACTGTTGAATCCGGGGTAATAGCTATCTTATGCAACTGGGGCTGATATACTAAAACATAAAATGAATCTTTGGCGGTTGTTGTTGGTTCGGATTGAGAAGTTGCAAGTACATTAACCTTATTAATCATTCCATCTGAAGCTGCCGGAACAGTAAAAAATATCTGAGATGAAGCACCTGTGCTGTCATTAGATTGTAAAGTAAATGCGAGAGGACTTGTAATCCAACCTTTCTGATCAGAAATTTTAATATCAATCATATCATTCGGAAATTTATAATTTCTGAAATAGACAGTGGTTGAATCAACTTTACCAGAGTTTGAGTAAGCAGTGTCCTTAACAGCAAAGCAAGATAAAGCCAGCGGAGTAGAAAGCCAGCTTGTGGATATTACATTGCCTGTTATACCGTTGCTGCCCGGTCCGCTCTTATCTCCCCACCAATTATTGTTGGCGGTAATCTTAACTGTGGGGTCTGCATTGTTTAACCCAAAAGCGGAATTTCCAAAAATATTATTACCGGTAATAGATGCTTTTGAATTGTTAGTTAGAAAAATACCGTTACCATTATTATTTGCTATTTCATTGCGGGTAATATCAACAGTAGAGTTATAAACATTCACACCGGTAAATAAGCACCAAGAGTTAGATATATCGTTAGCATATATATATATTTGATCAGAACCGGTGATGGTAATTCCAGTACAATTTTGTCGGAGTGAATTTAAGAAAACCGCAATCATGTTTGAATTGAATACCTCGATTCCCACGCCCCGGTTTTTAATGTCATGGTTCTCAACCACGTTACTACTTATGTCAGAGTACATAACGTTGGTTGCCGCAATTCCAGAGTATTTGTTTTTATACACCTTATTGTCTTCAACAAATATGTGATCGCCAGTCATCCAGATACCCTCTTTACCGTTCCCCGAGATATTATTTTTCTTTATGTCCACATTGGATACGGTTTCCCAAATATGAATACCGCGTTCAGCATTATTATAAATTTTATTTTCGGTTATATAACTAGAATGACCCACAAAATAAATTCCATTCCCTTCATTAGAATAAATTGTATTCCTCTGGATTACAATAAAATCCGACATAGTCAAATCCATTCCTTGTGGGGCATAAGCATAGTTTAATCCAGCAGAAATTCCTTGTTCCTTGTTATGGTGGATGGCGTTATTGGAAATTATATTACGCAAGCCGTTTTTGTGGAAAACACCAATACCGTTATTAAAAATATTATTCCTTAAGATTTGATTGTCTTCGGAAATGTGATTGGTACGGTATTCTCCAATTGCAATCCCGCTTTCCAGACAATTGACAATAGCATTGTCTGTTATTTCGCAATACTCTGTCTTTGGTAATAGTATCCCAACAGAGGCGGTCTTATTTCCATCAATTGTAAAACCATTTATAGTCGTATAATCCTCAAGACTGAAAACATATTTTTTAGATTCCGGTGGAAATATTTTTGTTACCTCTCTACCAAGTTTGGATTTTATTGTCAAAGATTTTTTTGATTTTAGCTCAACACTCTCTTCCATTTCGCAAGGACAAACTTCAACACGATCATGTTTCTGCGTTAGATTTGAAGTGACTGCATCTGATATATTAACAAACCCAATATTAGGTGTGCGGGATGTATTAATTACTGTAGCCAAAGTCTGAAGTGAACTTGTTAATATTTCTGATGGAAGTTTAACTCCGGGTCTGGCTGGTGGAGGAACAGGTAAGCAAGTAATTTGGTCAGTAGAAATACTTACCATGTATTTTTTGACTTCGTCAAGAGGTAGGAATACTCCTTTTTCTATTGAGATCACAGGGAAGTTGAACTTGAAAAATAGCCGTACTTGCAGTGTTGTGCCTTCGTTAATTCTAATTGTAGGCTGAAATGAGATTGATGTAATATTATTCAAGGCATCAACCGCAAGTGTTCCCTTTAATTTATTGGAATTGTATTCTATCCATGCTTCTGTATAAGTTGATTTTACTTTTTCTACAGCAGTAAAAGTTAAATGCGTTAATTCCCAATCTACTCCATCAACAAAAATTGAAGCAGTTGCAATTGTAAGTTCTTCCCCTTCTTTTGGAGGACAAGTAACCCTTTGCGCCGGGGAAGATAAGCTTAGTTGTAGAACTGGTTGAAAATTCCCTTGAACACTTTTATCACGGTCCATCATAATTCCTTGAGGTTTCAGTGAACCGGAGGCATCGCCTGTCCATTTATCCCAAACCCAGCCGGTAGCTGCATTTGCATCTATCGTTACTATAGCGTTTTTATTGTACTCGTGAAGCCCAACAGGAGGCGTAACAGTGCATCCGTCTGCCGATGCCTCAGTTGGCGAAACAGCCATTGTTAAATTTACTTTTTCTTCCTCTTTTTTAATTAACTTTTTTACTATCGTTATTTTAGTCCCTCGATAATCACTGTAACCTACTACGTTGTTCATTATGTAATAGATAATTTGGTCATAAATTGCTGCCGCGGAAGAAACAGATGATCTAACCGAAGATGATGGTGGAGAATAAGTGCTTAGGTGATGAGAAAAATGTGAAGCGCCGTTATATGCAATTGATTGTCCGGCAGTAAAAGCTTTTGTGCTGCTGTTGTATGTGTAATCTTTAACTCCGCCGTCTAATAGACTTAGCGTAATAGAATTACCGAAAACGTGCATATCTTGAGCACGGCTGGTACTAACTTGAACCGAGGCTAGTAGAACCCAATCATTGCCGGAACTAATATCATACGCTTCGAGAGTAGAAGGACCTTCAAAATTTGCATCCTTTAATATGTAGAGTATAGATTCTTCGAAAGCAATTTTAAAAATATTTTTCTCTGTACTGAATTGTCTTAGTTTCTGAATGGTTACCGGATGTGTAATATCCAACTCGGTTACAACTGATTTATCAATACCGTAATTATAATGTGCTGTATATACTTTATTGTTATCAGCAGAAAAAGTAAAACAGAAACCATCAATATCACCAACTTTATAGGAACCCTTTAGCAATGGTGATGAAAGATCGGAAACATCAACCATTTCGTAGGTTCCTATTTTAACCGGTTCATGCATGTAAAGCACACACATATAATTTGGTTTGAAAGAAACTTGATACAAATCGTTACCCGCCAGATAATCTGCCCTCTTTAATGGATTTGCCGGCGAAGATAGATCATAAATTGCTATTTGGGTTCCATTGTATGCAGCAAGAATTCCGTTTCCAGCCCATACTTTTACTGCTGCATAGCCGATTGTCTTTATGTAGTCCGGTTTTTCCGGATTGCTGATATCATAAACGTAAATGGAATTTGATCCGGCGACATAAAGGTAATTTCCATAATCGGCAGTATAATTGATTGATGTTGGTAGTATACTCTCTTGACTAGTAAAATCTCCAAGATCGGTTAATGTGGTTTGTGAGAACAGATTACTAAATAACAAGAGCGAAATAAACAGAGAAGAAACAATAGTTACTTTTTTCATTGTAGCTCCGCAAATAATTTATATGAATGTCAACTCATCCACACTTATACGGTAAAAACACAACCGCCAGCTTAGATTGATACAACTATATTTTAAATAACTGAAGTTACGCACTTTGTGATTTCTTGGTGCTTTTGTGACTTGGTGGCAATAGAAAATATAAGTAATCGAGCCACTAGGGCACAAAGTCACCAAGTTTCACTAAGAAAACTTCATAAAGTTCAGCTCTTGCGTAACTTCAGTTAATTATTTGAGTTGGCTCCGAATTGAAATTATTTTCTATTTCTGCTAATGCCGGATTAGATTTATTTTACAACCATGAGACCGTCTCAAAAGAAATTATTCAAAAAAATAATCTGCGATAATCTGTTAAATCCGTGTTCCATGTCCCGCGCTCTTTGCGGGAATCCGCGGGCTATTTTATGATAAAATCTTGCTTTTGAGACAGCATCATTTAATATTCTTTCGTTGATTCGTAATAAGTAATCGACGATTCAAGGTTATTATTTCTTTGTTTTTGGGGTTACTGAACTAATAAAGTAACATATAGGCTATAAGCTTTAAACCCGAATATGCTAATCATACCCGCCGTTACGCTGAGGCAGTCTTAAATACTCCGGCTTGGATTCTACAATTATCCTTATAACTTCAGCAAGTTCAAGCAGTTTTCTATATCCGGGTAATTGATATGCGGGCAGCATATAGTTCCAGACTACGGTGTTTTCCTTTTCTCCATTCTTGATTCTTAAATACTGCAACGGATTTGGGTATATCTCAACGGGGCTTCTATTCAACATTGAATCCGGCAATGAGAAAAAGTTGATCTCATTCGCTTTTTCGAGTATTCTGTTTTGTTCTTCTTCCGTTAGCCAGAATTCTGTTCTTACTGCGCCATCAATAATCAAATCTTTTTGATAATAGCGTTGAAAAGTATTCAGTTGATCGTTGAAGTTATACTTAAAATCTATCTGTACAAACTGAACATCGGGCTCGAAAGGCAAATCCACACACGAAACGAAAATTTGAGATGAAATAAATAGAAGAAGAAAAATTTGTAGGGATTTCATTTTTGCTCCATGAAGTTAAACTGGACACACTTTGCAACTAGCTTTGCGCAAATAATACAAGCACGTTTTAGCATATTTTTTTTCCAACTCATCCCCTCGCCCCTTCTCTTGCTAAGAGAAGGGGTTGGGGGTTGAGTTATCTTACATTTTTAATTTTTGCTAAAACTTTTTCTAATTCCGTCTCTATTTCCTCATTCTTAAATCTAATCACTGTTAGACCGAGAAAGTTTAGAATCTCAGTTCTTTGCATATCTTCTTTTAACCGGTAGTCATGTATAGCGCCGTCAAGTTCAATTACAAGTTTAGTTTCAAAGCAGAAAAAGTCTGCAATAAAAAAAGATTCTTTGCCGGTTATATCATAAAATATTGGATACTGACGGTAGAACTTTTTGTTATCTAATTTTCTGTTCCTTAATTGTTCCCAAAGTAATTCTTCAGCTTTTGTAGAGCGTTTTCTTAAATCGCGGCATAACTGCTTTGCAATTTCTACCAACTCTTTTTTAGCGTTTAAGCTCATTTCTTTTTCAAACTCATCCCCTTGTTCCCTCCCGCTTTGCGGGAAGAAGAAGCGAGGAGTTGTGCTATTTACGAATTCATCCCCTTGGTCCCTCCCGCTCTGCGGGAAGAAGAGTTTATCCCGCAAAGCGGGAGGTTGGGGGTTGAGTTATTCTTAAAATTCTTACTCGTTTACACCTAAAAAATATATTGGATGAAGAGGCAGTAGGTTTTTCTCTTCATCGGTAAATTTGGAATAGTATTCTTGCCAAAGTGAAATAAATTCTGTGAAATCTATTAGCTTACAATGAATATGAGATTCACGGACTAATCTTTCAGCGTCCGAAGAAAAGTAGCCGGAAGTAACAAAAAGACCTATTTCAGTATCCTTGTTAAGTAAGCCAAGTAAACTTCTAATATCCTTTACAGCAATTGAAGTATCCGGATGGTGTTTAACTTGAACTTTAATGCGTGGAGATTTTGTACCGAGCGGATCTTGATAAGCAATTATATCTATACCCCCGTCTTTTCCTTTCGGAGCTACAAAAGGAGTATAATAACCCATTGCTCTTAAAAGTGCTGCCACCATATCTTGAAACTCATAACCATTTTTAGCACTGATAAAATTCTTTATTCCATCCAATGCTTCATCTTCAAGTTCTTCCAATCTAGCTTTTTGAATTTTATCCGTATCCTCTCCATTATCACTTACAACATCTACAACCGGTCGGGATGATTTCCATTTTCGGTATTTATCAGTAGCTGAATTAAGAAAGCCCAAAGGACCAAGTTCTAATTCTTTTTCTCCCTCTTTTGTTAAATACCAAATACCTTTCTTTTTAATTAGGAAGCCGGCTTTAATACAGTCAATAGTCCAGAAGTGCATAATGGAGCGCCAACGAATGTAACCCGTTTTTTCGTAATTACCTTTTTCCCAATCATTTAGTTCTACTCTTTGTTCAACAAGGCGTAATACTTCTTTGCCTTGAAGTTCACCTCCGGCTTCTTTCAGAATTTGCATTGCCGCATAAATAGTTTTTACTGCAGTTTGTTTAGAGCGACCGAGTTGTTCGATTTCTTGCTTCATATTCTTATCCACTTTTTCTAAAAATTGTTCTGTATGTTTTTTCCAACTCATCCCCTTGTTCCCCTTCTCTTCTTAAGAGAAGGGGTTGGGGGTTGAGTTAATCTTTTTCCATCTAACTAAATATTCCGATTATTTTTTACAGCAAAAGAACAAACACGTTTTTGTACTTCTCTTTTTCCTTCTTTTTGAACTACCGAGAAATCCTCGGTAGTTGAACTTCTGTCTAATTCTTTTTCCTTGTAAATGTTCTTGATATGTAATCCTATGGTGTCTGAATCCTTTCGAAACAACTCTGACATCATTTTTTGAGATAACCAAAGACTTTCATTTTTTAGCAATACTTCAAAAAGCTTCTTTTTCCCGGCATCTTGATAAGTAACAATTTCCGCTTTACTATTTCTGTTCATTATTCTTTCTCCATCTCTCTTACAATCTTCATTGTTTCTATACTTACGGTGCAAACGCGCTTTAGTAAATCTATTACGTGCTCTTTATAGTCTGCAAAACGGTATGTGTTAAACTTTTCCGCAATGGTAGGATCGGTTGGTTTCTTTTCTTTGTATTGATCGAGAATCCATTCCAGTGCGGAACGGTTGCCCAGTTTATATTCCCATGCTTCTTTGGGAATGCCGGTTAGCTGCGTCTGCTCATCAAGTTCTATTATGCCCGCTTCTTTATCGGCTTTGAGTTTTACTTTGTTTATTGGCTGTAGAGACACGCCATGGCGTGTCTTTACGTTTGTTTTTTGAGACGAATTCGATGCGTCTTTACTGCTCTGTAGAGACGAGGCAACTTGTCCCGCGCTTGTTGCGGGATGGCGCGTCTTTACGTTAGATGCGTCTTGTTCCTCTTGTTGAGACGGCAGAGCTTGTCCCGCGCAATTTGCGGGAGTGGAGCGTCTGCCTTTTGTAGCTGAGACGTCCCACCGGGACGTCTCTACATTAATTGTTTTTAAGGAAAATGGTTTTACGGTTTCGTAATTGATGTGTAATTCCATTAGCTCTTTGCCCCACTCTGCCCATTGCCAAAAGTCGGAGTAAAAAGGAATGCGCGGGAATTCCCTCTTTAGGTTTAGCTCATACTTCTTTCTGTACGCCGGATTATGAAGAACAGCATATGTGTAGTGGAAAATATCTTCTTTGGTAATTTGTTTCTTACCGTAGAGACGTCCCGGTGGGACGTCTGCTTCTGTTTTTGAGACGCCCCGGCGGGGCGTCTCTACATTAATTGGTGTTTGGGCATTATAATAATTGCGGAATTGCTCTAAGCCCCAATCGGTTATGTTTTCTATCCGCTCGCCGCTTTCTGTGTATCGGTAAAGTGGAAGACATTGAGATTTTTCTACTGTATGCCTTTCTGTTAACGTTGTAAAAGCTAAACAATGAAAAGGTTGTGTATAACCAATTCCAGTTAATGCGAATACTATATTATCCTTATCTAAATCTTTTGAAAAAATTTCAAAGTGGAAATTAGTTAGTAAGTAATTTAAATCTGTATCCGCATAAAAAGATGTTTTGATGAAAGGTCGAAAATGTACTTTTCGTAATTTATTTTCATCGTATTTGACAAGGACTTTTCTCTTGAATAGGTTTTCTAAGTCGCGATTCCATTTAATTGAATTTAACTTTTTACCACTTTTCACACTTTTGTTATATGCGTCTATATACAATTTTACTTTTTCAAATAAATTGTTTTCAGAGAAATCGAATAACCATTCATCTCTTCCAGTTTCTAGTCCATTTGCATAAAGAGTGAATATTGCTTTATCATATCTGCCCGATTTCACTTTCTTATCAATCAAAGGAAGTAAATCGTCAAAATCATTATCAGAAATATTTATCCAATTGTTCTTTGAGTCTGGCGCAATAGTTTGGAAAGAGGTTGATTGAAGGCTATGATTTCTTAACCAATCTAGTTTAATTTCCTTACGCCAATCATCTTCCATACTCACATAATTAATTCTACACTTTGCTTCGCTCTCTTCTTTCCTTACCAAAAGCATAATTGCAACGCCGGTTTGTATTCCAAAAACGTTATGTGTTGTTCCCGCAATTTTGGGGTTGGCGCGTACATCGCTTCTAGTATCAATTATGTAGCACTCAGAAAAATCATTATAAATAGATTTTCTAAATCCATCGAAAGTTCTGCTATCAATAAAACTTCTATTAGTTATAAAAGTTAAGACACCGTTTTTATCTATACGATCTGTTGCCCAACGGTAAAATCGCGTGTACATATCATAAAGAACTATTTGGTTTTGAGCTGTTCCTTGTTTTACGTAAGTCTCTTTAATTCTTTTATCAATAGCAGGATAAGTGCGGTTGGCATTATCAGAATTATAGTTCTCTTGCTTTGCATTATAGGGCGGATTGCCGATGATAACGGAAATCTTTTTACTGTTCTGCCTTTTAATGCGCTCGCTGTTTTCGCTGGTTAAACCGAAGAGTGAGTGCTGTTTGCCGGCATAAGCGTTAGCGTCTGTGTTATCAAGAGTATCAACAAAGCAAAGATTCTTAAACTCTTCGTAGTAGCCCATCTTCTGCTTAAAAGTAAACTCAACATTAAGGTTAGCAATGTAGTAAGGAAGAATAGCTACTTCGTTTGCGTGCAGTTCGTTACTGTATTTATAAACCAAGTTCTGTTTAGGTATATGATCTATAATTGAAGTGATAAAAGTACCGGTTCCGCTTGCGGGATCGAGAATATCCACATTCTTATCTGCAAGTGTTTTACCAAAATGTTTATGAAGAAGATAATCGGTGCTTTCAATCATGAACTGAACAATTTCGTTAGGGGTGTAAACCACGCCAAGCCTATCCGCGGCTTTAGGATTATAAACCTTGTAGAAATTTTCGTAAAGGACTTTTAAGAACTTTTGTTTTTCGTGATGATCTGTAATACCGGAAGCGGCGGCGTTAATGGCATCATAATAATGTTCAATGTTTCCCATTAAGTTTTTTAATTCGGAAAAAGTGAAAAGTATCTCAATCAGCTTTCCAAGTTCACGCGCAATGTTATTATGGCGGTGAAATTCGGGATCGTCGAAAATCTTATTGAAGATATCGCTTGTTAAGATGTGCTGAATCATCATCTCCCGGATATCGGCTTCCGTAATTTCGGGATTAATTTCCGCTTTGCAGAGTTCGAGAAAAACCGAATTGGCTTCTATAAACTTTTTATTCTTAACACGGGTATCATCAATTCTTTTGCGGAGCGTTTCAACTATAGCGGGAATATCTGCTTTGAATTTTTCGAGCGCGTCTTCAAACTTGAAAACAGTTTCACTCTTAAAAGAAATAAAGTCGGTAATGATTGAGTGCAGTTTATCAGCATCGCGAATAGGAACGCGTTTAACTTCTTCTCCATGCTGATAAAGAACGGCAACGTTTGTGTCTTCAAAAAGAATATTTGTAAAGGGATAACCTTTTTTTAGCTTAGCGTCAATCTCATCATCAATTGTGTCTTTTTCATCTTTACTTTCCCACAAGCCAATATCTAAGCCGAACAAGTTTTTAACAATGCCGTCGGGGTAAACTTTCTTTCCTTTTGTGCCAAGGCAAAATACTTCCGGGATAACTTCGTAGTTCTGCTTGCGTGCGTATTCGTTTAAGAGAAGCCAGAATTGATTGCGTACGCTTTGCTCGTTAGTGGATTTACCGAATTGAATTGCGCGGTCTAGGTTGTTGTAATACTGATTGATAAGTACGCGAGACATTAATAATCCAAGTTAGTAACCGGAAACGTGAATCAACATTTTTGATTTTACGGGGAGAGTATAAACCCCAAAATCTTTATTCAAATTAGATTTAATGGGTAAGATTGTCAAGACGGGTGCCTAAGTAACTAAGTGCCAGAGTACCTAAGAAAAGAAGAAAGAAGAAATGCAGAGTTCCTCTATTGTTCCTTTGATTTAGCGTAAATGGCTTTTATTCCCCTTTAGTTCCATTGGATAAGACTATTTCTTTCTGTGTACTAAGATTGTGTAAACGCCAATTAATAGGAACGGTAATGTTGAAACAAGAATTTTTACATTAAGGCTAATTACACCAATAAAGAGCATAAGAATAAAGAGTATGCCAATAGATGCAAAGCCAATGTAGGTTAATCTTCTGCCCGGTTCCTTTTGGAATAATGTTATTATCAATAAGATTTGTCCAATTAAAGGAAGTACAACAAAAGGATGAAGAACCGAAGCCGGATTAGTAAATATTTTTTTAAGAATTTCCCACTCACCCATAAGAAGAAAGATGCTGCTATCCTTTCCCCACTCCAGATAACCAAAAAGAGAAGTAATTATAAGAGAGAGATTTAATATTTTTTTCTTCATCAGAATTCTAATTCCTTATTAACAAGATTACTTTGCTTAGTAAGCATTATTGTTTTTGTTTTTTGCTATTAAATAGACCAATTGCAACACCGATTGCTAAACCGCAGCCAATACCAACTGCAATATTATCCATTGCTACACCAAGTCCGGCACCGATTGCAACACCCATTCCAATGCCGGCTCCAAGAGCATTGTTTTGATCGTTTTTCTTTGGCACTTCCGGTTTTGTTTCACTGTTCATAATAATTCCTTACATGTTAGGATATTTAATAAATCAATAATGGTAATCTAAGGAAAAATTACAATTCTACTTTGTTTTAAAAGGTTAGATAAACAAGGGAAAGAGTTGCTAACTCATATTACGCAGAGTATCAATATGAATTGCCACGAGCTTTAGCTCGTGGAATAATAGAAATAATAAATACTGGCTTTAGCCGCAATAAACAACATTTGTGTGGCTAAAGCCTGATGATTAGTTTTTATTTTAAGCCACGACTTAAAAGTCGTGGCTCTGCAAACTATAGCTAATACGTAAGGTAAATTACAAACTAGCTTAGCGTCATAGCACTGCAAATAGACTTGATAATTCAGAGGTCACACTACACAAGTACTTTGTTTTTAATGGCGGGTATTGTAAAAAAGAATTTACTTCCGGCACCAAGAGTACTTTCAGCCCAAATTCTTCCTCCTTGTGCAAGTACAAACTCTTTGGAAATTGCTAAACCTAATCCCCAGCCATGTGAATACTTTTCTCCTACTTGAGTGAATCTCTGAAACAATCTCTGAATATCATCTTCCGAAATTCCGGGTCCGTTATCGGCTATAGAGAATTGTACTTCATTTTTCACCATGCAAACATCAATATTAATTTCGCCTCTCTTATTGGAATACCTTATGGCGTTGTTTAAGAGGTTTATAAAAACAAAAACCAATTTTTCGAGATCGGCATTAATCTCTAATAAATCAGTATACAAATTTGTTTTAAGCTCAATTTCCTTTTCGGAAAGCTGCATCATAAGTGCGGTAATTCCAATATCAGTTACAATTTCCGGTTTTACAGAAGCAAAATTCAGTCTTATGTTCCCGGTCTCAATTTGCGAATAATCCAGTATCTCTTTAATAACTTTTGAAAGACGGATGCTTTGCTGCTTAAGAGAATTAATTATTTCCTTTTGTTCGGGATTCAATTCGCCAAGTCTCTTGTCATCCAGAAGTTTTAGACTAAGATTGATTGAAGAAAGCGGTGTTTTTAATTCATGCGATACAGTAGCAAGTAGATTTGTCTTGGCTTTATCTCTTTCTTGATACTCGGTAATGTTTCTCAATAATATAAGAGTACCAATAAAAGTATCCTTCTTCCATGACTTCGAATATGTGATGATCTCTTCAACCTCAACGTTAAAGAAGTGCTCTTTTCCATCGAGTGTAATTCTTAAAGGACTAATATCGGTGTTTTCGTTTGCCAGCTTTGAAATGGAAATCTTATAAAGCTCTTTAACAAGATCATTCTTAGCTGAAACACCCGGAATGTAGTTGTAAAGTATTTGTTCCTCCTTCAGTCCGGTTATTTGAAGAATCGTATTATTGGCGAGAACAATTTTCTGTGTTTCATCAATAAATAATATTCCATCCTCAATGTTTTGAACAACAGTCTCTAGCCTTTTTTGTTCAAAGAGCAACTGATCTATATGTTTCTCTTCATATGTTTCAAGTCTTTCCACCATGTTGTTGAATGCAGAAGCTAATTCTCCAAGTTCGTCCTTGGATCTAATTTCGAGCCTCTGATCATACTTTCGTTCGCTGATGGATTTTATTTTTTCGGTCAATTCTTTGATTGGTTCGGCAATGCTGGATGGGAAAGTAAAAATAAATGAAACAGTTATTAGAATACTAATTGTTGCTACTAATGTCATGTATAAAGTAACGTCATCAGCCGTTGCTTGCAATCGTTCTGTTTTATAGCGGATAGCATCCATATTTACCCGGTAAATATCCATAATTTTGTTTCTAACAAGCAGATATCTACTATTCATTAGATCAAGCTCTTCCGCGGAAATTGTTCTATTTACTTTAGCTTTATTTAGGTAATTGATGTAATCGTTAAAAAGTAAGTAAAGCTCATCAACAAGTTCTCTTTCACCCCGCTCGGTAATATTCAGAGATTCTTTTTTTTGATTATCCTCAAAAGCTTTTACTTTTTCAGCAATCAAGTCAAGTTTACTCTCGCTGATTCTTTTCTCTATAAGCTTATTTCTAACGATCGATTGAATTTCATTTAATGAGTTTGTCATATTCATGGTGTATTCAATGGAATAATAATTTTCTTTAATTGTTCCTTTCGATTGCTGCGCCAATTGGTTAATGAACAAAATGCCCAGTACGCTTAGGATTACAATAACCGTAAACAAAAATCCTATGCCCAGCGCTATTTTATTTCTTATGGATCTCATCTGTAGCCACCATTAGTATGTCTATGTTTTCTTTTGAAGTTAGCGAGGATAATTCTCTGAATAAGTTTTTGGGTTTCAATCTATACATTATAGAAAATATAGGTTTACCAATGATTATAAGTGCTGCTTCTCTCTGTTTGGCAAAATCGACTATTGATTTTGCGACATAATTGCTGCTAAGCTCAACAACTGTTGCACCAAGTTCTGTTGCTAATTTGAAATTGTTAATTAACTTGCGCTGTAAAGCCGTGTCAATCTTATCCGCTTTTTCTTTATCTGTCTGAACATAAACAACAAACCATTTGGAATTATAGATTGAGGCAAGTCTGGAAGACCTTCTTAAAATTTTCTTTCCGGCTTCGTAGTTAGAACTAAGTGCGGTAACAATTGTGTTAATTCTATCTCTGGATTCCAGAGATATTTCTTTAATTATTTTTCGTTCTACCTGTCTGGATACTTCCTTTAGAGCCAGATCGCGCAATTGAAGCAGCTTCTCTTTCTGAAAGAAGTTTTCCAGTGCGATTGGAATTTTCTTAGTATCGTAAATCTTGCCTTCTTTCAATCTGTCGATAAGTTCTTCAATAGTTAAATCTACATTTACAACTTCTTCTGCGCTGTGAATAACACTATCCGGTACTCTTTCGGTTATCTTTATTCCGGTTATTTTTTCTACTTGTTCGTTAATGCTCTCGATATGCTGGATATTAACAGTAGTTATAACATTAATTCCGGCATTGATAAGTTCAACAACGTCCTGCCACCTTTTTTCATTTTTCGAACCGGGAATATTTGTGTGGGCGAGCTCATCGACCAAAACAATTTCCGGCTTTTGCAGAAGTATTGAATCTATGTCCATTTCCTCAAGTAGTTTTCCTTTATAGAAAATTTTCTTTCTGGAAATAACCGGGATACCGGAAACTAATCGCTCAGTATCTTTTCTGCTGTGTGTTTCAATGTATCCGATTGCAACATCAACCTTTGATTCAAACAATTCCTTCGCTTCAAGAAGCATACGGTAGGTTTTACCAACACCGGCAGCCATTCCAAGATATATTTTCAGCTTCCCTTTCTTTGAAGAGCGAATTAGATTAAGAAATCGTTCTGCCGATATTGATATTTCGGGTTCCATTATAATGTTATGCCTGCTACAAAGTTTGCCTTATCATTTCTTGGATTTACTATTAACGAAGCAAAAGTGATAAACTTTATGTCCGAAACCTTTACTTCTTTATAAACTTTTAAGCCAAGATTTATTACACTAAATTTTTCGCTGTTATAATATAGAGAATTCTTCTCACTGCCTCCCGCAGCGCCAATAAACGTATCTATGCTTATCTCATTTATTGAAGTAGTGTATCCAATTTCAAAATAAGTATTGTTTCCGCTATCGTTTAGCAAGTTATAATAACCGGAAAAACTGAGTGGAATTGCCGAAAATGTTAGCTTTAGTCCAGCTTCAACAGTGTGAGCACCGTTATCTTTGTCAAAATCCAGCAATCTTTTTCCAATAGATGGATAATGATAACTAGTAATAATTGGAGTTAGTGAAAGGCTTTCCAGTTTGATTTGTTGACTTATCCAGATATCAATTTCTTCCAATCCCTTCTCTTGATCAGCAAAAGGATAAGAACCCCAAACACCAATGCTGGTATTGGAAAGTGATAATGTGATGCTCGGTTGAAGTGCCGGCGAGTTCCCTATACTTAAACCGCGCCACATATATCTGCTTACAATGTCTGCACTGTAACTTAAGTTAACTGTGCTTTGTGCTAAAAGGGAAATATTTAATAGTATAAGGACGAGTACGATGAATCTAGTTTTCATTTTTACCTTTCCATTATTTTAATGAGTCTAATGAAATATTCAGCTTAAGCACGTTTATTCTTTCAGTTCCAAACAAACCAAGTAACGGCTTTTCAGTATTATAACTTACCAACTGCTTAATTTTTTCTACGCTTATACCTCTGGCATTAGCTACTCTGGAAACTTGAATGAGCGCTCCTTGAGCAGAAATGTGAGGATCTAAACCGCCGCCGGAAGCTGTTACCATTTCAGATGGAATTTCACTTCTTTTTACACCCGGATTCTTTTCCATAAATTCTTTTATTCTTTGTTCAACTAAAGCAAGGTATTCCGGATTAGTTGGACCTTTGTTTGAACCACCGGTTGCGGCTGCGTTATAATCTACTGCCGATGGTCTTCCCCAAAAATATTTATCTGATGTAAATTTTTGTCCAGTATTTTCAAAACCAATCAGCTTACCTTCTTTATAAATCGGCAATCCGTTTGCCTGGTGTGGAAACATTAATCCTACTGCCCAAATTAGTACCGGAAACATTATACCGAATATAATTACAGTTGCAAAATGCAGTTTAATATCTTTTAAGAATTTCATTTTTTCCTCTTCCTATATGAATAATGCGACTACTAAGTCAATAGCTTTAATTCCGATGAACGGAACAATCAAACCACCCAGACCGTAGATTAAAAGATTTCTTGTTAACAGTGCGGTAGCTCCAATAGGTTTGTATTTAGAGCCTTTAAGGGCAAGAGGAATTAAAGCCGGAATAATAAATGCGTTGAAAATGACCGCAGACATAACAGCAGATTCCGGAGTAGCTAATTTCATAATATTCAAAACACTAAGTCCCGGAATTGTTGCAGCAAAGATTGCCGGAACAATAGCAAAATACTTTGCAACATCATTAATAATTGAAAATGTAGTAACATTTCCTCTTGTAATTAGAAGCTGTTTTCCAATTTCAATTACTTCAAGAAGCTTAGTCGGGTCGCTGTCAAGATCAACCATATTGGCAGCTTCTTTTGCGGCTTGCGTACCGGAATTCATTGCAACACCAACATCTGCTTGTGCGAGTGCCGGTGCGTCATTGGTTCCATCACCCATCATAGCAACCAGCTTACCTTCTCTTTGTTCCTTCAGAATGTAATTCATCTTGTCTTCCGGTTTAGCCTCTGCAATAAAATCATCAACACCGGCTTGGTTTGCAATAAACTTAGCAGTTAATGGATTATCACCGGTAACCATTACGGTTTTAACTCCCATCTTTCTCAAACGTTCAAACCGTTCTTTGATACCCGGTTTAATAATATCTTCAAGCTGAATTACACCTACGGCAGTTTTATCAAGTGCAACTACAAGAGGTGTTCCGCCATTAGTAGCAATTGCGGTTACATGTATTTCGATTTCTTTTTCATTTGAAGAATTTCCGTTACTCCATTTCTTAATGGCATCCCATGCACCTTTTCTTACTTGCTTACCTTCAGCCAAATCAATTCCGCTCATTCTTGTTTCAGCAGAAAACTCTACAAACTTTCCATTGTTTGCAAGTTCCATATAAGAATGATTATCTAGTTTGGTAGCGAGTTCTACTATAGATTTACCTTCGGGAGTTGGATCGGCAAGAGAGCTTAATAAACATAGCTTTGCAAATCCTTTTTCATCCATACCGTTAATGGGAATTAACTTTGTTGCTTTTCTATTGCCTATCGTAATTGTTCCGGTTTTATCAAGCAGAACAACATCAATGTCTCCGGCATTTTCTACTGCTTTTCCGGATTTGGCAATTACATTAGCTCTTAGCGCTCTATCCATACCGGCAATTCCTATTGCGGAAAGAAGTCCTCCGATTGTAGTTGGAATTAGACATACGAATAGAGAAATCAACGCGGTGATTGTAACTGCAGTGTTGGCAAACTCGCTAAATGGTTTTAAGGTTACCGTAACAAGTAGAAATATAATTGTGAAACTTGCGAGCAAAATAGTAAGCGCTATTTCGTTTGGAGTTTTTTGTCTGCTCGCGCCTTCGACTAACGCAATCATCTTGTCTAAGAATGATTCTCCCGCTTCCGTTAATACTTGCACTTTTATTTTATCTGATAATACTTTAGTTCCTCCAATTACACCGGAATGATCTGTTCCGGCTTCGCGAATAACCGAAGCTGATTCTCCGGTAATTGCCGATTCATCTATTGAAGCAATTCCTTCTATAATCTCACCGTCAATCGGAATAATGTCTCCCGCTTCAGCAATAAAGATATCCCCTTTTTTCAATTTTGAAGAAGCTACAATTACAATTTCATTCCGTTCGTTTAACAGTTTAGCGGAGGTTTCTTCTCTGGTTTTTCTTAAAGAGGCAGCTTGAGCTTTTCCTCTTGCTTCTGCAATTGCTTCCGCAAAATTTCCAAATAATATTGTGAGAAAAAGAAGCAGAGTGATGAACAAATTATACGTAAAACCGCCTTGACCGCTATCCGGAGAAACTGCGCTAAGAACAGTTATACAGAACATAATTACGGTACCTATTTCAACAGTAAACATCACGGGGTTTTTAATCATCACAGCCGGGTTAAGTTTAATAAACGAATCAACAACAGATTCCTTTACAATCTTGGAATCGAACAGTTTTATATTTCTTTCTCTTTTCATTTTAATTCCTATCACATTGAAAAATATTCGGCAATTGGTCCTAGAGTTAAAGCCGGGAAAAATGAAAGCGCAGCGACGACAATTAATACACCAAGCAAAACAACTCCGAATGCAGTGCTGTCAACTTTCAAGGTACCTTCGGAAAAAGGAACTGTTTTCTTTGAAGCGAAGAAGCCGGCAATTGCCAAGGGTCCTAAAATCGGTAAGTATCGTCCCACCAGCATTACAATTCCGGTTGAAATATTCCAGAATGGCGTGTTGTCGCCAAGTCCTTCAAAACCGCTTCCGTTATTGGCAGAAGCGGAAGTAAACTCATATAGCATTTCAGAAAATCCGTGGAAAGAAGGATTGTTAAGCCAGCCAATTGAAGGATTCATTACAGAGGTAACTGCCGCTAATGCAGTTCCAACCAAAATTAAAAATGGGTGAAGAAGAATTATTAGCGCGGCAATTTTAACTTCCCTAACTTCTATTTTTTTACCTAAAAACTCCGGCGTTCTACCAACCATCAGTCCGCCTATAAACACGGCAATAATTACAAACATGAAAAAATTAATAAACCCAACACCAACGCCCCCGTAAATAGCATTGATTGACATATCCAGCAAGAGAATTCCTCCGGTAAGAGGAGTGAGACTATCGTGCATAGCATTAACAGAACCATTAGAAGTGGAAGTTGTACCTACAGCCCAATAAGCAGAAGCCGCTGATCCAAACCTAACTTCTTTACCTTCCATACTTCCCATCGGCTGAGAAATTCCCAATTTAGAAATCATCGGGTTTCCGCTTGTTTCAAGCTTAACAGCACTTACAACAAAAGTTAGAAATAGAATTGTCATTACTCCAAAGAATATCCAAGCCAATTTTTTCTTTTCGAGGTAGAAACCAAAAGTAAACACAAGAGCAATTGCTATAATTCCAATAGAAAAAGTTTCTATAACATTTGTAAAGTAGTTTGGATTTTCGAATGGATGAGTTGAGTTTGGGCCAAAGTAACCACCTCCGTTTGTTCCTAACTGCTTGATTGCAACAATCGGCGCAACTGGTCCGGTTGCAACTTGAACAGTATCACCTTCAAGTGTAGTTACATTCTGCAATCCTTTAAATGTTGTTGGAACACCGTTTAACAGCAATAGAATTGCAACTACGGCTGACAGCGGAAGCAATATTCTAGTGCAGCTCTTTAAGAAGAGATTATAAAAATTACCAAGTTCGGAAGTTTTCTTTTGAACTAATCCTTTTAATAACAATCCAAAAGCAGCTATGCCGGTAGCAGCTGTTACAAACTGAAGAAAGCCTATCACTATCAATTGTGATAGATAAGATAATCCGGTTTCACCGGAGTAATGCTGAAGATTTGTATTGGTGGTAAAACTTGAAGCAGTGTTAAATGCCAAAGTTGCTTCCATATCTCCAATATTTGCCGGATTGAGGAATGGAATCTTACCTTGCAAAATTAGAATTATGAAACCCCATACAAAGAATAGCACGTTTAACCTAAGAAGTGCTTTGCCGTTTTCTTTCCAATCTAAAGACTCATCGGCATTAATACCGGTTATTCTGAAAATAAACTTTTCGATCGGAGACAAAAAGTCAGTCCATACTTTTTCACCTTTGAATACCTTGCTTATATATTTACCTAAAGGAATTGCAAGCAGAAAGGTTACAAATACAATTAAGATTACACCTAAAATTTCAGTTGTCATTTTATTCTCCTAAAATTTTTCCGGTTTAATCAATGCGTATAGCAAATAACCAAAGACGATTACACTAATAACAAGAAGCAGAATCATTTAGAGCTCCTATATTTTATCAAAAAAAGAAATTGATTTGAACATTGCGTAAAAGAGTACCAGACCAAGTAAAAGCATCACGATTTCCATCTTACATCCAATTTGTTTTTCTACAATAGGCTAATAAAGTGCCAAAGAACACCTAGAAGAAATTCTTCACTTAACTCATTTCATTTTCACTAGTTAATTGTTGGACCGGGATTTTAGCGGGGATTTAAACAAAAAACACCCTACCGTTTTGGTAGGGTGTTTTTTCATTTCGGTATGATTATGCTATATCATTAATTACTCTATACCATAAGATTGCAGCTTGCGATAAAGTGTAGTTAGACCTATTCCAAGAAGCTCCGCAGTTTTAGTTTTATTACCGTTAACACTTTCAAAAACTTTTAAGATATGATTCCTTTCAACATCTTCAAGAATTAAAACCTTTGCCCCAGACTGTTTGTCATCCATAAAAAATTCCTTAGGAAGCGAATTCTCAGTTAGAATTTCTCCGTCGGCAAGTATTACGGCACGTTCTATAACATTTCTTAACTCTCTGATATTACCCGGAAAATCGTATTGCTTTATGCTATCCCAAAATGTTTTAGTTACATTCTTGATGTTCTTACCAAGCTTTTTACTGAAGTGCTGAATAAAGTATTCTGCCAGATGAATCAAGTCATCTCTTCTTTCTTTTAGTGAAGGCAGCTCTAGCTTAACAACACTTATTCTATAATATAAGTCGGCGCGGAAGTTCCCCTTTTCTATTTCATAAGAAAGATCCCTATTTGTAGCAGCAATAATTCTGACGTTAACTTTTGTCGGTTTGGTATCACCGGGCTTAATAAAATCATTTGTTTCCAAAACACGTAAAAATTTTGCTTGCAAAGCCAGATTGAGCTCTCCAACTTCATCTAAGAAAAGAGTCCCGAGATGGGCTTCTTCAAATAATCCTTTTTTATTCTTAACGGCTCCGGTAAAAGCACCAGCCTTATAACCAAACATTTCGGATTCCAACAACTCTCTTGCAATTGCGCTGCAATTTACAGCTACGAAAGAATGATTATTTCTGCAGCTTGAATAATGTATTGCCTGAGCGAATAATTCCTTGCCAGTCCCGGTTTCGCCGAGAAGTAAAACCGGAGTATCTGTTTGTGAAACTTTTATTGCAACATCTTTTGCCTTTTTTATAGCTTCGGAATTACCGGTTATAGAATTGAAACTGAATTTTTCCGTTACACTTTTTTCAAGTATTTCTATTCTTCTCTTAAGCCTAACCTTTTCAACTGCTCTCTCTAGTAATGGGATAATTTTATTATCCTCATCCCCCTTAGTAATGTAATCGAACGCCCCCTCTTTTATTGCTTTAACTCCATCCTCAATTGTGCCGTAGGCTGTTAAAACAATTACCTCGCAAATACTATTTATTGATTTAATTTTTGCGATAAGATCAATACCATTAATATCCGGAAGTTTAACGTCGGTTATAACAACCGAAATATCCTCCTTCTTTAATATGCTAAGTCCTTCTTCAGCATTTTCAGCATCAAAAGTATTGTAGTTCTCAAGTTTTATTAGTTTGACTAAGAGATTAAGCAAATCATTTTCGTCATCAATTATAAGAATTGTATCGTTCATTAGAATCTTCTTCAATTGTTCACTTAAAAATATAATGATTTTCAGATAGTTGTTGTATCAAGAGCAATTATCATATTTTTATATAAACTCCTTACCTTTTAGAGAGAAGGAGTACAAAAAGTTAACACAAAGGAGTATTGGGGAAAGTTTAATTGCTATGCACTAACATCGCTTTTTGTTTTATGACCTACAGGTCTTTGGTAAGTTTAAGTTTAGGAGCTCCGATAACATTTTCCACTTTTATATCCACTTCTGCATTTGAGCTATGTTAACTCAGAATCTCGTTATTAATAAATACTTCATAATAATTTTACAACAAAGTCATCTAGTGATTTCTAGCAGTTTGTTTAATTCTAATTCCCCAATGCCGGTAACAATAACTTCTCTACTATATTTTGATTTTCTTATCCAGTCTTTATTAATAAGAAAATTCAGAATTGCAGTACCCAATGAACCGCCTATATGATTCTTCCTTTCACTCCAATCCATGCAAGGATATGCAAATTTCCGTTTAAGATTATTAAGACTACTTATATCAAGGCCAATATTATTGAACCAACTTTCACCAAATGTTGTAACGAAAAACAAATCGTTCGAGCATGAAATTATGTTTTTAGTAAGAAGCGCATCTGTCATATTACATGCTACCGAACCGGCAAGATGGTCATAACAAGTTCTCGCATATCTAATACCAACACATGCTGGTTCTAATTTGCTGCTAGTTTTATCATCAACCGGAATCAAATTGGCAAGATTCTCAATTACGTGAGCTATTTGGTCATTTGAAAATCTGTAGTACTTATGTCTGCCGCTTTTTACAGCTTTAATTAGATTTGCATCAATAAGCTTTTGAAGGTGATTGCTACAAGCCTGCCTTGAGATATTAGCACAAGCAGCAAGTTCAGTAGCGGTGTAAGCTCTGCCGTCTAATAAATTCCATAACATTACAGCACGGGATTTTTCTCCTATTAATGTTGCTAATTTGCCAAACTCCAGTTCAATATGATCAAGACGATTACTCATATACTCCATTTGACCAATTTTCAGAAATTATTTTCCCCCTTTCAAAATCATCAACTACTAAAACAAGTTGGTTGGAATGATCGCTATATTGTACTAAAATATTAATATAATTTTCTTCCATAATTCTGCAAATCTTACCTAATTGACCGGGAACATCTTGTTTCAGTTTTTGGATTAAAACATTGCTAATCCCATCTACTTCTATACCGGCTACTTCAAGTACCTCTTTACCTTTATCCGCGTCCTCAACTAAGAAATGTGCTATTCCCTTTCCTTGATGAACGAAAACTCCGCCGCCTTCGAGGCTTATACCAGCTTTGCCAAGAATTTCTCCCATCTGCGCTAAAGTTCCATGATTGTTTTTTAATATTATAGATAAATCCTTCATATAATTCCTAGAATTAATAAGAAATTTTTGCTTTTATTGAATTTGCTATAAAACAATTTGAATGAGCAAGGTCATGAATGTTTTTAATCTCTTTTTCATCTGGTGTATAAGTATTACTAAATGAGATTATGGGCTGCAATTGGATTGAAAGTATTGCCATATCTCCATTTTCATTTTTGCCCAGTACGGCATTCGGATTGTCTTCATACATTTCGATTATTATATTTTTCTTAGCAGCAATAGACAGAAAAAACAACATGTGACAGCTTGAAATACTTGCAAGAAAAGCTTCTTCCGGATCTACAAATGCGGGGTCTGACATCGGTATTTGAACAATCTCCGGTGAAGCTGATGCGCTAAATTTCATTCCGCCATCAAACTCCCACTGATGAACGCGGCTATACTTTCCATCAAGGAAATCGTCTGTTAATTGTTTTTCCCACTTAACTTTGGCGTTAATCAACATAGCTATATCTACCTTAAATTATTATGGAATAATACTAAAGTACGGAAATGAGCTGCCTTATAGTTCATTATAAATGGAACAATATAATTTTCTCAACGACTACCATATTTAGCAGCATATGGTAGTATATCTTCTAAATAAGTAAAAATATTTCCATATGATTTGTCTATAGTAAAATCCGGTGGAAGTTAGTATGAGATATTTATACAGCGATATGTTCACCCCCGTAAATTCACTTTTGTTTCTTTCTAAGTATAAGTATTGTAAAGACACATAAAATTAAAAACGGTAATGTTGTATACTGCATACAATACTACCTACATAATCCTAAATTTCTCTCATGAAATTGGGTGCTCATTTAAAACAAAAAACCCCAAATTCAAAATGAAGCGGGGTTTTTTTGTGGGAGTTAATGGATTCGAACCAATGACCCTCTGCTTGTAAGGCAGATGCTCTGAACCAGCTGAGCTAAACTCCCAATAACTAAAGACCAAAATTTTGCGGCTCAATTATAGAATTTTTGCCGTTAAGATACAAGCAAAGTAAAACTTTTTCGAAAACTTTTTCTCATTCTTTGAGCGGGCGACGGGATTTGAACCCGCGACTTTCAGCTTGGGAAGCTAACACTCTACCACTGAGTTACGCCCGCACTAAAACAAAATTAAACCATGTGGAATTCTAATTCAAGATAATTATTTATTTTGGTATAACTAATTGGCAAGTATGGAAAAGAGACCTAAAAATAATTCAAAAGCTGCTGAATTTGGGCTTGTACTGTTGATTGTTGTAGTATCCTTTTTGTTATGGGATACGTTAATTGTCTTTCCTATAAAACTATTTGTTGTGTTTATGCATGAAGCTTCCCATGCACTTGCAATTGTAATGTCCGGCGGAAGCATTTCGGAAATCTCAATTGGATTTGATCTTGGAGGTAAAGTTACAGCGACCGGAGGTAATGATATATTAATAGCCAGTTCCGGATATTTAGGCAGTTTGTTTTTTGGACTTCTTCTCTATTACGGTTCCGAACTAAAAAATATCCGCAAATACATTTACTTTTCTGTTGCAGCACTGCTTCTTTTAATTCTTGCAATCAGCTCACCAACTCTCGAATTTATTGTAATCGGTTTGATTACAATAGCCATACTTATAGTATCCGGATTATTCTCTAAAATACTTTTGGTAAAAATAATTGTAAAATCACTTGCTCTTGTTAGCGCGATTTATGTTTTAATCGATTTAAAGGAAGACATGCTTAGCAACGAATTTGCCAGCGATGCTTCAATTCTTGCCGGTGCATTAGGAGTAGATCAGATAGCTGTTAGTTTAATCTGGCTGGTGATAAGTATTCTATTAATTGGCGCAACACTTAAATATTCGCCAACTTCAAGCAAGAAGCCTTAATTATCTTTCACAAATCTTAAAACTGCAATGCCAAGGACAAAGAATATCCCTATCGTTAAAATTGCAAGCCGTTGAGTGCCGGAAATATAACTAACATAGCCGAACACTAGCGGACCAATAATTGCGGAGCTCTTTCCAAAAAAAGAATAAAAGCCGAAGAACTCGGTCTTCTTCTCAAACGGAGTAAGCTTAGACATCAAACTTCTGCTTGTAGATTGAGTAGCTCCCATTACACTTCCGGCTAATAATCCAACTACATAGAAACTGTTTTTCTCTACATCGACTATGCTGGTATTGAAAAATTCCGCAAAAAACTTAGTTAAAAACCCGTTCTGATCACTTGTTAAATAGGCAAATAAAATAGTTAATATCCACACATAAAGAGAAATTACAAGTGATTTTTTCTGTCCGTGTGAATCGGCGAAAAAGCCAAAAAGAAGCGAACCCACAATTGCTGTTGACTGAACTATAATGAAAAATATTATCAATTGTGATAGAGAAAAGTGAAGGGTTGTAATTGCGTAATTGCCGGAAAAAAATATAACTGTGTTTACTCCTTCTATATAAATGAAAAATGATAGAAGAAATAATGAAAGATTTTTATAATTCTTAAGATTTGTAATTGTATTAAATACTCTAGATAAGCCAACTATTAAAAAAGATTCTTCCGATTCTCTTTTTTTTCGTGTGTCTTTTAAAAAGAAGAAAAGAGGCAGACTGAAAATTAAGAATATAAAAGCAGCAATTGGGAATGTTTCTTTTATCATCTCTTTGGAGATGAATGGAAAAACGATAGCTAGAGTTGTAAGTGAACCGAGATAACCCATTGCAAATCCGTAACCACTAACGCGACCGAAATTCTTTGGAGCGGTTATTTCCGGAAGAAAAGAATCGTAGAAAACTAATCCGGCTTCAAAACCAACATTTGCCAGAACAAAAAGTAAAATTCCTAAAAAAATATCTCCGGCTTGAACATAAAAGAGCAAAGCAGTAGAGATGATGCAAAGTAAAGTAAATAAAAGAAGGAATCGTTTCTTCCCTACCGAATGATCTGCAACTGCACCAAGTATTGGAGAAATAAATGCTGTTATAAGCATTGAAAGACTTGTGCCAATACTCCAATAGAAATCGCCGATTGGTTCTCCACCAACCACGGTTTGCTTAAAGTAAACAGCGTATAGAAATGTTACTACAACGATTGAATAAGATGTGTTTGCGAAGTCAAAGAGAGTCCAAATAAAGACTTTGAACTTTTCCAGTTCTCTAATCTTCGATATTTTTTTTGGGTAAAGATTCCCCAATCAAACCTCTGCCGGTTTTGTTAAGGTTACCACTCTCTTTTAATTCGGAAAGGATTGCATCAAGAATACCATTAATAAACTTACCGCTGTTGGAAGTTGAGTAATCTTTAGCAATTTCGATTACTTCATTAATAGATACTTTTGGGGGAATATCGGGAAAATAGCGAAGCTCTGTAATACCGATTTGTAAAAGAAGTTTATCGATTAGAGCAATTCTATCCATTTCCCAGTTGGCCACTTTCGAATGGATTTCTACTTCTAAGGTTTTTTTGTTGGCTACTACTTTATTAACGAGTTGCTTGGCAAATTCTAAGTCGGCTTGGTTTGTTACATCAGCTAATATTCCATTCATCAGAATAGTTAATCCGTCTCCGTTAAGCTCATATGCGTAAAGAACTTGAAGCACTTTTTCTCTCAGTATTCGTCTATTTGTCTTCATTATTCCAAGGTTTTAGCTGCAAGTATATTAAGAATGATTTCAAAAAACACTTTTCTTCTATTTTCGGGTCAAAAATTAAGTAAAACGAACCTAGGGAACAAATAAACTTCAAATTTCTTGTTAGATTGCAAATAGCCAGAATAAAAGCAACGCAATGCTTTCTCTTGTTCTGTAAAAGATCGTTTTTTCGAATGATAAAGAGTAATCTGACGAAACCCCTAAGGAATTAACACGGAAAAATTTTGCTAATTGAGTAATTCTGGATAAATGAAATCCATCTGAAACTATTAAAACAGAGTCGGAAGAAGTTTGTGTGCTGAAACTTTTTCTTAAATATTGGATCTGTTCCGTAGTAGTTGAGGAACGGTTTTCGATTACAATATTTTTTTTAGCTACTCCAAGATTTATTAGGTACTTTTTAGCCGCTTCCGCTTCTGTCATTTCACCCGGAGCTCTGCCGCCGGTAAGAATAATATTTTTGATATTCCCCTTCCGATAAAGTTCTAGTGCCTTTCTAATTCTTCCTTCAAAGATTGGACTTGGTTTTCCTTTGCTATATACCGCCGCACCGGGAATGCAGCCATATTGGAAGGATTGATTTTCAATTCTAGATTGAGAAAAGGCTCTCACATTCCAAACAAATATCAAACTGAAAATTAATAGTAATGCAATTCCAACCACCGATCTTATAAGAGTTCTCAATTCCAAAAAAGAATCACTTTTTAGAATCCACCCCCACAAATAATTGAGGACATAAAATTGTGCAAAAAAGCTAAGTACGTAGGAGGCACCCATATAAACTTTTCGAAGTGGAAAATTGAAAACCAATTGTTCGGTCTGCAAAATATTGAGTTTGGCAATCAACCAAACAGCAAGAAGAAGAGCCAGAGATAATACCAAAATTGTATTTATAAAAAGTATCTTCTTACTATCAAAAGGTTTTTTAATAAAGAAAGTGATGATTATTCCGGTTAACAAAATCAATGTGGTAAGAATATTTAGTACATTTCCAATATAATCAAAACGAATTTCTCTAAGAGAAAATCCGTTGAGATGGTATTTCATATAGATGAGAGCGACTAAATACAATAAAGCCAGTATTCCGGAAAGAATTAGTCCGTTTTTAGAATCGCCGGATGTTTTTCTTCTTTTCATCATATTAGTTAACCGGATTAACCAAAACATTCATTGAATCACACACACCGTTAATTACTTCAGCTTCAACATTAAAACTGTTCTTGATATTTTCCTTTGTAAGCACAGTTTTTTTATCTCCATCAAATGTTATCGTTCCGGCATTCATTACAACAACACGGGTGGAATATATTCCAACAAGATTCAGATCGTGCGAAACTGTAATTATCGTTTTCCCATTATCACGGTTCACATTTCTGAGCAGCTCGAAAATCGAGATTTGATGTTCGATATCTAAATGAGAATTCGGTTCATCAAGCAAAATAATTTTTGAGTCTTGCGCCAGAGCTCTTGCAATGAAAACACGCTGCGCTTCCCCACCAGATATTTCATTGATTCCTTTGTTTGCTAAGTGTTCTATTTCCAACTGGGCAAGAGCATTCTCAACAATTTTTCTGTCAGCGCTTTTCTCGAAGCCTAATAAATTGAGATAAGGAGATCGACCCATCATTACAATTTCATAAACAGAATAAGGGAAAATTGAATAATTCATCTGTGGAACATAAGAGATTGTCTTTGCAAAACTAATTCCCGATTTGCGCTGCATTGATTTCCCGAAAATTGAAATTGTGCCATACTGAATACTTAATAAGTTTGCGATAAGTCTAAGCAAAGTAGATTTACCGCAACCGTTGGGACCTAGAATACTTGCAAACTCACCTTCTGAAATGCTTAATTTATCAATAGACAAATTAAAAGATGTTGAAGAAACAGCTTTGCTTGAGTAGCTGAATTTCAAATCTTGTATTTCTATGGCGTTTAATTTTGGCTGCATTTGCTTAGTTGAAAATCTCTGTTAATGATTTACCTAGTAAAAGATCCATTCTAGCCAGCAAAATATTGTAAGCATAGACTGAATTTGCATAATTATACTTCGCTTGAGAAGCCAACAATAGTGCATCGGTAATTTCTATTTGCGATGAGAGACCGGAAGAATATCGCTTAAGAGCAATTTGATAGCCCCTTTCAGTTTCATTCACAGAACTTTGATATGAATCAATCTGATCGATCGCTTTGTGAATTGATAGAACTGTGTTCTCGTAATCTTTGTGCAATTCTTTTTTTGTTTTACCCAATGTCTCTATAGATTTTTCATAATCGATTTTAGCTTGTTCATATTTGGAGTCAGTGGAAAATCCATTGAATATAGGAACGCGCAGATTCAACCCGATTGTAATTGAGTTAATAAAGCGCCAGTTAGTGAAAGAACGGTCATCATTTTCTTGAGATTGCATCTGCCAATTTCCAAATGCACGCAATTCCGGGTAATGCTGCGAGTATTGATATGAAGTTGATAACTCATTCAGTTTTGTTTGTGTAACCGATTGTTTCAACAAACTGTTCGATTCGTTCAATTTTGTAATACCTTGATCTTCCCTTATTAGTTCTTTTTTAACGAATGTAAGTTGATCGATAATTACCATTTCGTCGTTTAATTCCAAGCCAAGCAGAATTTTCAAATTATTCTCGGCTAAAGCAAGCTGATTTTTTGCTTCGGTTAATACCGGAATGCTATTCTGATATTGTACATTAGAGCGAATCTGATCATACTCAGAAACCCGTCCAACCGAGTACATCGATTTTGTGTTCTTTAAGTTTTCTTCAGCTCGTTTAAGTTGAAGCTCGGCTAATTTAATATATTCTTTAGCAAGCAAATAAGTGTAATAGCCATCCTTAACCTTCATAACCAATTCAGATTCAGAATATTGCTGAACCAGAGAAGCAAGCTCGCTGTAGGTTTCAGAAATCTTTGTTGCAAGAAACATTGCACCGGTTGCAAGTGGTTGATCCAGCTGAATTCCGGCAACTAAGGTGTTATTTGTTCCGGAAGGGAAGGTTCCGCTAAAAAGAGGAGTTTCTAGAAAAAATTCAGGGCGCTTTATAGCTCTCGAGTAAGAAGCCGTTCCTTCAACAGATGGAAGTACCGATTCTCCAAATGTTTGCCGGACTTGTTCGGCGGCTTTCGCTTTATCAAGTCTAACTTGTTTTATATCGTGATTATTTTCTAAGGCAATCTTAACTGCTAGTTCAAGATTGAGGTTTACTTTTTTATTCTGCGGAAATACAACACTTACAATTGAAACAAGAACCAAGAAGAAAACAAATCGCATTTTTCCCTCGTAATTATTTTTGGCAAATATAATGAGTTTTATAGTGAACTTAAGAGATAAAATTATACCTCACTTTTTTGTATAACCGACGTCTTCTTAAGGAATGTCAAGACTATGAAAATTGCCATCATTCCTCCAGTTACATCGGCTGCCCAATCAAAAACGTCGGCATATCTTCCCGGAATAAAGTATTGATGAATCTCATCTACGGCAGCATAAAGTGCAAGAAACAGTAAAGAGAACAAAATTGGCTTTTTCTTCACTGTAGGAAATTTGCTCTGAAAATGAACTGTTAGTGCCAGCAGAATCTCCAGAATAAAATATGCGGCAAAGTGTTCTAACTTATCCTGAGCTTTAAATAACTGCGGCATTGCATCAGTAGGAATTGAAGTAGCTATAAAGATTATTATCCAGTACAATGCGAGGGGGAAATAAACTAAATAGACTTTATGTTTTTTTAATGTATTATATAATTGATTCGCGAATGTATTTGATAGCATTAGGCAGTTCTTCTATAATATCTTTTGCTGTGAATGAATATTCTGTTTTTTTATTTACTAATAGATCCGCAGTAAGACTATGAAGATAAACTGCCGAAACTAGTGTATTTTTTATTTCTTTTGTTTGAGCAATGAACCCGGCTATTATTCCAGTAAGTGCATCGCCGGTGCCAAATTTTGCCATGCCCGGATTACCGGCAGAGTTAATCAGCATTTCTCCTTTTGGAGTGAATACTAATGTTGGAGCTCCTTTTAGTACTAGCCAACATTTATTCTCTACAGAAAATTCCTTTCCATAACCCGCTAAATCACTTTTTAGTTCATTTACATCGATACCAAGTAGATCGGCAAATTCTTTATGATGCGGAGTTAAAATTTTATTCTTTAGATTAAGCTTCTTGTAAGCACCACTTCTCAGAGCGTAAAGCGCGTCAGCATCAATCACCAATAACTTACTTTTATACTGACCAACAATAATTCTTACTGAGTTTAAGGTTGCTTCCTCCCTACCAAGTCCTGGACCTAAAACTAAAACATCAGCCCATTTGATTCTTTCTTCTAATTCCGGAAGATTTGATTCATTTAAATGTTCGGATTTATTATCGTCATAAGGAATCACAATTGCGGTGTCAAGCTTCTTTTGTGCTACTTGCTTAACTGACTTAGGAAAAGCAAGAAAGCAAGCGCCGGCACCGCTGCTTTGAACTGCATTTGCAGTAAAACAAGCCGCCCCCGGATAAGAGCCGCTTCCGGCAATAGCTAAAACCTTACCGGCAGAATATTTATGAGAATTAATCGCTTTCTTGGGCAAACCGATCAGAGCATCACTCGGTTCAACCATATAATCTTTTGTAGCTAATGATTCATAATATTTATAGCCGATGCCAATTGATCCTTTTCTAACTTCACCGGAATTGATAAATCCTTTATGGTAGAATAATCCGGTTTTATATTCACTCAAAGTAATAGTCAGATTAGCTTGAAATACTACCTCACCGGTTGATGTTTCCAAATCAAGTCCGGTTGGAACATCTACAGCAATCTTAAATGCATCATAAGAGTTTAAGGATTTGATGATAGCAGAAAATGGTTCTTTTAATTCTCCTTTACTACCAGTTCCAAGAATTGCATCAACAATTACCCCACAATTTCTAAGCTTGCTGATATCTTTCAAAGACTTGAAATGTATCAGTTTACTTTTGGGATAATCTTTAAGGAAATTAGTAACAATTCTATAATTATCTAAAGCTTCACCTTTCAAATCATTCTCTTTACCAAGGATTATTAATGAGACTTCAAAACCATTGATGAGCAAGTTACGAGCGAGTGCGAAACCATCTCCTCCATTATTACCTTTGCCGCAAACAATCCCCACACTTTTATTTTTGAAGTATTCTGAATTCTCCACCATAATATTATAGATACTTCGCGCAGCGTTTTCCATCAAAACAATAGGTGGAATTCCTAATTTGTTAATCGCGTAAACATCCGCATCTCTAACTTGCTTTGCTGAATATAATGGTATCATCTTATGTGATTTGTTTGTTGCTTTAAAATAAGAAAGAAATGTTAAAAATAAGAAGCGATAAGAACCGGAACAGTTTTTAACTGTGCAACAATTACTTGATTGATGAAGTAATTATGCCAAGTAAAATATCCGGGAAGAAACCTAGTATTAAAACAAGTGCAGCGCTAACAATAATAGCTGTATAAGTTCCAACAGAAGATTCAATCTCAAATTCCTCTTCGGAATTTTTGAAGTAAACATACACAACTACTCTAATGTAGAAGTAAACACTAATCACACTTGAAAGGACGCCAACAATTGCAAGCCATGTTAAATCAGCTTGAATTGCACCAAAGAAAACATAGTACTTACCAAAGAAACCAGCCAGTGGAGGAATTCCGGCAAGAGCAAACATAAAAAGTGAAATCATTGCTGCTAAGAATGGGCTCTTGTTTTGCAACCCGGCGAATGATTTAATTCCGATTCTTGAATCATCTTTACCTTCAACTATCGAAATCACTGAGAACGCACCAATGTTCATAAATGCATACGCTGCTAAATAAAAAATAATTCCGGCAATGCTAAATTTATTTCCAGCGGCTAATCCAATTGCCATGTAACCGGCATGTGAAATAGAGGAATAGGCCAGCATTCTCTTCATGTTATCTTGAGAGATGGCAATAATACTTCCTATTACCATTGATAGAGCTGCAATTACAGCAAAATATGATTTGAAAAAGTGAGGCGCACCATAACTAACAACAGCATTCAACATTATTATGAACACACTAAAGGCAGCAGCTTTGCCGGCTGTAGACATTAATCCGGTTACAGTAGTAGCAGATCCTTGGTAAACATCCGGTACCCACATATGAAACGGAACAGTAGCAATTTTGAAACTGAAGCCAATGAAGAATAGAACCATTCCAAGAACAAACAAAATATTTGAGCTATAACCGACAAAATTTTCAACCAAATTTTGAATGCTGGTTGTTCCGGTTGTACCATATATTAAAGCAATGCCATAAACTATAAATCCGGTAGCAAAAGCACCGAGTAAAAAGTATTTCAAAGACGCTTCGTTTGCAGAGGCTTTCTTTCTGTTAATACCGGCTAAGACATAAAAACAGATTGACATCAATTCCAGACCCATAAATACCATGAAAATATCTCGGGCACTGGCCATAACCATCATACCTAAAACGGATGATTGAATGAGAATATAGTACTCGCCGAAATTTGCTTCGTATTTTTTTAGATAGTCTATTGATGAAAGTACTATAAGCGCGGCACTAAGATTGAACAGAGTATTAAATATTGCAGACTTTCCTCCTACTTCCAGCATTCCGCTGAAAAGTACAAAGCTTTGGCTCACATTAAGAATTGAATAAATAGCAGTACCTACAAATAGCATTGCGGAGAACCATGGAAGATATTCTTTACTTTTCTTAGAACTGATTTCCAAAATGACAGAGAGAACAATTCCAACACCAATTACGATGTAAGGCATTAAAAGGTAGTATTCAAAATTATTTGCTGGCATATCTATTCAATATTATTACTTTATTATGTTTACAGAATATGCAGATACTTGCTGCAAAACTGTTTGAACGGAAAGTTCGGTCATCTTCAAAAATGTACTTGGATAAATTCCAATCCATAAAACAAAAACAAAAATCGGGATGAGAATTAAAATTTCTCGTGTATTCATATCTGTTAATTCATGTTCCAGTTCGGGGTTAGTAACTTTGCCGAAAACAACTCGCTGATACATCCACAACAGATACACTGCTGCAAATATTACTCCGGAAGCAGCAAAAGCTGAGAACCAAGCACTACCTAGTACAGAAGATTTATAAGTACCAAGTAAAATCAAAAATTCACCAATGAACCCGTTTAATCCGGGTAAACCAACGGAAGACAACATTGCAATCATCAAAAAAGTAGAATAGATCGGGACCAGCTTTGCGATTCCACCATAGAAAGCAATATCGCGTCTGTGCGTTCGTTCGTAAGCAATACCAACCAAAAGGAATAACGCGCCCGTAGAAAGTCCATGATTAATCATCTGGATAACAGCACCTTGCACCGATTCAATTGTCATAGCAAAAATACCAAGTACCACAAAACCCAAGTGGGAAACGGAAGAATAAGCAACGAGCTTTTTCATATCTGTTTGAACCATCGAAACCAATGCACCATAAATAATTCCAATAACAGCAAACACAGAGATTATTGGCGCGTATTCAATTGCAGACTGAGGGAATAACGGCAAACAGAATCTTAATAAACCATAAGTTCCCATTTTAAGAAGAACTCCGGCAAGTATCACAGAACCGGCAGTTGGCGCTTCAACGTGTGCATCTGGTAACCAAGTGTGAAGCGGAAACAATGGGACTTTAATTGCAAAACTTAGGAAGAAAGCACCGAACATCCATGCTTGAATTTGATGCGGAACTGTTGGTCCAACTTTGTAAAGATCAATCAAATTAGTTGTGAAGAATCCGGTTATTGAAGCAGAATAAACTGCTAGCCAGATTATTGCAACTAGCATGAGCAAACTTCCGAACATTGTAAAAATGAAAAACTTTACAGACGCATATATTCTTCTCTCACCGCCCCAAATTCCAATAATAAAGTACATAGGGATGAGCATTGCTTCCCAGAAAATGTAGAAGAGGAACACATCAAGCGACATGAAAACACCAAGCATACCCGCTTCTAAAAAGAGCATTGAAAAAGTAAACATTCTTACATTTTTCTCAATAGCTTTCCAAGTAGATAGAAACGTTAATGGTGTTAAAAATGTAGTTAGAAGAACAAGCAGCATGGAAATTCCATCCACACCAACAGAATACGAAATGTTTAGACTCTTTATCCAAACTACATGATGAGTTAATTGGAAAAGTGGATTCGTTTGATCGAACTGATTGTATGCAATTAAGGAAACAACAAATGCTAACAAAGAAGAACCGAAGCCAAACCAGCGTATCAGTTTAACTTGATCGTTCTTAAAGAACAGAACAAGAACACTGCTGATTATTGGTGTTAAGAGTAAATATGTTAAAATTTCGCTTGTAATCATTTTATTGGATTGATTTTATAAACTTAGTATTAGCCAAAATAATGCGGCGGCAATTCCAACCATCATTATAACAGCATATGAATGAGTAGCGCCGGTTTGAATTTTACGAATTACTCCCGAAAGTTTTTCGATAAGGCTAGCCAAACCGTTTACCGCGCCATCAATTATTTTTACATCAGCATATTTCCAAAGCAGTTTGTCACTTCCCTTTTGAATTGGCTGTATTACAACCGCTTCGTATGCTTCATCAATAAAATATTTATTGAGAAGCAGATTATAAAAACCTTTGAGCTTGGTAGACATATTTTCAGCAATTTGCGGTTTCTTATTATAAACATGAATTGCGAAATATATTGCGCTCAATGCAAGTGCGATTGAAACAGCCATCAATAAAATTTCTTCGAAGTGTGAATGTGAACCAAAACGAGCAAGCTTGTGCATAGCAGGTTCATATATTGGCTCTAGCCAGCTTTCAAATAAATTTCCATGCTCGCCAACAAATACTTTCGGCAAACCAATGTATCCACCAACAATTGAAAGGAACGCAAGAATCATTAAAGGAATAGTCATTAATGCTGGTGATTCATGCGGATGAACATGATGGTGATCGAATCTTTCATTTCCATAAAATGTTAAAGAAAGTAAGCGGAACATATAGAAAGCTGTCATCATTGCAGTAATCATTCCTACTAACCAGAAAATGAATCCACCGTTTGCGTAGGCACTCCAAAGAATTTCATCTTTGCTGAAAAATCCGGAAAGTCCCGGGACACCCGCAATAGCAAGAGTAGCAACAAAAAACGTCATGTAAGTTTTCGGCATGTACTTCTTTAAGCCACCATACTTTTGAATATTTTGTTCATCATGCATGCCGTGAATAACAGAACCAGCACCTAAGAATAAGAGAGCTTTGAAGAAAGCGTGAGTCATTACATGGAAAATAGAAGCGCTGAAAGCTCCCATTCCAGCAGCTAAGAACATGTAACCTAACTGACTTACAGTAGAGTAAGCCAAAACTTTTTTAATATCGTTCTGAACAAGTCCGATTGAAGCAGCCATTATTGCCGTTAGCAATCCAACTACAGCCACAACCATCATAACTGCCGGTGCGCTGGCAAGGATGATTGAAGTACGGCTAACCATATAAACACCGGCTGTAACCATTGTGGCGGCATGTATTAACGCAGAAACCGGTGTTGGGCCCGCCATAGCGTCCGGCAACCAAACAAACAATGGGATCTGAGCAGATTTGCCGGTAGCACCGATAAATAAGAAAATCGCAATTAAGCCAAAGGTAGCTTCCGTAACCGGAAATGTAGTTGCTTTAGATAAAACTTCTTTGAAGTTGAGAGAATCGAAAGTCATGTAGATTAGAAACATTCCGAGCAAAAAACCAAAATCACCGATTCTATTCACGACGAAAGCTTTTTTAGCAGCTTGAGAAGTTGTTCCCTTTTCAAAATTTCTATCATACCAAAAGCCAATAAGTAAGTAAGAACAAAGTCCCACTCCTTCCCAGCCTAAAAACAAAACAACAAAGTTGTCGCCTAGAATCAGATTCATCATGGCAAAGATGAAAAGATTTAAATAAGCGAAAAATCTCCAGAATCCTTTATCGCCATGCATATAACCGATTGAGTAAACATGGATCAAGAAACCCACGCCGGTTACAATTAATGCCATTGTTAAAGACAATTGATCAACCAGATACGCGAATTTTACATTTAATCCGCCAACACTTAGCCAAGTAAAAAGCTCAACTGTATTTGATCTTTGCTCAACCGGCAAAGCAACAGTTTGAATAAATGCGCCAAGAACAATCAGAAATGAAATTCCAACAGAAGCGGCGCCGATAGTACCGATGATTTTTTCGTTCTTAATCTTTCGACCGAACAATCCGTTAATCAGAAATCCGATCAGCGGCAATAGAACTGTGAGATATATTAGATTTATCATTACCACTTGAAAATGTTTATATCGTCAATATTGACTGTTAGTTTGTTTCTGAAGATTGCAATAATTATTGCCAATCCGACTGCTGCTTCTGCTGCTGCTACCGTCATAACAAAAAACACAAAAACTTGGCCAATTGGATTTCCCAAATAAGAAGAAAAAGTAACAAGAGTTAAGTTAGCCGAGTTTAACATAAGTTCGATACTCATAAAAACCACTATAGCGTTTCGTCTGATTAAAACGCCGGCAACGCCTACACAAAACATGAACGCGCTTAAAACCAGATAATATTCCATTGGGACTGTTGACATCTTTTACTCGAATTTTTTCTTTGCTAAAACTAATGCACCAATTGTAGTTGCCAGCAGTAAGAAACCGGCTACTTCAAAAGGAATTATATAGTTAGTATAAAGTTCGTGACCTATTGTTTGTATTGTACCAGCATTTATGCTGGCTGCTTCATCCGGAGTAAGGCTGCGAGTCGGGTTTCCTTTGAAAATCAGAAATGCCAATTGAACAAAAACGAAAGCAGAAACCAGAATTGCGAAAAACTTAATTCCCCGCTTATCTACAAACAGTTTGTGTTCTGTCTCTGTATTGAGAAGCATAAGTACAAAAAGGAATAAAACCATAATCGCGCCGGCGTAAACAATAACTTGCACAACAGCTATAAACTGTGCGTTAAGAAGTAAATATAATCCGGCTAGAGAAAAGAAATTAAGAACAAGAAAAACAGCACTTATAACTGCGTTCTTCCGTGTAATCATCATTACAGCGGTAACCGCTGCAACAGATGCTAAAACAAAAAACAGAATGAGTTGAATGTTCATTAAGGAGTGTTCCTATAAATCATTCTTGGAAACGGAATGGCTTCGCGCAAATGTTCTAATCCGCAAATCCAGCTAACGGTTCTTTCTAATCCTAATCCAAAACCGGCATGCGGTACTGAACCAAATCTTCTCAAATCCAAATACCATTCAAAAAATGATTGCGGCAGATTATGTTCTTTAATTCTCTCTAATAGAAAATCCAAATTATCTTCACGCTGACTGCCACCAATAATTTCTCCATAGCCTTCCGGTGCAATTACGTCAACCGCCAAGGCTACTTTCGGATTTTCGGGATCGCGCTTCATATAAAATGCTTTTACTTCCGATGGATAACGATGAATCATCACCGGTCTATCAAATTCTTCACCAATAATAGTTTCATCAGCACCACCGAGATCGTTGCCCCATTCAAACTCTACACCTTTTCTTTTAAGAATTTCTACAGCTTCCGTATAAGAAATTCTCGGGAAAGGTCTTTTTATAGTTTCAAGTTTCGTTATGTCGCGTTCTAAATCTTTTAATTCTTCCGGACAATCTGTTAAAACTGTCTGAACAATGTATTCAATAAATTCTTCTGCTAAAGCCATATCATCATCTAAATCATAGAAAGCCATTTCCGGCTCAACCATCCAGAACTCTGTTAAATGTCTGCGAGTCTTTGATTTTTCCGCACGGAAAGTAGGACCAAATGAATAAACTTTACCAAGAGCAAATGCGCCGCTTTCTTCGTAAAGCTGTCCGCTTTGAGTTAAATAAGCTTTCCCAAGATCGAAGTATTCCATTTCAAAGAGTGTGGAAGTTCCTTCGCATGCATTTGGAGTAATAATTGGGGGGTCAAAAAGAACGAATCCGCGAGAATCAAAGAAATCTCTGATCGCCTTTACAACACGGGCTCTGATCTTTAAGATAGCAACTTGCCTCTTGGAACGAACCCACAAGTGGCGGTTATCGATCAAAAATTCAATACCATGCTCTTTTGGAGTAATTGGATACTCATGAGCAATAGAAATTGTTTTCATATCAATCACGTCTAGTTCGTATCCACCAACAGAACGGGGTTCCGATTTCACTTTCCCTTTTACTTCGAATGATGATTCTTGAGTAAGTTTCTCGGCAGCTTCAAACAATTCTTCCGAAACGTTACCTTTGAATACAACGCACTGAACATAACCGCTTCCGTCGCGTAAAATCAAAAATTTAAGCTTTCCGCTCGATCTCTTGTTATACAACCACCCTTTAAGGGTAACTTCTTCCCCGACGTGGTTTTTTAAGTCTTTAATGTAAACTGAAGGTTTTTGGCTCATACCGTTATTCTAAAATTGACGAGCAAATATAAAGAAGCGAGTTCTAAATGCAAAATTAGTCTTCGATTATTGAGTTTAATTTCAACAATCTATTTTCGATTATAAGTGTAATACTTGGAAGAGTTTTATTAGTTTGCGACAAGAAAACCTTCTTTCAAAGTTTGCCATCGTTAAAGCTGAGGAAGAGAATGTACAACACCCGGAAAATAAGCCAGCATTTATTCTTGATTGCATTCCTTTTTGCTTTCTCTGTTATCATGCCGCAACGCCATACTGTTAGGACTTACACAATAGAAGATGGACTACCTACCAATGTTGTTAATGATGTTGTTCAAGACAATTCCGGTAGAATGTGGTTTGCAACGGAAATTGGCATTTCAGTTTATGACGGGACTTCTTGGTATAATTTTTCAGAGACTGACAGCTTAACAGTTGGTAACTACATGAAATTGCGCAGTGATGACCAAGGCACAATTTGGGCAATACCGCAATTTGCTGATGCGAAGATTTATTTTTATAAATCTGGTAAATGGCATTCAATTAAAGAAAATAAATTTACCAAGCATGAAGAAATATTTACCGCTATGGATGTTAAGATAGTTAACGACAAACCGGTTTTGTTAATAGGAACAGACAAATCACTTTATGTATTCAAGAACGAGAAATGGGAAGACCTTGGCAGTTACCATAAGAATTTTATCAGTAACATAAATAGCATCACTCTTGTTAATCAGAACTTCTATGTAACCAACAAAAAAGGAATTTTTGTAACCAATGGTTTTACTTATGATGACGGCATTAATTCGCTTATAAAACAACATTCTGCGGAAATACTGGCAACCGGTTTTGAAGACAGCCACGGAATAAACAAACTCTGGATTCTTGGTCGAGATTGGATAGGGTATTTTGATATCGACATAAGAAAATTTGTACTAGTTGTTTCAAATCTTCATTTAAAATTTTTTCCTTCCCTATCTCGAAATTTCATAGTACCGGATAAAATTGGAAAAGTTTATTTCGGGAATGACCGCGAAAATTTCTATTTCGATATCAATACAAAAAAAATCGTTCGGCTTGGAATGAACAACGGGTTCATTTCCGAGGGTTCATCTAATGTTTACATTGATAAAGAGCACGATCTCTGGTTTCCAACTACTCGCGGCATCGATAAAATGACGAATACGCTTTTTACTAATTATTATCGAAAAGATGGTTTAGCCGAAAATGAAGTCTCTTCGATTGAAGAAATTGGACCGGGAGAATACTTCTTAGGACATAATTATGGTTTTACCATTGTAAAAAATGATAAATATAAAACTTATAATCACGAAGAACGAATGCCTAACGACTTTTCCAGTGGAAGAGTACTGGATGCATGCCGAGATAAATTTGGCAATATTTATTTTGCTGCTTCTTATGCCGGGCTAGGAAAGTTTTCAAAAGATGGGAAGTTAACTTGGCTGCCCAATTACAAAAATGAAAAAATCAGTTTTACTGCGGTTCAAATTGACAACAAAGGAGTACTGTGGATTGGCACATTTGCCGGATTGTATAAATATGTTGGAGGTGACTTAATAAGTATATCAAAAATCGAAAACCGATTCCAATTAATTCGTCAAATATATTTTGGAAAGGATGGTAAACTATTCGTTACATCACCAGGCGGATTATTTACTCTTGAAAAAAGCCGGCTGGTTCCAGTTATTCAAAAGAAAGATCAAGGAAGTTTTTTTTCAATTCATGAATATAAAGACGGGACATATCTGGTTGGGAAAAACGACGGACTCTTTTTACTAGAGAACAATAGTTTGACAAAGTATACTTTGGGATCAGGTACAATCGACAGAAAGATTTTCTTCATCGAAAAAGATAAAAAAGGAAATTTTTGGTTCGGGACCGATGATGGAGTGCTATGTTGGGATGGAAGAATAGTAAGAAAGTTCAGTATGGAAAACGGATTGAGCGGCAGAGAAACCAACCGACTAGCATGGCTCAATGATTCTAATGATAATGTCTGGATAGGTACCGATAGAGGCTTATCTTGCTATAAATCGGAATATGATTTACCGGAATCCGCACCAATAATACAAAATGCTATACTTTACGATTTACGTGGGTCAAAATATTCACTAAAAGAAAATCTCGAATTCCCCTTCTCCAACAATACACTTAGAATGTCAGCAAGCGCAATTTCCTTCAAGGATGAAAAAAGAATTCATTATAGGATGAAACTTAACGGTTTCGACAAAGACTGGATTAATCTTGGTCTTTCCAATTCTTCTCGATATACAAACTTAAATGCCGGTGAGTATCTGCTTTATATCCAAGCAAAGAAAATAAATGGTTCATGGAGTGATACATTTGTCTCCGGGTTGATAATTATTCGACCTCCATTCTACGTTACATGGTGGTTTGCCGGTTCTATTGCACTTTTTCTTTTTGCCATTTTGAGGTTCATCTACTCTTACAATACTCAGAAAAAACATTCGTCTCAGTTAGAAAAAGAAGTTAATCTACGAACAAAAGAACTTCAATTTTCCGAACAAAAGATGAAGACCTTGATAGAAAACTCTCCAACACTAATCACTACTTTTGATAGAGCCGGAGTAGTTAATTATATAAATAAAAATTTGCAGAAATTCACAAAGGACCAAATTATAGGGCATAATTTACTAGAGTTTTTTCCTCATAAACTTCATAGGGAACTGCTTGCAAGATTGACGAGTGTGTTTGAAGATCGACAAACTGTTTATTTTCCACATCTATTTGATCAATTCGGAACTCGAGTATATTTAGAGAATTATGTAAGCCCAATTATAACCGAAGATGGAGTTGTAAAAGAGGCCGTTGCAATTTCTTTGGATCAAACAGAAAAAATGAAATCCGAAGATGAGGTGAAAATAATTGAAGCTAAACAAAACGCTATTCTAAAAGCTATTCCAATCATCCTTTACAACGATTCTAACAAAGAAGGCGAACCGGTTAGCTGGATTAGTGAAAACGTGAACGCAATAACCGGATTTTCACAACAAGACCATTATTCCGGGAAAGTAAATTGGAGAGAGAGAATTCATCCGGACGATCTGGATTCGGTTCTATATGAGTTTGAAAAAATAAAAGAAACCAAAACTTTAACACTAGAATATAGATGGCGAACAGCAGATGAAAAATACAAGTGGTTTTTGGATTTCATATCGCCAATAAAGACACATGAAGATGGAAAAGTTGAGTTCTTTGGTATTTGGTTAGATATTAATGATCGTAAAAGGGCTCAGTACCGACTTGAAATGCTTAATGAATACTTTTTAAAATTTGGAGCCGATCCTTCCGAAAACATTAACAAAATTGTACAGCTTTGTGGACAAGAACTTAATGCTAGTATTGCACTTTATAATAGGCTCGTTGGCGATAAATTAATTTCAGTAGGTTATTGGGGAACTCCACAAGATTTTAATCCAATAGATAGCGCAGAAGGACATATTTGTACTGATCTGATCAATTCGAATACCACAGAGACGAAATTTATTTCTGATCTTACACAGACAAAATATATTCACACCGATCCTCTTGTTGCAAATTTTGGTATGAAAACTTACCTAGGGTTCCCCGTTCAATTTGGCAGTTCGACTATGGGTTCCTTGTGTGTTGTATTTGATAAGTTCGAACAACCTTCTGCTGAAGATTACAAATTTCTCAATATTCTTGGTGCAGCTATTGTTATAGAAGAAGAAAGAAGATCTGCAATGGAAATGTTGCGAAAATCTGTGGCTGAAAAAGAAACTTTATTACGTGAAGTTTATCATCGTGTTAAAAACAACTTACAGGTAATCAGTTCTCTGCTTTATCTGCAAGCATCCGGTATTAAAGATAGTGTCCTACTGGGCTTGCTTCAAGAAAGCCAAAATCGTGTTCGCTCTATGGCGCTTGTACATGAAAGTTTGTACAATTCAAAAAATCTTACCGATGTCGAATTAAACGGATACATCAACAAACTAATAGATCATCTTAAAGAGAGCTATCAAATATGCGATAAAACTAAATTTGCGTTGAATACTGAATGCATTTCCATAAGTATTGATAAGGCTATTCCTTGCGGATTAATTCTTAACGAGATAATAACAAATTCGTTTAAATATGGTCACCCGGAAGATACATCTAAGAACTTGTGTGTCAGCGTTTCACTTAGAAAAATTGAGGACTCTATAAATTTAGTAGTTAAAGATAATGGGAATGGTTTGCCGGTCTCAATTAGTATTACCGGAAAAAATAAAACTCTCGGAATAAATTTGATTCAAAAATTAACAAGGCAGCTAGATGGTAATTTGTCTTACGAAACCGATAATGGTGCAAAATTTACGATCGTGTTTCCGGTCTAATTACAATTTTTTATTGAGTTCAGCAAGTATAATTCCCTCCCGTAAACCGGACCAACCAAAAGTTATATTCTCAAGATTAAATTCAGCAAAGAATACTTCAAGAATTAAAATCCCGGCTGTTATTATATCGGCTCTGGTTTTTTCCAAACCACGAATTGTTTTCTTTACTTCTAATGACTTCGCACTCAAAACCGTCTCGCTAATTTTGCTAAACAGACTATCTCCTATTATATAGTCACGCAACTGGCTGTACTCTACTTTCCTATTGAAAACATTTCTTTCTACTAAAACACATGAAGCAGAAACGGTACCACCAATTCCATAAGTCTTTTCACAATTAAACTCTAAGAAAAACTTACTCACTTCTATTAGTTCATCCCTAACCATCTTTTTGAGATAAGAGATAGATTCAATGTCACCTTCATTTATCAGAGGGAATTTATTTGTAAGTCTTACCGCACCAATAGGCAAACTGAATTTTTTGACAATCATTTCATTTTCAACAAAAATAAACTCTGTACTACCGCCGCCAAGATCGAACAGCATATACCTTGTTGGCGGTTCATTAGCATAATGCTTAAAGGAAATCAAAGCCAGCTCTGCTTCTTCATCTCCGTTCACAACTTTTACTGTAATGCCGGTTTCGGCAAATACTTTATCAATAAATTCTAATTGATTTTCAGATTCACGAATTGAGCTGGTTGCTACAGCTAATATTCTTGCCGAGTATTTATTGGCAATTAACTTGAAATACTTTAACAGTTTAAGTGCCTCCTCCATTTTTGCAGCAGAGATTAAGTTAGTCTGAGATGAGCCAATATCCTTCATCCTCATTTGTTGCTTTTCGCGAAAAACAATTTTGAGTTCAGTACCAATAATTTTTGCAATTATCATGTGGAAGGAATTTGAACCAAGATCAAGAGCAGCGATGTGTTCTGCTTTTGAACTCACTTACCAAAATTCTCTAATAAATACTTAGCTAGTTCTACTACATCTTTCACATCAACATCCTCAATTAATTCCGATTTGCGGAGGAAAAACTTGTTCTTACCAACCGGCGCCCAATTGAAAGGATTTGTTGGGCCAAATATTGAAATCTGAGGCGTTGAAGTTGTACCGGCTACATGCATTACTCCAGTATCATTTGTTATAAATAGATCACTCAATTCAATGACAGCAGCCAATTGTGGAATTGAATTGTTAAGAAAATACCCGGCATTGGGGAATTCTCGTCTCATAAAGGCTAACTGTTCTTCATCGGAATTACTTCCGGTGAAATAAAAATCAACATCACAATAATCATTCAAAGAGCGGATAACATCAGCATATTTTTGAAGCGACCATCGATTTTGCGGCTTAGCTGCCCCAACATGAAAACCGAAGACCTTATTCCCTTCTTTCGATTTTATTCCTCCCAGAAATTTTGCAGCAACATCACTATCCGAAGTATCGAAATGAATGTATGAATTAAAATTTTTCGTTTTTATTCCGTAAGGACGAACTATGTCAAGAATAAAATCCGAAACGTGGGCATCGGGACATTTCTTCCAGTTCAAATCTATCCGGCCATGAAACAATTTATCTAATCCGTTTTTGGTTTGATTTAATGAAGCTGGTCCAATTTTCATTTTAGCATCGGACAGTGAAGCAAGTATGCAGCTAGTATTGGAGATAGCAACCGTAACCGGAACGATAACTACATCGTAATTTTGCCGTAAAACAGATTTTACTTGCAATAAATAATCTCTTTTAAAAAGTTTCTTTTTTTCGAAAACGAAGCTTATATCAACAAACGGATTCTTATCAATTGCAAAATGGTTTTCCGGACTAGCTAAAAGAGTTGTAGTTGAATCGGGGTAAGTTTCTTTGATTGCACGTAAAAGCGAAACACTAGCAAGCATATCTCCGAATTGGTTATGCTGACGAATAACCAGAAACTTTTTTGGTGAGTTAGGCAAGTGCCTGGATTCTTCAACTGAGAGGAAAAGATTTATCAGACGTGAATTAATACCTCTAAATAATTCTCTTACGGGCATTAAGCTAATTACTCTTTTGGAATTTTTATTTCTTCGAATTCGGCTTCAACCACATCTTTCAAATCGATTGAGCCTTTTACATTTTGCTTCTGAACCGGCTGAGGAGGATTAGGATATTGTCTTTGCCCGGTATTTCTCTTAACAGATAAATATGCAAAACCTCGTATGAACTTGAAAATAAAATAAAATATTATTGCCCAAATAATTAAACGTACCAAAACTATTATCCTTTAGCTTCTGGATTAAAATACTCAATAAATCCTCTATCCTCACGGAAAATCTGATCATATAATTCCTTAAAGTCAGATTCACTGTTCACAAAATCTATCTCCGAAGTGTTCACAATCAAAAGTGGTGTGTTATTATACTTGAAAAAGAAATTATTATACGCTTCCGAAAGCTCCGCCAGATATTGACGTGTTAAATTCTTCTCAAACTTTCTACCCCGTTGTTTGATGTTCGACATTAGTCGATCTATGCTGCACTGCAAAAAAATTACAAGGTCTGGTTTTGGTATGTCTCGCTCTAAAAGTGGAAATATGTTTTCATATAGTTTCACTTCTTCTGTGCTAAGATTCAGATAAGCGAAGATTTTGTCTTTATCAAAAATGTAATCGGAAACAGTAATGCTAGAGAAAAGATCTTGCTGTTTCAATTGTTGCTGTTGTTTGTATCTATTTACCAAGAAAAACATTTGGGTTTGAAAAGCGAATCTCTTTCTATCATCATAAAATTTTTCTAAGAAAGGATTCTCTTCAAACTGTTCCAGAATTAAATCTGCACTTAGTTTTTCCGATATCATTCGTGCAAGTGTAGTCTTGCCGGCTCCAATTACACCTTCAATTGCTATATAACGTAGTTCTGCCAATTTTGCTACTCAGAGAAGTGATTCATTTATTTTTTGCAGTATATGTTTTTCTGTCGGTTCAAATTTTATATCGCTAAGCTTTTTTCTTAGTACCGGATGTTTATAATCTAATGCTAGTTCAAGCAAAGGAGTTAGCACAAAATCCCTATTAGCATATTCTTTATGGGGAATTGTAAGAGCTTCACCAGAGTAAACTAATTCATTATAAAAAACAATATCTATATCAAGCTCACGCGGACCCCACCTTTCTGTGGATTCTTCCCTACCGGCATTTCTTTCGATCGATTTAATAAAATGGTAAAGATCAAAAAAGCCTAATGCGGTTTCAATCTCGATAACAGCATTGTAGAAATTATCTTGCTTAATGTCGCCATAAGGAGTTGTTTCGTACACAGCGGAACTTTTCAATACCCGGCATCTGTCGCTTTTGTTAATCTCATCGACAGCAAATTTTAGATTGCTAAGTCGATCTCCGAGATTTGAACCCAGTCCTAGAAAAATTTTATCTATCATTTTCTTTTATAACCTCTGCTTCAACACAATCCAAAACTCCGCCAACCGGTACAGAATGCTTGCGTACTCTAACAGCAATCTTATGAATTGTCGGATATTGTTTAAGTATTTCATCAGCCAAAAAAGTAGCAAGGGATTCTATTAGTTTATACTTTTTTGTATGAACAACATTATTTATGAACTTATATACTTTGTCGTAATCAATTGTTTCTTTCAGATTATCATCAGCTGCAGCCTTTGAAAAATCCGTATAAATATCAACATCAGCTTCAAACTTGCCCCCTATATTCTGCTCTTCTTGCAAAGCTCCATGGTAAGCGTAAAACGAAGCATTTTTTATTCTGATGATATTTAGCATTAATTAACGACTCGCTGTAAATGATCTTAAATAGTTTTTAAGCCCACTAAAATTAGCAAATAAAATTCCTACAAGCACTAGAGAACTACCAACTAATATCTGAGATGTAAACTTTTCTCCTAAAAATACCCAGCCAAGTATTACAGCGATTATCGGTGTAATGAATGTTGAGAGTGAAAGTAGCACAATATTTATTTTACGCATTAACCAGTAATAAGTTGTAAAAGTTAGTACTGTTCCAAAAAAAGCCAGATAGCCAACTGAGATAAATGCTTTTGAATCAAACTTTAGATAGGACATATCTTCAAATAGCAATCCGAATATTGTCATCGTTATTCCAGCCATAATAAGAGGAATTGCATTCATTGAAAGCGGATTAAGATGTTTTCCATATTTTTTCATTGTAACTGCAATTCCAGCTTGCATAATGGAACTCAACAAAACTGCGCCCATCCCCCAAATATCAAAACTTAATTCAACAAACAAATCCTCTGAGAAGATAACAACTATACCGAAAAAACCAAGTACAACTCCAATAATTTGAATCGGCATTATAGTTTGTTCCTTTATTGCCATTACAGAAAAGATTATCACGAAAAACGGCATTACAGCAAATATTATAGAAGCTAATCCGGATGGAATAAATTGCTCTGCCCAGTAAACTAATCCAAACGGAATAACAAATGAAAGAAATCCCAAAATGAAATAAAGCTTTATCGACAACGAATCGGTCTGAAGAGGAATTTTCTTTATCCTCATAATGACATAAACAAGGAATGACGCCAGAGAAAATCTTAATCCGGCTGAAAGAACCGGAGTCAAGGAATCTAATCCAAGACGAATTGCAAGCCAAGTAGAGCCCCAGAGCAAACAAATTAGAATATATGCAAGAGAGATTTTTACACTTTCTGAAAACAATTAGTTACCCTTAAGAGAAATAACACCAAGGTGACGCCCGGAATTTTTTCCATCCCTACGAAATGAGTGAAGTATATTTTTTTCTTGATAGCTGCAATATGGAGATATTTCTATTTGATTTATTGGTACACCATGTTCTTCTAACAGATCAACATTTGCGCTCAAAACATCCAGAAACAATTTCCCTTTATTTTCGGCAAGATATATTGAGTTGAATTTTTCAGCAACCTCAGGTCCAACCTCATAAAACTTTTGACTAATTGATGGTCCTACATATACAAATAAATCCTCCATCTTGGAATTAAATTCACTTTCAAGTTTTATTAGCGTTTTAAATACAATTTGTAGTTCTGTCCCTCGCCAGCCGGAATGTACTCCGCAGATAATTTTTTTTGCTGAATCATAAATGAAAATTGGAGTGCAATCTGCAGCCGATACTGCTAAACCAATCCCTTTTTGAGTTGTAATAAGTGCATCAGAATCACCAACCGACCCGGTCTTTTCTACAGCTGTGATAATATCGGAATGAACTTGCATTTGAAATGCAATCTGAGAAGTAGTTAGTCCCAATTCGTTAAAAAAAGCTTCCCTATTTTCTCTAACAATTGCTTCATCATCACCTACGGTTAAAGATAAATTAAAATAGAAAGGTTCTTTCCTATCAAGAGCATTCTTCGGACTGAAACCAAAGACTACTTCTGAAAATTGATCGAATATTGATGCACGTATAATTTTCATACGGAAAGAACTTCCTTTCTTCCATATAGGAGATTAAACTTCTTAAATTATTCTAAGTGCCTCATCCAAATCTGTTAAAATATCATCCGGGTTTTCCAATCCGATTGCTAAACGAACACCGCCGGGATCAATACCATGATCGAATAATTTTTCGGGCGGAATTGCAGAATGCGTCATAGAAGCCGGATGCTCAATTAGTGTTCTTGTATGTCCTAAGCTTACAGCTAGTGTCATAGTGTAAGAATAATCCGCAACATAATCCATAAACTTTTTGCCATTGGCTTTATTCTCTGCCGGCGTATTTCCCTTTAAACCAAAAAATAATAGTGCGCCCGGAGCGAAGTTACCATTAAAATCCAGCATTTGCTTTTTTGCAACTTCATGAAACTTGAAAGACACTAAACCGGGATAATTTACGTAAGCTACCTTAGGATGAGCATCCAGATATTCAGCAATTTTCATTGATGATTTTATTTGATGTCGTTGACGAAGTCCAAGAGTTGGCAAGCCATATGTTAATATAGCCCATGCACTTTTAGTATTAAGTACAGCACCAAAGTCTTTTCTAAAAAGTAGGATTAAATCTCTAAACTTTTTAGGACCGATAACAACTCCTCCCATATCAGTGCCAAAACCGCCAATTCCCTTTGTTAGGGAGTGAACAACAAAATCAATTCCATGCTCAATTGGGCGCTGGCAGAATGGAGTAGAAAAAGTATTATCTACAACGGTATAAATCTTTTCTTCCGGTTTACGCGTTTTATTAATTTCTGTTACAGCAGCAACTATCGCGTGAATATCCACTATCTCCATATTTGGATTAGCCGGAGTTTCAAAATATACTACGCGTGTTTTCTCAGTAACAACATCATCCAAATTCTTCGCATCGGTCAGATCAACTTGATTGACTTTAATGTTCAACCGAGGGTACCAATTTGTGAATAATGAGAAAGTGCATCCATATAAAGTATGGTGCACTACTATTTCATCGCCGCTTTTTGCAAGAACGCCTAAAGCAGCAGAAATTGCGCCCATTCCGGAAGAAAAACTTACAGCCATCTCCCCTTTTTCAACATATGCTAAATTCTCTTCCAGCATATCTTTGTTTGGTTCACCAAGACGATCGTAAATGAATATCGGAGATTTATCACCCTCTCCTTCTGTGTTGGCAAATTGCATGAAGCCTTGCGCACCTCTATCAACAGAATCCAATCTGAATGTAGTTGATGAGGAAATGGGAGCTGTTACGTGATGGGCATAATCCCACTTATCGGTTACTGCTTTACCATAAATGATATGGGTATCCATCGAATATTTGGTTTCATCCAAATTGACATTTCTCTTATTTGATGTTGAATTTGACATTTTGAGCTCTTTTTTAATGATAGAAAATTAATGAAAAGAAATGATTAATCAATTTCCTTCTCAAGAATTTAACATTAGTGGTAGTGGCACTCATTTTGAAAAAGAACATTTCGTATTGTATTTGACGACATAATTGCAACATTTTGCGACCTTTTGCAACTTCATTGCTAATATGAATAAAATAAATGACGATAATTAATGAGTTTCTATTACTTACCGCAAAATCAGAGGAGGACTCATGAAGTTGATCATCTATTTGCTATTATTTTGCTTTCTCGCTATTACTCAGGCTCAAACCGAGCAATCTACCGGAAAGTTGGAAGCAGAAGTTGTTTCGTTGGAAGAATTGTTAAAAATGGGGATTGAGGTTGCCTCATTTACTCAAAAAAATATTTTCAATACACCTTCTACTGTTTCTGTTGTAGATAAAGAAACAATCAAGCGTTATAATTTCACATCGGTTGCAGAAGCGCTTAATTATGTTTCCGGTTTCTCTGTAATGAGGAGCTACTTAAAGAGAAACGTACCAACTTCAAGAGGAATTTTACAGGACAACTATGCAAACAAAGTTCTTATTATGATAAACGGAACTCCGGTTTGGAATGCTTCTACCGGCGAAGGAATTTTAGATAGAGTTGATATTGCAGATTTAGAGAGAATAGAAGTACTTAAGGGACCGGCATCTGTTCTTTACGGCACAAACGCATTTTCCGGCGCTGTAAATCTTGTGTTGAAGAAAACTAACGGTACAAGTTCGGTTGGAAGATTTAAGTATGGAGAAAACGGATTAATTAGTGGAGGTGGTAACTTCTCATTAGACAAAGATGATTATTCGGTACTGGTTTCAGCGAATTCTACCAACGAAAGAGGAAGTGATTTCCGTTTTGTTGACCAAACAAATGTTGTGGGAAATGTTAAACAATACTTAAAAACGAATAACTTTACACTTAGTATTGGCTATAAATCGCACGGCTTGTTATTTAATGCATATAATGTTGATGAAAGCTATCTTGGAGTAACACCAAAGATTTCAACCGGCGCTGGTAAAAATCATAATTTGAACGGTTACTTGCTCAATTATTCTTTTGAGAATTCTTTTTCCAATGAGTTTCAAGTTAATGCAGATATAGCTTTAGATTGGGAACAGAGAGTTCTATCAAGAACTTTTGATGATGATACCCGTGCAGATGTTGTTGGGCAACGTTTATCCGGCGTACTGAACGCATTATACAAACCCACTGAAAAACTTTCCTTCCAGTTAGGAACTGAATATGCCCAAAAGAAAAGCATTAAGTACGATAACATCAGTGTGCAAAAAGGAACTGTTCTAGAAGATAACTACATGAAAGGTAAAAGCATTTATGATATTTCTTTGTTCGGTCAAGCTGAGTACGAATTTGCTTCTTTCGATTTACTTGCCGGAGTAAGATATAACAACAACGAACTTTTCGGAGGGAATGTTTCTTCGAGAGCAACTTTGGTTTACAGTTTGGATTCTAAGAATGCATTCAAATTTGTTTACGGAACATCATACCGCTCGCCTTCTCTGTTTGAATTGTACTTCAGAACCTCTACAAATACTGTTTTTGGAAACACAAAACTTGAACCGGAAGAGAGTACATCTTTTGAGTTGAGCTATGTAACTTCGTTTGGGAATTTCTTCCTTCAAGCTTTAGCTTACTATGCTGATTATACAAATAAGATTTTCAGAACAACCGGCAGCGTAGTCCTAGAAAATGGCACTACGAAAAACAATGTTTCCATTTATACCAATGGAAATAAGTTTTCGGCTAAAGGGTTCGAGCTTGATGGGAAATATCAACTTACAAACAGTTTTGATGCTTTTCTAAATTATTCTTTTGTGAACGGTGACAACGGCGATGAGGTTGTCGGAATTTCGCATTATAATTTCAAGTATGTTCCTAAGCATTCAGTAGTTATCGGTCTTTCAAAGCAATTTGGCGGCTTAAGCATTTCGGGATTAACAAATTATATTTCCGAACGAGGATCGGTGAAAACAACTATCGGTTCTTCGGTTGTATTTGATTTGAATATAGGATTTGTACAACATATAAACGGATACAATTTAAGGCATAATCTTTCTGCAAAGAATTTGTTTAACAAGACAATCCTTTTCCCGGAATACGTTTCCAGAGCACTTAATGATGTTCCTTCCGGTTATGCAAGGCAGATTTTCTATTCTCTAACTTTTGAGTTATAAAAAAGTGGCGGCAGGCTGTTTTAACAACTAACAGCTGCCGCCAAATTTCTTATTCATTTCCTAAATGAAGTTATTCTTCGCCATCCATTCATCATTGTAAATGGTAGAGAAATATTTGTAGCCGCTATCGCATAGAATCGTTACGATGTTCGCTTCCCTATCAATCTCCTTTGCAAGTTTTACAGCGCCCCAAATATTTGCGCCGCTCGAGCCTCCGACTACTATTCCTTCTTCAAAGGCGAATTTCTTTGTCCAGCCAAACGCTTTCTTCTCGTCAACTTGGTACATATCGTCAAGCAAATCCAACTGAGCAGTTTTAATAAGAAATTCATCCCCAATTCCTTCAAGGAAATATCTCTGCGATTTTACAATTTCTTTCTGTTTGAAATAGTCAAAAAAGATTGAGCCAACCGGATCAATTCCAATAACTTTTAGGTTAGGATTTTTCTCACGCAAAAATTTCCCGGCACCGGTAATAGTTCCGCCAGTTCCAATTCCTCCAATTAAAAAATCAACTTTACCATCTAGCTGTTCC
>JAZDFQ010000025.1:0-2274 GCA_043807765.1 Ignavibacteriota bacterium
GTGTGTCAAATTTGAGAATACTTTTTGTGGATTTGATCGATATAATTCATCAAGAACATTGCCTGCACGCTCTTCAGTGAAATCGGATGGTGAAATGTTCGGATTCCAGGGAAGAATCAATGGCAAATAATCAGCTCTATATGCAGAAATATTCATAAATCAATCATCCCCTCTGTAATATATGCGTCACAATATACTACTGAGGTTCGCTAATTATCGGTTTTAGTAAAAATAGATTTCTAAATATACTTAGGGTACGGAATGTGGGATAGTAAGGGGTTTGGGGTGACTTTATCAACATAAATTAAAAAGGTCAAAATAAAAAAAAGGGTTAATAGAGGATTGTTCCTTCTAATTTCATCTGCCTTTATTGCTTCCCGTTCATGCAACTCCGAGGATTACATAGATATCCGCGACTACGATCAATATATCGAGGATGGTCGTTAACATATTTCATACGAAGTAATAGAAATTTACATTTATTATCTATAACCTCTATTTTTAATAAATTGATGAATATTTTTAATTTATATGGATACAACCGTATTACTAGGTATACTCGCCCGCTACACTATGCCGCTGATGCGATAATTATTCTCTCAGCTAAAAACTTAACTAATGGGATCTCGCGTTTAACAATCTCTGTACTCTTCGAAAACGGTATGTGTCTAGCGCTTCTTCCGTAGGAGTCAGATGAATGCACCAAAGCATTTCTAACTGTTTTGATGGTCTTCGCAACATTGCCGAAAACATGTCCTTTCGCCAATTTTATCTCTATTTCTTCACCAAAAACATCCCGCTTCTTTGTATATGGCTTTTCACCTAGATAATCCTCGTAAGCTTTTATAAACTCTATTAATTCTGCCTCATCTATAAATTTATTAAGAACGTTTTTAAGCATCTCTACTTCATCAGTAATGTGTCCATGATCGAGAACTTCTTGGATTAAGCGATCTAAATTTTGAGGGGTAGTATTGAATTTGGGATCTTTAAGTTGGCGAGAGAGCTTACTATATAATTGTTCATCAGAAACACTGACGAAATAATATTCCAAGACTTGATAGAATGCCAAGAATTGCAGAACCGGAATATCATTGCTCATTCCTAAATGATAGAAACTAACAATATCTGAGTTGAACCTAGCAGTTGGCAAAGATAACTTGTTACCACGAATTTGTTCACCGAACTCGAACCGTTCAGCTTTTTGCAGTCGTCTTTCCTTATTAGGCCATTCTTCCGACAATCTGACCTGAATGTGTTTCAAATAGGAGAGTTCAAACAGGCATGATTCTATAATAGGAGAGGTATGTGAAAGTGCTGCCTTGATGCTGGTTTCTGGAATATTGTGTATTCGTATTGTTATTGGTACATACAGATGGTTCCGAATATCCGACATCTCAGATTGGCGAAAAAGTACTGATGTTCTCCCCAAACTATTCTGAATATAGGTTTTATCAAAGCGGAAAAAATGTATAAAAAACTTTGACGCTGGACCTATTTCAACATATAAGCTTTCACCATCAGGATTACCAAAAACAAATAATCTATCTTTTTGCCACATTGAGAATTTTCGTATCCTCTTCATAAGATGAGGTATCGAACAACTGTGATTTGTCCCATTTTTTCACAGTATCAACACAATCACTAATTATTATATTTTCCAATAAAGTTGATGTATTGCCAGAAAGCAGAATACATGGTCACACCATCCAATTTCTTTTCATTCTCTATCCAAAAATGGCTTTATTATAGAACTGGATAGCGTTTAATCAATATAATAAAAAGTGCTGGTACACGCTGTTTGTGGGTATTATTTGAAGATATTACACCACCATTTCCCCAAAAAACAGCGTCCTGAAATTTTTTGGGGCTTTTCACATAAGTTCGATATCGCATCCCATAAACCATGGTAATTTTCCGTGTTATGAAGAATTGTATTTTGCGAACCATGTTCAGTAGACACGTTGCAATATTCATAATATTTGGGTTATGCGAAGTTTACCATTACTTTTGAAGTGGATACCTATTTTCTTTGGTTATTTCAATCCGCTTATTCAATGCCTCATAATTGGTTTTTGTAGAAACTAACATATCAAAATCGACTGATAATTGTACAGCATTTTCTTGAGCGGGATTTTCTTTGAATTGTAATAGCTTCCTGTAATAATTCCAATATTGACTTTGAAAATTTTCAAGCTCTTTTTTGTGCAATGGAACTACAGGTTCTAATTTTTTATAGTTTCTCGCATCATGTATCCAACAAAGAGCTTGTTC
>JAZDFQ010000026.1:0-10881 GCA_043807765.1 Ignavibacteriota bacterium
TGGTAAGCAATGCAATTGGACCAATTGTTACAACGATGGCGGTAATAATTGTGTTCTTAATTCTATCTGCAATTCCGGTGGATTTTCTGCAAAATTTACGCCCTTACTTTTTCACAAGTCATTTAATACAGTGGGATGGATTTTTTGCCGATCCTGTAGATTATAAAGAACTTGCAAATTCAGCTTTAGTTTTGATTGGGCATATAGTTTTTCTTTATGCGCTCACAGCGTTTTTATTCATTAGAAAAGATATTTTGAGTTAAGCATAGGAGTTATAATGAGAAAGTTTTTGATTGTTTTTGTGTTGTTAGCTGTGTCTATCAACGCTCAAACCAAGGATCCGAATAAATTATTGGATGCGCTTAAAACCCGATTTGCTAAGGTGACTGATTATCAAGCTGACGTTGAAGTTAAGCTTGATATGGAGTTTATAAAAGTTCCGCCAAGCAAAGCTAAAGTCTATTTCAAGCAGCCGGATAAGTTTAAGATTGATTCCGAAGGCTTTGCAATGCTGCCGAAACAAGGAACTAATTTTTCTCCGATGCAATTACTTACGGGTGATTACACTGCTATATATGTTCGCTCCGATAAGGTTGAAGGTAAATCCCTTGATGTTGTAAAACTGGTACCCAACACAGATACTTCCAATTTTATTATCTCAACACTTTGGATTGATGCTTCTCAATCGGTAATTAGGAAAGTTGAAACAACCACAAAAAGAAGCGGAACGGTTAAAACAGAATTCACATACTCCCCAACTTCTACTCCATTGCCAACTGTATTGAAAATTTCATTCAACTTGGGAGAAGCAAATTTGCCGGAGGGTCCAGCTCTGGCTGAGAAGAAAGACAACAATAGAAGGGGAAGATCGGCGAAAATTAAAGGCTCTGTAATAATGACCTACGCTAACTATAAGATTAATAAAGGAATATCCGATAAGATTTTTGAAGAGAAGAAAAAATAGGGCATTGTAAAATGCCTTTCTCTTTTTTGGCGATAGAATTAAGTTTCGTCAGCAATTAAGAGGGAAAGGCTCGAGAATCGTTTACCGTCTATTATCACACAAACAACGAGGATGGCATGAAACGATTCGTTTTTCTTTTAGTAACCCTTCTTTCAATCCAATTTATTCAAGCACAAAACCGAAAATTAATTTCAGCAAGAGCTGGAACGCTTAGCACAACAACAAGCGGCTTGGGATTTCAATTTGCATACTCAGCAGAAATTCAAGAACGCTTTTTCTTTATCACTTCAATCGGCTATTTCTCTTTTGATGAGAAAACAAATTTACTCGTCAATAATTTGAGCTATCAAGCCCCCGATAAAAGTATCACAGAAGAATACCCGTTTACTTTTGGAGCTAAATACTATTTTAGCAAAGAAAGGTTTAATCCATACTTGTCTTTCTTTTGGGGAATCACAAAGAGAAATTTTGTTGTTCATTCAATTGTTAATCCGGGTGAATTTCTCATGCAGTCAATAAAATCTGTGGATGATACTCAAGTATTTGCGAATGTGGGATTTGAGTTTGGAACGTTGTACTATCTGACTGATGATTTAGCGGCTGATATTAATGTCACTTCCAGTTATGGGAGAATGGGGCAAAGCATAATGCTGGTAGGCGGTTTTACGTATACTTTGTAATATTTAGTGGCTTGGTTTTCCAAGCCACTAATAGAATTTTATTATTTGTTTGATCCAACAATATTTACAGTCACTTCAATTACATCAGCAACCTTGTTCCCAATCACCGCATTGTCAACATTGTAATCGGAAAGTTTGATTTTGAATTTAGTTCTCAAGCCAAGTAAATCGCCCGGCGCACGCTTTTGAGTTTGTTCACTCTCATCTAAATAAACTACTTCTGCTTCAGTAGTAATTTCTTTCGTTACACCGTGTAGCGTGAAATTTCCTTTAGCTTTGAACTCGATTTTGTTGTCGGCAGTTTGCTTTGCATTTTCAACGGATTTCAATTCAAAAATAATTTCCGGAAATTTCTTCTCATCCAACCAATTCGAACCTTTTAAGTGAGAGTTTCTCAGTTCAATTCCGGTATTCATTGAAGCAACCTTAACAACTATTTTTCCTTTTACGGTTTTGGCAAAGTTTGCGATATCAAAAGAAACATTGCCGGAAATTGCATTCACAGTTCCGTTAATATCTTCCAGTGGAGTAGTACTAAAGAAAGTTATTTGGTTTCTGCCTGCTATGTCTTCGAAACTAAAAGATTGGTTTCCTTTTGCCTTCACTTTGAAGCCTTGCGCTTGAAGTAAGAATGATGATATTAACACAATAATTGTGAGAATTCTAAATCTATTCATTTCAATTCCTTTTAGATTTTTTTGTTCTGAAAATGAAAAATAAAATTGCTCCTACTAGAAAACTTATTCCGCTGATAGCTCCGCTTAAATCCAAGCCCCAGATAAATTTATCCACCCACTTTTTTTCTGTCCAGCCAAATAGTTCATCTTTTTGTTCAACTAGGATTTGTGTCTTGGTAAAAAATTCCGATCCGTAAGCAAGCCAAACAATTAAAGAGGCCGCTATTAGTGTTAGTGTAGAAATCAAAACTATTTTTTGTTTCTTATTCATAACCGGCCTTTGCAATTAAAATTGAATTAATGTTATAACAACAAATATGGGGTTAAAGGTTCATTAAGTTTTTAATTGACTGGTAAGTTTGGGTAAATTGATTCTCACAAGCGAATCACGTAATTTTTCAACCGTTCAAACGATAGTTAATAATTTTTCATCTATACAAGCGGATCAATCATGAAAATCCACGAATATCAAGCAAAAGAAGTGTTAAAGAAATACGGTGTACCAGTTCAAGATGGAATTGCGATAAAAGAATTGTCGCAGTTTGATTCTGCCATCAGCGAACTGCAAGCACGCGGAATCAATCAATTCGTAGTAAAATCGCAGATTCACGCCGGCGGCAGAGGAAAAGGCAAGCTATTTAATCCATCAAACCGGGAAGAACTGATTCTTGAAGGCGGCGTAAAATTTACTACCGATATCGAAAAAGCCAGAGATTATGCAGCTAAAATGCTGGGCAATTTATTGGTTACTCATCAAACTGGTGAAGAAGGTAAGCTTGTTCAAACACTTTTCATTACTGAAGGTTTGGATTATAAGAAAGAACTTTATTTGGGAATACTTCTAGATAGAGGCGTTTCCAAGAATGTAATTATGGTTTCAACCGAAGGCGGTATTGAAATTGAAAAAGTAGCTGAAGAAACTCCGGAAAAAATTATTAAGGAATGGATTGAACCTTCAACGGGAATTCAATCTTTCCAAGCAAGAAAAATTGCGTTTGGATTAGGTTTGGAAGGCGCAGCATTTAAGAGTTTTACAAGTTTCATCATGAAGCTTTACAAAGCTTACGAAGAAACAGACGCTTCAATGCTCGAAATTAACCCTCTAGTTATTTCTAATGATGATAAAATTCTTGCCCTCGATGCTAAAATGAATTTCGATGACAACGCACTTTACCGCCATCCCGAAATAGTAGCATACAGAGATTTGAACGAAGAAGCTCCACTCGAAATGGAAGCTTCCAAATTCAACTTGAATTACATAAAGCTGGATGGTAATGTTGGCTGTATGGTAAATGGCGCCGGACTTGCAATGGCTACAATGGATATTATTAAACTTGCCGGTGGAGAGCCAGCAAACTTTTTGGATGTTGGCGGCGGAGCTAACAAAGAAACAGTTGCTAACGGGTTCAAGATTATTCTTTCCGATCCAAACGTGAAAGCGCTGTTGATAAATATCTTTGGCGGAATTGTTCGCTGCGACCGTGTTGCGCAAGGTGTTATTGATGCGGTTAATGAAGTATCGGTTACTGTTCCAATTGTTGTTCGTCTAGAAGGTACAAATGCAATTGAAGCAAAAGAGATGCTCGAGAATTCGGGATTGAATTTCTCGGTTGCAACCTCACTCCAAGATGCTGCACACAAAGTTACTTCAGTATTAGCAACAGTATAAAATTTGCCCCGGTGTAATAAGCCGGGGCGCTTCTTGAAACTTTATTCTTGAACTCGATGTTTCATCAATAAATAATGAACCAAAAATGATTGAAATAAAAATTACAACTGATAGTGCTTTGCAATTACTTCTTGAGAGAATGAAGTTTGAGCTAAGATTAAGACAGAAGTCGGGATTACTACAACCCGGTTTTCGTTTGGAAGATTTATCGTATAAAGAAGCATTGAGAATTGTAGAGTATTCTGTCTTCGATACAATATTTTTGCTGCCGGTTGAAATTATTACTTCACAAACCAATCTAGTTTCAATAATTACATCAACTGTAAAAGCATTATCGCATGTGCTTCACAAAGAAGAGTTTATGTTATTTACAGAAAAGCAATCCTTGAAATTGATAAAACCCATAAGAAAGTTCTTATTAACCGGCATAAAAACTAATAATTTTAGAATGAATTGATGTTAATTAATTCATTGGGTGACTTAATTACAGTCTGCAACAAAAGTAACTTTTTGATTGAAAATAGAACGCAGATAAAACTGATTTTTTATGATTGACGCAGATTAAATATTGAAAAGCTGCTTTTGTTGGTATTAATCAACCTTTATTTTTAATTCACCACGGATATTTATTGATAATTTTATGCGATTAGGGGTTATTTTCGTATTTTTAATAAGACAAAAACATTCCATACTCTTACAATATTGGATTAATAGATATGAACAGTTTAAATGGGGATAGCGACCTTGTTATAAAGGCAGTTCAAAAATTCGAAAGTATTCACGGTTCAGTAGATCATATTTCGGTAACCGTTTCTCCAGCAAGTTTAATTCTGCTTGGCGATCATACGCATTACAACGAAGGAATTTTACTTTCAGTTTGCGTTAATAGAGTCTGGGTAGTACTTCTTAGAAAGAGAAAAGACCGTGTAGTTAATTTTGCTTCAGCAACAACAGATAAATTTCTAAGTGCCAGTCTGGATACTTTAACAAAATTAGAGTGCACCGAGTTTAATTTGTTGAGAAATTTGACAAATATGCTTTGGGAAGCGGAAATCATAAAAACCGGCTTTGATTGTGTTACATCAACAAATGTCCCGGAGTGTTTAGGTTTGGGTTCTCTAGCCGGTTTACAAGTAGCATTCACTAATAATATTAAAAAGATTTTTTCTGTAGCTGCGGAAGATGAGTTCCTTCTAGATCTGATAAATAAAAATGAAATATCAATTGTTGGCAAGATTTCCAACAAAGCTCATCATCAAACCGCGCAATACGGAAAGAGCGAAAAAGTAATGCATCACGATTTAAGAACGAAATACAGCCAGCATATAAATTTTTTTGATAAGGATTTGAATCTCGTTATCTGCGATACTGAAGAAGAATTGATGAAACCACAAGAAAGATGTAATGAGCGCGTTGAAGAATGTGAGATTGGCGTAAAAGGATTGCGTTTATATATATGGGGAATTAAAAATCTGCGGGATGTGGAATCGGACTTTCTTGTTAGGCATTACCATATGCTGCCGAAAAGAATTTTTAATCGTGTGCTTTATAATGTTAACGAAAGAAAAAGAGCAGAAAGTGCTGTTAAGTTTTTACGAAAAGGAATGTTAGAAGACTTTGGAGTTTTGCTAACTGAATCACATTGGGGTCTTTCCAAAGATTATGAAATTAGTTGCGAAAACTCCGACTTCATTGTAACAGAAGCAGTGAAGCTACCTGGAGTTGTAAGTTCAAAGATGATTAGCTGTTCTCCTATCAAAAGTGTCTTTAATATTGTTGATGATTCATTAACAAAAAACTTTGTTAAGAATATTGGGCGTTTATATAAAGACGTGTATGGTAAAGAACTCAAATTCCACATATTAAAAATTACTAACGGTGTTAAGAAAATTTCCCTTAAAGAAGTGATGTCTTTGTCCAATTAAACTTGCATAGATATTTCCTTTCTTAAATCCAACTTGATTTTAACTAATGTTAAGTATACATTTTCCCATAAAATTAACCGGGAGTTTTGATGAGTTTTTCTGAAGATTTTCTGCAAAATGACGGAGAATCGGTATACGATGAGAAAGAGCTGAAAGAAAAAATAAATATTTGCAAAGAATATATTGAAAACGGAACAATAATTTCTTCTTTGGAGTTTTTGGAAGAAACTATAGAAATGTGTGTTGATTACGACTACGTTGAAGATGGATTAATTCTTGTTAATGAATTATTAAATATCGCTCCATATAATTCCGAAGCTTGGCATTTCAAAGGTATTCTGCTTAACAATTCTTTTGTATTTGAAGAAGCGTATCTGTGTTTCGAGAAAGCTCTTTCGTTAAATCCGAATGATGTAGAAACGTACATTAACAAATCAATTGCCGAAGATAATCTTGGAATGTTTGAAGAAGCGCTGCAATCTTTGCAAACAGCATTAAATATCGAACCAACAAATGAAGAAATTCTTTTCAGTCTTGGAATATTATACGAAAAGAAAGAAATGTTTGAAGAAGCAATTCAGTATTTCTTAAAAGCACTTGAGATTGATCCTGAATACATGGAAGCTTTGTATGAAATAGGGTTCTGTTATGAGAACTCTGATAGGCTTAATGAAGCCTTAGATACTTACGATAAGTATTTGGAATTGGACCCGAACAGTTTTACAGCATGGTACAATAAAGGCATTGTACTTGTTAGAGCTGAAAAATATCAGCAATCGGTAAACTGTTTTGAACTTTCAATCGCTTTAAGAGATGATTTTTCCAGCGCATGGTTTAATCTTGGTTATGCATTTTCTCAAGTTGGGAAAAATGAGGAAGCCTTGACGTCTTATAAAAAAGCTTATGAACTTGACTCTACAGATGAAACCGTGTTGTACAACATGGGACAGATATACGAAGAATCTCATAATTATAATCAAGCCATTCGTTGTTATAACGAAGCAATAAAATTAGATCCCGGTTACTACGAGGCTTTTTTAGCGCGTGGATTCTGCTACGACATGATCGGCAAGTACCAACTCGCTCTGAAAGATTTTAATACTTCAATAACTTTAACCACCGATCCGGAAGACGCATGGATTGCGAAAGCAGAACTGGAATATTCAATCGGTCAGCTACATGCTTCCATAGAGAGTTATAAGAAGACCATAGAAGTAAATGAAAATAATTATGAAATCTGGTTTAAGCTAGCAGAGACATATGTAGAAGTTGGACAATGGCTGGAAGCTATTACAACTTATGATAGATGCATAATGTTAAAATCTGATGATGCGAATCCATACTATGGTAAAGCGAAGATAAACTTTATATTAAGCCATACTCAAGAAGCAATTGAGTGCTTAAAGAAAGCATTTTCGCTCGACCCGAATACCCGGAATAAATTTACACATGAATACCCCGAGGTTAAAACATCAAAATTGTTTGTGAAACTTATAGAAGAGAATAATTCGTAAGTGATAATGCAAGTTCAGAATAAATTCAATCAGAATACGAAAATTATCGGGGTAATTGGACATCCCATCAAACAATCGTTTTCTCCGCTGATGCACAATATTTCTTTCGAACTCTCCGGACTCAATTATTTATATCTTCCCTTCGATGTTCCTCCGGCAGTTTTGAAAGATGCCATAAAAGGAATGAATGCGCTCGGAATTAAAGGATTCAATGTAACTGTTCCTCTAAAAGAGAAAGTACTCCCTCTATTGAAAGATGTTTCTGAAGAAGCAAGTATTATTGGAGCAGTTAATACAATTGTAAATGATGAAGGTACCTTGCGCGGTTATAACACAGATGTGTTTGGTATTATCGAATCTTTGATGCCTCATAAAGATGAACTAGCCGGAGCTAAAGTATCTGTAATTGGTGCCGGTGGTGCGGCTAGAAGCACTATCTACGCATTAATACGCACTTTTAAAGTTGGGCACATAACTATCATTAATAGAACAGAACAGATTGCCGAATCTTTGAAAGAATATTTTTCTGCTAAAATGCTTTATACGGAAATGAAGTCACTGCCTCTAACGCCACCAGACTTAGTAGAAACATTTCGCGATTCCAAATTAATTATCAACACTACCTCCATGGGAATGTATCCTAATGTTGACGATTCTGCTACGGAAATAAAGGAATCGTTTATGAAGGGACAAATAGTTTTTGATGTTGTTTATAATCCTGTAAAAACCAAATTACTTAGATTGGCAGAATCGCAAGGCGCAACAATAATAACCGGTCTCAAAATGTTTGTAGAGCAAGGTGCAAAATCTTATGAGTTGTGGACAGGTGAAAAAATGCCAATCGATAAAGTTTACAAAGCAATTGAATCTTATTTGATCAGCTAAAATTTAAAATCCTCTTTGTTTTAACCACTGTCTGCACATATCAGTCCACTGCATCTCAGTTCCTTTTTCCTTTCCCATTCCGTAACCGTGTCCACCTTTTTCGAAAATATGCAACTCTGCGGGAACGCCGTTCTTCTTTAATGCCAGAAAATAATTTATACTATTTTGGATTGGAACTGTTTTATCGTCTTGCGAGTGAATAAGAAAAGCTGGTGGAGTGAGAGCATTAACTTGGCGCTCTGCGGAAAAATGATCGACTAGATTCTGTGAAGGATTTGTTTCTAATAGATTTTTCCTCGATCCGCCATGTGTAATTTCCGCATCCATCGAAATTACTGGGTAGATGAGAATTGAAAAATCGGGACGGGCACTTGTTGAATCCGAATTGTAAATTTTATCATTAAAAAGTGTAGAAGCAGTTGCCGCTAAATGTCCGCCGGCAGAAAAACCTATAACACCAATCTTTGTTGGTAATACATTCCATTGCAAAGAATTTCTCCTCACAAATCGAATTGCTTCCTGAACGTCTTGCAGCGGACCAACACTTTTATTTTCCATAATAGTATCGCTAGGCAGCCGATACTTTAGAATGAATGCGGTGAACCCAAGTTTGTTAAACCATTCTGCTATTAGAATCCCTTCATGGTCAAACGCGAGACGTGCATAGCCGCCTCCGGGACAAATAACAATCGCGCTTCCGTTTGCTTGTTCTTTTGCCGGTAAATAAATACTTAATGTTGGGTCGGTAACTTTTTGAATTCTCACTGCCCCGTTTTCTAAAACCAAATTTTCTTCAACGTACTTTTCATTCGTTTTAGAACCGGGAATGAACCCACTCCAAAGATTAACCACTTTGTTTTGTGCTAGCGAGTTGGCATTATAAACTAAAACGAAAAGTAGAAGAACTAATTTTGAATGTTTCATAATTTCCATCAAGATTTAAGAAAGTTGATTTAGTGCATGTTTAATTCTTACGGCGCCTTCAATTAATTTTTCCATTGAAGTAGAATAAGAAATGCGAATATATCCTTCCGAGCCGAATGCACTGCCCGGTACTGTTGCAACTTTTGCTTTGTAAAGTAAATACATAGACATGTCGAACGAGTTGTTAATCTTTAAAACATCGGCCGATTTGTTAAAGAAGGAAGAAATACTCGGAAAAAGATAAAATGCCCCTTCCGGTCTATAACAAGTTACTCCGTTAATTGAGGTGAGAGCTTCAAGAAGAAAATTTCTTCTTCGCTCAAATTCTTTCCGGGCAGTCTCAACCGTTTCTTGCTGACCGGTAAGAGCTTCAAGAGCGGCAGCTTGAGAAATTGAAGAAGCGTTTCCTGTACTATGACTTTGATATTTACTCATCGCATTAATAATTTCTTGTGGTCCGGCGGCATATCCTAAACGCCAGCCCGTCATTGAATAAGCTTTTGAGTGGCCATTAATTGTGACAGTTTTATTTTTTACTATTTCGCTAACCGCAGCAACACTGAAAAACTTAAAGCCATCGTAAATCACTTTTTCGTAAATCTCATCTGCAAGAACATAAATCCTCGTTCCATCAATCATTCCAATAAGTTCCTCTAACTCTTCTTTGGTGTAAGCAGTTCCGGTTGGATTGCATGGATTACAAAGAATCAACAGTTTAGTCTTTTCCGTGATTGCATTTTTGAGTTGAGTTGGAGAAATCTTGAAGCCGGATTTTTCGGTAGTTGGGATTACAACTGTCTTGCCATGAGCAAGCGAAACCATCTCCGGATAAGAAACATAGTATGGCGAAGAAACAATAACTTCATCATCCACACAAACCAGTGCTTGAATTGCGTTGTAAATGCTCTGTTTTGCACCTGCCGAAACAATAATTTCATTTGCCGAATATACAAGTCCGTTATCAATTTTTAACTTATTGGCAATTGCATCACGCAGTTCGATAATGCCAACATTGTTTGTGTACTTAGTAAAATTATTATTGATAGCCTTAACGGCTGCATCTTTTATGTTTTGCGGTGTAGGGAAATCGGGCTCGCCCACAGTAAGATCAATAACATCTTCCCCACGCATTTGCATTTCTTTTGCTTCTGCAGCTACTTTCATTGTTGGCGATAAGCCAATCTTACTAACACGTTTTGAAATCGGCAATTCTATACTCCTAACTTTTCAATTGATACAAATCTTGTGCGAATATAGCATAAGCAGTTTACAATTGAAACTGAAAGCTGATTACCTCTATTCTATTCAACTTTATAAATCCGCCTAGTTATAAACTTACCTTACGCAGTTATCTTGGCAATTGTCATTCTGAACGACGCGAAGAATCTGGAAATAGTGTTTTGAATCATAATGTAGATTCTTCACTTCACTTCGTTCCGTTCAGAATGACAAACTGCGTAACATGAGTTATAAATTAATAACTTGTTCGCAAACGTGTATTAACTAACTGAAGTTACGCAAGAGCTGAACTTTATGAAGTTTTCTTAGTGAAACTTGGTGACTTTGTGCCCTAGTGGCTCGATTTCTTATATTTTCTTTTGCCACCAAGTCACAAAAGCACCAAGAAATCACAAAGTGCGTAA
>JAZDFQ010000027.1:0-5389 GCA_043807765.1 Ignavibacteriota bacterium
TTGTAGTTATATGGTTTGTTTTTCAGAGCTGTTAGTAAGTAATGTAGTATTTGTTTAATAAACTGGTTTTTAAAACAAAAAGGTGGATTGCAATTGCTGCACAGCTAATTATGGGCGGCGCTTTAGTTGCAACGCCGTTAGCTGTAAATAAATCAAAGGAGATTATATGAAAAAGTATTCACTTAGCACTATACTTATATTATTGTCCTTTTTGTATTTATCAAATATTACATTTGCTCAAGTTGATACAACAACAAAGCAAGATGAATTAAAAAAGGATGTTATAGAATTGACAACCTTATTAGATTCTGTTAAAACACAAATTGATGGCTTAAAATCTGAAAAAAAGCTTAGCCAAAATAACAAAGACATAGTAAATGATAGAATTATCAAAGGTCAAGTAAAATCAATAAGAACTTGTGCTAAATTTATTGCAAGATTAGCTCAAGGTTCTCAGTCAATTGATGCAATTCTTTCAGCTTTAAAGGCTGGTGTTAAAATAGGGTCTATATCATCACCATATATAAGCCCAACATTTACAAAAAATTATGAAACGTGGTATGATAAGTGGGGAAAGTTTTTACCAGCTTTAGCAATACCCCTTGCAGCTTATACTTTCAATGCCAATAGTGATATAAAAACTGGTTCCATCCCAATTGGCTTATTGTTTACAACTGTGATAAGTATTTTCAATAATTCTGATGAAAAACAAAATAATGAAATAAAAAATGCAATAGACCAAGCTACCTCTACAGCATATCTTTTTGAACTAACTCATTCTGTTTATAATGACATACAAAAACTACAATCTTTTATAGAAACAACACAAAATTATGATAAAGCACTGTCTCAAGAATTTACTAAATTTTTCGAAGACAACGAATATTTACAAACGATGGGAGATGAAGATATCAAAAAGGATAATCGTTTTAATATCAATTTTATTAATGAATCTCAGTTATTTTTCTCTCGATTTCAATTAAAGCTTGTTAAAGCTAATCAAGTTCTTGATCAAGTTATTGCAATGTTAGACACCTATTTGAAAAGGAAAGAATTTAATACCGAGAATAATCAAATTATCTCTCCAATTATTAAAGAATCATACGATGCAATTGTAATCGCAAATAACATCTTTAAAAATGAATACAAAAAAGAATGGGATGAATTGCAAGGTAAATACTATGTAATAACGCCTGCTGAGATTCGAAATTTAGATGCATTTTATCAACTTTCTTTATTAGTTCAATGAGTTTACAGCTAACACGCCGCTCAACACGGACAGCGTTTTTCAGTGCGGCATTTGTGTAATTATAAAATTGTAGTCACAAAAATAAGTTGCTGTTTAAGGTAGGTTGTTCTAAGAAATATTTTATAAATAAAAGTAGTTGTGGTTAATTGGCTTTGTTTTTCTGGGCTGCCGGTTAGCGGCAACACCGTTATACCATTAATGTGAGGTATTATGCCAGATAAAGAGTTTCTTGAAAAGTATCCATTATTTAGGAAATATAAGAAACAATTTCCTTCGCAATTAGATGAGTTACCCCAACCAGCAATTCATATGTTTTGTGAAAAATGTGGCTCTGAACAAACATTTAACATGATTAATCCGCATTGGTTAACAAAAGAATATCGTAATTATCCTTTAGCTGGTGAGTTGACGATTGCATTTTATTTATGCACTTCTTGTAAAATGTTCAAAAGGTCATTTTATTTAAAATTTGGAGAAGATAAAAGTTATGTCATGAAAGTAGGCCAATATCCTGCTTGGGAAATTAATGCCGAACCTAATTTAGAAAAAATGTTGGGTGAGCATAGTGATATTTTTAAGAAAGGTCTTATCTGTGAGTCACAAGGATATGGTATTGGTGCATACGCTTATTATAGAAGAATTGTAGAAGAAATAATTCAACAACTTTTAGAAGATATAATTGATTTAGTTTCACCAGAAGAAAAAGATAAATATTTAGAAGCAATTGAGCTAACTAAGAAAACAATTGTAACTCAAGAGAAAATATTCTTGGTTAAAGATTTATTACCAGCAATACTTCGTCCAGATGGTATGAACCCATTATCTGTATTACATACAATGTTGAGTGAAGGTCTGCATGGGGAGACGGATGAACAGTGTATTGAAGATGCATTAACAATTAGAGAAGTGCTTGTCTATCTTGTTAATCAAGTCATTGCTAGTAAATCAACCTCAAAAAGTTTTACTGAAAGTATGAGAAAAATATTAGAACGAAAAAGTAAATAATGGTATAACAAGCGTCTCAAGCGGAACGCAGTAGCGGGTCGTCGTATTTGCTGTTTAACATTTGTTCGATAGATGTAGAAAGGAAGTAAATAAAAAACATAAAACAATAAATCGTTGTATTTGTAGCGGAAACCTTTTGGCGTCCGCTTAAACGCAACGCCGTTAGGCAGAGAGTAAAATGAATAATCAGCATCAAGTCGAATTAAATTTCGTCTATCTTCATAGAAACGACGCATATGTATTTGTAGAAAGTGCCGAAGAAGATGAATCAAAAACAAAAAGTATTTATGCTCGCCATGCAATTCTTTCTAGCGTATTTGCCATTGAAGCACTTGTGAATAAAATATTGAATGATTTCTATTTACTTCCAAATGGATTCAAATCTTATGAAAAAATGGGTCTTCGCGATAAGTTATTCACCCTGCCATTAGTATGTGGTAAAGACAAACCGATTGGAAAAACTTTTGATCAATCCAAAGAACCATTTCAAAGTTTTGCAGAATTAGTGGAAATAAGAAACTGGTTGGTTCATCCCAAGAACGGAAGATTTATTGAGGCTCATAAAACTCCTTGGACTATAACTATCATGGAAACTGGAGAGGATATTCCATGGATAGAAACTGATAAAGGTACTGTTTGGTCAATAACAAAAATTCCTCTTAATCCCTTTGAATTAACTGGTGAACATGCACGGAAAGCATTTAATATTCTTGAAAGTATCATAGCTGAGCTCATTACTATTTTCGAAGGACTAATTTCTGAAAATTGGATGGATGAAATTGTAATTCGTGATAAAAATGGAAATCAAAAACAAATTATTACAATAAATAGTTTATGGGGTGGATATACTCCTAACAAAAAAAAATAAGATAAATAGTCTGCCTAACCCGCTTTTCCACCCGACCGCATCTTTTCAGAGCGACATCGGAGAGAAAACTTAGTTTGGTTGCAAAGTTTAGTAAGTGATAGAAATTGTTTTACAAAACAGATTAGTCAAAAATTATTGGCGGTGGTTCTTCGTTTCGTCATTGCTGTTCTTGGCGGACGGGTGAAAAGCCACGTCGTTATGTGCCTAATTAGAGAATCATTTATAGAATAGAAGAATATGGCTGATATTAAAAGATTTTTCAAACAAGGTGAGATTGAGAGAATTGCTAAAATAATTGGTGAAACCGATGATGGATTAAAAGGATCGGAAATTGGACACCTTCTACAAAGCACAAATATTAAAGATACTGATCCAGAATTAACTAAATGGAAGCGGTTATTCAATGCTCTTGCAATTGCTCATAATGAAAGAGGAACTGGAAATCATATATTAGCTTTTATCGCAAAATCTTTTGAACCAGCAAGATGGGCTGGAGAAAAAGAAAGATACCTTAGACTAGTTGAGCAATTAAATACAGTGTTAGCATTCCATGGTCTCGAATTTAGAGATGATGGTAAATATCATAATATAGAAAAAGTCGAAACATTAACTGAAGCAGAGAAAAAGGCTAAAAAACTCCGGAGTATTCTTGAAGATCGGAAACTACATTCAAAGCTATTTGAATACTGTCGTTCTGAACTGCTTGAAAATAATTATTTCCATGCTGTTCTTGAAGCTTCGAAAGGTGTTGCCGATATGATAAGAACGAAATCTGGTTTGACATCAGATGGTGCTGAATTAGTTGATGCAGCTTTTAGTGGTGATAATCCTGTATTAAAAATAAACTCATTTATAAGTGATACAGAGAAATCCGAACAAAGGGGATTTACAAATTTATTAAAAGGTCTATTTGGAACATTTAGAAATCCAACAGCTCATGCTCTGCGTATTGAATGGAATATGAGTGAAATAGATGCATTAGATTTATTCAGTTTGGTTTCATATGCTTTTAGAAGAATTGATTCATCAACAAAAAGCACATAACCAGTTCTTCAAGGCCGACCGCTTTAAACATTGCGGTATTTGTGTGGTTATAAAGTTGTGTTATAAAAGTTAGTTGCTCTTTGAGTGAAGTCTAGTAAACGAAGTAATTAATAAATTATTGGCGTTGTCTTTTCATAGTTGCATTGCTGTTCTGGGCGGCGGCTTAAAAACAACGTCGTTATGTTTCTAATAAAAGGTTGTATATGCGAGATTTCATAGAAGGCACAAAATGGCAAGTTGATGAAAAAGTCGATCCAAAGACTATGAAAATTGCCAATGAATATTTTTATGATGGTGTTCTTGCACATAAAATGAAACTTGAGTCAAATCTTGCAAAAAGATATGCCGGTTGGGTTCTTATTGAAAAAGATATAAGAAATATTAAATCATGGCTTGAGATTATGTTGAAAGTAATGACAGAGATATATGGAGAAACACTTCCTTCATCTCCACAAATGAGGAAACCTGGCAATCCAGAAAAATATAATTTATTAAAGGCATTATTGGTTTCAATAGTTACTGTGTATGGGAAGTTATTTACACAAGCGTCTGGTAGAAGAATAAAATTGGAGAAGGATATATTTAAAGATGATGATCAAATGAGTAAAAATCATGAAGATTTGATGTCATTGCGACATAATTTCGCCGCACATAGTGGCGATGCAGATGAAGAATATGCGAACATTTGTTTATTGCTTGATTCAGACCAAAGTAGAAATACGATCCCCATAATTGCTCGAGAGTTATTCCAACCAGATGCGCCTCATCCAGATGAAATAGAAAATTATTTAAAACTTCTTGATTATTTACGGGAGTATGTTCAACAAAAATTAATTGAAATGTATGATAAAGTCTATGAAGGTGCTTTATCAAATGGAATTGACTTTTGGTATAGATTTATTGAATGGGAAACATAACCCGTTCTTCAAGCCGCCCGCTTTAAACGTTGCGGCATTTGTTAGTTTATTGCGTTGTGTTGCAAATGTAAGTTGCTCTTTGAGTGTATTTAACTAAATGAATTAAAATAATTATTGGCATTCGTTTTCAAAGCTGCTTTGCTGTTTTGGGCGGCGGCTTAAAAACAACGCCGTTAGGCAACCAGATGGAGTTTTAATTAATGACACAAATTCCAGATTATAGTAGATATTCATTGGAAATGTTACAAGATGTTTTATCTAGAATAGAAAAAGATAAATACCCAGAAAAGGTAAAGGCAATTGAAG
>JAZDFQ010000028.1:0-56760 GCA_043807765.1 Ignavibacteriota bacterium
GATCGCAAGTTTTGAAGTGAAAGGTTCGATCTTAGTGATCTCTCGATTAAACTCTTTCTCAATCTGCGGCGCTGTTTCAGAAAAGGGAGGAAGGTTTCGATTCCCGAAAGAAACAATTTTAATATGCGAGTTAAATTTGATAATCTTTTCGGTAACAACCTTATCAAAACCATCAAGAATGGTTAACGCAATAATTACAACAGCAACTCCAAGTGAAATGCCAATTATAGTGATATATGAAATCACAGAGAGAAAGCGTGAATCTTTCTTCGATCTCAAATATTTTTTGGTAAAAAAGAAAGGTAACGACATTTTTCACATTGTTTTTTGTAAAGATATAAATAATAAAAGAGAAGGGAAATGAATCGTCATAAATTGACATTTCTAAACTAATACTATATTTTTGAGCCCTAAAATGAAAGATTGATCCGGTAATTACTTAGCGCGGTTAGAGCTTCCCGGTTAGAGGAAATGTTGTATTAGAAGCAGATTTTACGTTTTTTGAATATTTGATAAGCAGAATGAAATCGGGGCGTAGCTCAGCCCGGCTAGAGCGCTTGGTTTGGGACCAAGAAGTCGCAGGTTCGAATCCTGTTTCCCCGACAATATCTTGTGTTATTTGACGTTGTGTTATGCGCCCATAGCTCAATTGGATAGAGCATCAGCCTTCTAAGCTGAGGGTCAGTGGTTCGAATCCACTTGGGCGTACGAAAAGTTAATTGCTTTTTCATGGTGATCATAGCTCAGTTTGGTTAGAGCATCTGGTTGTGGCCCAGAAGGTCATGGGTTCAAGTCCCATTGGTCACCCAGAAGTTTTTGAAATGCTGGCCCCATCGTCTAACGGTTAGGACACCGCCCTTTCACGGCGGTAATATGGGTTCGAATCCCGTTGGGGTCACAAATCCTCACTCATAACATTTCAGTATTTTCTGGCCCCATCGTCTAACGGTTAGGACACCGCCCTTTCACGGCGGTAATATGGGTTCGAATCCCGTTGGGGTCACAAAATCATTTCTTTTTGAATCGCTTTTCTCTTTTTCGTAATTTCCACTTAAAATTGAACATAACATTATGAAAAAACTACTCAACTACGATACCTCATTTTCAGCTTATAATGAATACAAGACAGATACTTCTAAGCAATCTCCCAAAATGTTTCCCTCTTTGTATTATTATTCACTTCTCTTAAATATTATTTTCAAAAGTAACAAGCTAGCTAAAAAGGGATTGTATAATGATGAAGAATGGTCCAACAGTTCGGTCTATGTTGTTCGTAGCATGGAAAAAACCGGAGTCAAATTTCATTTTGGAGGTATCAATAATTTTAAAAAAGTAAATGGACCGGTAATTTTTATCTCAAACCATATGAGCACTCTCGAAGTGATGTCACTTCCATCTATAATTCAGCCGAACAAAAAAGTTGTTTATGTAATTAAACAAGAGCTTGCAGATTATCCATTGTTTGGACCAGTGGCTCTTGCTAGAGATCCAATATGTGTAGGAAGAGAAAATCCTCGTGAGGATTTAAGGATTGTGATGGAAGAAGGGGCCAAGAGAATTCAAAATGGAAAATCTATTATTATTTTTCCTCAAAAAACTAGAAGCAAGTTTTTTGACGCCGCTTCATTTAATTCCTTGGGTGTAAAACTCGCAAAGAGGAATAATGTACCGGTGGTTCCGGTAGCTGTTTTAACTGACGCGTGGGGCAATGGTAAAAAGATAAAGGATTTTGGCAAGATAGACCCAAGCAAGGAAGTAAACATTTGTTTTGGTGAACCAATTGAAGTTAAAGGCAGTGGGGCAGAAGAACATCAAATGGTTATCGACTTTATTTCCAGCAAATTACTTGAGTGGGGAAAGCCGGAATTGATAGTCAAGTCTTAATACTATCTTAAAAATTACCAGATGGTAAATCGATCTGGCCTCCGGTTTTGTGCATTTTGGGTGGCTATTCTCATTTCTTAACAATTTGTTAACATTTGTTTAACATTGTCTTAACACTAGCTTAACTATTTCTTAATAATTTTGATCGCCAAATAAATGGAGATTTTTAATGAAGAAATATGTTTTGCTTAGCCTACTATTCCTAGTTATAATAACTAAAGTTTCGGCTCAAGAAGATTCTACGCATGCTATGTCAGAAGAATTAAAGGCAAAGATTGAAGAGCTCAAAGGTCAAGTTGAGGGATTGAACGAATCCTATTTGGAGACCAAAGCTACCGTCGATGCCCTAAAAAAAATTAAACTATCCGGTTACATTCAAGCACAATTTCAATCTGCTGAGATCGATGGAATTTCATCTTTCTCCGGTGGGAACTTCTCAACCGGAATTCACAATCGATTTCAAGTAAGACGTGGAAGGTTAAAAGTAACCTACGATAATGATATCACTAATTACGTTTTGCAGATTGATGCGACCGAGAAGGGCCTCGGTTTGAAAGATGCTTATGTATTATTCAAAGAGCCTTGGCTTAAATCATTCGGACTAAAAGCGGGTGTTTTTGATAGACCGTTTGGTTTCGAAATTAGCTATAGTTCGTCTAGCAGAGAAGCTCCGGAAAGATCTAGAATGTTCCAAACGCTTTTCCCGGGTGAAAGAGATTTGGGCGCCAGTTTTGAGTATACACCATATATTCCTTTCGAAGATTTCCTAGGCTACTTCAACTTTAAAGGTGGGTTTTTTGCGGGCAACGGAATTGCAGTTGAAGTAGATAATAAAAAAGATTTTATTGGCAGATTAGGTTTTCAACTGCCTTTTTATGAAGAAAATTTAGCAATTGATGGAGGCGTTTCCACTTATATAGGTGGTGTAAAGTTGGCCTCCGGTAAATCAATTTACACAGTTGACAATCCTACTTTAGCAATAGCGGATGCTAAAACAACATATGCCGATAGAAACTACCTTGGTATTGATATGCAAGTCTATTACGCTTTGCCGCTTCTTGGCAATTTTACACTACGAGGAGAATTTATAACTGGTAAGCAGCCTGGTGGAAGTACTTCGAGCTCCTCCTCTCCTACTGCATTGCAAACCGGCGATCTCTATTTTAGATTTTTTTCGGGCTACTATATAAATTACGTTCAGAACTTAGGTGATAGAAATCAGTTAATAGTAAAGTTTGATGTTTACGATCCAAACACTGATGTCGAAGGAAATCAGATTGGTGCATTAGCGGCTGCTAAACTTGGAAGTGGAGATATTAAGTATTCAACATTGGGATTAGGTTTGGTTCACTATTGGGATGATAACATCAAATTCGTTTTCTATTACGACAGTGTAAGCAATGAAACGTCTACTAAACTAACCGGATTTAATTCCGACTTAAAGGACAATGTTTTCACGTTCAGAATTCAGTACAAATTCTAAAAAACTTAACAGTTTCTTAACATCAGGTTAATAATGAAATTATCAACTTTGTAATAGTAAAAGAGGAAAAAATGAAGAGATTAGTTTTAATATTAGTTGTAACGGCAATGGCATTGGGATTTACCTACGATAACAAGGTGATTACCATAAAGGGATCAGACACAATGGTAATTTTAGCTCAACGTTGGGCAGAAAAATATATGGCATCTCATCAGGACATAACCATTCAAGTAACGGGCGGAGGATCGGGAGTTGGATTAGCAGCTCTAATAAATGGCTCAACGGATATTGCAAATGCATCCAGACCAATGAAGCCATCCGAAAGAGAGAAATTAAAACAAAGATATAATTCTCTCGGAGTTGAAGTCAAGACTGCAAAAGATGGTCTTAGTGTTTATCTCAATGAAAAAAATAATGTTAAAGAATTGAGCATTCAGCAGATCAAAGATATTTATACCGGCAAGACTACAAATTGGAAAGCTGTGGGCGGTAATGATGCGAAAATTATTGTTTATGGTAGAGAGAACAGCAGCGGCACTTATGTTTACTTCAAAGATAATGTCTTAGGCGGAGAAGATTTTACTTCTACAATGCAAAGTATGCCTGGTACATCTGCAGTTGTAAATGCTGTTGTTAAAGATGCAAACGCAATTGGCTTTGGCGGAGCGGCTTACGCAAAGGGGATCAAATTTGCTGCCGTGAAAAAAGATGCGAATTCTAAATCTTATATTCCAACAGAAGAAAATATTAAAAGCGGAAATTATCCTATAACTCGTTTCCTATATATGTACTTAAAAACAAGACCCTCCGGCGACCTTAAAGAATATATAGATTGGATTCTAAGCGATGAAGGTCAGTCAATTGTTTCGAAAGTCGGTTATTTCCCGGTTAAGTAAAAAAATGATAGAACAAGACATTGCTCATAAAAACTCACTCCGCCGTAAATTCCGGCTGGGTGAGTTTTTGGCTGAATACATAATCAAAGGCGTGGCGTTTAGTTCATTTGCAATTATCATTTTGATTTTTGTTTTCGTATTTAAGGAAACACTTCCAATTTTTTCTCCTCAAGAACAAACGGCAACTAAGACAGAATTTTTGCAGTCAGAATCTTACGGTGACGAACCGGCAACTGAATCTTCATCGGAAATGAATAATTACTCTTCGTTTACCGATGACAAAAAAGATGTTGCCGATATCAAAAACCTAACCGGCAAAGAATGGCAGCCGGTTGGCGAATCTCCTAAATATGGATTAATCTCGTTGGTGATAGGAAGTTTAAAAGTTACTCTGATTGCAATTTTTATCGGAGCGCCTTTAGCAATTCTTGCTGCTATTTACTCTGCGCTTTTTGCCGGTAAACGAATTAAAGAAATAATTAAACCAGTAATAGAATTACTTGCAAGCTTTCCTTCTGTAGTTATTGGCTTTTTTGCTTTAGTAACACTTGCTACTTTTTTCCAAGAAGCGTTTGGGTGGACTTTCCGGCTTAACTCATTTGTTGGCGGAGTAGCAATGGCGCTGGCTGTAATTCCAATTGTTTACACAGTAACGGAAGATGCTATTGCTGCAATTCCAAAATATATGATGGAAGCCAGTCTAGCTCTTGGTGCTAATAAATGGCAGACAGCATTATTTGTAATTCTTCCAGCCGCAACGCCGGGAGTTTTTGCGGCGCTTTTATTAGGATTTGGCAGAGCATTCGGCGAGACTATGATTGTCTTGATGGCGACCGGAAATGCGCCTCTCTCTACCTTAAATCCATTTGAACCGGTTAGAACCCTTTCGGCAACAATAGGTGCTGAGATGGCAGAAGTTGTAGTTGGCGATACTCACTATACGGTTCTTTTTCTCATTGGTTCACTTCTTTTTGTTGTGACTTTCATGATCAACGCGATAGCAGAATTTTATGTACGCGCCAAACTGATGAAAAGGTTCAGAGGCGAATGATGAATAACAAATTGCTTGGTAAATCAATTATTGCTTTCTCATTTATCTCGGTAGTTCTAATAATCTCGGCATTGATTTTTATGTTACTTGAAATTTATTTGGGAGGAAGGTCGTATCTCACTTGGGAGTTTTTAACACAACCTCCACGGGAAGGAATGACTGAAGGAGGAATTTTCCCGGCAATTGTTGGAACAGTTCTGCTTGTAATTATTATGTCAATTGCGTGTATTCCTATTGGAACTATTACTGCTGTTTATCTAAATGAATATGCAAACAAAAAATCTTTATTTACTAGAATGATTCGTTTTGCAGTTAACACTTTATCCGGCGTTCCATCAATTGTTTTCGGATTGTTTGGCTTAGGTTTCTTCATTCAGTTTATAGGTGCCGGAATGGATAAAGTTTTTACTCCCGCCGGCGAATTGAATTGGGGACAGCCCAACATTCTTTGGGCAAGTTTAACGATGGCATTCCTAACAATTCCAATTGTAATTGTTTCCGTTGAGGAATCACTGAAAACTGTTCCGGATGATTTACGTGCTGGCAGTCTTGCTTTAGGCGCAACAAAATGGCAAACTATCTGGAAGGTTGTTCTGCCAAATTCAATTTCCGGAATTTTAACTGGAACCATACTAGCAATCGGCCGCGGTGCCGGGGAAGTCGCTCCAATTCTATTTACCGGTGCTGCATATTTTCTTCCTCATCTCCCGAGCAAACTAACAGACCAGTTTATGAATTTAGGCTATCATATTTATGTAATGACTACACAATCGACCGATGTAGAAGCAACACGAGGAATTCAATATGCAACAGCATTTGTTTTGCTTGTTTGCACATTTTCTCTTTCATTTATTGCAATTGTTGTCCGATATAGATTTAGAAAAAAATTAATCTCTTAGGAATTTTGATGACAGAAACACCCAAAATAATCACTGAAAATCTTGATCTCTATTACGGGAAGAAAAAAGCTCTTAATGGAATTTCTCTTTCCATACTGGCAAACCGGGTTACAGCATTAATCGGCCCGTCAGGTTGCGGCAAATCGACATTCCTTCGCTCATTGAATAGAATGAATGATTTAATTGATGGTGTTAAGATTGAGGGAAGTGTTTTAATTGATGAAACAAATATTTACTCATCTTCAATTGATGTTGTAGAGCTTAGAAAAAAAGTTGGAATGATTTTTCAAAAGTCTAATCCTTTTCCAAAATCGATCTATGAAAATGTTGCTTTTGGACCGAAGATAAATGGTATTAAGAACAAAACTGATTTGGACGAAATTGTAGAAAAAAGTTTAACCCGTGCCGCGCTTTGGAATGAAGTAAAAGATGATTTAGGTAAAAGCGGCTTATCACTTAGCGGCGGACAGCAGCAGCGTTTATGCATCGCGCGTGCATTAGCTGTCGATCCGGAAATTCTACTTATGGATGAACCGGCAAGCGCGCTCGATCCCATTTCTACTACCAAAATAGAAGACTTAATTTTCGAGCTAAAGAACAATTACACAATCATTATTGTTACTCACAATATGCAGCAGGCTGCTCGCGTAAGCGATTATTGTGCTTTCTTTTATATGGGCGATTTAATCGAATTCACAAATACAAAGAAAATGTTTACTGCACCGGATAAACAACAAACAGAAGATTACATCCGAGGAAGATTCGGATAAGAGAGGAAATTATGCAAGAGCATTTTAGTCAAGAAATTGAAAACCTAAAAACGAATCTTATAAAGATGGCTTCGGTAGTTGATGAAATGGTTGAAAAAGCCATTAAAGCTCTCGAAACCGGCGATGTGGAGCTATGCAAAGGAATTAAAGCAAAAGATCTTGAAGTAGATGCTTACGATAATTTGATTCAAACGCAGTGCGAAAATACATTGGCTCTCTTTACACCATTTGCCAGCGATCTCCGTTTTGTTATGTCCGTTCTGATGATCAACAATCAACTCGAACGCTGTGGTGATATAGCTGTAAATATTGCTCAGCGTGTTAAAAAGACAGCCGGCTTTAATGCACTAATACAAGAATCTCAAATTTTGGATGAAGCCAAACGTGCCCGTGAAATGCTAAAAAAGGCTATAGATTCTTTCATTCATAATAATAGTGAACTGGCAAATGAAGTCTTAACCAGTGATGAAGCTGTGGATAAATTGAACAAGCAGAATTTCAAATTTCTAGTCTCAAAAATGCAAAATGATAATTCTGTCATCGAAGCCGGCGCGCATCTGATTATTCTAACTAGGCAAATTGAACGATTGGCTGACCATGCTACAAATATTGCTGAAAATTTAGTCTTTTATGTTGAAGCCAGAGTTGTAACTCATTATAAAAAACTGAATAGACCTCCCAAAGAGTGATTTTACTTGTTGAGTCTAGGAATAATTTCATTTTTTACAAAAATTTCTACATTTCAATAGTCTAAATTTTTGCTTCCTTGTCCTTCATTTATTATTTTGTGAACAATAACGTTCTAAAGAGAAATGAATGGCAATAGTTAAACCCAAAAAACTAAAACATGGAGAAGTAATAGGAATTATCTCTCCGGCCTCCTCTCCCGATGATCTAACTAGAATAAATAGAGGTGTTGCTTACTTAGAAAAACTAGGCTATCGTGTTGAAGTTGGAAAAAATGTTGGTTCTCAAGAAGGCTATTTAGCCGGATCTGATAAGCAGCGTTTGGACGATTTGCATGATATGTTTAGGAATAAAAATGTTCGCGCAATATTCTCGGTTCGTGGCGGTTATGGTTCAGGTAGACTTTTAGACAAAATCGATTACAATCTTATCAAGAAAAATCCTAAAATTTTTGTTGGATACAGTGATATTAACGCGCTTCAATCTGCTTTCTTTACAAAAACCGGATTGATTTCTTTTGCCGGACCAATGGTAGCCGTCGATTTTCATGATGAGGTTAGTCAGTTTACCGAAGAAGTTTTTTGGCGGACAATTACTTCGGATAAAAAAATTGGAAAGCTCCAAAATCCTCGCAACGAAAAATTCTTTACTCTTAACAAGGGTAGAGGAGAGGGCAGAATAATTGGCGGGAATTTAAGCCTTCTCACTTCGCTAATGGGAACAGAGTATTTTCCCAAAATGAAAGATGCTATTCTGTTACTCGAAGATATTGGGGAAGCTCCATACCGAGTTGACCGAATGCTGAATCAGATGCGTCTCGCAAAATTATTCAAACAGATAAAAGGTGTGATACTTGGACACTTTGTAGACTGCGTTGAAAATGATCCCTCGAAGGCTTCCTTTACACTAAATGAAGTGATCATTCAATATTTTCCAACCCAGCTAAAACTGCCGGTATTGTATAATGTTAAACATGGGCATATCAAAGACAACATTACAATCCCATACGGAGTTAAGTGTACACTGAACGCATCATTAGGATTTATAGAAATTACAGAAAATGCGGTTAGTTAAGGCTAATCGCATTTCCACCCCTCTTTTCCATAATTAGGATAATCCGGTTTTTGCTTCTCTTTTTTAAGAAAATCATCTCACTTTAAACCAATTTTGATCTAAATCCAGTTTATTTCCGGTGGTATGGTTATTGACGAAAAGGGAATGACTTTAATTTTGGATTATTATGGAATTTATAAACGAACCGCAGATTTTTTCGCTAATAGAAGACGCAAAGCTTAATAACTGTGAATTGCAAAAAGAAATACTGCAAAAATCGCGCGATGCAAAGGGACTAACACTACAAGAAAGTGCTGCTTTACTTAAAATCTCTGATCCGGAATTGTTAGAAGAAATGTATCACACAGCTAAAGAAGTAAAAGAAAAGATTTACGGTAATCGCTTGGTACTCTTTGCCCCTCTTTATGTAACTAACCTCTGTGTAAATAACTGCATGTATTGTGCTTTTAGAAGAGACAACAAAGATTTGATCCGCAAAACACTAACCATTGATGAAGTAAGACAAGAAACTGAATTTTTAGTTGGCCAAGGGCATAAACGTGTATTGCTTGTTTGCGGCGAGCATCCCAAGAAAGCAAGCATGGATTTCATCGGCGAATCGATAAAAACTATTTACGATGTGAATGTTAATGGCGGAAATATCCGCAGAATAAATGTTAATGCTGCACCAATGAGCATTGAGGATTTCAAAACGCTTAAGAGTTTTGGAATAGGCACGTATCAGTGTTTTCAAGAGACTTATCATTACGAAACTTATATGGTAATGCATCCCGACGGACCGAAACGTGATTACGCATGGCGTTTATTCGCTATGGATAGAGCGTTACAAGCCGGTATAGATGATGTTGGAATCGGTGCTCTATTTGGACTGACTGACTGGCGATTTGAAACTTTGGCTTTGTTAAGTCATGCTTTCAATTTAGATGAAAGATTTGGTGTTGGTCCTCATACAATGTCCGTTCCTCGACTTGAACCGGCATTCAACGCACCGGCTGCTCACAAACCGCCATTTGCTGTAGACGACGCAAATTTCAAAAAGCTAATTGCTGTAATTCGCTTGGCAGTTCCATACACCGGAATAATTTTATCCACACGCGAGCGAGCTGAACTTAGAAGAGAGCTTTTCCATGTTGGCATTTCTCAGATAAGTGCCGGAAGCAGAACTTCACCCGGCGCTTACAAAGAATCGCAAGAAAGTTTGGGTGAACATGAAATGGAACAATTCCAGCTTGGCGATCACAGAACACTTGATGAAGTTGTAAAAGATGTTTGCGAGCTTGGATACATGCCGAGTTTCTGCACTGCTTGTTACAGAAGTTATAGAACCGGCGATAGATTTATGGAATTTGCCAAGAGCGGCACAATCGGATTGATGTGTGTGCCTAACGCAATTTCAACTTTTCAAGAATACGCAAATGATTTTGCTACTGAAGCCACTAAAGAAACTGCAAATTCATTTATCAAAAGTGAAATGGAAAAACTTGATGGCGCTACCAAACACAAAACAGAAAAGATGGTAGAGCGTGTTAACAATGGCGAAAAGGATGTGTTCTTTTAATCTATGAACTTGCAAGAATTGTTACATAAAGACGAACTGACTCGCGACGAAATTATTTTTCTTCTTAATCTTAATGAGAAGGAAGATTTGCAGTTGCTCTACGAGCGTGCAGATGAAGTTCGCGCTCAATACTGTGGTGATGAAGTTCATCTTCGCGGAATAATCGAAATCTCTAATTTCTGCGAGCAGAATTGCGTGTACTGTGGACTTCGTCAAGATAATAATGATTTGCCTCGTTACAGAATGTCGCCGGAAGAAGTTATTGAAACTGCACGCATCATTACAAATATGGGAATATTCACAATCGTTTTGCAATCCGGCGAAGACAACCATTTCGATTCTGATATTATTTCTTACATTATTTACCAGATTAGGCAGCAATCCAACGCAGCAATCACTCTTAGTTTAGGTGAACGTACTTTTGATGAATACCGCGCTTGGAAAATTGCGGGGGCTGACCGATACCTATTAAAACATGAAACCGGAAACTCCAAATTGTATGAGATTTATCACTTTAAACAGCAATTGGCAGACCGATTGGATCATCTTAAATTTCTAAAATCAATTGGGTACCAAATTGGCTCCGGCAACATGATTGGTTTGCCAAATCAAACACTAGAAGATATTGCTGATGATATTCTTCTATGTAAAGATTTGGATTTGGATATGGCTGCGTTTGGACCTTTTATTCCTTCTCCAAACACACCTTTCGCAAGTAAGCCGAAAGGAGATGTAGAACTTACTCTTAGAACTATGGCTGTTGCAAGAATTGTACTAAAGAATGTGCACATACCGGCAACAACTGCTCTTGCAACATTAGATGATGATGGTCGTATTAAAGGATTGAATGTTGGAGCCAACATAGTTATGCCGGATCTTACACCAAGCCCTTACAGAGAAAAATACCAAATTTATCCGGATCGAAAATGTATTAATGATGATCCGATGAATTGCAAGGGCTGTCTCCAACTTCAAATCGAGTCAATTGGAAGAAAAATTTCTTATAAACGGGGCGATTCCTTAAAACAGGACGTACAACCTTCTGTTTAGCACTTCTTTGCTTTCTCATTTGATTGTATATTTGCGCCGTAAAAAAGTTAAAGGGAACAACATGAAAAAATTCTTTCCGGCGCTTCTTGTTGCGCTAATTATGGTAACTGCTTGTAACTCAAATAAAGATATGGAAACATTTAATGCAGCCGAAAAAAAATATAACGATAAAAAATATAACGAAGCATTAACCGATTATAAGCTGGTGATTGAAGAATACTCTTCGAGTGATTATGCCGCCAAAAGTTTAATGCGTGTCGGCTCTATGTACCAGATGTTTTTAGTGCCGAATATTCAAGGTGATGAATCAAATAGAAAGGCGGTTGAATATTACCGCGAACTTTATAAGAGCTTCCCCAAATCTGGTGATGCCCCGAAGGCTTTGTTCATGTCGGGCTTTATTCTTGCCAACAACCTCAACAAACTTGATGAAGCAAAGCTGACATATCAAACGTTTCTTGAAAAATTTCCAAAGCATGAATTAACTCCACAAATAAAAATGGAATTGGAAAATCTTGGTAAAACTCCGGAAGAGATTTTAGAAAATAAATTATCCTCTTCATCAGCTAAACAATAATTAATTATTTTCGGGTCACACCGAGCGGAGTCGAGGTGTTTTATGAGTTTAGCCATCTTTCGTCTTCGCTCAAGATGACATTCAAAATCAATTGAGATTTTATTAGTGTCAGTTAAAGCGCAAGACTTCAAAAAATTCCTTGATCCGGCTGTAATTTCCAAACTCAAAACACTTGAGCTTCGTGCACGTATGGTTGTTGAGGGTTTTATGGTTGGATTGCACAAAAGCCCGTACCACGGATTCAGTGTTGAGTTCAGTCAGCATCGTCCATATATGCAAGGGGATTCGCTTAAAAATGTTGACTGGAAAGTCTTTGCAAAGAGTGAAAAGTATTATATCAAGCAGTTTGAAGAAGAGACAAATCTCATAAGTCATATTTTTGTGGATGTCAGCAAGTCCATGAATTTTAAGTATGAGGGCAAAGTAACCAAACTGGATTATGCAACAAATCTAGCCGCTGCATTAAGCTACATTATGATTAATCAGCAAGACTCCGTAGGATTGGTTACATACGCCGATGAAATTCAAAGCTACTTGCCTCCAAAGTCCAACCGGATTTATTTAACTAATCTCCTAACTGCGCTTGCTAAAGTTAAGCCGGAAGGTAAAACAAATATTTCCCGTTGTTTGGATAGTGTTGCCGAAAAAATTAAAAAACGGGGACTTACAATTATTATTTCTGATTTCTTTGATGACATTGAAACAACTATTTCCGCGTTGAAACAAATCCATTTCAAAAAGAATGAAGTAATTGTATTTCAGATTCTTGATCCAATTGAGAAGAGTTTTGGATTTGACCGTGATGCAATTTTTGTTGATATGGAAACTGCTGAAAAAATCACATCACAGCCGCATCATATTCAGAAAGCATACCAAGAAGCTATGGCGGAATTTCTCGGTAGAATTAAATCCGAATGCTTAAACCTTGGCATCGAATACAATCTGATAGAAACAACCCAGCCGTTTGATAAAGCATTGATGAGTTATTTCTCGAAAAGGGCAAAGTTGAGCTGAGGAACTGAGTGCCGGAGTTTCTTAGTGCCTTAATAACTTTGAGGAAAACAATTTTTCAGAATGTTTGATTCCTTTTATTAATGTAATTACATTGTGCCCACAGTATTATGGACTAAGGTAAAATGAAAACGAAGGTTGTGAAGATTGGAAATTCGAGAGGAATTAGAATTCCAAAGTCTTTTATAGATCAAAGTGGACTTACTGAAGACGTTTCTCTCGAAATTGAAAATGGGCAAATTATCATTAAGCCAATATCAAAAAACAGAGAATCTTGGGAAGCCGCTTTTAGAAAAATGGGAAAAAATAACGATGATGTATTATTGGATTCATCAGTATTAACTGAACAATCCAAATGGGATAAAGAAGAATGGGAGTGGTAAATGTACTCTCGTTTTGAAGTTTATTTTGTAAACCTCGATCCGACAATTGGAAGCGAAATAAAAAAAACACGTCCATGTGTAATCGTTTCTCCAAACGAAATGAATCATCACATTTCAACTGTAATTGTTGCACCAATAACCTCGATACTCCGTAATTATCCTACGCGTGTTTCATGCAAAGTAGAAGGCAAACAAGGGCAGATTGTACTAGACCAAATAAGAACTGTCGATAAGGAAAGACTTATTAAAAAAATAGATATGTTGAACAAAGTAACTCAAGGCAAAGTCTTGAATGTGCTCAAAGAAATGTTTTCTGAGTGACATAATTCCTAAACGTGTGAGTATAGGAGATTAAAAAAGTGATTGTTTTAGTTTTTCCTTCACATTAAGTTGTTATTGTAAATAGGGGCTCACCAAGTGAAAACAGAAAATCAATTCAGTCAGTTGCAATACGTCCTTAGTAGGATTACTATTCTAATTTCATTCATATTCGTGTTTAACTCTTGTAAAGATGTTGGAGTTGATTTCAACGAAACGTTGCCTAACCCGGTTGTTACATCGGAAGAATTGAAAATTTATGGAATGGTGCTTGAAGAAATAAATACAAATTCTCTAATTGTTCTCGCTGATACAACGATGATAATAAAGACAGATGGTGGTTTTGATATACCTTATGATCATTTCGTAGATGATTATTCTAAATTACAGAAGGAAACATATGATGCCTATTTCAATCCTTTAAACAAAAAACGAGTTTTCAAGGAATTTCCTCACACTACTAAACACAATTTAGTTTTTCTTACACAACATCCGTACATTTTTAACGAGCATGGAGTACGGGGAATTATTAGGTTTTCTAATATTGGATTCAACAAGTCCAAAACTCAAGCTTTGCTGCTATTTAGTGATATTCAAGCTCCGCTTGCCGGATCTGGATATAATGTGATTTTGGAAAAACTGAATGATGAATGGAAAATAGCTAAGAAATTCAATTTCTTCATTTATTAACAATCGAAGTTTTAAAAACGATTCTTTGAGTGAATTAGTGATTAATGAAGAATGAACTAATACACATATCAACCCAAACTTATTCCCCGTATTTGCACCTTTTTTTCGTAAATTTGCCCCCTCAATAAGTGTAATTTTATAAGTAAAGGAGTTTTAGTGAAAGATATACGCAATATTGCAATAATTGCTCACGTTGATCATGGCAAGACCACGCTTGTAGATCAAATTTTGAAACAATGCTCGGTTTTTAGAAGCAACCAGGTTGTCCGTGACTGCTTTTTAGATTCAAATGATCTTGAGCGGGAACGAGGCATTACAATTTTAGCAAAAAACATCAGTATTCCTTATAAAGACTACAAAATCAATGTAATTGATACTCCCGGCCACGCGGATTTTGGTGGAGAAGTAGAACGCGTTCTTAAAATGGCAGATGGAGTTCTTCTTCTCGTAGATTCGTTTGAAGGACCAATGCCGCAAACACGTTTTGTGCTGGAAAAAGCTCTCAGTCTGCACCTTAAACCTATCGTTGTAATAAATAAAATTGACCGCCCGGATAACCGTCCGCTGGAAGTTCTTGATGAAATCTATGATCTGTTTATTGAGTTGGGCGCCGATGAAAACCAGCTTGATTTTACTTTTGTTTATGCCAGCGGAAGAAATGGCTGGGCAGTAAAGAACTTAGAAGACCCAAGAAAAGATTTAACACCGCTTCTAGAAAAAATTATCAAGAAAATTCCGGCGCCAAAAACTGAAGAAGGCACAGTCCAAATGCAGACAACTTCTTTAGACTACAGCGATTACGTTGGAAGAATTGGTATCGGGCGTGTTTTTAGAGGAACGCTTAACAAAACTACAAAGCTTTCAATAATCAAACGTGATGGAACGATACGCCCTACTACGATAAAACAGCTATTTATTTTTGATGGAGTGGGTCGCGCTGAAGTTGAAGAAGTTCAGGCCGGCGATATTTGCGCTGTAGTTGGTGTGGAAGATATTGATATTGGTGATACAATTGCAGATGCAGAAAATCCGGAACCGCTTCCGATCATTTCTATTGATGAACCGACAATCAGCATGACGTTTACTGTTAACAACTCTCCGTTTTACGGAAAGGAAGGAAAGTTGGTTACGTCGCGACACATAAGAGACCGGTTGTATAAAGAGTTAGAACACAACGTAGCGCTTAAAGTGCAAGATACAAGTTCGCCGGATTCGTTAAAGGTTTCCGGACGCGGACTTCTTCATCTTTCAATTCTTATTGAAAATATGAGAAGAGAAGGATTTGAACTTCAGATTAGAGAGCCGCGCGTTATTTACAAAGAGATTAACGGTAAGAAAGCTGAACCTATTGAAGTATTAGTTGTTGATGTCCCGGGAGAGTCTGCCGGTAAAGTAATAGAACTGGTAGGACAAAGACGCGGCGTTATGGTTAAGATGGAAAACAAAGGCAACATGCAGAAACTGGAATTCCACATTCCTTCCAGAGGAATTATGGGATTGAGAACCAAAGTTTTAACTGCAACTGCCGGCGAAGCTGTTATTCACCATAGATTTTTCCAGTATGAATACTTTAAAGGTGCGATTGGAGAGAAGAAAAACGGCGCGCTGATCTCTATGGACCAAGGAGCAAGCACTGCTTACTCAATAGATGCTTTGCAAGACCGTGGTAAGTTCTTTATCGATCCGGGTGATGTAGTTTACCGGGGACAAATAATTGGTGAGCATAGTAAAGATATTGATATTGAAGTAAACGTTCAGAAGGGTAAAAAGCTTTCTAATATGCGCGCAAGCGGAAGTGACAAGGCGGTTAAGATTGTTCCGGCTATCAAATTCACTTTAGAAGAAGCTCTCGAATATATTTCCGATGATGAAATGGTAGAGGTTACTCCAAAATCAATTCGCTTAAGAAAAGTGCATCTTGATCCAAATGAGAGAAAGAGATACAATCTTGCTAAAGCTGAAGAAGATGGAGATTAGAATTAATTAAGGCTGAGAAATCAGCCTTTTTCATTAAATACCGGCTCATTTCCGATTAATAAAATCGATTCCGATACGATAATACAAATACTAAATACTCGAATGGAATTATGAATCAAACTTTAACGCGCAACTTAGCCACAATAATTATTCTTTGGATTCTGCAACTGACGATTATTCTAGCTCAGAAACCGAATGACATTACGTTGAATTTTACTGCAATTCAGAAAGGCACAACAGCTTTACTCCAATCTGAATGGGAAAATATTTCCCTTACTCATGAAGAAACCCTCTACATAGGTTTTGCTTCCAACAGTAAAGTCTTCTATAGAGTTTCTCTTGATGGTGTTTTACTAGAGCCAAAATTGATCGAGAGTTACTATACTCTAAAAAATCTGCAAAACGGGACTCACATTTTTAAGCTTGTTGCTTTTACCGAGAATTTTGTTGAGTCGGCTCCGCTACTGCTTACATTAACAGTTGAAGATAAGAAAGCGGAAGTTCAACCGGAGAAGGTTGTTAAAGAAAACAGTTACTCGGATCCAATTTATGTATATGGGTTAGCGGGTCTAAGTGCATTGTTGTTTGTCATTGTAGTAATACTACTAATCAAAAGAGCTCCTCGTGAAAAGAAAGTTCCTAACCGGTTGGTTGAAGAATTAGCCGATCTAAAATATTCTTATAAGCGTGTTAAGGAGGAACTAAATCAGCATATAGAAGAGAATGAAACTCTAAAGAGCAAAATTCAAGAACTTAATTATAACGTTAAGACGCTTGAACGTTCGAATGTTCATCTTGTTGAGCAGAAAGAAAAACTAACCGAAGCTAAAGCGAAATTGGAAATTCTTCATATGCAGAAGGAAGAATTATTTGCTATGGCTATTCACGATATTAAAAATCCGGCTTCCGCTATACGCGGTTATATCGAATTGTTGAATTCTTACGAGCTAAATGCAAACGAGCAGCAAGAGATTATGGTTTCACTTGTTGCCTCATCGGAAGACATAGTTAAACTTTCGCAAGATATGTGTACAATTATTGCCAAGGCTATGCCGGAACCCAAATTGAAACTTAGTAAGGCTTCGTTAAAAGATTTAGTGGATGATGTATTTAATCAAAACGCTTCTTATGCAAAAGCAAAAAAAATAAAATACTTTAATAAGAACGCTAATGAGCTTCCGGAAGTGAATATGGATACGGAGAAAATTGAAGAAGCTTTAGATAATCTAGTAAACAATGCCATCAAATATGCGCCGCCGGAAACAGTTGTTGAAATAAGAACGTATGTGAAGGATCTAAATAAGAAAACTGTTGTTATTGAAGTGAAAGACAATGGTGTTGGGCTGTCGGATGAAGACCTAAAACGCTCGTTCCAAAAAGGTGCTGTATTAAGTGCTAAGCCAACCGGCTTAGAACAAAGTTCCGGTTTAGGTTTATGGATTGTAAAGAAAATTATTGAAGAGCATGGTGGCAAAGTTTGGGTGGAAAGCAAGCAAGGTATTGGCTCTACCTTTGCAATTGAGTTGCCGTACGAATAAAAACTTGTCATTCTGAACGACCGCTTCGTTTAGCGAAGCGGGAAGTGAAGAATCTCCAGTTAGATCCTTCACTCCCGCTCAGAATGACAATAATTATATCAGCTCAGAAATCAGTTTAAGCGAACTAAAAACATCTTTCCCTAAATCCACTGTAATCAATCTTCGAGCGTTATCAAGTAATGCTTGTCGGTCGCCAAGTGCTTGCGATTTTATCAACACGTTAAATGTCATTGATGATTTATCATCGCCGGCTTCATCCGGAATTGCAACATCTTCAGCTGCATCATAAATGAATTGAATGAACAAGCCGTTCCCGGCATCTCCTTTGTGAAGCTGCCCGGTTGAATGCAAGAAGCGTGGACCGAAGCCAACAGTTGTAGCAACTTTATATTTCTCTTGAATTTTAGTGCGGAGAATTTGCAATAGACCTTCGTTCTCTTTATTCATAGTTAAATAAGCTTGAATCGAAACGTAAGGCTTAGGAAGAGTAGCATCTTGCGAGCTCATCGAATCTAAAAATTTTGTAACAAGTTCTTTTAATGAAGAAGCTTCTATTGCGCTTGAAACTTTAATGCCGCTCTCTTCAATAACAATTTCTAATTCGGGAAGTTTTCCACTCTCTTTATATTCTTGAACCATTTTACGAGCAACAATTTTTGCGGATTCAACATTAGGCTGGTCGAACGGCTGAATATTTATTAACCAGCTGGAAACTATTGTAGCAAATTCCCATCTAAAGAATTCTGCACCTAGTTCGTAAACATTATGCAGTACAATTTCTGTAACCGGATGACCGGCATTTTGCAATGCAGTAACTTTATCTCTCAATGAATCATCATCCTTCATGCGAACATAAACAAACAATCTATCGGAAGAATAATTTTCTGAGGAAAGTATTTCTTCACCGACAACCGGAAGAATTCCTTTGCCGATTTTGCCGGTACTTTCAGCTATTAATTGCTCAACCCATGCGCCGAAGTAAGAAAGTTTCTCGGTATTTAGGAAAGTAACTTTATCTATTCCATGTTTTGAGAGCAAGCCCATGATCACGCCAATCTGAGCTGACGGATTCTTTGCAGAGGAATTATCTTTACTTGAGTAGGCAAACGCTTCAGCAATTCTTAAGACTTGCGCAATATCAATTCCCATTAATGCAGCCGGAACAACTCCAAACAAAGAAAGGGCAGAGTATCTTCCTCCGATATTCGGATCGTTCAAAAATATTTTTCTATAATTAAGCTGCTTAGCTGTTGATTCAAGTCCGCTACCCGGATCAGTAATCGCAACAAAGTGATTTCCTACTTTTTCTTTACCAACCTTTTCAGCAGTAAGATTGTAGAAATATTTCATGAAAGAAAATGTTTCTACTGTTCCGCCCGATTTGGTTGATACGATATATAACGTTTCTGCCGGATCAAATGTGTTTGCAAAGTTTAAAACTGCTTGCGGATCGGTGCTGTCAAGAACAGATAAATCCAAGTAACCGGATTTAACACCGAATGTTAAGCGGAAAACTTCCGGCGCCAAGCTAGAGCCGCCCATTCCAAGTAATAATGCTTTCTTAAATCCATCTTTGCGGACGCCTTCAACAAAAGTATTTATTTCTTTTAGATGTGACAAAGAATTTTGCGGACTAGTAAGCCAGCCGAGACGGTTAGTAATTTCATCCGGTTTATCGCTCCAAACTGTAAAATCTTTGTTCCAAATTCTAGAAGCTATTTTTTCTGTTTCAAATTGTGCTGCTGCTTTTTCAAATTCATTCTGAAATTTCCCAATGCTTAATTTCATTTCGTAAATCACTCCTTTTCGGTTAGTTCGATATTTCTTGAAAATATTTTTCTGCTAATGTTTCTGCATCTTTTTTGTTTTTGGCTTCCACTATACAGCGAATAATCGGCTCGGTGTTCGATTTGCGGAAGTGAGCCCAATGATCTTTAAAATCAATTCTCAATCCGTCTTCCGTATTTATTTGCTGATCATAATACTTCTCTATGAGTTTCTTAACTATTTCATCCGGATTTTTATTCCCGATAAGAATTTTCTTTTTAGCGATGAAGTATTGAGGTAAAGCTTTCTTCATCTCGCTCATAGTTCCGCCGAACTCAAGTAAATGTTGCAGCATTATTACCGTACCCGTAAGTGAATCTCTTCCGAATACAGCTTTAGGCAAAATCACTCCGCCGCTTCCTTCTCCGCCTATTACAGCTTTTACTTCTTTCATCTTCTTTACAACATTTGCTTCGCCAACGGGAGAGCGGAAGACTTTGCAACCAAATTCTTTTGCAACATCATCAACCGCGCGTGTTGTAGAAAGATTTACAACTACATTTCCTTTTTTCTTTGAAAGCCAAAACTTTGCAGCTTGTGTAATCGTGTTTTCTTCGCTGAACGGTTCGCCTTTGTCGGTAATCAAAACAAGGCGGTCAACATCGGGATCAACAACAATTCCAATATCTGCCTTGTGTTTTTTTACTGCCCTCATGGTTGCTTTTAAGTTTTCCGGGATTGGCTCGGGAAGTCGTGGAAAAATTCCGCTTTTCGAACAATTAATCTCAATTACTTCGCATCCTAACTTTTCCAAAAGTTTAGGCATTGAATAAGCACCGGCGCCGTTTACACAATCCAGCAGCACTTTGAATTTTCTTCTTCTAATCTTAGTAACATTTATAAAGGGAAGTTTTAGCACTGCTTCAATGTGAGCGTCCAAACCTTTCGAGTAAGATGTCAGTTTGCCTAGTTTATTCCATGAAGTATAGCTGCTGTTAGCGCTTTCAATGTTAGAAAGCATCTGACGGTTTTCTTCCGGAGTCATGAACTCGCCGCTGCGGTTCAACAACTTTAACGCATTCCATTCATTTGGATTATGGCTAGCAGAGATTTGTATTCCGCCGACTGCTTTCAGATTTTTTACATTAAATAAAACGGTTGGAGTGGGGCAAATTCCGATATCAACAACATCATTTCCTTTTGCAAGCAATGTTCCAATTACAAGTTTGCTGACCATTTCGCCGGAAATTCTTCCATCACTGCCGATAACTATTTTACCTTTGCCGCAAAAATCAGCGTAAGCCGACGCGTATTTAACAATTGTTTGCGGATCAAATCCATCGCCAACTATGCCGCGTATTCCGGAAACGCTTACCATTAAGGTGGGCATCATTACTCCATTTAGTTAAAAATGCAGTGCGAATTTAAGCAAATCCAACTTAGAATTGAGAATTGATAATTGAGATTTTATAATTCGTAAATCCAAAATCCTAAATCAAAAATGCCTTTATCGCTTTGTTCAGTTGGTCGAATTCAATTAGAAACGCATCGTGTCCATAGACAGATTTTATTTCGAAATATTCTGCGTTAGGAACTAATTCCGCAATTTCTTTTTGTTCGTTAACCGGATAAAGCAAATCGGTATCAATTCCTATTGATAATGTTTTAGCTTTGATTTGTGATAAAGCCTTTTGTAGCGAACCTCTACCGCGCGAGACATCGTGAGAATCCATTGCGCGTGTAATGTAGATATAAGTGTTGGCATCGAAACGGGAAACTAATTTATGTCCTTGATAATGCAAATAGCTTTCCACTTCGTAAAAGGGAGTTCCGTTGATTTCTTCTCTTACATTTCGTGAAAATCTATTTTCAAAATTTTCGTTGCTTCTGTAAGTCATCATTGCCAGCATTCTTGCAGAAGTTAATCCGCGCGAAGGTTGCGAAGTGTACTCTCCGCCATTCCATTTAGGGTCTTCAATAATTGCTTTGCGCTGGATTTCGTTCAATCCAATTGCCCAAGCTGAATGGCGTGCTCCACACGCAATTGGAATTATTGATTCAACAATTTCGGGATACATTAGCGCCCATTCAAGAGTTTGCATTCCTCCCAACGAGCCGCCGGAAACAGTAACTAATTTTTTGATACCAAGATGAGTAATTAGTTTGTATTCAAGATTTACCATATCGCGGACAGACATTTGAGGAAAGTTTAGATTGTATTTTTTATTTGTGGTTGGATTGATGGAAGGAGGGCCGCTTGTTCCGTAACAGCTTCCGATAAAGTTAGGACACACTATAAAATATTTTTCGGGATCGAACGCTTTGTCTTTACCAATTACACCATCCCACCAGCCTTCACGTCCTGCCGGATTATTCCAACTTGATGCGTGCGCATCGCCTGTTAACGCATGACAGATAAGAATTGCATTTGTACCATCGGCGTTTAAGTTGCCGTAAGTTTCATAAGCTATACTTACACTTGGAATTTCTGCGCCGGATTCAAACTGAAATAACTCATCAAGAAATAATTTTTGATAATCCGATTCTTCTTCGCGTAAATTTTCAATAACTCTGATTTTGTTTTTCATTCTAAGCCACGTTAGCAGTTAACGAATCGCCGAAAAATGTTTCGTGCAAAGCTTGTATCACATCTTTAGTATCTGTTTTATCCATCAAGAAAGAATAATTCTTACCTTCAGTTCCGTTGAGATACGTTAAAGAACTTATTTCCAGCCGTTCAACCGTGTCGGAAATTTTTTTGAAAGTTTCCGGCTGGTTATCTGTTTTGTTGCCGATGATTGTTACCAAACTAATGTTGTTAACCAGACTGAACTTTTTAACATCGTGATGTTCAAGTTCGGATTTTAACTCATCTCGCAGTTCTTCAATAAATTCCGAAATTCTCTTAGAGTAAGTTAAGATTGATATTGCTCTGTTTGCAAGAGAATGGTTCAAAGAAATTATAGGCAGATAATGTTTGTTAAGCTTGTTTATAACTTTTGTAAGCACACTGTAGTTTATCTCTTCAGTAATATCTCCAAGTGAAACCATAGATAGATTGTTCAAACTTGTGATTGAGATAATTTCCGAAGTAAACTTTCCAAGTTTTTCGTTAATCACTGTTCCCTCAAAATCTGTATTGAAAGTATTTAGAACAAGAATCGGAATCCGCTTTGCTTTCACCGGTTCCATAGCTTTTGGGAAAATTACTTTTGCGCCAAGAAACGCAAGCTCGGCGGCATCATTATAATTTATTTCTTTGATGATTTTAGCTTCTCCTACAATTCTCGGATCTGCGCTGAGTATTCCGTCAACATCCGTCCAAATTTCCACTGAATCCGCGTTTAACGCTCCGGCAATTATTGTTGCAGTGTAATCCGAGCCGCTTCTACCTAACGTAGTAACATAACCATATGTATCTGATCCGGTAAATCCATTAACAACCGGAATTATATAGCGGTCTGTCTTCCTAAATTTTTCGCGAATGAGTTTATTTGTTATGTCGAAATTTACTTCCGCGTTGCTGTAATGAGAATTTGTTTTAATAAACTCCGCAGCTTCGAGGTTGGCAGATTTAATCCCTCTTGCATTTAGCACCGCAACGAGCAGCGTTTTTGAAAGCTGCTCGCCTATGGAAACGATTGCATCTGTTTGGCGGTTAGTTGTTTCCTCAATTAAGTAAATACCCTTTAGCTTTTCTTCAATTGATTTTAGAAGAGCAGTAATCTGCTCTTCCGTGTGATTCGTTTTTCCATTCAGCACAAGTTCCTTTAGAAACTTATAATGAATCTGTTCAATCTCTGCGATCACTTCAAGGTATTTTGAATTTTTGGCAGACGCAAACTCTACTGCCGAAATCAGCTTGTCGGTTATTCCTCCTATAGCGGAAATAACAACACAAATCTGATCTTCCTTGAATTTGCTTATAACCAATTCAACAACGTTGGAAAAACTTTCAACTGTACCAACAGATGTTCCGCCAAACTTTAAAACTTTCATTTTATTTCTCCTGAAGATAATTTCCTTTCATTCATATTAAACGGAATAGTTACAATAAAAATTCACCGGCTAATTAGTTGCTTTCTGCAAATTTGAACGAGCCGGAAACCGGAACGGGATTCTTAATAATATCGTAAACCGGGCAGCGGTTCTCTGCAAAATGAAGAAGCTGAGAGAGTTTTTCCTCGTTTTTTTCTTTCGTAAATATTGTCGTCGAAAATTCAATATTGTTGAACCCGGCTCTTACATCTGCAAGATTAAAGAAGCCGCGTAAATCTAAATTACCTTTGGTTTCAACATGAATTCCATCCACTTCAATTCCCAGAACTGTGCCGTATGCTTTGATAACAATTTGTTGGCAAGCTGCAAGCGCTCCTAAAATTAATTCTACAGGGTTAGGACCTTTATCATCTCCGCCAAGATTTTGAGGTTCGTCGGCGGTTAGGTTAAACTGTCTTACATTTATATTTGATTGCAGTCCATTATTCAACAATGCATTTGCCTTAAATTGCCGATGACTTTGGTTTGGGTCTAATTTTATTTTTTCAACGACCGATGATATTGCTGAGATTATCTGGTTCGATTTATTTTCATTGTTTATGCTGGTTGTGCTCATTTTTGACCTTTCAATATTTAGTTCGATTATAATTACTAGCTCACTTTACGCAGAGTTTGAACTTTTGGGACTAAAGTCCAGATTGTTTTTCGCGTTGAACTAACCCCAGACTTAAGTCTGGGGTTAATACATCAATAATAAACTTCGGCTTTAGCCACACCTTGCGTAAGGTGAGTTACTAGATTTTATTTAATGCTAGTTCAAAATCTTCTATAATGTCATCAATATGTTCGATGCCGGGCGATACACGGATTAATCCCGCAGAAACACCGGCTTGCCTCTGCTCATCTTCAGAAAGCTGACTATGTGTTGTAGAAGCCGGATGAATAATCAATGTTTTTGCATCGCCGACATTAGCAAGCAGACTTGCAAGCTTAACATTGTTGATTAAAGTCTTTCCGGCTTCAAATCCTCCTTTAACAACAAATGTTAAAATACCGCCAAAAAGATTTTTACGGAATTGTTCTTTTGCAATTTGATAATCCGGATGTTCTTCCAATCCCGGATAGTTTACACTTTCTACTTTAGGATGCTTTTGCAGCCACTTTGCAAGTGCTAATGTATTTTCGCAATGTCTTTCAACTCGCAGAGAAAGAGTTTCTAATCCTTGAATAAATAAAAATGAATTGAAAGGGGAGAGAGCCGGACCAATATCACGAAGCTGCTCTACTCGTGCGCGAATGATGAAAGAGATATTTCCGAAGGGACCGCCTTCACCAAATACTTCCCAGAAATTCAATCCGTGATATGAAGGACTTGGAGTTGTGAACAAAGGAAACTTTCCGTTGCCCCAATTGAATTTTCCGGAATCAATAATCACTCCGCCGATAGATGTTCCGTGTCCGCCAATCCATTTAGTTGCGGATTCAACAACGATATCCGCGCCATGTTCAATAGGACGAACAATAAATCCGCCGGCGCCAAAAGTATTATCAACTATTAGGGGAATATTGTGTTTGTGAGCGAGTTCTGCAAATTTTTTGATGTTTGGAATGTTTAAGCCGGGGTTGCCTATTGTTTCGATGTAGAGAGCTTTAGTTTTTTCATCTATAGCAACTTCGTAATCTTCCGGATTATTGGTAGCTACGAACTTCACATTTATGCCGAGACGCGGAAAAGTAACTTTGAATTGGTTGTACGTTCCGCCGTAAAGAAAACTTGTTGAAACAATATTATCTCCGGCTTCGGCAATGGTAGAGATTGTCAAGAACTGTGCTGCATGTCCGGATGCAACTGCTAGAGCCGCAACACCACCTTCCAACTTTGCAACTCTTTCTTCAAAAACGGCTGTAGTAGGATTCATAATCCTTGTATAAATATTCCCAAACTCTTTTAATCCAAACAGATTAGCCGCGTGGTCTGCATCGTTAAAAGTGTAAGATGATGTTTGGTAAATAGGTACCGCGCGTGAATTTGTTGCACTATCCGGTGTATGTCCGGCGTGTAACTGCAATGTTTCAAAACGGTAGTTAGTTGTGCTGCTCATATATTCTCCTTTATGATTAATCAATATTAAAAAGCCCTTCCGGTGTTTCCGTGAAGGGCTTGATGTTTAATTGCTTGTTGACAATCAAGTCTCTTCACGGAAAAGGTAAAGCATTTCCATAATGCACATCATATGCATCATGTTTGCGCTGCTTGATATTTTGATATGTTCGTTCATAATTGCCTATAACAAAAAAGCCCTTCGAGATTTCTCAAGAAGGGCTTAGTTTAATTATTGTATTGAAGTTATTTAGCTTCGCCCTTCGTATTTAACGAAATCATCATACACATCATAGCCATGATGTTGTTTGCCGAGGCGATATTTATAACTGTGTTTTTCATTGTCTTAATTTCTGTTACGAAGATAGCTTCAGAAAAATGACTTGTCAAGAAGTTTGAAAAATATTTTTTATTTCTGTGCATAATTATGCGTCTTGTCATTCTGATGAGCGCAGCGAAGAGGAATCTCAATGACATCACCACATAACCATTTGAGTCTTTAATACCCTTATTGTCTGTGGATTTTCATCCGCTCATTGGACATTCACCTCTTGATTATTCGAACTTCAATAGGTAGCTTGCAAAAAGTAATTGGGGTTCCAATCTGATAAACCACTGGGGAACCGGAAGTGAACTAAGAACGTAGAGTGTAGAACGAAGATAAAAACAAAAAGGTTTTGTTTAAGATTACTTTCGGAGAATAATAAAGTAACCGCAAATAGATTTTCTTTAGAATAAATTGATTCGGAAAACAAACTAAATAAAAACCGGTAGATATGACGCAGACGCATACAACAGTCAATCGGGATAATTAATAGTTATGCATTTTAATAAGTAAGAGGTGAAAATATGGCAAGTGGAATAACTCATATTTTACTAATGAAAAACTTACAGAGTATTTTACCTAATGGTGACCTGAAAAAGATACTGCAATCTGGAAGAGACTTTTTACAAGTGGGTGCAGTCGGACCTGATCTTCCATATGCTAGTATTGCTGATGGAGATTTATTTTTCAGCACACAAAGTGAGCTGGCAGACAAATTTCACTATGAGAAGACCAATGTTCTTATTCTAAGGGCCTTTCAAGAAATTAAGAATAATTCTGCTTCTCTTTCTGCCAAAGAGAAACGTTTCATGTTTTCTTTCTTTTTAGGTTTTGCAGCCCATATAGTTGCGGATGGTATAATTCATCCATTCGTCCAAGATAAAGTTGGCAATTATCACGAGAACCAAACTGCTCATCGTGTATTAGAAATGCAGCTAGATGTTTTATTATTTCATCATCTTACGAAAAACACAAATGCACCAATTAATCTAAATTATTCTAATATACATGATGAGCTAATTAATTTTGATAACAATTTTTATCCAGAGGTGGAAAAGGTCTTACAATTATTTAGCAAGTTAATATTAGAAGTATACCAGCTAAGTTATGATACTTCACGTATTAATGGCTGGGTTAAAGGTCTTCATACAATGTTTGGGGTTGCTGAAGGCGATCATCCTAAAATCTATCGAATAGTAGGCTTTATAAATGAATTCCTTTTTGCTGATTATAATGATTTGCGTGATAAATATAAATCAATGTTGATCTTAGAGAAACCAAAAGATAGAGATTATAATTTTCTCAAAAAAAATCAGATACATTTTTTTGACGATTGTTTGCCTCACTTTTATAACAAATTTATTCCTATTGCTAACAAATGTTACGACTATATCTATAATACTAAAGGCGAATTAACAGATATTGACATCCCACCAATTGATTTAGATACGGGTCGAGATCTAGCTTCTAATAATAACTTAGATTTAACACCTACTTTATGGAGGCTTGCATGAAATACTTTGTTGTATTAATAACATCAGTTATAATCTGTGCTTGCTCATGCTCTAAAGAACTTGACAGAATAATTGATCAAGATTTTATGAGTGATCTCGGATCGGAAAATAATAGAATGAATGGTGATTTATCACTCGACTATTTTAATAATGATCTGTCTAATCTTACTTACGATTTCTATTTGACATATATAACTAAGAATGAGGCTCCTTCTGCAAGAGGATTCACTACTAAAGTTAAAAACGCAGACTATCATTATTTTATATCACAGAAAAATTCTTTTGTCGTTGCGTTATTTTATAAAAATGAAAAAACCATACTTTGTGATAATTCGAATACTTCCATTCTTGATTCTGTTAAAACTTATGATGTAAAGGATACAATCCCAGAATTATCAAAGTTTGCCGTAAAACTTTTAAATAAGTAAAAATCATAACCAGCCAGCCGCTCAACACGGACAGTCCCGCAAAAAAAACTGCGGGGTAAACTATTTTCCGAACGGCATTTATGTAATTGTTAAGCTGAATTTACAAAACTAAGTTGCTCTTTAAGGTAGGTTGTTCTAAGAAACAATTTTATAAATAAAAAGTAGTTACTGCTATTCGGTATTGTAGTTCTGGGCTGTCGGTTAGCGGCAACGTCGTTATATGCTCAGTGAAAAACATAAATTTGGATATACATTATGCAACCTATAATTGATTTCTTTAATCACCCCTTTTTTGTTATCGTTGGTGGAATAACAACTATTATTGCAATAACTGGTTTCATCTATACGATATTTCTTATCGCCAAAGGAATATTTCCAGTCTGGTATAGGTTAGGTATGGGCTTATCAAAAAGAAAGATTGCAATATTTGCCGAACAAGAATTTGATAATCTTAAAAACATTTTGGTTGATTCAAAAGTCTTTGAAGAAAAGAATATTTTCAAAATTGATAAAAACTCTATTAAAAAAGCTGAAACAATGACATTATTATTAGTTCATTGGCATTGCTTTGAAAATGAGATTGACGATATTCTTAAAATCAAAGGGGATTCAGATGCGTTAATTGTTTATGCACCACAAGACGAAGGTTTTATTGATAAAACTGCGCTAACGAAAATCAATCAAGAAAGAAATGCAATAATTGTAAATTTCAGAGGAAGGCTATTAAATGATATACTTACATCTATGATGACAACTTCCTATGACAAAAGATAGTTTCAATTCATTACTACGTAATTATGTTAAAAATCATATTTCTCCAACTGAAAGTGAGAGGAAATTCGTTTCTTTAATATATGATTCACTCAAAACTCCATTAGAAAATAGTTGTATCCAAGTCGGCTCATATCCAAGGTTTACTGCTATCAGACCACTTCACGATTTAGATGTACTCTATATATTAGGGAATTGGGATGAAAATAATCACAATGCATCTGATACTTTGAAGATATTACATTCTAAGATGCTTAAAGAATATAAAAATCCCACAAAATATACACTAATAATATCTCTACAATCTCACTCAATTAATCTATTATACAAGGATTCTAAAGAAGAAATATTTTCTGTGGATATTGTACCAGCATATATCTTTTCGAAAAATGAGTTTAATGATGATATTTATATAGTACCTGAAGTTATACGACAAAAGCACGGAATAAATAGAACTGAATATTATCAAAGACTTTTAACAGAACATAAAGAAATGGATTGGATAATATCTGACCCAAGAGGATATATTGAAGTTGCCAAAAGAGTAAACGAAAGGAATGATGATTTTCGAAGAACAGTCAAATTTATTAAAGCTTGGAAATATTCGTGTAAACAAAAGAATGATGATTTTAGTTTAAAATCATTCCACATTGAACAAGTTATAACTAATTATTTCCAAGAAAATCAATCAATTGAAATCTTTGATTGTATCTTCCAATTTTTTGTAAATCTGCCCGAAATTATCACAAAACCTCAAATAAAGGATAGAGCAAACAATATTAAATACATTGATGAGTATTTAACTGATTTGACGAAAGGTCAAAAGGATAGGATTATAGAAGCAAGGGACTGTTTTTTAATAAAGCTTGAATATTTTAGCGAAGAAGATACTATTGATAAATTGATCGAAGCGTGTTCGTATGAAAGGGTTAGTTATGCTGAACAATTTTTATTTGATTTTGGAATTCCGGTATTCTTAGACCCAAAATTGTCTTTTCAAATATCTGGTTATGTTTTGCCGAGAGATCGTGGATATATGCCATATTTTCTAGACAGGATAGGTTTGATTAAAATTGATCGAAAGATTCAATTTAGAATAAAGGGAACAACTCCGAATGTTGATTTATTTAAATGGAAAGTCAGAAATGATAAATCATCAAAAGAACCTAGAGGAGAGATAACGGATCATCATACTAAAAATGATCCAGAAACTTCACAATATGTCGGCAGTCATTATGTGGAATGTTATGCAATATTAAAAAATGTTTGTGTTGCACGTGCTAGACAAAATGTTAAACTTGAACGTACATACTAAAGCGCATATAACCCGTTTTACAAGCCGACCGCTTTAAATAGTTCGGCATTTGTTTGGTTATAAAATAACGTTGTAAAAGTTAGTTGCTCTTTGAGTTTAGTTAAGTAAACAAATTGATCAATAATTATTGACATTAGTTTTTCATAGATGCATTGTTGTTTTGGGTGGCGGGAGAAACGTAACGTCGTTATATGCTTAGAAAGCAATCTTGATGTTGCCGTAATATGGGCTTATATTTAGTCCGGAATAAAGACAATATTAGGATACAAAAATGAAGACTATTTTAGTCTCAAGCGACATAATTCCAGTGGGTCAGTTCAAATCCGGTTTGGCTAAATACCTCAAAGAAATTAAGAATAAGCGTAATTCTTTAATTATCACTCAAAATGGAAAACCCGCCGGGGTATTAATCTCTCCTTCGGAATTTGATGAATTAAGACAAACAAAGCTTTTCATTGATTCAATTTCACGCGGTCTATCAGATTCTGAAAAGGGAGAGGTGCTCTCCACATCTCAACTTAGAAGTGAACTGCAAAAAACAAGAGCCGGAAAAGAAAGGTGAAAATATTCTGGACAAAAGAAGCATTACTCCGGTTACAAGATATTGAAGAATACATCTCAAGAGATAATCCTATTGCTGCTATCGAGTTTGTGGATAAGTTGATTTCGGTTGCAGAGACAATAGTTGATCATCCGGAGAAAGGCAGAATGGTGCCGGAATTGTCTATTGAGAAAATCCGTGAAGTTCTCTATAAAAATTACCGCATTGTTTACTTGATAAAGAAAAACTCAATTGGCATTCTTACAGTATTTGAAGGACATCAACTATTAAAAAGGGAAGAGATAGTTAAAAGCAAAAACTGAGAAACAAATCAAACTGCTTCTCTTCCTTTTCCAGGTCGAAATGACTTTTGTTCTTGATGCCAGTTCATAAATAATTTTGGACTAAAGTCCAATAAGTAGTGTTTGTTGATTAACCCCACGCTCTCGCCTAATGTTGTCATGTTAAATTGTGGGCTAAAGCCCTTTTTTATTTTTTTGCCCTAACACCACGCTTAAGCGTGGTGTTATTCAACAACAGGTCTCTCTGGACTTTAGTCCAAAACCTTTTGCTCTTAACGTGACAGCATAGGGGCGACATCTCCAAAGGCAGAGCGGCATGACGGAAAAACTTATAAATATTTCTTACGTCAAAACGATGTAGAATAAAAATAAATAGCAGATTATTTACCGCATCGTTAGACTTATAAGGAATTGATCAAATGAGTAGGGCAAACACAGATATCTGTTCGGTTGAACTTGCCGGTGGTTTAGATAACCGTTTCCGCCGTTTATTCCAGAATCCGCAAAAAATTCTTTCTCCTTATCTAAAAGAAGGGCAGACTGCGCTTGATGTTGGCTGCGGTCCCGGTTTTTTTACTCTGGATATGGCTAAGCTTGTTGGAGAAACCGGACGTGTAATCGGCGCCGATCTTCAAGAGGGAATGCTTAACATTGTTAGAGAAAAGGTTAAAGGAACAGAACTGGAAAACCGCATTGTTCTTCATAAATGCATGCAAGATAAAATTGGTTTAACGGAAAAAGTTGATTTCGTTTTAATGTTTTACATGGTTCACGAAGTCCCAAATAAGAATAGTCTGTTTAGCGAGATTGCAAAACTGCTTAATGCAAATGGAAAAGTACTTATTGTTGAGCCGCCTATACATGTTGCCAACGCAGCGTTTGAAGAAACTTTGCAGATTGCACGAGGCTGCGGCTTAAAAGTAGTTTCGCGCCCAAAAATGTTTCCCAATAAGGTTGCTGTATTAAGTCTCCATTAAGAGAATCTTTTTTATCATAGATTTATTTTCCCCATCGAAATATTTTACAACGACGAAAAAAAAGCTTCCCGGATTAGGAAGCTTTTTTTATGTAACTCAATTCAGCATTCAAAACGCCAACTAAATTTTTAGGAATATTTTGTTCTTGTACATATATCTTAGGATCAAAAAGAGTACTGCAACTCCGCTTGTTGCTAAAATAAACCAATACCAATCACCAACATATTTTTCTAAACCGCCGACAAATATTACAGATACTAAAGTGAAATTGAAAAGGCTTGCGGAGACATATGCCGCTATTGCATTTGAACCAATTATGATAAAGAAGAGTGAACATTTTTTGAAATTGAGAACATCTATTAATAAGTAAAAAAATGCCAGCAATAAAACACAGATACCACCGGAGTAAAGAACGAACGAACTTGTCCAGATGTGTTTAATTGAGGGAAGAACCAAACCCCAGACTTCTCCCGAGACAACTAAAACAACTCCTGCAATTATCAAATAGTAAAGTTTTGTTACCGGTTTTTTATCGGACTGAAGTAAGTAACCGGTAAAAACGCCGAGCATTGTTGTTGCGCCAAAGTTTAGACTGGAGATTATCCATGTGTAAGTTGTTCCATCTTGAAATTTGCCAAGCAAAAGTTTGTCAACGTAAAGTGCAAAATTAACTTCCGGGGCAAAGTGTCCGGAACCGAGTCCCGGTATTGGCGCAAATACCATAATAATCCAGTAAACAAGCATCAATCCGGCAGTTGCAATAATCTGTTTGATGATAGATAAATTTAGAATGAAAAGTGCAGAGATGAGATAACCGGCTGCAATCGCTTGTAATGTATTGCTATAGAGTTTTATCTCATTGATGTCGTACGTTAAAAGTTTTCCTTGTAACATCATTCCAAAAACCCATAACCAAAAAATGCGTATCAGAATGTGTTTCCATAAATTCAATTTGGATGGATCAACGCTCAATCTTTTTCTAAATGAATAAACCATAGAAACACCAACCAGATACATAAATAACGGCATTATGATATCATAGAAAGTAAACCCCAACCATTCTGCATGATCCAATTGTGCAGAGATTACATTAGTAATGGAATTATTACATGCCCTGTCCAGACCTTTGAAAATATATTCTCCGCCGATAATCCAAAACATATCGAATCCCCGAAGCGCATCTACGGAAATAATCCTCTCTTTAGAAACTGCATTTTGTTTGTTGATTTCAAAATAATTGAGTGAATTAAAAAATGTTTTCATTAAGACCTCTTTTTGTACTGATATTATTGAATCATATATGTTTAGTTTTCCCAACAATTAGTTAAAGGGAACCTCATCATTTGATGTCAAAAGGTCAGAATACTCCCCAAACTCAGCTTCATATTCTCTTCTTAAATACAAACATACCAATTTTATTTTTCCAGAGTAAACGCTTTTCAAAACAACTAAATTGTAAATTAGCAGCCAAAGTTTATTCCCTTAACAAAAGTTTTATAATGAGCTTATGAAATCAATTACACTTATTAATGAACTACTGATAAACCATTTTGGCATTCCTAAAAGACAGAACCCTTTGCCTGATCCGCTTGATACTTTAATTGCAACAATTCTTTCCCAGAATACAAATGATAATAATTCTTACAAAGCATTTAACAATTTAAAAAGCGCTTTTCCGGATTGGGAGAAAGCAGCAGATGCAAAACGAGTTACGATTGAAAAGCTAATTAGAGTAGCGGGTTTAGCTCCGGCTAAATCGAAAGCAATTAAAAATCTGCTGGTTGATATAAAAGAAAAGTATGGTAAGCTATCACTAGATTTTCTGAGTGAGTTAAGTAACGAAGAAACTCTTGCGAAACTAACTTCTTATGATGGCGTTGGCGTTAAAACCGCTTCTTGTGTTTTGCTATTTGCCATAAACAAAAATATTTGTCCGGTTGATACTCATGTACACCGCACAACAAACCGAATAGGAATTGTAAATGAAAAAACTCCCGATAAAACATTCTGGGCACTAAATAAAAACTTTCCAGAAGGAGTAGCGCATTCGTTTCATACGAATTTAATTCTGTTAGGAAGGGAAATCTGCAAACCGACAAATCCAAACTGCGGTGTTTGTCCTCTTAAAAAAGTTTGTAAGTTTCCGGAAAAGAATTTGGAAGCTAAAATATCCAACAGTAAAAAAAGAATTCTACTATTAGACAACATTGGAATTTAGATAGTTATGAATTTTGAGTTATGAATTATGAGTTGAAAAGAAAAAAGACTAATTAGATTAATTTCAAACACGACAAACAAAAGAAGAAGTGCCATTTTCTATAATTATGAATTTTCAATTTTGAGTTATGAATTGAAAAGATAAAATTTGATTTAATCAGCTCAGAGTAAAAACCCGGAACTTGTAACTTAAAATGATTATTAACTTTGAAAGAAAACATTTGATTCCTTTAACTCAAAACTCATCACTCAAAACTGAGAACTAATAAAGTGTGGCTAATATTTGCGCTGTTAAATCCGGTTTCGGAAAGTTTTAGAAGTTTATTTATAAAGAAGGCTTCCAAAGATGTAGACCCCTTGTTAATCTCATGGGCGAATAATGTAATTCCGGTCTTGTTGTTCCCGGTAATTCTATTTATTGCGGTAAGTTCTTTTGGTTTGAAACTGGAATTTAATTCGAAATTTATGCTGGGATTTTCCGGTTCTGTTACAATTCAAATTATAAATTCTATTTTGTATATGAGGGCAATTGCCAAAGGAGATATTTCTACGGTAATGCCTATGCTTAGTTTTACTCCACTCTTCTTGCTTATCGCTTCTCCAATTTTAATCGGCGAATTTCCAAACGCAATGGGACTTGCGGGAATTGTACTTGTGGTTGCCGGTTCTTACATATTAAATCTTGATTTCAAAAAAATGAGTTTCTTAGCGCCAATCAAAGCCATCTATAAAAATGAAGGGACGCGATTAATGTTTTTTGTTTCCTTCTTTTGGGGAATATCCGGAGCGTTCGATAAACTTGCGGTTAGCAATTCTTCGGTTATTCAATATATAACTTTTCTTAACGTAACAATTTTTATTGCGATAACTTCAATAGTACTTTATCAGAAAAAATTTAACAAAGAGGGAATGATTGCAGCTAAAAAGAATTTATTTCTAGTGAGCGCATTTACGACCGGTTCATTTTTGTTTCATTACGGAGCTATGGCATTAACTCTTGCGGCTTATGTGGTTTCGGTAAAAAGATTAACGGGAATATTCTCGGTATTAATTGGATTTTATTTTCTAAATGAAACAAATATTCGTCAGAGACTGCTTGGTTCAGCAATAATGTTTTTAGGAGTTCTTTTAATTGTGTTTGCTTAATAAAAAAGAGACGCGTTAAAGCGCGTCTCTCTTTAAGATATTTATTTTAGTTTAACCGGGTAAGCCGGAACGGGCGGGAATTTAAAAGGATTTTTCTTAATCTTTTCTTTTATCACTTCAATAGCTTTATCAAGCTGTGCGTCTTTTCCAGCCATAACTGAAGCCGGATCGTTGTCTATTAAAACATCAGGATCGGCGCCATGATTTTCAACTAACCATTTGCCATCCTTATTGTAGAAGGCGTTATTACTTTGATTAACACTTCCGTTATCAATGGTTGTTTGAGCATTAATAATACCTACAAGACCGCCCCAAGTAGGCACGCCTACAACGGTTCCTAATTTTCTTTCTTTAAAATGCTCAATGAAAGCTTCACCATCACTGCCGGTGTTTTCATTTGCGAGCAGAACAAATTGTCCCGCGCTTATTGGTCCCGGATAGCGCATCGGCTCCATTCCGGTAAGTACATTGTAAGCCACAACTTTTCTTTCAAGTTTATCAATCATAAAGTATTCAGTCCAGCCGCCGCCGTTTCTTCTATCATCAACAATGATCCCTTCTTTAAAGCGGAACGCGCGGAAGAATTTATCAAACTCTCCTATGCCGCCACTGCCCATTGCGTTAATATGCATGTAGCCTACTTTACCGTCTGTTTCTTTTAATACTTTATTTATGTTGTCTGTCAGCCATCTAAAGTAACGCAAGCCATTGTTATTTTTAATCGGCTGAACAGTATAAGTCTTAGCGCCTTCTTTAGTTGGTTTGCTGTTAACAATAACAGTTACTTTTTGATTCTGAGTAACTTGAAGCATCTCAAAATAATCTTGAGGAGCTTTTAAATCGGTTCCGTTAATCGCAAGAAGATAATCTCCCTCTTTAACATCAATATCAGAACGGGAAAGAGGAGAAGTTAAATCAAGATTATATTCAGAAGGACCATAAATTTTCTCGAACTTATAAAGACCGGAAGATTTATCGGCAACTAAATCGGCTCCGAGCCAGCCGGTAAACAAATTATTTTGCGGAACAGTTGGTTCAATACCGAAATCTCCGCCTCCAACATAAGTATGAGAAACGCAGAGGTAACCTACTAACTGAGAGAGAACCCAGTTCAAATCTGCTCTGGAACTGAGCTGCGGTATATAAGAACGGTATTTTTCTCCGATAGCTTTCCAATCAATGCCATGCATGTTTTTATCGTAAAAGAAATCGCGGTACCAGCGCCAAGTATCGCTGAATATCTGATTCCATTCGTTAACCGGAATTACAGTGTAGGACATATTGCTTAGATTAACTTTCTTGCCAAGTTTCTTTGATTGGAAAATTCCATCGAGACTTGAAACGAAGTAATCTTTTTCTTTTTGAGCGATTAACTGTTCACCATTCGAAGAGATTTGGAAGTTCGCAATCTTATCGTCAATTACTGTCTCCGATTTGCTTGCAATATCATAAATGTGAAGCGTCCATTTTGTTGCGCCGCTCGGCTTAAAGATGTTTTCATATTCATCTTCCATAAATTTATCAATAGAGCACCATGCAACTTTTCCTTTACCGGCTTTTAGGTAAAAATAATTTCCCGCTTCAACCGGCAGAGGATAAGTTCTTTCTTTAATCCCGGCAATATCAATTATAATGTCTTTGGATTTTGTCTTTTTCTCTACACCCACAGATTCAGCAAATGGCGGAGTTTCACCTTTTCTTAATTGAACAGCCATTACTTGATATGGAGTTGTAACTACATGATTATCTTCATAGAAATCCATTTGGATATTGAAGTTTCTGCTGGATAAATAATAAAGGTAATCACCGTTGGCATCGAAAGAAGGATTTAAGTTATCGTAAAAGTCCGAGGTTACTTCATATTTTTTGTTCTGCTCTAAATTATAAACGAAAATTTGATTGTTGCGGTTGAGTCGGGCAAAGCTGTAAGTAATCCATTTACTGTCGGGACTCCAATTGTAATCACTCATTTCCCAGTAGAACTCATCATTCTTTAGGAAATTGGATTCATCAACCTTTACAAGCTTTTTAGTTTTTACATCAACATAGAAAATTGAGTATTCCTTATTGCCGAATAAAATCTTTTCACCATCCGGCGACCATAAGAGGTGATAAACTAACTTATCGAGCTTGTCTGTAAGCTGTGTCCACTCTCCGCCTTCAGCCTTTTGAATATATAACTGGTATTCACCGGATTTATCCGAGAAGAACGCAATCCATTTTCCATCCGGTGAAAGCTGCGGATACGTTTCTCTGGTTCCTCTTGTGTTGGAAAGATTGATAGTCTTAGTGTCATCATTCTGAATAGTGAATACATCTCCGCGTGCTTCTAGTATTGTAGTTTTTCCATTATCGGAAACAGCGAAGTGATGTACAAAATCTTTTGGATTAATTGTCCTAGGTCGCAAACGCCATCTGTCTGAATTTACTTCGGCAGAAATCTTTGTTGTTTTAGCGGTAGAGGTATTAAGTACATTAATGTAGCCGTCTTGTATATATACAATTTGAGAGCCATCGGTTTCCGGCCACATAACATCGATAACATCGTAATTAGTTATTTGGTCAATTTTCTTTGTCCCGATTTCTTGAACATAAAGATTGGTAACGCCGTTTGTTCTATCAGAAACAAAGTACATTTTATTTCCTATCCACATAGGATAAGCGTTTTTGCCAACGTAATCGCTAATAGGTGTGAATTCATTCTTAGTAAAATCATACATCCATATATCACAGTACATGCCGCCCTTATAGCGTTTCCAGTAATACTCTTCAACGCCTCTTCTGTTGTAAAGCATTTTGGAGCCGTCTGAATTAAAAGAGCATAGAGTGCCTCTGTCTGTTGGTATTCTTTCCGGTGCGGAGCCGTTAATGCTTACAAAATACAAACGGGGATCTCTATTAAGTGCATTTTCGAATCCGGAACGGAAAACAATTTTTTCTCCGTCCGGTGTCCATGCAACAGTTTGTACTCCTCCCGGATTGTAAGTAAGCCTTTTCGGTTCACCGCCGGTAGAAGGAATTAAATAAACGTTTGATGATCCGTCATAGCTTGCTGTAAATGCAATCCATTTACCATCGGGTGAAAATTTTGCCGCAAATTCGGTTCCTGCTGCGGTTGTTAAACGGGTTGCCTGTCCGCCGGATGAATTCACTATCCATAAATCATCTTCGTAAGTAAAGACAATTTTGTCTTTGTAGATATCCGGGTAGCGCATAAAGCGTCCTTCGTAACCGGCAAAAATTTGACAGCTTAAAACAATTGTAAATAAGAAAGCTTTTAAAATGGTTTTTTTCATAGTTTCCTCTCTGTTAACAAATTCGGTGAGAAAAATTAATCAAATCATTTTTCTTAATTAAAGAGAAATTTTTAGATAAATGAACGATAGAACTCGATTACTTGTTAAATGTGTGATGTTTTATTTGTTTTATGGGCATCCTTGTATATATTTGAATAAAATTTCAACTCAGATTAGGTGTAATCACGGATGAAGAAATCTTTTGATTTAGTTGTACTTGGAGGCGGACCCGGCGGTTATGTTGCTGCAGTCCGCGCGGCACAGCTTGGCTTTAAGACTGTAGTAATTGATAAAGATAACCTTGGCGGAATCTGCTTGAACTGGGGCTGCATTCCTACTAAAGCATTGCTTAAAAGTGCCGAAGTATATGATATGATGAAGAATCATTCCGAAGATTACGGAATTAAAGTTGAAGGACTGAGTTTCGATTTCAATAAAATCATTTCGAGAAGCCGGGGCATTTCGGACCGTATTACAAAAAATGTTGAGATGCTGATTAAGAAAAATAAAATTGAACGGATTCGCGGCTTCGGGAAGTTTGTTTCCAAAAACGAGATAGAAATTTTTGATAATGATGGAAAGAGTTTTGATTCTGTTGTAGCTGATAAGATAATTATCGCTACCGGAGCTAGACCAAAAGTTTTTCCCTCAATTCCGGTTGATAGAAAAAGTATCATCACTTCAACTGAGGCAATGAATTTGCCGAAGCAGCCGAAAGACTTAATAGTAATCGGCGCGGGAGCTATCGGTGTTGAGTTTGCATACTTTTATTCTGTTCTTGGAACGAAAGTAACAATTGTAGAGATGCTCGATAATCTTCTTCCGATTGAAGATAAAGAGGTTAGCGAAACTTTGGAGAAGAGTTTTAAGAAAAGAGGAATTGAGATTTACACCAAAACCAAAGTTGAAAACTCTGAAGCCAAGGATGATTACGTTATTGTGAATGTTGAAAAGGATGGTAAAAAGATTGAACTGAAAGCTGAAAAAGTTTTAAGCGCGGTTGGTGTAACCGGTAATGTTGAGGGTTTTGGTCTGGAAGAATTAGGAATTGAAATTGAACGCGGACATATAAAAGTTGATAAAGAAAATTATCAGACAAATATTCCAAATATTTTTGCTATTGGAGATGTAATTGGTGCGCCTTGGCTCGCGCATGTTGCTTCTGCAGAAGGAATTCATTGTGTTGAAAAAATGAAAGGTTTGCACGTAAATCCGATTGATTACAATACAATTCCGGGCTGTACGTATTGCCATCCGCAAGTTGCAAGTGTTGGAATGACGGAGAAGAAAGCGAAAGAAGAAGGACGCGAAATAAAGATTGGCAAGTTTCCATTCATGGCTAGCGGAAAAGCTTTTGCTGCCGGAGAGCGGGATGGTTTTGTTAAACTAATTTTTGATGCAAAGTATGGAGAACTTCTCGGCGCGCATATTATTGGTCAGGAAGCAACCGAATTAATTTCGGAAATTACTCTTGCTAAATCTATGGAAGCTACATCCGAAACAATTGTTAAAACGGTTCATGCTCATCCAACTTTGGCGGAATCAATAATGGAAGCGGCGGCTAACGCGTATGGCGAATCAATCCACATATAGAACTTTTGATTACTGCGATCTCGGCTTTATTGATTATCAGCAAGCGTGGGATTTGCAGAAAGAGATTTTTGCTAAACGCACAAAGGATGAAATCAGCGATACATTTTTCATGCTTGAGCATCCTCATACATATACGCTTGGAAAAGTCGCCGAGAAAGAAAATCTGATTAGCTCAGAAGATCAACTTAAAGAACTTGGTGTCAGCGTTTATGAAATTGACCGGGGCGGAGATATTACTTATCACGGTCCGGGACAAATTGTTGGCTATCCAATAATCAAACTAAGTGATTGGAAAGAAGATACACACGAGTATCTTCGCGGACTTGAAGAAGTTATAATGAAAGTTTGTTCCGATTACGGATTGACAACTCACCGCAATCCAAAATATACCGGTGTTTGGATTGGTGAAAGAAAAATTGCGGCAATAGGAATCAAAGTAAGCAGATGGACAACTATGCATGGTTTTGCTTTCAATGTGAATACAGATTTAAATTACTTCGGCGGAATTATTCCTTGCGGAATCCGTGACAAGGAAGTTACTTCTCTTAAACGGGAACTTGGAAAAGAAATATCGATTGATAAAGTAAAGGAAAAACTTGCTAATAGTTTTAAAGAGTATTTTGGTTACTACAACTATAACATCAAAGAAAGAACAGACTATTTAACAACTGTTGTGGAAATTCCTTAGTGCCTTCGTGACTTGGTGGCTAAAATGTTTGCCACAAAGACTCTAAGACACAAAAAAACACAAAGGAAAAACATGGCTAAAGAAACCATAGAAGCAGTAATAGATAAATCTAACGGAAACGGACCAACCGGAAAGATAGATTCTTTTGGCGGGCTTACTAAAGATGAACTCATGAACGCATTGCGAATCATGAGCATCAGCCGCACGATTGATAACAAAGTAATGACCTTGATAAAACAAGGCAAAGCTACGTTCCACATTTCCGGCGCGGGGCATGAGGCAATTCAAGTTGCTTGCGGACTTGCAATGCATAAAGGTGTTGATTGGGGTTTTCCATACTACCGCGATATGTGTTTTACAATTTCGCTTGGTGTAAAGCCGGAAGAAATCTTTTTAGGATTTCTTGGCAAAGCAGATGACCCGATGACCGGCGGAAGACAAATGGCTTGTCACTGGGCAACTAAAGAAGGAAATATTCCAACACAGTCTAGTCCGACCGGGACACAGTTTCTACAAGCAGTTGGTGCTGCTCTTTCGATGAAGAGAAGAGGAATAAATGGAGTTGTTTATGTAAGCAGCGGAGAGGGAACCACATCCCAAGGTGAATTTCACGAAGCGGTTAACTGGGCAAGCAGAGAAAAACTCCCGGTAGTGTTTGTTATTGAAAATAACAGATGGGCGATTTCTGTTCCTGTGCAAGAACAAAGCGGCGGAAAGAATGCTTCAATTATTGAGATGATGAAAGGCTACGAAAATCTTTTACGCCTTGAAGTTGATGGAACAGATTTCTTGCAGTCGCATGCTATTGCGCAAAGTGCTTTTAAGTATGCAAGACAAGGAAAAGGTCCGGCATTAATTGAAGCACATGTTGTTAGATTGTTTTCTCACTCTTCGAGTGATGATCAAAAGAAATATAGACCAAATGATTCTTTGCAAGCCGATTTGCAGAAAGATCCGATTACACTTTTCTCAAATTATTTAATTAAGAAAGAAGTTCTTACTAAACTTTCTTACGAAGAATTCAAAAAAGAAATTACACATCATGTAAATGAAGCTGCCGACTGGGCATTAAAGCAGCCGGATCCAACTCCGGAAAGCGCAACAAAATTTGTTTTGGATGAGTCGGGCAAAAGAGACCGTCTTGAATATGAAAAACTTACTCATGAAGGGAAACCAATTGTTTTAGTTGATGCAGTGAATCACGCATTACGCGAAGAGATGGAAAGAAGCGATAAGATTTATGTTTTCGGTGAAGATGTAGCAGATGGTAAAGGTGGTGTTTTTACAGCAACAAAAGGTTTATCAACAACATTTGGAAAAGAAAGAGTTTTCAATTCACCTTTAGCTGAGGCAAGCATTGTTGGCGCTGCAATTGGAATGGCATTAACCGGATTGAAACCTTGTGTTGAGATTCAGTTTGGAGATTACATCTGGCCTGCATTCATGCAGTACAGAGATGAAATGTCAATGTTTCGTTACCGCTCAAATAATCTGTTCGAAGCTCCGGTTGTTACACGTGTTGCTGTTGGCGGATACATTCACGGCGGATTATATCACAGTCAAAACATTGAAAGCTTCTTTGCACACATTCCGGGATTGCTGATTGCATATCCCTCAAACGCAGCTGATGCAAAAGGCTTATTGAAGACAGCTTTGCGAATCAATGATCCTGTAATGTTTTTAGAGCACAAAGGTTTGTATCGCCAAAGTTATGCAACTTCTCCGGAGCCAGATGCAGATTATCTTGTTCCGTTCGGGAAAGCTAAAGTTGTTAAAGAAGGAAATGATCTTACGATAATTTCTTGGGGTGCATTGGTGCACGAATCCAACTTTGCGATTAAGAAATTAGAAGATGAAGGTTACTCGGTAGAACTAATTGATATAAGAACAATCGCGCCACTCGATGTTGAAACGATTTATAAATCAGTTAAGAAAACCGGTAAGGCGATTGTTGTTCACGAAGACACTCTCACCGGAGGATTCGGTGCTGAGATAGCAGCTTTAATTACGGAAAATTGTTTTGAATCGCTTGATGGACCTGTAAAGCGAATCGGTGCGCTTGATACACCAATTCCATTCCATCCTATTTTGGAAAATACAGTTCTTCCTACCCGCGAAAGAGTTTATAAAGAAGTAAAAAAACTTTTAGAATATTAAAACGAATGCTGAGCCACGCTTAGGGCAGTGCGAAGCATCTCTAACCAAAAAGAGTTTGAGATTCTTCTTCCCGCCGATGGCGGGATTCAGAATGACAGAGGAGAGTTATATGAGAGTAAACATAGTAATGCCGCAAATGGGTGAAAGCATTACGGAAGGAACTCTGATTAAGTGGCATAAGAAAAAAGGTGAGTCGGTAAAGAAAGATGAAATTATTTATGAAATTGCCACTGACAAAGTTGATACCGAAATTCCAAGTCCGGAAGATGGTGTTATTGCAGATATTAATGTGTTCGAACAAGAGACTGTTGTTGTGGGAACCGTTGTTGCAGTTATAGAAACAAACGGGAATGCTGCTGGAGATATAGTAGCTGAGACAAAAGCTGTAGAACCAGTTACAGTTAAAACAGAGCCAGCTTCAACAACGCAAGTTGGTGGAGAGCTAATTGATGTTCCTATGCCTAAGATGGGCGAATCGGTTATGGATGGAACGATAATCAAATGGCATAAGAATGTTGGCGATAAAGTTAGTCGGGACGAAATTATATTTGAGATCAGTACAGACAAAGTTGATACTGAAGTTCCATCGCCTGTAGATGGAATACTCGAAGAGATTTTGTTTAAGGAAAATGAAACTGTGAATGTAGGTATTGCTGTTGCAAAGATTAGAACGACAACGGGATTGGTGAAAGAAAAAGTAGATGCCAAAGCAGATCAAGATCATGATCAAGAAAATAAAAGCAAAGCAAAACCAATCACTAATCACCAATCACAAATAACTAAAAGCCAATCTCCAACAACCAACAAGTTTTATTCACCGTTAGTATTGAGTATCGCTCGCACGGAAGGAATTTCTCTAAATGAACTTGAAATGATTGAAGGCAGCGGCATTGATGGAAGAATAACAAAGAATGATGTTCTAGCTTACTTGCAAAACAAAAAGTCGGGCAAGTTTTATGCACCGGTTTTACCGCAAAGCACTTCAGAAAAAACTGAAGTTGTAAGAGAAGTTCAATCAATCTCCGGTCAGCAAGTTGAATTTCTCGCAATGGATAACACCCGTCAGCGGATTATGCAGCACATGATTAACAGCCGCGATACATCTGTACATGTAACCGCTGTTATGGAAGTTGACATGAGCAAAATTCATAACTTTGTAGAGAGGAATAGAGATAGTTTTGCTGCGGAAGGAATTAAACTTACTTATTTACCGTTTATTTCTTTTGCGGTAATCAAAGCATTGAAAGAATTTCCGTTGATGAATTCATCCATTGAGGGAAAAAATATTCTTACAAAGAAATTTATCAATTTAGGAATTGCGGTAGCTGTAGAGCCAAACGGTTTGATTGTTCCTAATATTAAAAATGCGGAAGAAAAAAGCATACGCGGATTAGCAAAAGCGATTGCCGATATTGGGCTTCGTGCGCGTACAAAAAAATTAGTTCCGGAAGATGTTGTTAAAGGTACTTTCTCGATTACAAATTACGGTGTGTTCGGTTCTTTATTCGGTACGCCGATAATTAACCAGCCGGAAGTCGGAATTTTAGGAGTCGGTGCAGTTACTAAGAAACCGGTTGTAATTGAAGTTGATGGAAACGATGCAATCGTTGTAAAACCAATGATGTATTTATCGCTAAGTCACGATCACAGATTAATTGATGGAATGCTAGGCGGTAAATTCTTGAAATCAATAAAAGAAACTTTAGAAAATTTTGATACGAGTAATATCTAACAAACATCTTGATCATAATCTTACTCTTGATCTAGAAAAGAAGATTATGATTAAAAGCAAGATTAAGAAAAAATAAGTAGAGAAAATGAAAATCAATCAGCATCAGAAAGCATTTAAAGAAGCGACAGAACAGAGCAGAGAAGAGTTAGGCAAGCGACCCGATTGGTTAAAAGTTAGACTACCTACTGGACATAATTATAAAGAAGTTTATGAGTTGATGCGTAAAAGTAAACTGAACACAGTTTGCGAAGAAGCTAAATGTCCAAATCTTGCAGAATGCTGGAATAGAAAAACCGCAACGTTTATGATTCTTGGCGATACTTGCACACGCTCTTGCGGATTCTGCAATGTTAAACTTGGTTTACCGAACGAACTAGATTTAGATGAACCGCGCCGCGTGGCTGAATCTGTTGAGGCGTTGGGATTGAAGCACGTTGTTATTACTTCTGTTAATCGTGATGAATTGAAAGATGGCGGTGCAATTATTTTTAGCGAAAGTGTCCGTTTGATCAAAGAAAAAATGCCCGATACAACCATTGAAATTTTAATTCCCGATTTCAAAGGTGAAGAGGAAGCATTCAAAATTATTATGGAAAATCCGCCAAGTATTCTTAATCATAATCTTGAAACTGTTAAGAGGTTATACCATGCTGTTCGTCCCCAAGCTAAATATGAACGTAGTCTAGATGTTATTTGTTGGTTCAAAGAACATGGTTTGAGAACCAAGAGTGGAATCATGGTTGGTATTGGCGAAACACAAGAAGAAGTTTTTGAGCTGATTCAAGATTTGTACAACAGTGGCTGTGATATTATGACCATTGGACAATATCTACAACCAACAAAAAATCACTTGCCCGTTCAACGTTATGTTACGCTTGAGGAATTCAAATCCTACAAAGATTTTGGATTGGAGATTGGCTTAAAGGCAGTTGAATCTTCTCCGTTGGTACGAAGTTCTTATCATGCTGATAAACATGCCGAACTGGTATAAGAATAATAGAATACTCAAAACAATTCCTATTGTTTTGTTTTCTCTGTAATGAGTAAATAAGTAATCTTAGCTCCATACATCATTACAAACCTTGTAACATTTGGGATTATAGAAACCACTTCACCTTCCAAATTGTTTAGAAACTGCTCTAATTTCTCTTGCATAGTATCGTTTGTTACTTCAAGGCGGTGAACTCGGTATTTCATTTTATAACTCCTTTTTCTTAAAAGAAGCATTTAGAGAAACATAAAGTTGGCGAATGAATACTAACAATTAGTTGAATTTATTCCTACAGAATAATTCTTAGTAGCACATCACTTTTCTTATAGATAATTCTCAAAGAAAAATTAGGTTTCTCATTTCTGAAAATCCGAGTTCCTATCTTTTGGATACCAAGACTGCTTAAGAAAAGCGTCTTGGTTTTTAGCAAATAATCACTATTTTTTCATCACTGTTTTAAGAATTGGGATGAATAGTTTGGCACGTTGTTTTTAGTAGGTTAACCACTAATAAGGAATACCGATGCTTAAAATCATCGCTCAAATTCTACTTAATACAAATTTCAACCGAATAAAGGTTATGGCTCATGCTGTAACCTTTTTGGTTTTAAACATGAGAGGTCTTAATGGCTAAAGTGAAAGGGGATATCATTGTTGATATCGAAAAATGTAAAGGTTGCGAGCTATGTGCCGCAGCTTGCCCGCAAGAATCGCTCGAACTATCGCGCAAGCTTAACTCCAAAGGTTATCATTATATTGTTAAGATAGAAGATAACTGTACTGGCTGCACAAACTGCGCAATGGTTTGTCCGGATGGTATTATTAAAGTTTACCGGAAAACCGAAAAGAAGAAAGAGCAAATAGCTACTATAACAAACGTAACCGGCGATATAACAGTAACGGTGAACTCATGAAAAAAGAATTAAAATTAATGAAGGGAAACGAAGCATTGGCAGAAGCTGCAATTCTTGCCGGCTGCGATGCTTACTTTGGTTATCCAATTACTCCACAATCTGAAGTTTTAGAATACCTTAGCAACGAAGCAACTAAAAGAACCGGTATGGTAGTTCTTCAAGCCGAAAGCGAAGTTGCTTCAATCAATATGGTTTACGGAGCTGCGGGAACCGGAAAAAGAGTGATGACTTCTTCTTCAAGTCCGGGAATGAGTTTGATGCAAGAAGGAATTTCTTACATTGCTTGTGGCGAGGTTCCTTGCTTACTAGTAAATGTTCAAAGAGGCGGTCCGGGATTGGGAACGATCCAACCTGGACAAGCAGATTATTTTCAAGCTGTAAAAGGTGGCGGCCATGGTGATTATAAAGTACTAACTCTCGCTCCTTCAACTGTTCAAGAAATGGTGGATTTTGTCGGTTTAGGATTTGATCTTGCTTTCAAATATCGCAATCCGGTTATGATATTAACCGACGGCGCACTTGGACAAATGATGGAAAAAGTTCTTTTACCTGAACAGAAACCAAGGAAGACCGAATATGAACCATGGGGAAGCACAGGCAAGCCAGCCGATAGAGAAAGAAATATTATTTATACTCTTTCATTACAAGCAGATGTTATGGAACAGTGGAATCAACGTCTTCAAGCTAAGTATAGAAAAATAGAAGCTAACGAGGTTCGCTCCGAAATGATTGATTGTGAAGGTGCAGATTTTGTTTTGGTAGCTTATGGTTTAGTAGCACGCATCTGTCAAAAGGCTGCTCACTTAGCAGCGGAAAAGGGAATTAAAGTTGGTGTTTTCAGACCGGTTACACTTTATCCTTTCCCATATGCTGATCTAAATAAACTTGCTGATAATGTTAAAGGTTTCATGAGCGTAGAAATGAACGCCGGACAAATGGTTGAAGATGTTCGTCTTGGTGTTAACGGAAAGAAACCGGTAGAATTTCACGGAAGACAAGGTGGAATAATTCCTTCTCCGGAAGAAATCCTTGCTAAACTTGAAGAAAAACTTGCCTGTCCGGCAGGCAGGTTTATAGGAGAATTGGTATGAACGAAAAAACAATGACTGCGGAAGAAGATTTACACTTTGAGCAAATGATTGCCGAAGAAAGTGTTTGTACTAAAGAAAATTTAGTTTATGAAAGACCGGAAACTCTTACGGATGCTACAATGCATTACTGTCCCGGCTGCGGACACGGCGTTGCTCACAGAATCATTGCCGAAGTAATTGATGAATTAGATATTCAGAAAGATACAGTAGGCGTAGCGCCGGTTGGCTGTTCCGTACTTGCATATAATTATTTGAACATTGATATGAACGGTGCTGCTCACGGTCGAGCCGCAGCAGTTGCTACCGGGATTAAACGCGTGCTTCCGGATAAATATGTTTTCTCATATCAAGGTGATGGTGATTTAGCTGCAATTGGTACGGGCGAAACTATTCACGCTTGCAACCGCGGAGAGAATATTTTAATCGTGTTTATAAACAACGGTATTTACGGGATGACCGGCGGACAGATGGCTCCAACAACATTAGTTGGAATGAAATCTACTACTTCACCAAATGGTAGAGACGTTGCTACGATGGGAAATCCGTTGAAGATTACTGAGCTCGTTGCGCAACTTCCCGGAACTTATTATGTAACAAGAACAGCAGTTAACTCTCCTGTAAATGTTCGTAAAGCTAAGGCTGCAATCAAAAAGAGTTTTGAATACCAGAAGTTGAATAAAGGTACTTGTTTTGTAGAGATAGTAACAAATTGTCCTTCTAACTGGAAAATGACACCGGTTCAATCAAATAAATGGCTGGAAGAAAACATGCTTCCGTTTTATCCACTTGGCGATATTAAAAAGCCTTCTAACTGATTAGGAGATTACAATGACTGAAGAAATTATTATTGCCGGATTTGGCGGACAAGGTGTTCTTTCGATGGGACAAATTCTTTGCTATAGCGGAGTAATGGAAGATAAAGAAGTTAGCTGGATGCCATCGTACGGACCGGAAATGCGGGGCGGTACTGCAAACTGTATCGCGATTATTAGCGATGAAAAGGTCAGCTCGCCTATTTTAACAAAGTTCGATACTGTAATTGCATTGAACCAACCATCATTAGACAAATTTGAAAGTGCTGTAAAACCGGGCGGGCTTTTAATTTATGAAGCGAGTACAATAATTAATCCACCTACAAGAACTGATATTGAAGTGCTGCCTATTGAAGCTTCCAACGAAGCAGCAAAGATGAAGAATATTAAAATCATGAATATGATTGTGCTGGGTTCTTTATTAAAGAAGAAACCTATCATTAAACTTGAAAGTGCAATCAAAGGATTGGAAAAAGTACTGCCGGAAAGATATCATCATCTTATTCCACTTAATAAAGAAGCAATTGAAAAGGGAATGGAACTGGCTGAAAAAGCCGGTGTTACTGCATAATTGTTTGTTGAGCCGCGTCGAATGCGGCTCAATATTATCTAAAAATCTTCTCGAAATTGTCTTTCATATCATCGCGTTCTAAAGCTGCAAAATCATTTAACATTTCGAACAAATACTTCTGATCAATTTTTTCTTTGTGAATCTTACTTATATCGTGCAAATCAGAAATATCTTTTGGGCGTGAAGCAAAAAACTTGTAAAGAATCAAATCCTCGACAGTGCAAAATGGCAATTCCAACTTGCCGAAAACATGACGTTTACTTCGCTCTATTACTTTAATATCAAACTCGCTCAGTCCGGCAGCAAAGTCTATTCTCATTTTTGTCTTTTTGTCACGAACTGGTAGAATAAAGTTTTTTTGAAAAAAAATGATGGAATCGGGAAATATGGGTTCAAAATTGTCAATTATCATTTTGCCAATAATCTCCATCTTCTCCAATTCAACTAATAGAGTTATATCAATATCATTTGTAGTTCTTTGAATTTTATGAAAGATGAGAGCAAGCCCGCCAATTATTGAGTATTAAGCTCATTCTTTTTGCAAAAACTATTTACACTAACTAACGTTTCTTCAAATGGATTCATTCTTAAACAACTCTATAAGTCTTTTTCTTATTTCAGATTTTTCAATTACCTCTTGTTCAATAGTCTTAATATCGGGTTGGTAAGTATTTGTTGCTTCACGAATGAATCCCATGAACTCTAAAAATTCACTATCAGAAACTTCGTTTGAAATCTCGGCAATCCGGTTATATCCTTCGGCTCTGGCTTTATATATTTCTTTGTCTGTCATCAGATTAATCAATTTTTGTAATGAATATAACTCTTTAGGATGCGAATAGGTATGTAAACTTTTGGAAATCACTCCCTACTTTCCTAATTTTACGCACTTAATTTTGAAATAAAAGGAATAAAAATGGCTTCAAACGAAGGTCTAATTGTTCAGGTAATTGGTCCCGTTGTTGATATTGATTTCCCGGACGGAAACCTCCCTAAAATTTATAATTCAATTCAAATTCCCAGAAAAAATGTTGAAGGACAAGACGAAATTCTTATTGTTGAAGCTCAGCAGCACTTAGGCGAAAACCGTGTTCGTACAGTTGCTATGGACTCTACAGATGGTCTCGTCCGCGGAATGAAAGCAATTGATACCGGTCAGCCAATTTCTGTTCCAGTTGGACCGGAGACGTTAGGCCGATTAATAAATGTTATTGGTGATGGAATAGACGGGCTAGGAACAGAAATTAAAACTGCAAAACGTTACCCAATTCACCGCCATCCGCCAAAATTTGATAATCTAACGACTAAGCAAGAAATGTTTGAAACCGGTATTAAGGTTATCGACTTACTTGAACCATATACAAAAGGCGGTAAGACCGGCTTATTTGGCGGCGCGGGTGTAGGCAAGACCGTTATTATTCAAGAGTTGATTCACAATATTGCAAAGCAGCATGGCGGTTACTCTGTTTTTGCGGGTGTTGGTGAAAGAACCCGCGAAGGAAATGATCTTTGGCTGGAAATGAAAGAGAGCGGTGTATTAAGTAAAACTGCTTTGGTGTTTGGTCAGATGAATGAACCTCCGGGAGCTCGTCTTCGCGTAGGTCTTACCGGATTAACTATTGCAGAATATTTTCGTGATGAAGAAGGAAGAGATGTGTTGCTGTTCATCGATAACATTTTCCGCTTTACTCAAGCTGGTTCTGAAGTTTCTGCGTTGTTAGGTCGTATGCCTTCTGCTGTGGGTTATCAGCCAAACTTAGCTACTGAAATGGGTGAACTTCAAGAAAGAATTACATCGACAGATAAAGGTTCTATTACTTCAGTACAAGCTATATACGTACCGGCAGACGATTTAACAGATCCGGCTCCGGCTACGGCATTCTCTCACTTAGATGCAACAACAGTATTAAGCCGTCAGATTTCCGAGCTTGGTATTTATCCCGCAGTTGATCCTCTTGATTCTACATCAAGAATTCTTCAGCCGGATATTGTTGGTGAAGAACATTATGCAGTTGCTAAACGTGTTAAAGAAATATTACAAGCCTATAAAGATTTGCAAGACATCATTAATATTCTTGGAATGGATGAACTTTCCGAAGATGATAAAATCATCGTTCGCCGTGCTAGAAGAATTCAAAGATTCTTAAGCCAGCCTTTTAGCGTTGCCGAACAGTTCACCGGATTCCCTGGCAAATATGTTAAGTTGGAAGATACCATCAGAAGCTTTAAGGAAATTCTTGATGGTAAACATGATGATCTGCCGGAACAAGCATTTATGTATGTTGGTGTTATTGAAGAAGCAGTTGAAAAAGCTAAAAAGATGAACGCAGAAGCCTAATTATGAAAGAACTCAGTCTTGAAATAATTACACCTTCTAAACAAGCATTTAGCGGAAAAGTAAAATCAATTACTGTTCCCGGTACTGCCGGAAGCTTTCAAGTATTATTCAATCATGCACCTTTGTTAAGTACTTTCGAGATTGGTAAAATCAAACTGGTAGACTTAGAAGGTAAAGAAATTGAATTTGCAACTAGCGGCGGAACAATAGAAGTAAATGAAAATAAGATTTTGATTCTTGCTGATAGTTTAGAAAGTAAAGAAGAAATTGACATTAATCGCGCAAAGCAAGCTTACGATAGAGCTAAAGAAAGATTGGCTGCTAGAGAGAAAGATGTTGATACAATGAGAGCTGAGGGGGCTTTAGCGCGTTCAATTAACAGATTAAAGTTTACTAGCGCGGCATTTTAAACAAGTATTGAGTACATAGTAATAAGTATTAAGAGTTAATAAAAGCCCTGATGTAGATCAGGGTCTTTTATTTTAAAGATTTCAACAGCCCTTCCCTTGGGGAAGGGCTGTGATGGGCTACTTCGCTTCAGCGAATCTCTTAGCAACTGAATCCCAATCAATAACATTCCACCAATTTGTGATGTATTCCGGTCTGCGGTTTTGATATTTGAGATAGTAAGCATGTTCCCAAACATCTAAACCAAGAATTGGAAATCCTTTTACATCCGCAATATCCATCAATGGATTGTCTTGATTTGGTGTAGATGAAACGACCAATTTACCATCGCTAACACTTAACCAAGCCCAGCCGGAACCGAAGCGGGTTGTTGCAGCAGCATTAAATGTTTCTCGAAATTTTTCGAATGAACCAAATGCTGCATTAATTGCATCTGCCAAAGTCCCGCTCGGCTTTCCGCCTTTATTTGGTCCCATTACATTCCAGAACATTGTATGGTTATAGTGCCCGCCGCCATTATTTCTTACAGCTACCGGAGCTTTGGATATATTCTTGAATAATTCTTCTAAAGATTTTCCTTCAAGTTTTGCATTGCCTTCTACAGCTTTGTTTAAGTTGGCTACATAAGCTGCGTGGTGTTTACCATGATGTATTTCCATTGTCTGTGCATCTACGTATGGTTCTAAAGCATTGTGTGCGTATGGCAATGGTGATAATTCAAATTTGCTCATTACTAAGTTACTCCCGTTTATTTTTTTATTTATTTGATTTGTTATCGCTTCAATTTTTGTTGCACTTCCGGCAGCAGCCAGAATTCCGAGTGATGTAAGAAAGTTTCTACGCTTCATTTATACTCCGAATGATTCGCCGCAGCCGCATGTTTTGGTTGCGTTGGGATTGTTAAAAACGAATCCTTTTCCATTCAAGCCGTCGCTAAAATCAAGTACAGTCCCCGCTAAATAAAATAGGCTCTTTCCATCAACTATTAATTTTATTCCATCTTTTTCCAGTACAGTATCGCTGTCTTTAACTTCACCATCGAAGCCCATTTGATAAGTAAGACCGGAACATCCGCCACCCTTAACTCCTACTCGTAATCCGTGAGTTTCGGGAATGTTGTTCTCTTCTTTAATTCTTTTTACCTGCTTTATGGCTTTGTCAGTAATATCAATTTCTGACTGGAGGCTAACTTGATTGCTCATTGAAATCCTTTATATCTGTTACACAATTCACAACACAAGTTCTTAAAAAAAAATTCATTTTGATAAATAATTCTTTTCAATCTAATAAGATGAATTTAGCTTGAGAATTTCGGCAAAGAAATATTTACAGTAGAAAAAAATCTTATTGCTTAAACCGATTGTAGGTATTAGATTGAAATTGAAACAGCAAAGAAGTGTAGAATTTAGTTGGACTTTTGAATTTAGATGCTGAAAATTATACATTTGTATCCGAAATATGATTTGTCCTCATACATGGTCTCACAAGGATCATTTCAGTTGGAAAATCAGCAAGAGTATCAACTACGGTTTAGCATTTTTATAGTCCGATTTCAAAATGGTTTTTCCTTTTTTTCATCGGCAGCTGAATCAAAATCTGTTTAATCCAATAACATCATTCATCAAATAAATGGGTTAACTATGAAAAAACTGAAACAAATCTTCCGCTCGAAAGCCGTGAGAATGGGAAATCTTGTGTTTATGATGTTCCTATTTGCTGCCGGATTCTTGTGGTTGCCCACTCAAGGTGCTGCGGATGTTGCAGAAAGCGCACATCAGTTTGTACCTTTCTCATTATTCTCAGATCCAAAGTATACTCCTCTTGAAATTGGAGCTCTCTTAACAGTTCTTGGTATTGCTGTTGCGGGATTGTTATATGCACTCTTATTAGTTAAACAAGTAACAGCAGCAGACAGCGGCACAAAGAAAATGCAAGAAATTGCAAGTGCTGTTCGCGAAGGCGCTAATGCTTACCTGGCTGCACAATTCAAAAAAATTGGTCCACTTATTATCATTATTACAATTTTGCTTTTCTTAACCTATACCGGCGCAGAATCCGCATTTAGATGGGGACGTTCCGGAGCTTTCTTAATCGGCTCTATTTTCAGTTGGCTGGTTGGTTTTGTTGGAATGCGTTTAGCAACTATTGGCAACTTGAAAGTTGCTACTGCTGCTAAAAGAAGCTACGGAGAAGCAATGCAGTTAGGTTACAGAACCGGAACTATTACCGGTATGTTGACTGACGGTCTTGGTCTTCTTGGCGGAACTTTAATATTCTTATTGTTTGGTGATTTAGCTTACGAAGCATTATTAGGATTTGGATTCGGCGGTACATTGTTAGCTTTATTCATGAGAGTTGGCGGCGGTATCTATACAAAAGCTGCTGACGTAGGAGCTGACTTAGTTGGTAAAATTGAAAAAGATATTCCGGAAGATGATCCACGCAACGCTGCAACTATCGCTGATAACGTAGGCGATAACGTTGGTGATTGCGCCGGTATGGCTTCAGATATTTTTGAAAGCTACGAAGTAACTATCGTTGCTGCAATGATTCTTGGTATGTCAACATTCGGACACAAGGGAGTTATCTTCCCATTGCTTGTTCGCGGTATTGGCGTTCTTGGTTCAATCATTTCTACATATACTGTAAAAGCTGGTGCTAACGATACATCAGATACAGCTTTGAAAAGTGTTCACAGAGGTTTCTGGATCGGATCAGTTATTTCAGTTATTGGTTTCTTCGCGCTTGGATTTGGCTATTTACATTTTACACCGGAATATTTTGGTATTGAAAAATTAGCTGAATTAAAAAGCCTTGGTTATTGGGCAGTTGATCCATTGAACTTACCTTGGTTTGCTAACTTTGGCATTGAAGGTTTAGATCTTCGCCCGGCTATCACGTGCTTAATCGGTGTGTTCCTCGCTGTAGGCTTGAATAAAGTTACAAGCTACTATACTCATACTAGTCATGCGCCGGTAAAAAGCTTAACAAAAGCTTGTACAACCGGTCACGCAACAAACATCATCCAAGGTTTTGCAGTTGGTTACGAAAGCACAGTTGCGATGATCTTAGTTATTGCTGTTGCTATCTTCTTATCAGTTCTAACTTATGCCGGAACGCCTCCATTGTTTATTGCATACGGTGTTGCTATGACAGGTATTGGTATGTTAACATTAACCGGTAACACTATTTCTATGGACGTATTTGGACCGGTAGCCGATAATGCTAATGGTATTGGCGAAATGGGTTATGATAAAGATGAAATGGAAAAAGAAGCTCCGGGTTCATACAAACGCGCTCGTCAAATCTTAGCTGATCTTGATGCAGTTGGTAATACAACAAAAGCAGAAACAAAAGGTATTGCAATCGGTTCTGCTGTTATTGCGGCGGTATCCTTATTCTCTAGCTTTATTGCAATTATTGCAGTTGGCAGTGAAGATAAAATTAATCTGTTAACTGTATCTCAATATATAGAAGTTGCTGGTAAGCTAACGGTAGCAAATCCGGTAGTATTTATTGGATTCCTAATTGGCGGTGCCGTACCATTCTTATTCAGTTCTATGTTGATTAGAGCGGTTGGCCGCGCAGCATTTTATATTGTTCATGAATGCCGTATTCAATTCCGCGATAAAGAAATTTGGGCTGGAACTAAGAAACCGGATTACGGTCGCGTAGTTGATATTTGTACTAAGACCGCTCAAAAAGAATTAGTAGGACCTGGAATCCTAGCTATTATGACTCCAATGCTTGTTGGTTTCTTATTAGGACCATATGCTCTTGGCGGATTTTTGGCTGGAATGATTTTAGTTGGACAGTTGCTTGCAGTATTTATGGCGAATGCCGGCGGTGCTTGGGATAATGCTAAGAAGATGATTGAAGATGGTCTTTACGGTGGTAAAGGTTCAGAGGCTCATAAAGCTGCAATTACCGGCGATACTGTTGGTGATCCTTTGAAAGATACTGCTGGACCGGCAATCAATCCTTTAATTAAAGTTATGAACATGGTTAGTTTATTAACCTTGGGAATGATTTTGAATTTTGGTCTTGTAGCTCCAAAATCCGGTTCAATGGTAATTGGAATTATTGCTTCTGTAGTCTGCATTGCTGCAATTGCTTGGGCTGTATGGCAGTCTAAACGCGAAAGCGGTGATTTTGAAGTTTCTGAATAATAAATGAAGTAGAATTTGAATCCCTCTTCAAAGCAGAAGAGGGATTTTTTTTGTCTATTAATTTGGGAGAAGTTATGAGCGAGCAATGGAAATTGCATGAATTAGAACAAATCGGCGTACATCCGATTACTATCATCGGAACTCCGCTTGTTGTTAAGGATGAAGAATCAATTCAGTTTGATGGTGTGCACGATGGAATTATTGTTTTGAACAATCCCTTGAGCGGCGCAGAAAATTTTACTTTGGAAGTAATATTTAAGCCGGAAGCTTCGACCGATCCGAATAATGTTGAGCAGCGCTTTGTGCATATACAGAATACTGTAAATGAAAACAGCAGAATGCTGATTGAATTAAGATTGACAAAAGATAATAATTGGTTCTTGGATACATTTATTAAGTCCGATGAAAAAGCATTAACACTTTACGCAGAGAAATTCCCTCATCCGGTAGGGCAATGGTACCACGCGGCTTTGGTTTATGAAAATGGAACAATGAAACATTTTGTAAATGGAATTGAAGAAATGTCCGGCAGTGTTGAATATGTGCCAATAAACGAAGGGCATACTTCGATAGGAATGAGAATAAATCAAGTTTCTTGGTTCAAGGGAATGATAAAAACTATTAGAGCAACAAAGAGCGCGCTTAAACCGGAGGAGTTTCTGAAGGGATAGTATTGAGTAGTTAGTAATTAGACAAAGACTAGATTAAACCGGTTAGATTGACTTTAACGATGGAAATATTTTCGAAAGGCT
>JAZDFQ010000029.1:0-2210 GCA_043807765.1 Ignavibacteriota bacterium
GACTTATTATTTTCATTTGCCCAATATGTTAGTGCGGCAATGGTGTGAGATTTACCTGTTCCTGGAGGTCCGTCGACAACGATAATATTGTTCTTTTCATTTGCGAGAGCCAGTAAAATACGCTTTTGTGGATTATTAACAGGAATCGGACTATTAGACACATACCGCTCAGGGCTTTTGCGAGAGTACTTCTCTAAAAATACTTTATCTACCTCTTCTTGATGATTAGGAACTGTCCCTTTGACATATTGGTCGATAAATTCGGAAAATTTACTTGATTCGCCCAGTTCCATTTTGGTCATGAGCTCGGAATAGTCGAGAAGCTTTTTATCTTCGTTAGTAACTATTTGAAGACCAATCCGGTTTTTTATTTGAGGAAAATTTTCGTTCGCATGGGTTATGCGAGCAAAAGATGGCTCCAGAATAAAAGGTGTCTGAAATCCATATTGAGTTTGGATAAATGTTTCCATTGCCCCAAAGTGCTCCCTGGTCGTGGTGATGGAAGATGCTCGCGGGACAGTCAAAACATTATCAAATTTAAAATAATTCACCGCCGGAGCATTCAAAAGCATCAAATCTCTTGGGAATGAAAGGGTTACTTCTGAGTTGGATGTTCGATATTCCACCTCAATAAAATAGAGCGGGTATGCATCATTACCTCTTTCGAGCATATGGAAAAACACGAAAAGCGTGCCGAGCCTGGCAAAGTCCGAATATTTTTGAAAATTATAATACAGGTCATAGATGACAATATCATCAATGGAGTTTAAGAAATATTTTGAGACTTCCGTAACGTACTCATCACTGCCAGAAAAATTGTTGCCAATTCTTTTTAGTTGTTCAAACTGCTGAGTCACATAATTTCGCACACCGAAGATTGAAGAAGGCGCATGCTCGATGTTTAACTCAACCTTTTTTTGCTCGACAATTTTATCCTGAAGATCATTCAATGTTTTTTCAAACTGACGACGAAGAGCAAGATTGTATGTTCGCAATCCTTCTTTTTGCGCCATGTCTTTTTGCTGAGCAAGCAGATCTGCTCCATTTTCTGTTTCTTGAGATAGCCTTAACTCTCCATTCTCGCCAACAATAAATATTGTGTTGTCTGCCGCAACTTGGTCATATTCGGCAACGATGCATTTTTCTAAATACGCCGCATTAAAATTTCCCTGCAATAGTTTTTCAATTTCTACAAGGAGAGCATCTTTGTTGAGTACTATCGTATATTCATTTTGTTTAATGAGTAGCGGTGATAAATCACCATCTTTTATTTTTTTAAGCAGAAGGAGTTGAAATTCCGGGAAAAAAGATAGATCGAGTGTAAGCTCATTATTTGTCCATTTATAGTTAATAAGACGCCTAAAATTAAATCGCGTCTCGGTAAATGTTGCGAAGTAGTTAAGAATCTGTTTCGGTAAATTGCTCATATTAAATACACTTCCAATATTATTACTCAACTATATAAGTCGAATAGACCGGTTTCTCCCGAGACTACAGGTTGACGTTTGTTTTCTCCGTTTACCGCCTGGTTTCCCAGCGGTGCCACATTATCTCAACCATGTATCCATTGGCCCAGCCCCAGAAAGAATGGCCTTTGCGTCAGCATCAATTTTTTTAAACGCTCGATCTCAGGTATTATTGGCGTATCAAGAAAGTTGTCCAAAAGCGCAATCTCTAATGACTCTAATCCCTTTTCGACTCGACTTAATTGAAAGATTAATAAAGAAATAACTACAGCAAGAGTTGTTAAAGCGACCCCTAAATTTACAATAGCTATTGTTGGATTACTCATTTTACTTTGCTTGCCTAAACCATCTTCTTTAGATGTCCTCGTTCTATTCGATATTAAAGCTGTAACTATGGTCGAAAATGCTCCTATAAGAGCAACCACTATTGTTTCTGACTATTACCACAGTTTTCATGATTGTTGACCAAAAATTAGCAAAAAACCGGATAACCCCATTAAAGGCTATCACGCCAGAAGTTTTGAAGTTCAGATTTCTTGCATTATGCAATTCAAGAATACAATAATGTTCTTAAAGATTGCAGTTACATATCACAAATATTCAAAATGTTTCAATTTGTTACGTGAATATGTTGCATGAATAGCAGCGGCGTTGGATTTTTGATCAAACTGAACAGAATAATAAAGGGCCCGCTAAAGCGGGATTTACGAAGCCGTCACTTTGAACCCAATTTAAAAATCACAC
>JAZDFQ010000030.1:0-2130 GCA_043807765.1 Ignavibacteriota bacterium
CCTCATTTAAGTTGTTCGATGTTAACACCGAAAGAGATGCATAAGCAGAATACTCTACAGGTTAAAAAATGGAAAAAAAAACCTCTCTCCTACGGAGAGAGGTGCCTTAAATAACAGTCAACCTATTTTAGGACGACTCATTCAATCTAAGTAGAGAAGAAATTTGGGTGGAACTCTATTCAAATAATAATGTTTACAGCTAAACAAAACTGGACTTCTATGGCTCGCTTATTAGTTCTTCTCAGTTTCATTTTACTTGCATCTTGCAGCAACTCAACAGAACCAGCAGCAAGTAATTCTACAACTTCAGCGTCAGAACACACTGTAAATATAAAAGGCGTTTTACATAAAAGCGGTTATTCTTCAGCAACAACAAATTGCATTTCATGCCATGGTTCTGATTTAAAAGGGGGCACTGCCGGTATCTCGTGCTACAATTGCCATGGCAAAAAGTGGTCTTAGTCTCTACTTAATTATAGAAGTAATACCTCTTAGCCAGCTTCTTAAACCATACGAGATCTTTATTAAGAAACGGTTTGATATCATCTACTAAAAAGTTTTGAGTAAACTTGTTTCTGATTTTATCTGTGCCCATTACTTTATCAAACATTTTTATTCTTGTTTGCGTTGTTAATGTGAAAGGATTTTTGTTAGGGTACAATTTATTATGAACTTGCATGAAGTAGAATTGGAGTTCCAACAAATTAACTTTATCAATATCAATTAAGTGAATCTGAACACCATTAAGAACTTTGTCTTTCCAATCGCCGTATAGTGGTTTATAAGAAATTGGTCTGAACAAAACTCCGGGCAGTTTTAATGCGTTCATGTTTTTAGCTAATGAATCAGCATCAATCCATTCTGCAGCAAAAGTTTCGAACGAGAGTGTGTAAGAGATTCCAATTCCGAAAATTATTAGTTCGCCTAGAACGCCGCTTCCGACTAAGTAAGCTGGTGTTTCTTGATGAGGAACGTTTGGAGAAGTAGGAACCCAAGCTAAACCGGTATCGCTAAATTTCATCCATCGTTTCCAGCCTTCCATTTTTACTACTTGCAGTTTACATTTGGCTTTATTGCCGATAGTTGGCTTCGTATTTATAAGATTTGCAAGCTCGCCGCATGTTAAACCATAGACATATGGAATTTCAAACTTGCTTACATGCGATTCATATCCTTCTTCTACAACATTGCCTTCAGTTCTGTACCCGCCTAATGGATTTGGTCTATCTAAAACAATAAAGGGAATTTTATTCTCAGCGGCTGCTTCCATGCATAAACCCATCGAAGAAATGTAGGTGTATGATCTAACGCCGATATCTTGAATATCGTACACTAGAACGTCAATACCGTTTAACATCTCCGGTGTTGGTTTAGAAGTCTTTCCATAGATCGAGAAATATGTTATACCGCTTAATGTATCTTTAAAACTATCGAAAGTAATTCCGGCCCCAATCATACCTTTTAAACCATGTTCCGGTGAATAAACGGAAACCAAAGTAAAATTTTTGGCTTGTTTGAATAGATCGTGTGTGGAAATCAATTTTCTGTTCACGCCAGTGTGGTTTGTTATTAACCCAACTTTTTTACCAGTAAGCATGGAATAATTATCTCGCTCTAAGACATCGATACCAAGTAAAACTTTTTGTGCGCTCGTCTGATTCGAAAGAAGTATAGACAGGATAAAGAAACAAAACAGTAAAAGCGATTTTTGTAATCTCCATTTAATACCAGTAAAGTTTTGCATCTTTATCCTTACAAGATAATTATTGTGGTTGAATTGCTTTAAATACTGATTCAAGAAGTTGATCGCTCTCGCGGCACGTTTCTTCCAGAACTATATCTGCTCGTTTTTTTATCTCTTGTGCTATGGTTTGATTAGAAAGGGAAGAGCAATTGATTAAAACATTCATGTATGCGCCTTTTGATGCAGTAGCTACTAATACGGCGGCAACACCGGCGTCGGACAATGAATTTTTATTTCCTTTTTCAATAATTACTTTTAGGAAGGGAAGAAGTTCTTTTACTTTTTGCATTACATCGGCTGGAACTTCTGCGGCACCAAGTGTAGCTTTTTCAATTGCTTCACTTCTTGCTGACTTATCAGCATCCGTTTCTTTAGGAAGTTTAAAA
>JAZDFQ010000031.1:0-16878 GCA_043807765.1 Ignavibacteriota bacterium
CAGAGATTTGTCTAAAAAGTGGACGATGCAAGTTCAAAATTGGGCACTTGCTCTTTCTCATTTATCTGTTATCTTTAATGAAAGAATTGATAATGTTCTTTAACTACAATTTCCATTTACACAAAATATTTTACAGACTCCCCGGTGGGACGTCTGCTGTTAACCGTATGTTTTTGAGGCGGCTCACTCCCGCATAAAGCGCGGGATAAACTAAGCCGTCTCTACAATTATGTTACAAATTGAGTTCTTCTTGTTGAGATTTTTTGCCTTTGCTAGGCAAAACTGATCAGATAATTCTTTCATACTCTTGATCATGACCTTAATCTTAATCACTTTATTTTTTCAGTAATCAGATTAAGATAATGAGTAAGAGTAAGTTTAAGAAACTATGCCAAGATTTTTACTTCCCAAATCATAAATCGTACTTCCAACTTCTATTGCTGTTTGGTTAAATCTCTCATCTCTTTAATTGCTTTTTCAAGTCCAACGAAAACTGAGCGAGCAATTACTGCATGACCGATACTAACTTCATCTATTTCAGATATTGCAACAAAGTCTTTCATGTTGATGTAGTTTAATCCGTGTCCGGCATTAACACCAAGTCCTAGTTTCTTTGCATGTTTTGCTGCAATTCTCACTCGTTCTAGTTCATCAAAGAGTTCTTCTTCTCCAACAGCATTTGCGTAATGACCGGTATGTATTTCTATAAAGTCTGCGTTGATCTGTGCGGCGGCATCAATCTGGTTAATATCCGGTTCAATAAAAAGGGAGACTGTAATTTCCGCTTGATGCAAGCGATCGATAGCATCTTTTATTTGCCGGATGTTATCTATTACATTAACTCCACCTTCCGTAGTTAATTCTTGCCGGCGTTCCGGAACAATAGTAGCCAGCTCCGGCTGGATATCACAAGCGATATCAATTATTTCATCAACAGCAGCCATTTCCAAATCGAGTTTGGTAGTGATAAGTTCACGCAGCAATCTAACATCGCGTTCGTTGATATGGCGTCTATCTTCACGAAGGTGAACAACAATTCCATCTACACCATACTGCTCTGCCAATAAAGCGAAAGTTACCGGATCGGGTTGAACTTCCCCGCGTGCGTTTCTTAATGTTGCAATGTGATCTACATTTATACAAAATCTCATCTTTCCCTCTTTCTATTTCTATCAGTGAAATTATAAATTTTTATAAGTACAAACTCTTTCTTTATGAAACTTAGTGCCTTAGAGCCTTTGTGGCAAATATTGTTTTAATAAAAACGAAGTGCCACCAAGACACAAAGTCACAAAGAATTTTTTGCTTTTACTAGCTTTAAGTAATCTTTCATCAAAGACTAAAGTCCATTGGTGTAAGTCTGTTTTCTTAACCCCACGCTTAAGCGTGGGGTTATTCAAAACGCCAATACATAAAGGGCTTTAGCCCAATTAAGACCTTTGAAAAAATTAATTAATCAAACGGATTGAGCCAATTGATGCTTTAATAGCCGGAAGCACTGAATCAGCAGAATCTTTTCTAAAGGAGTATTCAAGCTGCACAATTTGCTGTTTACTGTTATGAAAAAACAATTTATAAGCTGTCAAATTCTCTTTACTGAAACGAACAAGTGTAAATGATACCCTCGAATTAACAAAGCTGTGCAAGTACATTTCCGAATTTTTATATTTTGTTGAAAGCAATCCTTTATAAAAATTCATCTCGCTGTTTTTCGAGACTAGTGTATCAGTCGAATTTACTTTGCCGCAGCTTAATACGGAGCCATTCACCTTATCAAAGAATACGTAGATAGGTTCGTATATAAATCCATCGCCGGGGCTATTTCTATTCTCAATCTTCTTGGATAGTGACGATGGTGTTAACTCCCAATCCTTTGGCGAATTAAATTTAATTCCAAGTTCCTCATCACTAATTTCAATTCCAATTTGGGATTTGTCATCAGTGTACAGTTCAATGTCCTCATCAGATTTGTTTTTATCGGCGCAATAACTAAACAGTCCAAGCGCGGCAAGAAGGATCATATGTCTTAGTTTGAAGAGCTTCATAATTTTTATAATTGTTACTACAATCAAATATAATTATCTTTAAGTAGAAACGGATAGAAATATGAACATTTTAATCAACTTTCAAAAGATAACCGGAAGAAAAAACTTGAAGAATTTTCTCTCTTCCCGCTTCGAACAAGTCTTCTAAGTTCAACCCATCACTTTTTTAAACGATAATTAATTAGCAACAATTATTCCTTGAGGTAATTATGATGGGTACATCTGCACTTGAAAATATATTAGACAAAACAAATGTTTCTGCAAGCGAAGTTCATTCTACATTATCAAAAAAAATGCTGGTCGATGGTTTCGATTTGGTTTTAGATCTTAAGCGAAGCCATGGCTTAACTTTGGTTGATGAAATAACCGGTGATTAGTATTTAGATTTTTTTTCATTTTTTGCTTCTTCTCCACTTGGAATGAATCATCCAAAATTGGACACTCCGGAATTTCATGAAGAACTTGCTATTGCATCGATGAATAAACCATCGAACTCGGATATTTACACAACACAGATGGCAAATTTTGTAGAAACATTTTCGCGTGTTGCAGTTCCGGACTTTATGAAACATTTGTTTTTTGTAGATGGCGGAACTCTTGCTGTTGAAAATGGATTGAAGATTGCGTTCGATTGGAAAGTCCGTAAGAATTTTATTCGCGGTTACAAGGAGGAAAAAGGCCATCAAGTTATTCACTTCTGCGAAGCATTTCATGGAAGAAGCGGTTATACAATGTCTTTAACAAATACCGATCCGGTTAAAATTGCACATTTCCCCAAATTCAACTGGCCTAGAATTATAAATCCAAAAGTTAAATTCCCGGTCGAGGAAAATTTGAATGAAATAATTTCTCTTGAAGAACAAGCAATAAATGAAATTTACGCAGCTATCAAAAGCAATAAAGATGATATTGCAGCTCTAATCATTGAGCCGATACAATCTGAAGGCGGCGATAATTTCTTCCGTAAAGAATTTCACGAAAAACTGAGAGAGATTTGCAGCGAGAATGAAATTTTGATGATGTATGATGAAGTACAAACCGGAATTGGAATGACCGGAAAGATGTGGGCTTACGAGCATTTTGTTCAACCGGATATTATTTCTTTCGGTAAGAAAGTTCAGATTTGCGGCGTTATGGTTAACGATAGAATCGATGACATTTCCGAGAATGTGTTTAATAAATCAAGTAGAATAAACTCAACTTGGGGCGGCAACCTTTCCGATATGGTTCGCTCTAGAAAGAATTTTGAAGTTATTGAAGAAGATAACTTGGTTGAAAATGCAAGAATTATGGGCGGATATTTATTGCAGAACATTTACGAACTGCAAAATGAATTCCCGGAATACGTTTCGCACGCTAGAGGATTAGGTTTGATGTGCGCTTTCAATATGCCATCAGTTGATGTTAGAAAGAAATTCCTTTCAGAGCTTTACAAAAACAAATTAATCATGCTTGGTTGCGGAAATCGCTCGGTTCGTTTTAGAACTCCGCTAATCGTTACTCAAAATGAAATCGATAAGGGAATTGGAATTATTAAAGAAGTGCTTACTAAAATGTAGTTTTTTCCCTTTGTGAACTTGATTCTTTCTTTGTGCTCTTTGTGGTTCGCTTTTAACCACAAAGGGCGTTAAGCTTTCTCAAAGGTCACAAAGATCCAGAAACAGTTTTCGTCCAACTAGGTGGTGCAATCACAACAACAAACTCACCTTTCGTATTTTTCTTTTCGAAATCGGTTAGAATTTCTTTCGCAGTTCCCCGCCAAGTTTCTTCAAACTTTTTTGTTAACTCACGTCCAACGACTAATTGTCGCTCAGGCATATATTGATTAAGTTCTACCAAAAGTTTTTCTATCCGGTAGGTAGATTCATATAAAACAATTGTTCTTTCTTCTTCAACAAGCAGCTGAAGTTTTTTTTGCCTACCTTTTTTCTGCGGTAGAAATCCTTCAAACGCGAATGCATCTGTTGGTAAACCGCTTATGCTTAAAGCCATTATTGCTGCATTCACACCGGGAATTCCAACAACTTCAATTCCTTTTTCTATTGCAAAGTTTACTAAACGAACACCCGGATCGGAAATGCACGGTGTTCCGGCATCGGAAACAAGTGCGGCACTTTCGTTTGCTGAAATTCTTTCAACAACTCTCTCTAACGATTTGCTTTCGTTGTGGGCATTAATAACAACTAACGGTTTACTGATTTCGAAATGATGAAGCAAAATGGAAGTAACCCGTGTGTCTTCGCAAATAATAAAGTCAACAGATTTCAAAGTTTCTACAGCACGGAAAGTTATATCTCCAAGATTGCCGATAGGCGTTGCTACTACGAAAAGTTTTCCGTGTGTCATTTTTTCTCTTAACGTAGAGACGCGGCATGCCACGTCTCTACAATTTTATTCAGCTTGATAGTGAATTAGTGAATGAACTTCATAGTTCTTTAGCTTTTCTTTGCCATTCAGAAAATCGAGCTCAATTATAAAAGATATCTGCACTACTTCGCCGCCTAGTTGTTCAATCAATTTTACCGCAGCTTCCATTGTTCCGCCGGTTGCAAGTAAATCATCGTGCAATAAAACTTTATCGCCTGGCACAATGGCATCTTTGTGAATTTCAATCTTATCGGTTCCATATTCCAACTCATAACTTGCAGAGATTGTTTCAGCTGGAAGTTTCTTGGGCTTTCTGATTGGAACGAATCCGGCATTAAGTTTTTGCGCAAGCGCTCCGCCTAAAATAAATCCACGGGATTCTATTCCGGCAACTTTTGTAATGCCTTTTCCTTTTGCCAAATCATATAAAGAGTGAATTGTGGCATTCAGTCCGGTGGAATCTTTTAAAAGTGTTGTAATATCTTTGAAGATAATTCCCTCTTTAGGAAAATTTGGTACATCACGGATAAGCTTTTCTAGTTCCATCTTATTCTCCATTGACAGCATTTGGTAAATGTTCGTGGTTATGTAACTCTTCAAGATACTTAAAAAGAATTTCTTCTATCGGCGCATATTCCAATTGTTGATAAAGATGCTGCCGCACTTCTTTATTATCCGGTAATCCTTTCAAGTACCCCGCGTAATATTTTCTGAAAGGAATTATTGCACCGCGAGCATCTCTTATTTCCAACGAATATCTCAAGTGACGAAGAGCAGTTGCAACTCTTTCTTCCGGTGTTAGTTCGCTAATGGTCTCACCATTCATCAATTGCTTAGCTTCTCGAAATATCCAAGGGTGATCAATCGCGCCGCGAGCAATCATTACAGCATCGGCGTTAGTTTCTTCAAATGCTCGTTTAACATCTTCGGCTGTAAATATTCCTCCGTTAAGAGCAACTGGAATTTTTACAACTTCTTTTACCTTTGGAATCCAGCTCCAGTCAGCATCGCCGCTATGTCCTTGTGTTCTTGTTCTGCAATGAAGTGTTAATTCTGCAGCGCCGGCATCTTCGATTCGCTTTGCAACATCCAGAATATTTATTGAGTTGGCATCCCAGCCAATTCTAGTTTTAACAGTTACCGGAAGTTTAACTGCTTTCACAATTGCTTCAACCATTGATTGCAGATAACAAACATCTTTTAGTAGTCCGGCACCGGCTCCACGACCGGCAATTTTCTTTACCCAACAACCGGCATTAATATCAATTAATTCCGGATTTCGAGTCTCTGCAATTTTTGCCGCTTCAATCATCGGCTCTAAATTGCCGCCATAGATTTGGATTCCTACCGGACGTTCTTCTTCTGTAATTTCTAATTTTTTTTCAGTTTTCTTATTCGAGCGAATTAGTCCGTCGGAATTAACAAATTCCGTATAAACTACATCGGCGCCAAGTTCTTTGCAAAGCTTTCTATAAGCGATGTCTGTTACATCTTCCATAGGCGCAAGTAGAAGCGCTTTATCAATATTTACTTTTCCAACACTAAACATGAGCACTAGCTTTCATTTTTTCCGGATTTAATTTGAAGAGCGCAATAATCAAAATAAGTAAAGTGAAAAAAGCGCCGGTTAAAAATGGGAATTGATAACCGAGATAATGAAACGAAAATCCGCCCCAAAGCGGGCCAAGCACGCGCGCAAAAGCGGAAATAGATTGGTTAACACCAAGTATTGCACCTTGTTGATCTTCCGGGGAATACTTCGAAATCATTGCCGGAATAATTGGTTGTAATATTCCGGTTCCAATTGCAACTAGTGAAATTACAATTGCTTCACCTAGAAAATTACCACCATACGGAATTAATCCGAGTCCAAAAACTGTAAATACCAATCCAATTATAACGCTGGTTTTATCTGCAAATTTCTGTGTTAGTATTCTAATAAAACCGGCTTGGATAATCACTCCAACTACTCCAGAAATACCAAACAACATTCCATTCTGTTGATCTGTAAAATGAAAAACTTTGTAGCCTAGTAAAGCATAAGTGCCGTAAATATTTGCAAATGAAAAAATTATAAAGAAAAATATTACTACTAGAATTCCAACCGGTGAATGAAGGATAACCTTCTTAGTGAACGCGAAATCAAAAATGCGGAATTGGAATTTTCCTTCCGACTTCTTTTCTTTAAGAGATTCCGGCAGTTTGAAAAAAGCGAACACAAGTGCAAGAAATGAAAATCCCGCTGCTCCATATCCAGCTACTGAATAACTGTACTTTGAAAGTAGTGCACCAATCACCGGGCCAAAGATAAACCCAAGACCAAATGCGGCACCTATTAATCCCATCCCCTTTGATCTTTCTTCTTTGGTTGTAATATCAGCAATGTATGCTTGAGCAGCGCCTATATTGCTGCCGCCAAGTCCGGCAAGTAATCTTGATAAAAACAATAATGTAAAGTTGTGAGAAACTGCGAAGATTAAGTATGAAATAACAGTTATGAATTGCGTTGCAAGTATTACCGGCCTTCTGCCAATTCGATCTGAAAGTCTTCCGTAAACCGGGTTGAATATGAATTGCATAAAAGAAAATATCGCAATCAACACACCGATACCAAGATCGGAAACGCCCAGTTCTTTACTAGCAAAAGTTGGAAGAATTGGAATTAAAATTCCAAAACCCATTAAATCGATAAAAATTGTAACGAAGATTACAGAAAGTGAAGCTTTATTTTTCATTAAACTAATAACCTTTTCAGATAACTCTGCAAAAATAAAGATTAATTTGTGCGCAATGAATTTTTTCTTTTGAATAAATCAACAGCGTTCATCGTCTGCTTTGTATCAGCATAACTTTGGACAAGTTTCACTTGATCAGACTTGTTGAGTCGACGAAATGATTTATACTTTGTCGTATCGCTCGGGATTAGCGTATAAGAATTTTTACCATTGATTCTTTCTTTAGCAACCCAAACCGGATCAACTGAAACTGTATCGAGAATCATTTTGCCAGACAATATTTTCTCCATAGTGAAATTTAAAACTACTCCACAATCGGAGTAGCGCCATCTTTGATTGGAAAAATAATTGCCCAGCGAGTAATCAACAAATCCTTGATCTAGTTTACTGATTTTCGATTCATAAAATTCAATAGGCTGAATAACATGTGGATGACTTGAGATAATTAAATCCGCGCCATAAGCAATCGTTTTTTTAGCAATCTCTTTTTGATTTGAATTAGCCAGTCTCTGATATTCTTCACCAAAATGAAAGCACACAATGACCGCATCAACTTTCTTCGTCTTAGCTTTTGAGATATCCTTTTTGATTAGCAAAGTGTCAATCAAATTGACTGCATATTTTTTTTGTGAAGATAAACTATTTCCGTTGAGTCCGTATGTGTATGCTAAAAGAGCAACCTTAATTCCCTCTTTTTCAACCACCAAGATTGAATCTCTTTCTAAAGCAGATTTATACGTACCGAAGTTAGGCAGCCCGTACTTCTTAAGATTATCTATCGTTCTGTTTACTCCTACAATTCCTCTATCCATAGAATGATTGTTGGATGTAATCAAAATATCAAAACCGGAATCTTTAAGTGCTGCCAGATAATCTTTCGGAGTGTTAAACATTGGGTAACCGGTGTAGCGAGATTCCTTTCCAGTAATTACTGTTTCAAGGTTTCCAATTGTGAAGTCGGATTTCGAAAGAATTTCTTTCACTTCACTATACACCAAACGAAAATCGAAACTATCTGCATTAACTCTCGCGGCTTCAAATTGTGGAGTGTGACACATTAAATCGCCTACAAACGAAAACGAAATAGTTTTTCGCTTAACAATTTCTTTTTGCTTTGTTCTTGGTAGTTGCGAAAAGAAGTAAAAAGAAATTGCCGATATAATTAGTATTAGTGAAAGTTTTTTCATCTATTAGATTTTAGCTTCTTACTCTTGATCATGATCTTATTCTTAATCTTCTTCAATAATGTTTAAATGCATTCTCCCAAAACAAGATCAAGATTATGATCAAGAGAAAGATTAAGATAATTGTACAAAAAAATAGGTCGGGCAATTACTCACCCGACCTACTTTGCAATATTCAGAACGGATTAATTTCCGCCTTTAGCAGTTTTACGTTCTGCTTTAACAGCTTGAATATCATTTCTGAAATCTTGAGCCAATTTTTTCAATTCGCTTAAGCCTTTTCTCAAACGTGTTCCAGCTGCTGATTGTCCCTTCGAGTAGAATTTCTCTACGTCAGGTTCGAGTGATTTTAAGAACTCAATAAGATCTACATATTTCTGGTTCATGTTTCCTCCTTTGTTTAGTGATTGGTTGTTATTTAATGTTTTCTAAAACAATTTCAGCTATATCTTTTACTTGTACTTCTTCTGCTTTGTCTAAAGTTTTAATTCCATCGGCCATCATCGTCATGCAAAATGGACAAGCTGAAGCGACAATATCAGCTTTGGTTTTTACTGCTTCATCTGCACGGTTAACATTTATTCTTGTTCCTTCGGTTTCTTCAAGAAACATTCTTCCGCCACCGGCACCGCAGCAGAAACCTTTATCTTTATTTCTATCCATCTCAACTAATTTTGCGCCCTTAATCAGTTTAAGCGGATCGCGCGGTGAATCGTAAATGTTGTTATATCTTCCAAGGTAGCAAGAATCATGATATGTGATTGTTGAGTTAATAGCTTCATCTTTAAGTTCAAGCTTTCCTTGTTTCAACAAATCGGAAATCAACTCTGTATGATGAACAACTTCAAAGTTACCTCCAAACTGCGGATATTCGTTCTTCAACGAGTTGTAACAGTGAGGACACCCGGTAACAATTTTCTTTACACCATAACCGTTCAGTGTTTCAACGTTTGCTTGCATCATCATTTGAGCAAGATATTCATTTCCCAAACGTCGTGCTGTATCGCCATTGCACTGTTCTTCAACACCTAGTATTCTGAAATCAACATTGGCTTTCTGCATAAGCGTTGCAAAAGATTTGGAAACCTTTTGATAACGCGAATCGAACGAGCCGGAACATCCAACCCAGAATAAATATTCAGTGTTTGGGTCTTCAGCCATAGTTTTAACATTCAATCCTTCAGCCCAGTTTGCTCTATCTTGAGCATTGAAAGCCCATGGCGTTCCGTTTGTTTCCAAATTCTTAAATATTGCATTTAATCCATTCGGGAAGTTGGATTCGTTCAACACAAGATTTCTTCTCATATCAACAATTGAATCAACATGCTCTATTGTAACCGGACACTCGTAAACACAAGCCATGCAAGTTGTGCAAGCCCAAAGTTCATCATCACTAATGTAATTGTGAACAAGAGTCTTCTGCATTACTTCATTGTCTTCCGGAGTTTTTGCAATCATCAACGGAGCTTTGTCTTCGGTTCTTTTTCTGATATTTACAATTATTTCTCTAGGTGAAAGTTTCTTCCCGGTTGTTGCAGCCGGACAAGAAGCTGTGCATCTTCCGCACTCGGTACATGTGTAACCATCTAAAAGTTGTTTCCAGCTAAGATGTTCAATATCGGAAGCACCGTATTGTGTCAGATTTTCATCTTCAAGATTAAGTTTCTTGAGAGCATATTGCTGCTCGCCAATCTTCTTGAAATAAACATTCGGCAGCGACGAAATAACGTGAAAATGTTTCGAGTATGGAAGAAAATTCAAAAATGTGAAAACTGTTAACACGTGAATCCACCAAAAAGCTTCGTAAGCAGTAGCAGCCGAAGTTCCATCACCATAAAAAGCATTTGCCAGTATCAATGAAACCGGGCGGACTTCCCAAGCTCCCGGCAGCAAATTATGATTGATAATATGCGCTGCATTCTGACCGAACATAGAAATCACAACAGTCATAATCATGCAGAGAATAAAAGCGGCATCAAACTTATGCCCTTCTACATCCAAGCGTTTTACTTTTTGAATGAATCTTCTGTAGAGCGCCCAAAGTACAGCAACAATTACAACTAACCCAAAGAAATCTTGAGTGAGAGTAATTAATGAAAAAACCGGTCCTAAAAATTCTAAAGAAAACGCAGAGTAAAATCCTTGTATTATTGATTCTAAAACAGCAGCGAGGAAAAGTAAGAATCCCCAGAAAATTGCAACGTGAATAAATCCGGCAATAGGCTCACGCAAAATCTTTGATTGCGCCAATCCAATTTTTAGCACATTTTTAATTCTTTCAGCCGGATTATCAAATCTATTTTCCGGTTGACCGAGTTTAATATAACTTATAATTCTTCGGACATTAATAGCAAAGAAGCCAATAGCGGCAAAAAAAATCGGTATAAAAAAGAAGTTTCTTAGTTCCATCAGTATTAGAATCTATAATTTGTTAGTGAAAAATCTATTAGTGGTATCCAATAAATCTTCAAACTTTTTTGTTGTTCCGGCAAACGGGTGAACAATATCAAATGTGTGCCCGCAGCCGTAAATCTTAAAAAACTCGGTTAAACTTTTATCAGCCCAAGAGTATAACGTTTCAGCTTCTGCAATCGGTACCGCCAAATCTTGATCTCCGTGTGCGATAAGCAGCGGCTTATTTAAGTTTGCAACTGCCTTTTCTATATTTAAAGAATCGCTTCCATTTGCTTCAATATCTTCAAGCAGAGTTACACCCAAACTCATTACTTGTTTAGTCCGCATATTCATTACATCAAAAGAACCTTTTTTGCGCCATTCTTCTTTTTGGCGCGCACTGTATCTATCCAATTTTGCAATAGAAGACCACACTGCAACAGCATCAACATCATTTCTTTTTGAAGCGGCTAAAAGTGAAATAGCTCCTCCTCGGCTGTGCCCGCAAATTCCAATTTTGGAATCGCACGAAATTTCCTCAAAAAAACCATTTCTAATCGCATCAACCAATTCGCTCAATTCTCTTACTTCTCTCGAAAATGTATTTCTAGCGAATTTTTTAAGTTCAGTAAACTCTGTAAGATTTTCTCCAACTCCGTTATGTGAAAAATTAAACGTAATTACAGAAAAACATTTATCCGCAAAGTAACTTCCAACATAAGGACCGAATCCCCAATCCTTAAAACCTTTGAAACCATGCACAAAAACAAGTGTTTTATTTGATTTTTCGTGCGCGTTATAAAAAGTGGAAATTCGCAGTATTTCGCCGTCTGAGGCGACTAAGGAATAATTTTTAACCATATGGGCTCAAATATGAGGTTTTGAGGATGGAAAGTCAAGAAGTGAGAAATATTTGTAAAACTAAACATAAACGCATTTTTTCCGATGATAACTTAAAAGATGAGTAGTATTATATGACAGATCAAGAAAAAGTTCAGTGGTTTGATAAAGCGTTAAAATTCGCTATAGATGGTAAAATTCATCTTGTCATGCGATCTTACACGAATGGAGTTGGTAAATGGGCGGTTATTGATTCCGAAAAGAACCTTGTATTAAACTCTAATATGGAATGGGAAGCAGAACCACCTCAAGCTAAAGACCGCGATGAAGCATTCCTTATCCGAACGCGTTTCGATTTTGAAACTGCCGTCGTTCAGTATGAGCAGTTAAAAATGTTTGCCCTATAAACATATTTGTTGAAGTCAAAATAGGAGAAGCCATGGTATCAAAAGAATCTATTGATAACGCCTTAAATGCACATTCAAAGTGGAAAGTCCGCTTATTGGAAGCAATTAAGGAAAGTAAATCAGATTTCAAAGTTGAGGATGTTCAAAAAGACAATGGTTGTGAATTCGGGAAATGGCTTTATAGCTTATCTGAGTCAGACAGACGAATTGCAGAATCATTGAACATAAAAGAACTCCATGCTAACTTCCATAAAGAAGCCGCATCCATCCTTGAATTAGCAGTAAATGGAAATAAGACTGAAGCCTTAGCCAAGATGGATTTTGGAGGAGGCTACAGACAAACTGCCGGTAAACTAGTAGTAGCTTTAACTAAATGGAAAGATAGATTATAGTATTGGTACGTTATGTGAATTAATTACGTCTGCAACAAAAAGCAATTTTTTTGTTGAAAAATAGAACGCAGACAAAGCTGGTTTTTAATGATTATCACAGATAAATATTGAAAAGTTACTTTTGCCGGTATTAATCAACTTTTGTTTTTAATTCACGCAACGATAGTATTATCCATTATTTCGAAACAGAAAATTCTTCGACTGAAGGTTTTAATCTGAATCATCTTTGATTGTAGTGTTTACTGTAGAATAAAGAATCATTAAGTTTAGATGTGCTTTCCAGTCGAGTTTAGCTTTTAAAATGACATTGATTTCGAAAGTTCTTTATTTACATGTTCGATTTAAGAAGCTTATACACGGAAATATTATGCCGAAGATTTTAGTTATACCATCAATAGATATTCAAGATCAAAAAACAGTAAGAGCTGTACAAGGAATTCCGGAACTCGGTTGCTCGGAATACAAAAGCGATCCGGTAGAAATGGCTATGATTTGGCGGGCGGAAAATGCAAAATGTCTTCATGTAGTAGATTTCAACGCAGCTCACGATCATACTAGAGTTAATTTCGAAGTAATAAAAAATATTTGCGAATCAGTAATCATTCCAGTTGAACTTGGCGGCGGAATTAGAAATTTTGAAGATGCAGTTGAAGCATTTGAACTTGGTGTTGCTAGAGTTATAATTGGCTCAATGGCTTTTGAAAATCCCAGAGAGTTCATAAAGATTTTGGATAAATACACACCTAACAGAGTTGTTTCTGCAATTGATGTTGTGAATGGCGAAGTTGTAACACGAGGCAGACAAACAAGAACTCACCTTCAAGCAATTCAATATGCTAAATTTCTGAAATCTTGCGGCGCTACAAGAATTGTAGTAACCGACGTTACTACTAATGGAATGCTCACCGGCCCAAATATTGAGCTTTCAAAACAAGTTGCAGAAGCAGCGGAAACTAAAGTTACCCATAGTGGTGGAATTGGCGGTTCGGAAGATTTGCTTAAATTGCAAAGAGAAGCAAGTAGCTTTGTAGATTCGGTAATAATTGGCAGAGCTCTTTACGAAAACAAATTTCCTTGCCAAAAGATTTGGCGTGTTGCCGAGGCGGGAATTTTTGCATAGGAGATTTTTATGGGAAATAGTGAAGTTTCAAAAAGTAGTTTTTGGACAAATCTCTTCAAACCGAAAGCAGAAAAAAGTGAATTAGAGCAAGTTTTAACTTCAATGCCCCCTTTCCAAGATTTAAGCCCAGCTTTCATTAATGGTATAATCAAACTGATGCATAACAGAGTTTATGTAGCCGGTGAAGTGATATTCCATCAAGGCGATCCGGGCGCTGGTTTGTATATTATTATAAATGGACAAATTACTATTAAGCAAGAGGATGAGGGAAACACTTGGGAATTAACAAAACTTTCCCGCGGAGATTTTTTTGGAGAACTGGCTTTATTAGATAATGAACGCCGTTCTGCAACTGCTGTTGCGATAGCGGAAACTCAAGTACTAGTCATTTTCAAACCGGATCTGGATAATTTTATTTCAAATAATCCAAAAGAAGGAATAAAAATCCTAAAGGGAATGGCTCATATTATTGCTATCAGACTAAGAAATTTGAACCAAGATTACTTTCAATTGTATAAACAAATGAAAAACAACTAGTGGAGGCAGCAATGATCAAGAATATCATGGTTCCCATCGATTTTTCGGATTACTCCAAGGCCGCACTAAAATATGCCGCACAATTCGCCAAGCAATTCAATTCTAAAATTTTCCTAATCTATGTTGTTGAACCAATGATTTACCCGGCTGATTTTTCAATGGGACAAGTTGCTATTCCCTCTTCCGACATTGATTTAACAAGTCGCGCAGAAGAAGAGCTGAATAGGTTAGCATCCGAAATTGATAACGGCATGGCTGTAGAGACAATTATTAAAACTGGTAAACCTTTTGTTGAGATTAATGAAACGGCTGGAGAAAGAAATATTGATTTGATAATTATTGCAACTCATGGTCATACAGGCGTAGAGCATTTATTATTCGGATCAACTGCTGAAAAAGTAGTTCGCAAAGCACCATGCCCGGTGTTAACTCTACGCGAACCGATTAAGGGATTTCAATTCAAAAAGTAAGTTGGAAGTGTAAATAAAGAAGCTCAGCTACTTTGACTAGCTGAGCTTTTTAGTAAAAAATTTATTTTGCTTGCTCTAATTGTTTTGCTGCTTGTTCCGCGATATGGGCTACTTCAGTCTTAGGATATTTTTTAGCCAATTCTTTCCATACGGAAATTGCTTTCTTATTGTCTCCTTTAGCTTGTGCTAAACCGCCAATATTATACTGAGCATAAAGATTATTTTTATCAACACTTAAAACGCGATCGTTATATTCAACCGCATTATTAAGATCACCCTTATTGTAAAAAGTAAATGTAAGCTGAAGTAAAATATCAGTTCTTTTGGGATCAACTTTTATGATTTTTTCATAAAATGTAATTGCCTCGTCCGGATTATGGACGGACAACAAATCTGCATATTCTCTAATCTTTGTAGTATCGTCTGGGTTTTTCTCAACTGCAATTTTAAGCGCATTCATTTTCTCAGCTGCTTCTTGCATTACATTATCTTTTCCCGGCATATCGCCATTACCTCTGGATCTCATTCCACCATGCATATCATCATCAGGCATCTGTGCGCCTTCGTTTATTGTTCCGGCTTTGTTGGCATCCTTGGTTACATTCGAAAAGAAAACAATAGCTATAACAAAAACAGCAAAAACCCCTAAATAGATGTATATCGGTTTAACTTTCATTATTATCTCCAAATTTTAGTGCGCCAAATTAAGATATTTTTCTCAAAATCCATCCCATAAGTCTAACAAAGATTCCTTTTGTACCATCGCAAGTTGAGAAAACTGAACTAAAATGAAGTCAATATCGTTAATATGATTAAATGTATGCGAAAAATATTGGTTCTGAATCTCGATCCACATACTAAACACTAATATTGAGTTCTTTAGTTTCATAAAAAATGACTGAGTTACTGAAGTTACGCTAGAGCTGAACTTTATGAAGTTTTCTTAGTGAAACTTGGTGACTTTGTGCCCTAGTGGCTCGATTTCTAATATTTTCTTTTGCCACCAAGTCACAAAAGCACCAAGAAATCACAAAGTGCGTAACTTCAGTGAGTTATCAAAAAAATTTCCCCCGTAGATGGAACTACTAAACTCTCCCTAATGTACCATAGTTGGTTCATTCTTAAACTGATTCTTGTAAGTTGTTCTATTAAAAAATTTTATAGCTTATAAATTTCCATTTTTTTATATTTGCGATGGTGATTATTATAAATTCAAACCGGAAATCTGCGATAGAAACTTTCTACTCAGTGTATTATCATTTGATTTATTAAGTCATTGTAAAAGAACAATATGCCAGGATGAGCTATCTCCTCCTTCAGTCGGCTTGTCTGTAAAAAAAAAGTAAAAATAGATTTAAGTAAGTATAATAAGTTAGGAGAATAGAAGAATTGAAGATCACTAAGCAGTTTACTAATCGAGAGAGCAAATCGTTAGACCAGTATCTCCAAGAGATTGGAAAAGTAGATCTTTTAACTCCTCAACAAGAGATTGAATTAGCAATTCGTATTAAAAAGGGTGAAAAAGCCGCTCTTGATAAATTGACAAAAGCTAATCTAAGATTTGTTGTGAGTGTAGCTAAACAATATCAAAACCAAGGTTTACCGTTAGGCGATTTGATTAATGAAGGTAATCTGGGCCTAATTAAAGCCGGATTAAGATTTGATGAAACACGCGGATTTAAGTTTATTTCTTATGCGGTTTGGTGGATTCGTCAGTCAATCATGCAAGCAATTGCAGAACAGTCAAGAATGGTTCGCTTACCACTTAACCGTGTTGGCGCATTAAATAAAATGGGTAAAGCTCTTAGTCAGTTAGAACAAGAGTATGAACGCAGACCTAGTCCTGAAGAAATTGCCGAACAATTGGATATGGATGTTAGCGACGTAACCTATGCGATGCAGATCGCGGGTCGCCATATTTCTATGGATGCTCCTTTTGCTCATAGCGACGATAACAACAACAGTCTTTTAGACGTAATGCCGAACGAAGATCAGCCATCTCCAGATCATACCTTAATGAAAGAATCTTTGAAAGCTGAGATCGAACGTTCCCTTTCTACATTAACCGAACGTGAAGCAGAAGTAATTCGTCTCTATTTCGGTTTAGGTAAAGAACATTCGCTCACTTTAGAGGAAATTGGCGAGAAGTTAAATCTTACTCGTGAACGTGTTCGCCAGATTAAGGAAAAAGCTTTAATTCGCCTCAGACATTCGAACAGAAGCAAAAATCTTAAAGCCTACTTAGGATGAGTCGTCCTAAAATAGGTTGACTGTTATTTAAGGCACCTCTCTCCGTAGGAGAGAGGTTTTTTTTTCCATTTTTTAACCTGTAGAGTATTCTGCTTATGCATCTCTTTCGGTGTTAACATCGAACAACTTAAATGAGG
>JAZDFQ010000032.1:0-15349 GCA_043807765.1 Ignavibacteriota bacterium
AGCGTGTTGATCCCAAAGCAAACGTTGTGATGTTTGAAGTCGGAGATTTTATTTCGACCGGAACGTGCGAGTTTCCTTATGTGCTTTCCAAGTTATTAGCAGCTACGAAAAGATTATGTTTTACACTCCCGAAAAGTTTGAAGAAGAAAAGGCTGTTTAAGTTTTTACAAAACATAAAGTTGAAAGAATTAACCGCACTTCTTAAACAATTTCCGTTAGAAACTTAGTCAGCAATCACCTCATAGATTTTCCTTACGATAAACTAATACTTGCAACCGGTTCACACGCTAAGCGGTTGAATTCACTTCCGCGAAACATATCCAACGCTTTTTCTTTCAAAACTGTTGCGGATTTAATAGCGCTCCAGAAGTTTATCAGTCTGAAAAAGCCATGAAAGTTTTGGTGATTGGCAGCGGCTACGTTGGTTTGGAATTAACTGAATCTTTGCGCGCAATTAATTGGAAGTAATTCTAAATGAGAAAGAATTTCTTCCGAAGCCCGATGCTGAAACCGAAATAAGAAGAAAAATTTTTGATGCTTTGACTGTATTTTTTCAATCTTCCTTTGTTCAACAGTTGTTTGTTTCTGAGATGATACCTTTGGAGTAAAAATATAAGTAACGGGTTCGAACAATTTTTTCTTCCAATTGTAGATATCATTTGGTCGAACTTCGTATTTTTCAACTAATTGACTTATTGGAATATTGTTTTCTAAAAGTTCTCGTAAGATCATTACTTTTTGTTCAGCAGTGTAGTGCTTTCTCTGTTGCATGGGATGCTCCTTTTTCATTAAAATAAATTCAGAAAATTCCATTTCTATCTGTAGCATTACAGAAAGTAAGCTGAATTGATTTCGTTAATTATGTATAGATAAACAAATGACGGCTACTACATCAATTAAGGTCGGAGGGACCTACAATTTCCAGGTGGTGATATGAAAACAAAGATGGCTTTTTTACTAGTCTGTTTACTTTTCCTTTCTTGTACTGATGATATGTCCAGCGATGAAAAATCGGCACTAACTGACAAAAAGTATGTGTTGCCATATCCAACCGGCAAGGCATACTCTTGTACACAGGGCTTCAATTCTTCTCCCTCACACACAGGCACTTTTAAATATTCGGTAGATTTTGGAATGTCTATAGGAACACTTGTTACCGCGGCGCGAAGCGGACGTGTTGTTTATATCGTCGAAAGTTATTCGGACGATGATCAAATAGGCGGACATGAAAATGTTGCAATAATAATGCACGAGGATTCTAGCTATGCCCGATATGCTCATTTAACACGCAATGGGGCTCTCGTACAGATAAATCAAATGGTTGTTCCGGGTGACACGGTTGGGTTGAGTGGAAACTCCGGTTCAAGTGGCAGCCCTCATTTGCATTTCGACGTAACAAAAACTTTTGGCGGCAGAAGTGATCAGACAGTCCCATTCGATTTCAAGAACACTAAACCGCACCCACTTGGACTTGAAAGAGGTGTTACCTATGAAGCGTACCCATATTGAACGAAAAATTATGCTTATTGATTGACTTGGTCATTAGGGTCCAACATGACGAAATTAGATATATCGCGGAATGGTCCGCGACAACAAAGGAAGTTGAAATGTTAATTGCTGCATTACAGTATTGGCGGCGGGCAAAACACACTACGTTATGCAATAGAAAATGGAAATGAGCATATGTTAATAAGTAAACCGATATTCAAATTATTATTCATTTTTATAATCTTTTCAAATTGTTTATTGGGGCAAGAGCAAAACAACTCACTTCAAAAAGTATTGAGATACTGTTATGTAGTTAACTCAAAAGAATGGTATGAGAATCAATGGCAATTATGGGAGAAAGAAATATCTGTTAATACAGCCAATGAAGATGCGTGGTATTGTTACTACTTTGCTAACAGATATGCCAGCATGGGCACTGATGGAAAAGAAAGAGAAAAACTTCTTAATTCAATAGCTGAAAAAATTGGTAAGACAATCCCTAACTCATATTTGTATCCTTATGTTAAATATTACAATGGGGATCGTAAAATCAAATATTTAGAACAAGCCTATCAACTAAAACCAAATTGCACAGATTTATTCTGGGAGTTCATTCAGTATTATGACACGGAAGGCAACTATATAAAGAAGAATGAATTTTGTGAAAAACTATACTCAAGCAATGAGATGATTCCCAGCCTTTTTGATTATAGCTATAATGTGCTTAATTCAATGGAATACAATTCCATTCTATTGACAAATGGAGATAACGATACTTACCCGTTGTGGATTTTACAAGAGGTTAAAGGAATTCGTAAGGATGTGATGGTTTTAAATGCACACGCTCTTTTTGTTCTAAGAGATTATATGAAAATGAAGTTTAAGGAAAAAGGAATTGTAATAGATTTCAACGAGCTGCCTAAAGAAGATGAGGATATTGCTCTCTTTTTGAAGAAATTAGTTCTATTAATCAAAGGTAAATATCCAGATAGCCAAATTAATTTTGTGCCCACTATGGATTATGAATCAATTAAGGAAATAGTAAATAATTTATTTAATACTGGGCTTACTTTTATATACAGTGAGAAACAAATAGATAATAATGCACTCATACAAAAAAATCTTGAGTATAATTTTAGACTAGATTATTTAGAACATGATTGGTACAACGAACATCATATTTCTCAAACAATTATGAACGGATTAAATCTGAATTACATACCAGCTTTTATGGAGCTCTTCAAAATGTATAACTGCTCCGGTCTTTTTGAAAAAGCCAAATATTGGAGGGACAGAGCTGCGTTACTAGCCCAAAGAATGAATGATAAAGATTTATTGAAAAAGATTAATGAAGGAAAGTATTAATAAGAATGGAATACCTTCTTTATAAGTAACAAGCAAGAGGGAGCTATTTTCTCAATTGACATTTGTGTAATTGAGATATGTGCGTAATAGTCCGCGGCAACAAAGTGAGCAATTCTCCATTCGCAATTCTCAATTCTTCTCGTATTCCACTTCCATATCATAGTTCCACTTGTCGAAGTAAAGATTGCCCCCGCGCCATTCAACTTCTCCACGCTGGAAATCTACTGTCTCACTTCTCGGATAAACTTTTGCGGGATACAATGGTTTTGAGAAAGCATCATTCACAATTAGCCTGTAAGCGTCTGTTCCTCCCAGATAAAAGTATTTCTGTTCTTCGCTTAAGTAATTCTTAATTCCAAAACTCTGATCAACCGGAATCCATCCATATCCGTCAACATAAATCTCGCACCAGTCATGCAGATTAATTTCGGGCGGATGCATCATCCATCCGCTTTGCCATTTAGCCGGAATGCCGTTGTATCTGCAAAGTGTCATAAAAACAAGAGTTTGAATGCCGCAGTCCCCATGTTTATGTTCCAGACTGTATTCCGGAATATTTGGAATGGTTGAATACTCGCGCGCGCTTGCCCATGGAGTATTTTCATCAACCCAAATAAAAATCTTTTTCAGCTTCTGCAAAGGATCTTTTTCATCACCAAGAATTTGTTTGGAGAGGTTTTTAATTCTTTCCGAAAAAACTATTTGAGGGAATTCTTCTTTTGTGTATTCATCGAAGACATTTTTAGTTTGATTAAACGTGATTTGCTGTTTGCTATCGAAGAGATTTACAAACTCCGCTTTGGAAGTATAAGAGAGTTCCATCTCAAACTTTGTAGGTTGATCTTTCTTTGCGGTTTCTTCAAGGTAAAGTGTTCTCTGAAGATTGTTATCATCGGCAATGGTATATTCTTTACTGCTTACACTCATAAGCTGTATGCCGCTCTGGCGCGGATTTGTTTCTTTAGGATAGGGAAGCCAGCATCTAATAATTTCACCATTCGGAACAACATTAGGTTTTACCGTAAGCGTGTATTTAATTTTCATATTAACCGGAAGAACAATTCTTTCATTATTGGCCGCTGCTTCATAAACTTTTGGAATATATTCTTTCAGAAAAGTTTCGAGCGGATCGGTTTTCACTCCATCTACTTTCTCTTTTATAATTTTAGCCTCTTTATTAATTCTAAAGAGATTAGGAACCGCGTTATTGAAGTAACGCTTCTCACCGTCAATCAATTTCATTTCAAGGGAATTATCCTTTTCCCACGCTGTAAGCATTTCATCATTCAATCCGGGATAATATTTCTTTAACGCGTTAACAACATAATCGGTGTCTCTCTTAAAATCTTTTCTAATTCTATCCATAACCTCAATCTGAAAACGGAGATCATACTTTTCCGCATCAGTCAAACTTTTGTCTACGAGTTTATTCTCAATAAGCGCTTCTGCTTTAGTAAAATTTCCTTGACTTATTTGAGTATTAATCTCTGGGTTATTGGTTTGGGCTGTCGCTAATGAAGAGGTTATAATCAACAGCAAAATAATTTTATGCATGATTATTTGTCCGGCTTTGTTATAATTTTGTATGAACAAATATAGTAATCGGAAAAATAGTTTATTTTGAAAAATAGTTTTGTTATGCAACAAATATCGTTGAAATGATAAGGATGAATTTGGATGATAATTGGCAAATCAATTCTTAATGCTATTGGCAACACCTCATTAGTTCAACTTAATAAAGTAGTCCCTCCCGGATGCGCAAAAGTATTTGTAAAACTTGAGTGGGAAAATCCCACCGGAAGTATGAAAGACCGTACCGCGCTGGCTATGATTGAAAAAGCAGAGAAAGATGGAAGATTAAAACCCGGTTATTCTATTGTTGAATATACCGGCGGCAGTACCGGCATTTCACTTGCTTTGATTTGCGTCGCAAAAGGTTATCCAATTCACATAATAACTTCCGATGCCTTCAGTCAAGATAAGCGTAATCAAATGGCGGCTTTTGGTGCTGAGCTAACACTTGTTCCAAGCGAAGGGGGACTTACAACAAAGAAATTAATTTTGGATATGGTAGAAGTTGCAAGAGAATTTAGTAACAAACCAAATACATACTGGACAGATCAGTTAAAAAACCAAGATAGTATTGAGGGCTACTATCCGCTTGCCGAAGAGATTTGGAATCAGACCAACGGAATGGTAGATGCGTTTATTCAAAGTGTCGGCACCGCCGCCTCGCTTCGAGGTGTTGCTACAATTTTGAAACAACATAACCCGGCAATTAAAGTGATTGGAGTAGAACCGGGAGAATCTCCGGTATTAACCGGCGGCCAGCCGGGACCTCATAAGATTGAGGGTGTTGGAATTGGTTACACTCCGCCACTTTGGGAGCCGAGTCTTGTGGATGAAATAATTCCAGTTATGACGGAAGAAGCGAAAGAAATGGCTAGACGTTTAGCGCGTGAAGAAGGTTTATTCGCCGGAACATCATCCGGAGCGAATGTAGTTGCTGCAATTAAAGTAGCAGCTAAGTTGGGCGCAGATGCTACAGTAGTAACTCTAATGGTAGATTCCGGTATGAAATATCTAAGCACTGATGTTTATAAAAAATAGTTAATAACTCATGTTACGCATGTTGTCATTCTGAATGGAACGCAGTGAAATGAAGAATCTTAATTTTGATTCAAAACGAGATATATGGATTCTTCGCTTCGCTCAGAATGACAATTGCCAAAATAGTTGCGTAAGGTAAATTAATAATATGGAAACGATGATTTATCATAACTACGAAAAGGAGATTGCTGAAATTATCTCTGAGGAAGTTATTATACACAAACTGCAAGATGCATTGGACCTGATAGCAAATATTTCGTATCAAGACATTACCAGAATAATCATAAAAGAAAAAAACATTACGCCGGTATTTTTTAAACTAAGCAGCGGATTAGCCGGTGAAATTTTGCAGAAGTGTGTTAACTACGGAATCAAGATTGCAGTTGTTGGCGATTTTAGTAAATACTCCAGCAATAGCTTCAATGCATTTGTTATAGAATGCAACAGGGGAAACCAATTCTTTTTTGTTAAAGACATTGAACACGCAAAGGAAATGCTTGGCAGCTAGTACTAGAACTAAATGGTCTCTACATAGGAGGGATTATGAGAAATACATTCGATGGCAAAATTCTTTTTGCTCTTTCAATTATTTTGCTTTTCCTAAGCTGTAAAGATGATACACAAATAGTAGAGCAAACCAAGATTGATAGTAAGAGCAAGATTGGGTTTGTCCGGATTGATGAAACAAAAGTTGAGATAGGACAAAAACTTACTGCTCGTTTGATTAATCTTGATTCGGTAAAAGTATATGCAGTTACACTAAATCAAAGACTGGTTATTTACAATCAAGTTAACGATAGTACTGTAACTCTATTTGTTCCATACAGCGGTACCGGAAATGATGTAGGGAATTTTGTTCTCTATAGTTATATGAGGGGGACTTACTTTCCGGATTCTGTACTCGTTACTAATCAAATCAATTACATCTATGAAAATTGGCCTATTTTATCTTTTGTTAAGTGGAATACTAATCAAAAAATTATTGTGAGAGATGCTCAGAAAAAAGATATGATGGGAGTACTAAGAGGGTGGAGTTCCAAAACAATTAACGATACTATTAAGTTGACTAGAAAATCTACTTGTCATGATGAGTGTGGCGAGACTGAAACTTTAGCGTTTCTTAACAATGGAAAGAATGTTCTACCAAAATTCTTATATGCTACATATTATAGAACTGAAATGTTTGAGGCACCGGTTCATATTAAAGTTACCGGCCCAACAAAAACAACTCTAGACAGTTGGGGAACTGATTCAATTTACAGTGGGACATTTTCTTCAATTAAATACGATTGGGTTTTCTGGGTTAAGATGTGATCAAATCCATCTGATTGTTGCAATATGTTATTTCCTATTGCTTTAGAAATAGCAACTGGTTAAGTTGAACCTACTAATCAATCGGTAATAAAAATGCCGCCGATTTTTCCAAATATTCAGACAAACGAAGAAATCTCTCAGACTATCCTCAGCTTGTGGACAGAAGGAAATGCAACACCGTTGCATTCTAAAATAAATCTCAAATCAGTTTATAGAGATTACAGAAGGATCGTCCGCTATCTCTTAAATACTGCAATCAGAAAAGGGGAAATCCGGCAAGACATTCCGAAGAATACTGATTCGGTTTTGCTTGGAATGATAGAAGGAATTTCTCTTCAAATGATTGCAGACCCAACGCTATTCTCGCCTCGTGAAGTAGGCGAAGACATAATAAACACTATTGTGTTTGGAATAAAAACATAAACAGCATTCATAAAGCTGACTAAAGCAATAATAATCTTGAGGGCGAGACATGAAAAAATTATGTCTTCACGTAATAATACTATGCTCATTAGTCCAATTGTCTATTGCACAATCTCTGGAATACACTGATAAACTAAACTCCGGTTTACTTACTCTAGAGGAAATCCTTAATGAATATCTTTTAATCAAGGATCGCATCAATTATGATCTTTATCCGCCTAAGTTCCGAGTCATTGTAGAATCATTTTATCGAAAGAATAGATTAAGCAAAAAATTGAGCTATAAAATCACCGATCAAATTGTTAGTCAAATTAAATACGATAAACCGGATTGGACAAATTATGAAAGAAGGAAGTATGAGTATAACAGCGAGAATCTACTGATTAGAATTACAACGCAAAAATGGAATGGTACAAGCTGGGTTGATTGGATGAAAACTGAGTATAATAGAACAGCTAGCGGTGCAATAGGTGGTTATGTTGGATATACATTAACTGATGGAAGTTGGGTTCAGTCGAACTCCACAACTTATTTATATGATGGAAAAGGAAATAATACTGGTTACGAATCTGAAACATTTGGTTCGTTCCCGACAAAGAATAAATCGGAATACACTTATAATGATGGTGGCTTTATTTCTAAGACTGAGAGTTCTCGATGGAATTATACTACAAATCAATATGAACAGACGGGCGATAATAATTACACTTTCAATTCGGCAGGAAAGCAAACCGAAAGCATTTCGCGAACCTATACAAATGGTACGTTTGTTAACTCATACAAATCTGTAACTGAATACAATGAAAACGGAACAACAAAAAAATCAAGCGGCTACAGTTGGAATACTTCTTCAAGCAGCTGGACTCAAGGCAGCTATACTGAATATTCATATTTTCCTAATACTACAAATCAATCCGAAGCAGTAACGAAGAACAGCAACGGCGTACCAACACAAAGATTGCTCTACACTTATACGGCAACGAATAAAATTGCCACTAGTGAAACTCAAACTTGGGACAATACGATTAATAGTTGGAAACCATGGTGGAGAACTGACAGAACATATACAAGTGATGATTATCAAGCTAGCTCTACACGCAATTCTTATACGCCAACAAAAGGTTATGAGGAATATGATAGAGAACTATTTGAATACAAAACTGTTGAGACTTCTGTTAAGGTAAGATTAACTACAAGTGTATTTCCACCTGAGGCAGCAGAAGATGGATCTTCGGTTACACCATCGGGAGTAAGTGAATATTCAAAAGATGCAAAAGTTACTTTAGATGCTCAAGCAGGAAGCGGCTGGGCTTTTGAAAAATGGACAGGTAGTTTAAGCGGGGCTATCAAACCCCAAGAACTTGTAATGGATGACGATAAAAATGTTGTTGGAAACTTTCAACCAATTTTAACGCTTAGTCTATCTTCTCCCAACGAAAAATATTTATGTCCGCCAGCTTTAAACGAAGAATTGCTTATAGCTACTGCCGGAATATTTGTTGATGGTGTCGATTGGATGTTCACCGGTATTTCGTTTACTTCTGTTGAAAAATTCAAACCGAATTATACCGAAGCGTGGATTGAATATGCGGGAAATAAATTAAAAGGGAAAATAAATGTAGATGCCGACAGCAACGCGACTTCTTTTTCATTTTCACCTTCACATCAAATTAATGAAGGCACAACGCTAAGTGTGAAGCTATTATTAAAATTCAATTACCCTTCAAAATCTACAGAAAAATATATACCGGCAGCACTTACCCAAGTTAAAAAGTACAAGGTGAGTATATCTGTTGGACAAGTAACATGTATACCAATACCCGAGTCAGCTCGCCCCGGGGTAAAAGGACCGCTAGAGACTTTTTACTCTAATAAACAAACGATGGCATCTGTATGGAATGTTAGTAAAGAACCCGATTTACCGTTTGCTTCAATTAAGGAAGCGGTAGAAAGCGGGTTGACGCTTGATAACGAGTTAATTAAGCTTTGTCCCGGATGGTATGTAGAATCTGTTGAAGTGAAGAAATCTTTAACAATCTTTTCTTCTGACGGTGCTGAAAAAACAATATTAACCAAACCTTCCAATACAGACTTTATAATCTCGCTAAAAAAGAGTAAAACGAAAATAACAGGACTACAGTTTGCAGTTGGTAGTTATTCGATTTTGATCGAGGACTCTTCAGAAAATATTACGAATTGTGAAATCAAAGAATGCATAATTAAAAATAATATGCTCATTTCTCAGAATTCAGATTCAAATTATATACATCATAATTCATTTTACGATAATCTTAGAATAGAAAAATCCTCATTCAATAGAGTTGAAGATAACATATTTGATAAAGCTAGAATTGATCTTGATACAAAAGCAGATGATAATATCATTAAGGGAAATATTATCGGTAATACCAAAATCGGAATACAGCATTATTCATATCTTGAAGATGTCATTAAAAGAAATGAAATAAAGAACAACTTCATCGGATGGGATCCAAATCAAAAGAAGCTAATACCTGTTGAAATTGGAATTTCGCTTAGATATGCAGAACAAAATATTATTGAAGGTAATATAATAATTGCAGAAGAAAGAACAGAAGGTGATTCTCACGAAATAAAACTTGATAACGCTTCATACAATACCTTGAAGAACAACCGCTTCGGTCTTGATACAAGCTCTGTAACAACAGTTCCCCGTCGAGTATCGGTAAGTATATCAGACGAATCAAACAATAACACACTTGATAATAACTACTTCGTTGGCAATTATTTCGCTGCTCTGGCAATTAAAATTAGCTCGATGGATAACATAGTTAAAAACAATTTTTTTGGATCAGATAAGAGCTTTGTTGATGAACTTACTCTTAAACATTTACGGGGTACCGGCATTGTAATTTATCAAAACTGCCATAACACAACAATTGATAATAATACCTTTGCTTCAATAGGAGCTTGCATAGGAATCAAACTCTCAAATATGATTGAGATTACCAATAATAAATTTGGATGTGATGTAACCGGAGCGAATGAAGTATTCACTTTATTGGGAGTCATTCTGAATTCCTCACATAATACTATTACCGGTAACACATTTATGAGTACCAGTTATTCGGTAATGATTTCTGATGAAACTGCTAAGAGTAATATAATTTCCAACAATAAGTTTGGAACGGATATTAACGGAACGAAAGTTGGACTTTCGGGAGTTGGAATATCATTTACAAATGGTGCCAATGACAACTTTGTTGAGAATAATTTATTCGCCGGGTATAAAGCTTTTGGGATTCTGATTGCTGATCCCGGTACTACCAGAAATATAATTCAAGACAATATTTTTGGGCTCGATTATTCACATTCAAAATATTTGGGGATTGCTAACGGGATAGTTATATACGAGGGCGCATACGAAAACTTTGTTTTACGAAATACGGTTTGCGGGGCAAATGCTGATACCAGTTGTGCAGTTATGATTGGGAAGTATTCAAGCAAGAATACAATTCGAGATAATTATTTGGGGACAAATAAAACCGGTACACTAAATATCCCAAATAGTTTTGGTATTTATGCCGAGCAGTCTAACTACAACAGTTTTATTCAAAATAAAATTTGGTTTAATAGAAGGGGAATCTACGAGGTGAATTGTAACAATTATATTGCTGAAAATGACATAAGGAAAAGCTCAGATAATACAGGTGTTCATTTAGTAAACTCCAATTCAAAACTAATCGGGAACATTATAACTGAAGATTCCTATGATGCAATTAAGTGTGAGAAAGGCTCTAACCCAACAATAACTGGTAATAACATTTACAATAACAAAGGCTTTGGTTTATCCAATGCTGATCCAAATGTTAAAATAAATGCGTTGAATAATTACTGGGGCTCTTCTTCAGGTTCATCTGGCTTTGTACATGGCAACATTAACGCAAGTACATGGCTTAGTTCCCAAAGCAAACTTATTCTCGTCGCCTCTCTCGATACTCTTTATCTGCCGGAAAACGGAATAGATTCTTTATCAGTGTTCTACCGTAATTGGAGCAATCCTAACGACAAACTATCAATAGCAGTTATTTCAGATAAACTGAATTGGATTACAAGCAGTAAAAGCATAAACGCAGATTTAAGTCAACCAAATTCCGGAGAAAGTAAAATAAAATTTAGCTTGCCCGGTGGAACAGCAAAAGATGAAAAATCAAAAACAATTATAACAGCAACATCGCAAACTGATCCTTCTTTAAGCTCTAGCGATACCTTGTTTACCGTGGTTTACAAAAGCAGTCTAAGCAAAATTGTAATTCGCCCGGACTCAACCTCTTGTAATGTTGGAGATACCCTTCAATTATCTATTGCCGCATTCGATCAACATCTAAATCCTTTAGATATACCAACACAAATTGTCTGGACAGCAAATGGAGGAACAATAACAAGTGATGGAAAATATATTGCGGGATGCACAGAGGGAATATTTGTAGTAACAGCAACAGTAAAGAATACAAATATAAATGCAGTCGGAAAGATTAAGATTGGAGAGGTTACGACCGAAATTAAAGATGAGGCAGAAGTAGTAATACCGACCGAGTATAAATTATACAATAACTATCCAAACCCTTTCAATCCGGAAACTATAATTAGGTATGATCTGCCAAAACAAGAATATGTAACGTTAAAAGTATATGACATACTTGGAAGAGAGGTCGTAACATTAGTAAACAAAGAGCAAACAGCCGGGAAGTATGAAGTAGTGTTTTCTTCTAAAAAGTTAAACATGGCAAGCGGCGTTTATCTATACAGAATAAATGCTGGCTACTATTCATGCACGAAAAAGATGCTGCTAATTAAGTGAAATAACTCAAAACAGAATAATAAGGTGAAACTATGAAACAGCTAGTGGTTTTTCTTCTATTCTCGATGCTGAACTCTATAGTAATTTCTCAAGTGCGTTTTTATTCTACAGCCAGCGGTGATTGGAACTCTGCTGCAACCTGGATAATATCTGTAGATGACGGGATTACTTGGAGCGCTTCTTCATCGGTACCGAGTGCTAGTAACTGTGCTAAAATATTGATTCAAACCGGTCACACAATTACAGTATCAACAAATGCTAATGCAGACCAAACTTACATATCTGCCGGTTCAAAATTAATTGTTAGCCAAGGTGCGGTTTTAACAGTAAACGATAATCCAAATTACGATTTTGATAATGATGTCCGTGTAGGCGGTACAATAGAAAATTACGGTACAATTACCGGTACAGGTCAAATTAACAATCAAAGGTATATTAATCTGTATTCCGGTTCAGAAATTAACTGCCCAATATTAAATACCGGCGGAGGAAACGTAACAATTCCTGCCGGGCAATCGGTTGAACCAAAACTCAATTCTCTATTCAACAATGAAGGAATTATTGAGATTGCAAGTAATACAACTACAACTGTTGGAAGTGTTACACTAATAAACAATGGAACGCTAACAACAAACGGCGGTATCTGGACAATAAACCAAAGCGGAGTTTTTGAAAACAACAGTGAAATCGATTTATCTGCCGGTAAAATAGTTGTGAAAGGAGGCCAATTTAAGTTTGGAACGGGTTCCTTTTTTAATGGACTAAGTACAATTGCATTTGAGTCATGTTCGGTTGTTCTTAACGAAAATATTTTTCTAGCTAATGGAAAAATCATGTTAACTTCTTCAAGCATGAGCGGTCCAAAATGGCTCACTGTTAAAACATCACTAACGTTGGATAATTCTACTGTTTCTTGCGAGGTTGTTAATGATGGATCTATTTATGTGGTGAACGGACCTGATAATTACTTTTCGGGTGAATTTTCAATTATGCCAAATGGAAACTTAATCGTTTCCGGGAGCGATACTAAACAAGCTACTGTACTTCAAATAAAGGATGGATTTACAAATGAAGGTAATATCACTTTAGCTTATGGCGGTGCAAATAACCCGGCAACTTTAAAAATTCAAAACGGTGCATTATCAAACGCATCCAAAAGTATGATGTTGGTAAATCAAGGAATTGCTAAGGGTACTAACTATTTTGAAGGGGGTATTCTTAACAACGGAACGATTAACATCAATAACGACTTTGAAATGAAAATATTTGGCACAGATAATCAACACGCTTCAGGCGGAACAATTAATATTACAGGCGGCAACTTAAAAGTTATAGGGTTCTTTGCACAAACAAAGATTGAGCTGTTTGGTTTAATCAAAATATCAAAAGACCGTTCGCTTACATTTGATGCGGGAGATATAACTCTTGCGGGAGATATTTCCAATTCGGGGACAGTATTTCTTAAGAATTTTCCTAAAGTATATTTTATTAATTTCAAGAATAATGGGACAATTGTTTTTCAAGACGGAGGCGAGTTTGACGGTGATATGGAGAACCAAAAATTACTTTGGTTTGATGGAGGATACTACACTGTTAAAACTACCTTCACGCTTCCACAAACATCCAAAATAAAGTTACAAAGCAATCTCACCCAGCGGGCTGTCTCAGTAACAGTTGATGATCTTACTTCACAAACAAACGGCGGACTAAAGAATAACGGGATAATTGAAATTATATCTGAAGCAAAACCGAGAACCTCTACTTTAGATTTGACAAAATCTATTCTGATTAATGAAACTGTCGGTTCAATCCTAATCAATAAAGGAACTGCAACCGAAACATCTACATTAACAACAGCCATAGACAACAAAGGATTGCTGCAGATTAACGCTCCTCTTTTACTAAATGAAAATTTAGCAACACATGTTAGCAGTGGCAAAGTAGAATTGAACAACAAGTTAATTCTCGATGCCGGCAATCAGTTTAAAGTAAGAGGGAATTTTTCCTTTGGAGAAAATATTGTTGAAGGGGAAGGAAGGTTTACAGTTGAGGATAATGCAAATCTCGAACTTGGTTCGGTTGATGGAATTGCTGCTTTAGAAAAAAAGGGAAACGTGCAGACCGCACTTAGAGATTATTCTTCTAAAGCTATATACAACTATAATGGGACAAAAAAACAATGGACAGGAGATGGATTACCTTCATCAGTAGAGACTATCAATATTAACAATGCAGCTGGAATTGATGTAACAAAGAGCTTTGCAGTAACAAAACAATTAACTATTACGAAAGGTAAAGTGTTTACAGATACTCAAACCATTATTGGTCTTGGTGCAAACGGGATAATCACCGGGGAAAGAACTGATAATTATGTTGAGGGAAACATTCAAGTTGATCGATTTTTAGGCAAAGGAAATTCTACCTTCGGAGGAATTGGTGTAACAATTAGCGATGGCGCTGATGACTTTGGCACTGTTGCAATCACTCGCTCAACCGGAGATAATGCTATTGCTAAATATGGTGCTTATGAGAGCATTAAACGCCGATGGAATATTGTTCCTACAAACCAGCCGGTTAGCGGAAGGACAATTAAACTACAATGGCTGGTAAATGATAACAACGGTAAAGATTTAACAAAAGCCTACTTGTGGAAAAGTGAAGATGAAGGAAAAAGTTGGAACGTATTTGGAAATCAACTCAACGCAAGTACAAATGATGCAGAATTTACAACAAAGTCTTTCTCACAATGGACTATTGGCGACTACTCGATTCCGGTTGGAGTTCAACAAGAGCTACTAGAAACTCTTCCAACGGAATTCGCTTTATACCAAAACTATCCCAATCCTTTTAACCCGGAAACTATAATTAGGTATGATCTGCCAAAACAAGAATATGTAACGTTAAAAGTATATGACATACTTGGAAGAGAGGTTGCAACGCTTGTCGATGAATACAAGAAAGCGGGAACGTATAATTGCAAATGGAGAATTGAGAATGGAGAATTGCCAAGCGGAGTTTATTTCTACAGTATAAATGCCGGAAACTATTCTTCAACTAAGAAACTTGTTATTATGAAATAAAGAACCAATTATGATTTCGTTTTTAGAGGTAAGGGTTACATAATTTTTGCCCTACCCTCTATTTAATAAAACCTTTATAGGATAAGTTAGGGAGTGTAAATAATTTTGTGTAAATGGTTGAAGTAGAGAATTAGTTAAGAGCTGCGAAGCGTAGCGAAGCAGCACTTAAGTTGCGAAAATCCAAAAAGGGTTTTCATTTTATAAAATACTCATTACTTTAAACCATAAT
>JAZDFQ010000033.1:0-8792 GCA_043807765.1 Ignavibacteriota bacterium
ATTATGGTTTAAAGTAATGAGTATTTTATAAAATGAAAACCCTTTTTGGATTTTCGCAACTTAAGTGCTGCTTCGCTACGCTTCGCAGCTCTTAACTAATTCTCTACTTCAACCATTTACACAAAATTATTTACACTCCCGGCAAAGTGATATACAGATTTCTACCTTTTATAGAATAATAGAACTTGGTCTTAAGAAAAAGTTAATTATTTCCATTACTTAAAATTATTTCTTAAACCCGCACATATAACGAGTCGCTTCCCAATAAAATACATCGTGACAAGCTTCAAATCATGTGTTGCGGGTTCCCGAAATGTGGGACGTTGCGACATTTGTGTAGTTATTAAGGTCTTACCTAGATGAGCAAAGAGCTCTTTTAGTTTTTGGGGTAAATAATGGCTTATAAATGTTGCCTATTTTCCTTAGATTTGAGCCCACAATTATAAAATTCTTTAGAGGATTAGATGAAAGTTCCTTTGCTCGATCTTAAACCCCAGTATTTAGCTCTTAAAAAAGAAATTGATGAAGCAATACAGAGAGTAGTTGATTCCCAGTATTTTATTAACGGTCCCGATGTAGCCAAACTTGAAGAAGATATTAACGCTTACCTTGGTGTAAAATACTCCGTTGGTGTTACTTCCGGAACAGACGCGCTTCTGCTGGCTTTAATGGCTTTTGATATTAAGCCGGGTGATGAAGTAATCGTTCCAACTTATTCTTTCTTTGCTACTGCCGGGGTTGTTGCAAGATTAAACGCTGTTCCGGTTTTTGTTGATTCCGATCCGGTTACATTTAACATTAATCCGGCTGATATTGAAAGGAAAATTACTTCAAAAACAAAAGCGATTATTCCGGTTCATCTATACGGACAAAGTGCCGATATGGATGCAATTATGGAAATTGCTAAGAAGCATAATCTAAAAGTTATTGAAGATGCCGCGCAGGCAATCGGCGTTCAGTACAAAGATGGAAAATTCGTAGGCGGAATTGGAGATATAGGATGTTTCTCCTTCTTCCCAAGTAAAAATCTTGGTGGATTCGGCGATGCGGGAATCTGCACAACTAACGATGAAAAACTTTACGCTAAAATGAAAATGATGCGTATGCATGGAATGGAACCGAAGTATTATCATAAAATTATCGGCGGCAATTTTAGAATAGATACACTGCAAGCCGCGGTTCTTCGTGTAAAACTTCCTCATCTGGATTCATGGTCGGCAAAGAGGAGAGAGAACGCTTCCCTTTATACAAAACATTTTCAAGAAGCGGGATTAGCAGAAGTTGAAGGGAAAATCTGTTTTGACGAAAAGAATAAAGTACTCCTTCCTAAAGCCGTTTACAAGGAAACGGGACATAAGAATTATCACATTTATAACCAATACATTATTAGAGTAGAAAAAAGAAATTCACTTTTGGAATTCTTGCGGAAGAAAGAAATCGGCTGCGAAGTTTACTATCCGGTTCCATTCCACAGACAGGAATGCTTTTCATACTTAAACACAAAAGATGAAGATTATCCGGTAGCTAATTGTGCAGCAAATGATTCACTCGCTGTGCCAATCTATCCGGAATTATCAAACGAGCAAATTAAATATGTTGTTGATTCAATCGCGGAATTCATGAAAGAAGAAATGAAGTACCCAATGGAATGCAAACATTGTGATTGTATGAAATAATTTTAAAGCCCCAAGTTGGGGCTTTACTGTTTTTAAATTTCTAAACGTAGAGACGGCTCGGTGAGCCGTCTCGGAAAAGCAGACGCTTCACCCCCGCACAAAACGCGGGACGAGTTAATGCGTCTCTACGATAACAATCAATTTGGTAAAGACGTAGCGCGCTACGTCGCTACAAAAAAGATGAATCATGTAAAGACGCGATTAATCGCGTCTACGAAGAAATACGAAAAACTTTTGTTAGAGAAAAAATCAATTAATAAATAAAGAGTAAACAATGGGAAGAATATTCGAAACCAGAAAACACGTTATGTTCGCGCGTTACGCAAGAATGTCTAAAGCATTCAACAGAGTTAGAAAAGACATCGAAATTGCGGTGAAGGCCGGCGGACCGGATGTAAAAGCAAATTCAAAACTTAGAATAGCGATGCAAAACGCGAAAAGCGTTAACATGCCTAAGGATAAAGTGGAACAAGCTATTAAGCGCGCTTTTTCCAAAGACACAACCGGCTACCAGGAAATAATGTATGAAGGTTACGCACCGCATGGTGTTGCTGTAATTGTTGAGTGTGCTACGGATAATCCAACTAGAACTGTAGCAAATGTCCGCCACATTTTCAGAAAGCATGAAGGCGTACTTGGTAATTCCGGGTCAATCGCATTTATGTTCGAGAAAAAAGGATTGATTAAAGTTGCTAAGTCAGTAGCTCCGGATATGGACTCATTCGAATTGGAACTGATTGATTTTGGACTGGAAGATCTTTCTTACGATGATGACAATATTTATATCACAACTTCATTTCAAGATTTCGGCTCTATGCAGAAAGCTCTGGAAGAAAAAAATATTGAAATCGGTGCAACCGAAACTCAATATATTCCAACCAATTCCAAAGAATTGACTGAAGAGCAAAAAGTGGAAGTAAAAGAATTGCTTGACGCGCTTGAAGAAGATGATGATGTGCAGGCAGTTCATAACAACATGCAGCAATAATTACACAACTAATTGGTAGAAAAAGATGAACAAACTCCGAGCATCAGCTCCGGGAAGAATATGTTTATTCGGCGAGCATCAAGATTATCTGAACTTGCCGGTAATTGCCGCCGCAATTTCCAAAAGAATAAGTATAGAAGGTGTTAAGCGCAAAGACAACGAAGTAAATATTGATTTGCCCGATTTAAATTCTTCGGAATCATTTCTGTTTGAAGAAACTATTCCATATACAGTTGAACGTGATTATCTGCGAAGCTGCGTAAATGTTTTGATGCGGGATGGTTTTACTTTTTCCAAGGGTTTTGATGTTACAATGCATGGCGAAATTCCAATTAATGCCGGAACGTCAAGTTCATCTGCTATGATAATCGCATGGATAAATTTCCTTGCAAAGATGAGCGATCAAGAAAAAGAACTTGACCCGCAAGTAATTGCTAATCTTGGTTACAAAGCCGAAGTACTTGAATTTGGTGAGCCGGGAGGAATGATGGATCATTATTCAACTTCAGTCGGCGGCGTAATATGGTTAGAATCTTTCCCGGAAATACATTTGGATCCGATGCATCCAAAATTCGGCGAGTTTATACTTGGAAATTCTCAAGAACCTAAAGACACAAAATATATTCTTGCCCGAGTTAAAAAAGGTGTAATCAATATTGTTAATGATCTTAAAAGAAAAAATCCGGAATTCTCTTTACAGAATATCCGGTTAGAAGAATTTGACAGATATACTGATGAACTTAATAATGATCAGCTAGAACTGCTTCAAGGAACAATTAGAAACAGAGACATTACATTTGAAGCTAGACAAGTAATGCTTACAGATCCGCTCAACCATCTCCGCATTGGTCGATTGATGAACGAACATCAAAAAGTTTTGCGTGATGTTCTCAAAATATCGACACCGAAAATTGATAAGATGATTGAAACCGCGCTTAATGCGGGAGCTTTCGGCGCTAAGATTAATGGTTCCGGCGGCGGCGGATGTATGTTTGCTTACGCGCCGGAGAATGGCGAGAAGGTTTTGGAAGCGGTAAAATCAATTGCGCCGGAAAGCTGGCTTGTTACTATTGATGAAGGTACAAAAACCGAGGCAGTTGATTGAGCGACAGACTTGTAATTTTAGCCGGCGGTGTTTCATCGCGGATGAAACAATCATTAGCTGATTCCTCTGAAATTGATTCGAAATTATTAAAAGACGCAGAGCAGAAATCTAAGTCGATGATTCGCATAGGGGAAGGGGAAAGACCATTTTTAGATTACTTACTCCTCAACGCAAAACTTGCCGGATATACAGATGTAGTAATTGTTGTAAGTGAAAAAGATAATTCGATAAAAGATTATTATGAATCGAACAAGAATGATTCTTGGTTCGAAGGAATTGAATTGAGTTATGCTCTGCAAGCAATTCCAGAAGGAAGAACAAAACCTCTAGGTACTGCCGATGCGCTTCTTCAAGCATTGCTTATTAAGGAAGAATGGAGCGGTAAACAGTTTACAATGTGCAACAGCGATAATTTGTATTCTCAGAATGCGTTGGAGATGATGAGACAATCTCAATACTCTAATGCAATGGTTGATTATGATAGAGATGGTTTAGGTGTTGAGAAAGAAAGAGTAGAAAAATTTGCGATAACAAAGAAAGATGAAAACGGTTTTCTTCTTGATATTATTGAAAAGCCTTCTTCGGAAGAAGTTGAGGCTTCAAAGTCTAAAAAAGGATTTATCGGCGTCAGCATGAATATATTCAGATTTAGTTATGATATGATTCGTCCCGCGCTGGAAATTGTTCCACTAAATGAAATCCGTAAAGAAAAAGAATTACCGACTGCTGTTAAGATAATGATTGAGAAGAATCCAAAGTCTCTATATTGCTATCCACTCAGCGAAGCTGTCCCCGATTTAACAAGCAAGCAAGACATCCTAAAAGTGAAAAAATATCTGGAAGAAAAGTTTAGTCAGAATACATTATGAAAAAAACTAAAGTAGTAGTTACCGGCGGTGCCGGATTTATAGGCAGTCATATTGTTGAACATTGGATTAAGGTCGGTGCTGAAGTGCATATTATTGATAATCTGCGTTCCGGATTTTTATCGAATGTTCAATTGTTTCCGCAAGCTGTGTTTCATCAAATAAGCATTACCGATAGAGAAAAGGTTTTTAAAGTATTAGAGAACACAGATTATGTACATCATCTTGCCGCAATGATTTCAGTCCCCGAATCCGTTGATAAGCCGCATGAGTGTGTTGAAATAAATGTAAATGGTCTGCTCAATGTATTAGATGCATGCAAAGAAAATGGAGTAAAGAAAATTGTGTTAAGCAGTTCCGCTGCTATTTACGGGGAGAATCCGGAATCGCCCAAGAGAACAGATATGCGTCCTCAGCCAAAATCTCCTTACGGCATTACAAAGCTTGATGGTGAATATTATCTTCAGATGTATAATGAGCAATATGGTCTTGGCGCTGTATCGCTTCGCTACTTTAATGTATTTGGTCCCCGTCAAGATCCTAAATCTCAGTACGCAGCAGCTGTTCCAATATTCATAGCAAAAGCGATGAGTAATGAACCGATTACAATTTATGGTGACGGAGAGCAGACACGCGATTTTATCTTTGTGAAAGATGTTGTAAAAGCAAACGTGCTTGCAGTTACATCAGAAAATGTAAACGGCGTTTTTAATGTTGCGCTCGGTAAAGCTACTTCGATAAATCAAATTGCAAAATCAGTTATTGAATTGATCGGCAGCAAGAGCGAAATTATCTATCAGCCGGAACGCAAAGGAGATATTAAACACAGTCTTGCCAGCGTAGAAGAAACAAATAAGTCGTTATCATTCACACCGGAGTTTAGTTTAGAAAAGGGAATGAGCGAGACAGTTGCTTTTTTTAGAAAGAAAATAGAAGAGAGTTCTGCTAAGTAAATTGTTGCATGTTGTATTGGATTAGAAATTCACCGACTATTTCATAAATCAGAAACCACAATGAAAATCCAAAAATTAACCAGCCTTCTAGCCTTACTGTTCGCAAGTTTAATTACAGCGCAAACACTTCAAACAAAAGAATGGGAGAATCCCGAACTCAATTCAATCAATCGGGAACCAATGCATTCTACTCTGATGCCATATGAGAGTTTTGAGAAAGCTTCAGCGGCTAAAAGATTTGATTCGAAATACTATCAGTCATTAAACGGCAAATGGAAGTTCAATTGGGTTGATAAACCATCCGATCGCCCGGCTGAGTTTTATAAAACTAATTATGATGTGAGTGCGTGGAAAGAGATTAACGTACCTAGCAACTGGCAGTTTGAAGGTTATGATGTTCCGATTTATCTAAACAGCGATTACTTGTTCCCGATGAATCCACCTTTCATAGATAACAGCTGGAATCCGGTCGGGTCATACAGAAGAGAATTTGAAATTCCGGCAGATTGGAAAGAGCGACAAACATTCCTTGTGTTTGATGGAGCCGAAGCTGCAATGTATTTGTGGATCAACGGCGAGTTTGTAGGTTACAGTGAAGATTCTAGATTACCGGCAGAGTTTAATATCACCAAATATTTGAAAGCCGGAAAGAATGTTTTGTCGGCAGAAGTTTACAGATTCAGCGACGGCTCATATTTGGAAGCTCAGGACATGTGGCGCCTCAGCGGAATATTCAGAAGAGTTTATTTGATGTCAACGCCGCTTCTTCACTTCCGCGATTTTGAAGTTCAGACTGTGCTTGACGAAAATTATAAAGATGCGGATCTGAAAGTAATTACAAGAACAAAAAACTATGGAACAAATCCATTTACAAAATATAAAGTTGAAGCCGCAGTTTTAGATTCTCATGGAAAGCCGCTTGAGCTGGAAAAAACTATGAGCGGTAAGATTGAATATGTATATCCGAATGCAGAAACAGTAATCAATCTGAAATCTAAAGTGACGAATCCTCTTAAGTGGAGCGCTGAAGATCCGAATCTTTACACATTAGTTGTTTCATTGAAAAATGAGAAAGACAGTGTAATAGAATATCAAAGCGCAAGAATTGGTTTCCGCAAAAGTGAAATTAAAAATGGACAGCTTCTTGTAAACGGTAAACCGATTTTAATTAAAGGAACAAACCGCCACGAGCACGACCCGGTTACTGCGCACAATGTTTCTGATGAGTTAATGATAAAAGATATTAAACTTATGAAGCAGCACAACATCAACACCGTGAGAACTTCTCATTATCCGAATGACACACGCTGGTATGAACTGTGCGATGAATATGGTCTCTATGTAATTGATGAAGCGAATGTTGAATCGCACGGCATAGGTTATAACTGGGATAAAACTCTTGCTAACAAACCGGAATGGCTTTGGGCTCATCTTGAAAGAAATCAAAGAATGGTTGAGCGGGATAAAAATCATCCAAGCATTATTATTTGGTCATTCGGCAACGAAGCCGGCGACGGTACAAATTTTCAAGCAGTTTACGATTGGATGAAAATGCGCGATCCTTCTCGTCCTTTACATTACGAACAGGCCGGACGCAAATCTCATACAGATATTGTTTGTCCAATGTACGCGCGGATAGAATATCTGCTCGATTACGCAAAAGAAAAACGTGACCGTCCAATGATTCTTTGCGAGTATGAACACTCAATGGGAAACTCTCTTGGCAACATAAAAGATTATTGGGATGTAATTGAAGCACACGATCAGCTGCAAGGCGCAAGTATTTGGGATTGGGTTGATCAAGCATTCAAAAAGAAAACTGCTGATGGAAGAGACTTCTGGGCTTACGGCGGCGACTTTGGTGAGAAAATGACGGACAGAAACTTCTTAATAAATGGTTTGATAATGGCCGATCGTTCTGTGACTCCTAAAACACTTGAATTGAAAAAGGTTTATCAAAATATTTCTGTAAAGCCGGTTGATTTAGTAAAAGGCGAAGTTAAAGTCGTAAATAAATATTTCTTTACTAATCTTGATAAGTTTGAAATGGTTTGGAAGTTCAAAGAAGATGATAAAGTTCTGCAAGAAGGAATTGAGAGTAACTTTAGTTTAGAACCAAGAAGTGAAAAAACAATTTCGTTGCCTATAAAGCTTAGCAATCCGAAACCGGGATGTGAATACTGGTTAAACTTCAGTTTCCGATTGAAAGAGAAAGCATTATGGGCTGAGAAGGGATACGAAATTGCTGCTGAACAAATACAATATCCTCACGAGAATATTATTACAAAAGTTGATTCCAAGAATTGCCCGCAGATCAAAATAAATGAGAATGAAAATGAAGTGAAAGTGACTGGAAAAGATTTCGAGATTTCCTTCGATAAGAAAAATGGTTTGTTAACATCCTACAAATTCAAGAATCAAACTTTGATCGAGAAAGGACCGGAACCGAATTTCTGGCGCGCACCAACAGATAACGATTTTGGAAATGGTCTTCAGAAGAGAGCTGCAGTTTGGAGATACGCCGGCGATAAAAGAACTGTAAAAAGTTTCTCGGTTAGTCCGGATAATGTTTCGAAAAATAAAGTAACAATAAATATTGAGTTTGATTTAGCTGAAGTTGGATCTCAATACTTTTCAACATACAACATATTTGGCAATGGAGAAATTGGGATTGAGAATAAAATTAAAATCAACAAAAGTGACTTGCCGGAACTTCCTCGATTTGGTGTTAAACTTAGTATTCCTAAAGAGTTTTCAAACATCACTTTTTATGGAAAAGGTTCTCACGAAAATTATTGGGACAGAAATGCAGCCGCATTTGTCGATCTGTATAAGTTAAGTATCGAAGAAATGCACACTCCGTATGTTAGTCCGCAAGAAAATGGAACCAGAACCGATCTCCGTTGGATTGCAATGACAAACAAAAACGGTTTTGGTTTAATGGCTGTTGGAGAACCATTGTTAAGCGCTTCAACCCGTTTCTTTACTGACGAAGATTTAACTCAGAAAGAGCGTGGTACAATGCATCCAACAGATATGGTAAAGCGTGATTATATTTTTACTAATCTTGATCTTAAACAAATGGGTGTAGGTGGAGATGATTCTTGGGGAGCGAGAACTCACAAAGAATATACTCTGTTTCCGCAAGATTATTCTTGTAAGTTTACTTTAAAGCCGGTATCCGGTGTAAATTTGATGGAACAA
>JAZDFQ010000034.1:0-15403 GCA_043807765.1 Ignavibacteriota bacterium
TAGTTCTTTGAAATAGTGTTGTCTGCTTCAGTGAGTCTTTAGTAGACTCCTATGAGCAGAAATCAAGTAGTCAACGATATCATTCTCCTGATGTTGAAAACTAATGCCGCAAAAGTAAATTCAAAACGGTTCGTTTCAAGATCATAATAACTGCATCGGTCATAACCCAAAACTTTTTTCATGAATGCAAATGTCTTCTCAACTTCGTTTCTTATACTGGAGAGTAATCGATTCACTTTCTTCTGGATTTTGCTTAATGGTTTATTTCGATAACCTTTTTCTAAGATGCCATCAAATACTCCCTTTGATTCAAGTTTCTTTCTTCTTGATTTGTTAGCATAGCCCTTATCTGCAAATACTGCTTCTTCAGTGTAATCGACAAGATTGTCAAATTCATTGGAGTCATGAACGCTAGCTTTTGTAAACTCAAGCCGTTTTATAATCTGGCTGTCTTCATCAATTGCGATATGCCCTTTATACCCGAAATAAGTTTTACCTCGTTTCTTGGTGAAGTTTGCATCCTGATCTTTGTTGCTTGATGGTGTTGCCTGTGCTTGTTTGATTGTGGCATCTACTATAGTGCCTTTTCCTACTATTAAATGTTTTTGATCTAGTTGTTTGTTAAATCCATCAAATAGCATCTTATCTAACCCCAATGAAGAAAATGTTTTTCGGTAACGAACGAGTGTTGTCTCATCTGGTATGGAATCTCCGCTGGTTAAACCTAAAAATATCTGGAAGCTTCTTCGATCTGCTAACTCTTCTTCCAAGCGTGGATCTGATAGATTATAGATTGTTTGTAGAAGAAAACATTTTACTATTACCTCTAGCGAAAATGGACGTCTCCCAGCTTCTGAGTTTTTACTTTTACTCATCTCCAACTTTTGTTCTATTGGACTTATAAGATCGTTCCAGTTTATTTTTTGATTGATCGTTTCCAATGCCCGTTTACTTTGAGTCTTTATATGTTTTTCAAATCCTTCGTTGGCTGCTTGGGTAAACAAATCGATATTATTAATCTTGTTGGTTCGCATCATCTTCTCTGGTTTGTTTACTCTCTTACAACGCTATTAACAAAAAAGTTTTTAAATCCTCAATAATTTTTCAGAGGTTTCTCTTACATATTTTTAAAAATAGCTTGACTCTTATTATATTTCTTTTATATTACAGTTAGTAACAATTAGTAGTTTTGATTGTTACTGGTAGTAGTAATAGTATTATTAGTATCACTTGTTTTAGTTTTTAGTTGTAGTAGTAATAGTATTAGTATTATTTAACCCCGGTATAGATTGACTTCTATACCGGGCTTTTTTTTGCATTTTTCAAAAAACTTTAATCTTGTTTTTTGGAATTCCTCTTTCCTTTTTCAACCCAGTTGTTTTTCTGTGAATCATTTCTCATGTCAAATCGCCCCAGTGTTTGTTGAGTTTCCGAAAGACAGAAATTTATTGAATAATTACATCTATGCAATTACCTATAACATGGAACTAAATTAGTGTAGCGGAGGTTTTGAATTTCTCCGTACTTGTATTAACATTTTCTGGATCCGAAAGATGGAAAAGAAGTGCCCCTTGAATCGCAATTTAATAATTTAACCCGTTGTGTGAACTAAGCTTTATGAAGTAAAAAGCAATTATATAATCAAAAAATGGAACGCGGATTAAACGGATTTATCATGATTTCCGCTGATAAATTTTTGAATAATTGCTTTTAACTTCCTTTTGTCAATTTTTAGAATCTAATTCACACAACTGGTTAGTTGAGTCTGTTTTTAGGACATTGCACCACAGACTTTTTTATACTTTTATATGGAGATGATGCAATTTTCAACACCATCATGTTGAAATTACTTACATCTTTCCTTCATCACATCGTTTAATAATTCCACACTATAAGTTTAACACCTTGTTTTTCAATGATATAGAAGAAAAATAAAAAGGATAACATTACTGGTATGTTAATTGTTGTTTCCTAAATTCAATTAATACTTCCAAGGAGATAATCATGATTACGTTTTTATTAATTCTTGTCTTAGTTTTTATTGGTGTTGATCTACTAGTTCGATTTGTGATCGAACCATTGATTGTGGGCTCTAGTAAGAAAAGCAAAGTTTCAAAATCTTTCACCCAGAAATTCGACCCGGCATTCAAACTTGCAACCGAAACAATGTACGACGGCGGAAAACCGCATAGCCAAGAAGGAACAAGCAACGCTACAAAAGATGAGAATACTTCTGCAGATGAAAGTAAATAAGTAATACAAAAAGTAACTGAAATGATTTTTACAAAAAGGATGCTTTATGGTTGCAATTTTTGTTCTGACAGCATTTTTATTCATACTCTCAGTCGATTTGGTTGTATTAAAAATACAAGGGGAAAATCATCCGGCATTTGAGCCTTTATTCCCACAATATGGTTTATCATTATATGATGGAAGTAGTTTGGTTATACCCTCGAATATAGTTTTTTCAAAAGGACACACGTGGCTTAAGAAGAATAAAGGCGGATTGATTGTTATCGGAATTGATTCATTTGGCACTACTGCATTGGGAACCTTATCAATATTAAATTGTGCCAAAGTAGGTACAGAGTTAAATCGTGGAGAAATGATATTCGAAGGCAGTTACGGAAATAAAATCGTAAGATTTCTGTCGCCTATCAATGGTATTGTAAAATCCGTTAACACAAAAATTATTGGCGAGATAATCACAAATCCATATGAAACTTGGGGCGTACAGTTAAGTTCAGATGATTTCCACGAAAACCTGAATGATTTTTTAGCGGGAAACGATGCATTAAACTGGATGAAAAAAGAATTTATCAAACTAAAAAGTTTTATTCATAGTCATGCGCCTAATGTAGAATTGGCCGGCGAAACCATGTATGATGGAGGAACGTTAACCAACGATATAAACTCATCATTAGTTGAACAAATTGAAAATGACTTTGAAAAAGAATTTCTCTTATTATAATATTTGGAAAATAAATGTTGAACGAAAATGGGATTCTCTTTGATGTAACGCTTTGTGTAGGTTGTGGTTTATGCTATAATGCGTGCAAAGTAGTTAATAAATTGCCACAAACAAATAAAGATTTCTTAAAAGATCATCTCTCGGATAACACCTTCACAGTTGTAGAACAATATGGTGAAATGTACGCGCGTAAACTTTGCATGCACTGCAATGAACCGGCATGCGCTTCAGTTTGCCTGGTTGGCGCAATCCAAAAAAGTTCTACAGCCGCGGTAGTATACGATGCTGATAAATGTATTGGCTGTAGATACTGTATGCAAGCTTGCCCTCACAATATTCCCCGCTATGAATGGGGTACTACTCAGCCCCGTGTACGCAAATGTATTCTGTGTGATGATATTGTTAAAGAAGGTCAATTACCAGCGTGTGCTGGAATTTGTCCAACCGAGGCAACTATGTTTGGCAATATGGACAAACTGACAGCCATTGCTAAAAAAAGGTTGAACGAAAATCCGGGGAAATATTATCAAAAAATATATGGTCTTGAAGAAGCGGGTGGCGGCCATGTTCTAATCATCTCGCCTGTGCCATTTGAGCAGTTGGGTTATCTCTCAAAACTACCAAAAGAACCTATGCCTGAATTTACAATAAAAGCAATGGAAAAAATTCCATCGGTTGTGATTGGTGGAGGATTATTCTTAAGCGCAATGTATTGGCTTACAAAAAGAAAAAATGAAATAGCTAAAGAAGAAAGAAATACTACTAACGGAAATTAATTCATATGAAAATCAATGAAATATTAAAACCTACTTTTTGGAAAGTGGTTTCAGTTGTTATCGTAACAATGGGTTTGTTTTCAACTTATTATAGATTTTCACGTGGACTTGGAACTACAACTAATTTGCACGATTCGGTACCATGGGGTTTGTGGATAGGATTTGATTTTCTAGGTGTTGGACTCGCCGCGGCGGGATTTACAATTGCTGCAACTGTTCACATTTTTAATATTCACAAATATGAGTCATTAGTAAGGCCAGCAGTTCTAACTGCTTTTTTAGGATATTCAGTTGTAGTTTGTTTGCTTGTAGTTGATCTGGGAAGACCGGAAAATTTTTGGCATCCACTAGTAATGTGGAATATTCATTCTGTAATGTTTGAAATCACTTGGTGTTTAATTTGTTACACAACGGTAATTGTTTTAGAGTTTGCACCAGTTGTTCTGGAAAAGTATAATATCAAAGCGCCTGTTAAGTTTTTAAAAATAATTTCTGTGCCAGTTGTAATTGCCGGTGTTTTATTTTCTACACTTCATCAGTCTTCTTTCGGTTCATTATATCTGATTGTACCCGGCAAATTACACCCGCTGTGGTATTCTTCTTTACTACCCGTGCATTTTTACATCTCCTGCATTGCGTCTGGATTGTCTATGGTAATCTTTGAAGCATTTCTAGTTACTAGAGCGTTGACAAAGAAGGATGGTTTCAATAATACAGAACTGAAAATGAATGTTTTATCCGGAGTTGCTTTTGCAGTTTTATTTGCTTTGATAGCTGGCCTTTTATTGAAGATTTATGATTTCATTGATAACGGCAAAGCAATCTATCTAACAATGCTATCCACCGAAACATATCTTTTCTATTTGGAAATTATTCTGGGAACAATTGTACCAAGCTACTTGCTAAGCTTCAAAAAGTACCGAGAAGATAAAAAATGGCTCTATATAAGTTCGGTCTGTGTTATATCCGGATTGATCCTAAACAGATTGAACGTAAGCATAACAGGTTTAACCGCATCGTCAGGAGTGGACTACTTCCCTTCATTCGATGAAATTAGCATTACAATGATGCTTGTTGTGCTTGCAATATTCGCTTTTAGGATTATTGCGAAAAACTTTGCTGTTTTTGTAAATGAAGAACCCGCAGATTTTGAAAAGGATAGCGCACAATTAATTGGAAACAAATAATTTTGGTGAGTGACATGAATAATGAAAATGAATTCCATAGTACAATTTATGAGAAGCTGAAATGCATTTGGATGGCCTCTCAAGTTATCGAATATAAATTATGCGATAATAAATTTGATTGTGAAAATTGTATGTTTGATAGGGTCATGAGAAATTTATTGAATAAGCAAGCGACACAGTTTAATGACGTAGCCAATGTAGTGGATATTGTTGCGGCCAAACTGCAAAGCATTAAGTATGATGATAAAATTATCTACTTAAGAAATAATCTCATTGCAAAGGAGATATGTTCTAATACATTTTATTTGGGCATAAACCCTATTCTAAATTGTTTTCTTGATACTGTATGTTCAGTGACTATAAAAGACAGTGCGAAAAATATTTCGACCGGGCAGCAGATAATTCAGATTTCCGGTGTGTGGGGGACGGTTAGTCTCTCCTCTCCTATGAATATTTTGATTTATGATAAAGTTGGTAATACGAATGACAGCCCTTTCAGTACCCAATGGTATGCAATAATTGGTGTTGAAAACCGAGAACTTTTAAGGGGGAGATTGTCTCGTGAAGAATGGGACAACATGTACCTAAGAGCATTAAGTTTTATTGAAGAAATAAAATCAGAAGTGCCTAAAGTTGGCGAAACAATGTTGGACGGAGGATATCAGATTAAGTTTCTTCATCAACTTGTGGGCAATAAAAAGTATATCATTATTTTAAATACATTAAACGGCCAATAAATAGTTTTCTTGTCCTTCATATTGATATCATTTTCATGATAACCATTATGATTTTTTTTCCTCCCACACACAAATACTGTTAATATACAAGGATAATACAGAAAACAGAGTGTAAGTCTCTAAGGTATTTTCTAATTTTACGTTAACACTTAATAGGTTTTATGAAAACCAGAATTCGGAATAAACTAAGCGTTCGGCTCATAATTTCTATTTCTTGTATTTTACTTATTATTCTTTCAGCTTATACCTACTTTATAATTAATAATCTCGATAGCTATTTAACCCAATCAAGATTTGAGAGCGCTTATAATATCAGCGACATAATTAAAAAGTCTACGCGTTATAGCATGCTCTTAAACCGGCGCGAAGACGTGCATCAGATTATTAAAACACTCCGCACTGAAATTGGTGTTGAAGAAATACGTATCTATAACAAACAGGGCACAATTATTTTTTCTACCAATCCTCGGGAAATAAGTAAGAAGGTTAATTTAACCGCCGAGGCTTGTATAGTTTGCCATAATAGCTCTGTTCCGTTGCAAAGCTTAACAAATCAAAATAAATCTAGGATATATAAGAACTTTGAGAATAAACGAGTGCTTGGCCTTATAAATCCGATCCAAAATGAACTTGATTGCTCAAACGCAGACTGCCATGCCCACTCTCCCAAAGTACAAATTCTTGGTGTTCTCGATGTTGTTGTTTCGCTAGAAAAACTTGATTCAATTATTCAAAGCAGCACCAGAAAAGTAATTATCGCTTCTGTTTTCATAGTTGTAGTTATTTCTTTCTTTTCCGGTTTGTTCATAACAGTTTTAGTTAATAAACCAATAAAAAAAATAAGAGAGGGTATTGAAGAGGTTGGGAATGGAAATTTAGATTATAGAATTAACATTGATTCCAAAAACGAACTTGGGCAGATGGCGCGGCGGTTTAACGAGATGTCTACAAAACTTAACGAGGCATATCAGGAAATTAAAGGTTGGTCAGAAACTTTGAATGACAAAGTGAACGAAAAGACGAAAGAACTCAAAAATATTTATAACCAGGTCAATCAAATTGAAAAGCTCGCATCACTAGGAAAACTATCTGCCACCGTTGCGCATGAGTTAAATAATCCGCTGGCTGGAATTTTGACGTTAAGTAAATTGATAACAAAAAAATTAAAAGTAGTTCAGAAGGATACTGAGTATGCAACTATTCTAGAATACTTGGAATTAATCTCACAAGAATCTGCCCGCTGTGGACAAATTGTAAAAGACCTACTAATTTTTTCTCACTCTGAACCGGATGAGTTCGTAAAAGAAAATCTATTAAAAATAATTGATATCAGTGCAACTGTTATTAATCATCATCTGGAAATTAACCGTATTACTTTAGTCAAAGATTATCCCGACGAGCCAATCGAAATCTACTGTAACGCCAACAAAATTCAACAAGCTCTAATGTCCCTTCTAATTAATTCAATTGAAGCAATGAACAATAAAGGAAAAATTACAATCAATATAGCACGAGAGAACAACAGCGTTGTTCTTAGAATAACTGATGAAGGGACAGGTATTACAGATAAGGATTTGCCTCATATTTTCGAACCGTTTTACTCAACAAAAGAAGCATCCGTAGGTACCGGACTTGGTTTAGCTGTCGCCTATGGAATAATTACTACTCACAATGGTAAAATAGAAGTAGAAAAAACTTCTGACTTAGGAACTACGTTTAAGGTGGTATTACCACAAAACGAACAACTTGCTTAATAGGAAAATTTATGGATAAGAAGGAAAGAATTCTAATTGTCGATGATGAAAGAATTGTAAGAGAATCTTTTCATCACTGGTTTGAAGAAGAAAATTATATTGTTGATACTGCCGAGGATGGAGAAACTGCTTTAAAAAAATATGCGAAGGAAAAGTTTGACCTCCTTCTTGTTGATATGAAGATGCCGGGAATGAGTGGTTTGGAATTATTATCCAAAATTAAAGCGATTGATCAAGAGGCCATAATCATTCTCATAACAGCATTTTCCTCGGTTCCAACAGCAATTACAGCTTTGAAAAACGGCGCTTATGACTACGTTACAAAACCTATTGATCCAGACGAACTTGCACATCTAGTAAAGAAAGCACTTGAACAAAGAGCACTGAAAATTGAAAACGTTCAGTTAAAAGAAAATATTGAAGAAATTATCAAACCGGATAATTTGATTGGCGAGAGTTTTCAGATAAAGAAAATTTATGAACTCGTACACTCTGTCTCCCGTACCGATACTACAGTTATGATTCGGGGTGAAAGCGGCACGGGAAAAGAATTAGTTGCAAAAGCAATTCATATAAACAGCGGCAGAAAATATTCCCCAATTATCACAGTGAACTGCGGTGCTCTGGCAGAATCACTTCTTGAAAGCGAATTGTTTGGGCACGAAAAGGGCGCGTTTACCGGCGCTCAGTTCCGAAGAAAAGGGAAATTTGAAATGGCCGACGGTGGAACTGTTTTTCTTGATGAAATTGGTTCGATTTCACTTAGAATGCAGATTGAGCTGTTAAGGGTGATCGAGACAAAGCAGTTTAACCGAGTTGGCGGAAATGAATTACTAAAAAGCGATTTTAGAGTTATCACTGCTACAAACGAACCACTTGAAGAACTTGTTAAAGCTGGTAAGTTTAGAGAAGATTTATACTATAGATTAAATGTTTTCACTATTGTAATCTCTCCGTTGCGTGAAAGACGTGATGATATTCCTCTGCTAGTTAATTTCTTCATCATTAAATTTTCAAGTGCAATGAATAAAAAGATAAAAAGCATTTCTAAAGAAGCGATGGATTTTCTAATGAGTTATGATTGGCCTGGTAATGTTCGCGAATTGGAAAACGCGATAGAAAGAGCAATGGTGGTTGGCAAATCCAACTCAATTACCGTTGATGATCTTCCATTTCATGTTTCGAGAAACAACTTTGAATTGGCCGGTGATGAGAAAAGTCTTTCTTCAATGGAAAGGAAATACATTTTCAGAATTCTAAATGAGAACAACTGGAATATTTCTAAAACCGCACAGATACTCGAGATAGATAGAGTTACACTTTACAATAAAATAAGCAAGTACGATCTCCGCAAAGCCGAGTAATAATGGACATCTTTATTGCGCCGCTTAAATTCTACAGTAATTTGCTGCTAAAAAATCTCGTAACGGAATTATCGAAAAGATTTTCTTCCAATATTCACGTCGTTGAGATAAAGCTAAATATTGATGATTTCTTTTCTATAGACCGCAGACAATATTTTTCCACACAGATCATTGCTGAAGTAATAAAACTTACGGAGAAGTTTAACGGTAAAATTATTTTGTTAACAGATGTTGATGTTTTTGTTCCGGCATTGACTTTTATTTTCGGTGAAGCGCAACTTAACGGGAAACACTCTATACTTTCCGTCTGTCGTTTACATGAAGAATTTTATTCCGGAATATCAAACGAGAATCTATTATTAGAGCGAACGATTAAAGAAATTCTTCACGAGCTGGGGCATAATTACGGTCTGCGCCATTGCATTGATTGGGACTGTGTGATGCATGCGTCTCATGGAATTGAAGAAGTTGACATCAAGGGCAACACATATTGCCGCAAATGTGTCACTATGATTGAAGGGTATAAACACTAAATTTGCCATCGACTCAAAAGTGTTTTCACTACTAAACAAAATAGTTTCCATTCTTTAAATGAGTTTGCCATTTTTCGGCCGTAACATTTTGAGATGTGAATGAACCAGCCACTCTCTGCGAAAAGAGAACTCAAAACCGAAAGAATTGTGCATAATAATGGATCTGCTCGCACCCAATTACTTTACTCCTCTTTTTATTGAATCAAGAACACTACCAATGAAGCTCCACGCCGCAAGCATGAGGTATCTAGGGGATATTCTTTTTGCAAAAAGTTGTAACCCACTACGCAAGCGTCGGGAATTAGAAACTAAAAAAGATACTTTATCCGCCTCGATAAAATATTTATACGATGAGAACAAGAATCTCAGCAAGAAGGTTTGGGAATTCAAATCTAGCTGGAAGCAAACATTTATCTACGAATATCAGAAGTATAGTAACTTCATACTGAACAATTTCACAACTCCGAATCTATTTCATTTCTTTAACTATGAAACTCCAGTAATGCAAGAAGAATATAGTTGCAGAGATAAAATAAGCGGTCATTCCTAAATATAATTGCAAAGGCAAATTACTTGAGAAGATATTCGAATGCTCGGATTGTTTTAAGACAAAGACTTAGTATTTGTATAGTCCAGAAGGAATTTTAGTTAGAGCCTTTAGGAGACTACCGGAAGCAAAAATGTTCTTTTCAGATTTCGAATTTAATGAGTAGCAGAAAATGACTCTAAAAGAGTTTTTCAAGAACAACAATTCTTAAGGCAAAGAATCATGTCACTATAATTCTGATGGCTCGTTGTTAAGCGCTGAATTAAAGAACTCCTATGAATGGTTAAGTGAAACACTAAAGTTTGTTAATGAGCAAGCGGATTGCCAATATCCGACTTTTATACTGATGTTAAGTGATTCACTGCTGAAATTAGTTTCGGATATGATGAAAAATCTCTGCTGCAAAAAATACTTTTGGAATTTTAGCTCTAATAAGGAACAAACATATTCGTTCTATTACTAGTCATATTTGTAGTCTTATCGGCGATATGAACAGCCGTCTTAGGATTAAAATAATTGAATTACGGAATTAATAACAGGACGATTATTAATTCCGGCCTCACTGTTATTTCTTGCTACATATTAAACCTATTTTTTTTACATTGCTTTAGCATAATAGTATAGTTGTTAATCTACTTAGTTAGCGACTCCCTAATTCTTGGAGATATAAAATGGGGAAGAAAAAAGAAATTGTTGATTACAGCATTGAAAATTTTTCCGCAGAACACTTCAATGAAAAAATTGATAAGATTCTATCCGCATTATCAGACGTTCTAATAGAAATTGATTCCAACGGATACTTTCTTAAAGTTCTCTCTTCAAATCACACCCCTCTCTTCAAAACTACGGATGAGCTTACCGGCAAGTCGTTTCACGATGTATTTAATAAAAACCAAGCCGACGCTTTGTTGGATAATATTAAACATGCGTTACAATTAAACGAATCCATAGATATTAATTTTTCACTGAATGCGGGTGAGAAAGAATTTTTGTTTGAAGGAAAGCTCTCACCATTAACGTTAAATACCGTCCTTCTATCCGCCCGGGATGTAACCGAACGGAAATTTAGTGAAGAACGATTTAAGTATGAACATCAACTACTGCGTACTGTAATTGATAACAGTCCTGACCTAATATATTCAAAAGATTTAGCCAGCCGTAAGACTTTTGCAAACTTAGTAGATGTCCGTTATATGGGCGCAAAATCTGAAGCAGAAGTTCTGGGCAAAGATGATTTCGAGTTTTATCCAAAAGAGATTGCTTCCAAGTTTTTAGCGGATGACCAAAGGATTATGCAAACCGGTCAACCTATAATCAACCGTGAAGAACTTCTAATTGATTCAGAGGGAAAAACACATTGGCTTTTAACATCTAAACTACCGTTGAAAGATGAAAGTGGAAATATAACCGGACTTGTAGGTATTGGGCGGGATATTACGGAACATAAAAAGGCAGAAGTTACTGTTCACAATGAACGAAAATTACTCCGTACAATAATTGATTTGATTCCGGATGCGATTTATGTAAAAGATAAAGAGGGAAGAAAAATAGTAGTTAACTCAAAAGAAGTTGAATTATGTGGAAGGAAAAGTGAAGATGAAATTATTGGAAAAACCGATTCCGATCTATTTACTGAGTATCAAGCAAATCGTTCTTATATAGAAGATCAGCTTGTATTGACCACTGGAAAATCACTTCTTGATATTGAAGGAGAACTGATTGATAGGAATGGTTATCATTATTGGTTACTGGGATCAAAAGTTCCGTTACGGGATGCGCAAGGACAAATTATTGGAATAGTTGGTCTAAATCATGAAATCACTGAACGTAAACGAATGGAAGAAGAACTCCAAATTATATCTTCACGGCAGAGTGCAATTTTGGCTTCTGTACCGGATATTATTATGGAAGTTGACAACAATAAAGTTTACAAATGGGCTAATGCTGCCGGAGTTAAATTTTTCGGCGATGACGTAGTTGGAAAAGGAGCTGCGTTCTATTTCGAGGGTGAGCAAGATACTTATGTTAATGTAGAACCACTTTTTCAAGGTGATGAAAGCACTATTTATGTTGAAAGCTGGCAACGGCGCCGGGATGGTGAAAGACGGCTACTTGCCTGGTGGTGTAAAGTTCTTAAAGACAGAAATGGTGAAGTTACAGGAGCGCTTTCTGCGGCAAGAGACATCACTCAACACAAACGAGTAGAAAATGCATTAAATGATTCCCGCGAAAATTTATACCTCTTGCTTAATTCGATAGCTGAAGGCGCATATGGTGTAGATAACAATGGCAACTGTACTTTCGTAAACCGTGCATTTTTACAAATTTTAGGTTACGAGAGTGAGAATGAATTGATTGGCAAAGATATCCACGAGCTCATCCATCATTCCCATTACGATGGCAGTCCATATCCGGCAGATGAATGCAGAATCTATCATGTTCATTTTACAAAAAATGCAATTACAGTTTCTGATGAAGTGTTTTGGCGGAAGGATGGTGTTCCAATCCCTATTGAATATTGGGTACATCCAATTGTCAAGGAAGATGAGGTGATAGGCTCAATAACTACGTTTATCGACATTACCGAACGAAAGAATTTTGATCTTATTCGGAATGCCGTATTCAAAATATCACAGGCAGCAGATAAAATCATGTCGTTAGATGAGCTTTATAAATCTATTCACGAAATCATTTCCACAATTATGCATGCAAAGAATTTCTACATATCAATGTATGATGAGCGAATTAACACCATTAGCTTCCCATATTCTGTAGATGAAAAGGATGTTTTTAGATCGGCGCGGACATTCGGAAATGGTTTGACGGAATTTGTTCTTCGAAAAGGGGAAGCTCTGCTTGTTACTAACGAGCAAATTCTGGAAATGTGCAATAAAGGGGAAATTGTTCAAAGCGGAACGCCTTCTGCTATCTGGCTTGGAGTGCCGCTCACTATTGATGACAAAGCGATAGGAGTAATGGCAGTTCAACACTATTCGGATTCTAAAGCTTATGGGGAAAGAGAACTACGCATGTTTGAATATATATCATCGCAAGTAGCAAAAACAATAGAGAGAAAACGTGCAGAAGAAAAAATCAAAATACTTTCATCAGCTGTTGAAAACGCTTATGAAAGCTTTGTGCTAACTGATATAAATGGTAATATTTCTTATGCCAACGAGTTTGCTTATAAGACTTTTGGTTTTTCTCCCAACGAGTTATTGGAAATGAAGTTAACCCGCTTGAGTGCAAATCATGAAGAAGTGGAAAAGATACTCAATGAGGTTGTTTCAACCGAGAACTATAACGGGGACATAATTTTGACCAAAAAAAATAACGAAGCATTTCCTGCTGCTTTAAATGTTTCGCTTATTAAGGATGCTGCGGGTGTCTCATCTGGCATGATGTGTATTATCCGTGATATTTCCGAACGCCATCTTGCTGAACAGGAAATAATTTCGCAAAAAGAAAAGTTTTTACAATTATTTCAAAACTCTCCAATTGCAATAGTATTACTTGATGAACAAGATAATATTATTCAAATCAATGAGTCATTCACGCAGTTGTTCGATTATTACCCCGATGAAATTGAAGGGAAGTATATTAACAATCTGATAGCATCTCTCGAAATGAAGGAGGAAGCAGAAAACTATTCGGCACAAGTACGGCAAGGCAATCAGTTTAATAAAGAGAGTTACCGTAGAAGAAAAGATGGAACGTTAGTTTATGTACAAATTGTTGGTATCCCAATAACACTAAATGGTAAAATTGTTGGGATGTACGGAATGTACATGGATTTGACTCAGAGAAAAGAGGCTGAAGATAGACTGAATCTTGCAAAAGAATTAGCAGAGCAGTCGGATAAAATGAAAACTGAATTCCTAGCACAGATGTCTCACGAAGTTAGAAGTCCGCTAAATATTATAACCGCTAATGTTGATTACCTTAAAGAAGAGGTTGGGAATAAAATAGATTCCGCATCGCTGGACAGTTTCGAATACATTGAATTATCAACTCAAAGAATAATACGCACTATAGATTTAATACTAAATATGTCGGAAGTACAATTAGGATTGTTTAAGCCAATGTTTACGAAAGTGGATATTGACGCGCAGGTATTAAGGAAACTATATCATGACTATCAAAAATATGCCGCAAATAAAGGAATAGAATTAGTCTATAATTGTGAGACAAAAAACCCGAAAATAATAACGGATGAATACTGCATAACGCAGATATTTTCGAACATAATTGATAACGCTATTAAGTTTACACAAAAAGGCTCGGTAGAAATATTATTGACCGGAAATATTAGTAGAAATATTACAGTTGAGGTAAAGGATACAGGCATAGGAATTAGCAAAGAATATATTCCGCAATTATTCAAACCATTCAAGCAAGAGGATCATGGTTACTCAAGAAAATATGATGGAAACGGATTAGGATTAGCATTAGTAAAAAGCTACTGCGATATAAATAACGCCGTTATTGAAGTAGAAAGCGAAAAAAATGTTGGTTCTACGTTTAGAGTAATATTTAAGGATTAGATCAAGAGTAAGAATAAGATCAAGAGAAATTGAGGAGACAGATGTGAAAAAGATGTTAGTAGTTGAAGATGATGAATTATCTCAAAAAACAATGTCGAAAATATTTAAGAAAGTTCTGGAAATTGATTTTTGTCTATCAAAAGAGGACTTTTCAACAAAATACAGAAATACTAAATACGATATAATTGTTCTGGATATTACATTAAAAGGCATTACGCAAAATTTAGAATTAGCAAAAGAGATAAAGCAAATACAAGCACATATGAACACACCAATCATATGCTTGACGACGCAGCCGCAAATCAAACTGAGACGAACTGCAATTGATTCGGGTACGGATATCTTTTTGACAAAGCCGGTTCCGAATCAAGTGTTAAGGGAAGCGGTATTTTCTCTTATTAAAAAGTCTTTTGAAAATAAAAACTCATTCTAGAGAAGCATGAAAACCGAATTCGACAATTCAACCGGTATGGGACATGAAAATAGTTTTGACAAAAATTTAAGACATGAAAGTTTATGTACTCTTTCAAAGCTTGATGCTTTATAGAATCCACGCTTAAAGGCATACTTGTTGTTGATTTGAATTGAGCCGTTACTAAAACCAATAAACGGTTTGCCGAATTATGGCAAATACCGGAAAAACTAATTGAAACGAAAGATGATGAGAAGCTGTTCATTTATATTCTAGACCAAATGAAAGAACCGGTTCCAATGAAGCTCCACGCCGCAAGCATGAGGTATCTAGGGGATATTCTTTTTGCAAAAAGTTGTAACCCACTACGCAATCGTCGTGGAATTAGAGATTAAAGTTGATTTGGAATTAAATATCCTTTAAGTTACGATAAAACAGGGGAGTGTAAATAATTTTGTGTAAATGGTTGAAGTAGAGAATTAGTTAAGAGCTGCGAAGCGTAGCGAAGCAGCACTTAAGTTGCGAAAATCCAAAAAGGGTTTTCATTTTATAAAATACTCATTACTTTAAACCATAAT
>JAZDFQ010000035.1:0-59976 GCA_043807765.1 Ignavibacteriota bacterium
CCGTAGAAGATTCTTGGGGAACTTTAGTAGAATTAAGAAGAGAAGGGAAGACAAAATTTATTGGTGTGAGCACTTATGACGTTAGTTTACTTGAAAAGTGCATGAAGATAGAACAAGTACAATCCTTACAACCACCATATAGTATGCTTAAACGCGATTATGAAGAATCAGTTTTACCGTACTGCTTAGAAAATAATATTGGAGTTGTAGCATATAGTCCAATGCAAGCTGGACTTCTTAGCGGAAAGTTCGATATTAAGAAATTAACTGAAGACGATTGGAGGAGAAAAAATTTCTTCTTCAAAGAACCAATTTTAACTAAGGCATTATCCTTAGTTGAAAAATTAAGACCTATGGCAAAAAAATCCGGTAAGACTGTAGGACAGCTTGCAATTGCTTGGGTATTAAAGAATCCGGCAATAACTTCTGCAATAGTTGGTGCCAGGACTGCAGAACAATGTAAAGAGAATATTCAAGCCGCGGATTATATTTTAACTGAAAAAGAAATGGAAGAAATAAATAAATACCTACAAGAGTTTGATCAGAAAAACTAATAGAAAATTGAAAAGATGCTATAGTTAATATTTATAGAAATTAATTAAGAGTTGAACAAAGATTTGTTAATTCACTTCATTAAGTTATTTTTGTATGCGCATAAATTAAATGGCGCGTTCGTCTAGTGGTCTAGGACGCCGCCCTCTCAAGGCGGAGATCACGGGTTCGACCCCCGTACGCGCTACAAGTTTTCTAGTTTAGTCCAAACGAAAATCCTAAGTCGGCATTTCCCATTTGAAAAATCATCTCAAGCTAAAGGAGGTTTCCATGTTAAGATTAAAAAATTTTATTTGGTTACAAATTATATTAGTACTTGCTGCATGTAATTCTTCAAACACTGTAGATTATGTTAAGCTCGAATTTCAAAGGCAGGGGGGCGGGAACAAAGAACTATTCATTCTAAAACAAAATTTTGCTAATGAAATTATGGTGAATGTTACAAAATATAATTTTAGAGACACTTCTTTTACCGTAACACTTACACGTGATGAAATTGACACCATGATTTCTTCTTCGTTTAAGCAGATATTTGACGGCGGGCTAAACATAGAAGGAGATTTTAAGCAACCCACATTACCAACCGGAACATGGGCTTACATTTATGTTATTGATAAAAACTCGGTTAGAAAAGAAATTACAAATACTCAATTAAGAGAAATTATCTTAAAGCTGGAACCCATTATAAGCGGTAAAATAAACAAGTAGTTGTTTGAAAAATGTAACAATTAGCTGAAATAAGTACAGTATTTCGTCCCGTTTCGGCGGGATTTTTTATGAACAATTATTCCACTTGCTTCTTCAGAGAAATTTCGGTTAGTTGCATTCAGTTAAAAATGAGAATAAAAAAGGCGGGGCTCATCTTGTAATTTATGAGGGGCCAAATTTGATAACACACATTAGTTCTAAGAAAATTCCAAAAGATTAAAATAGAAAAAGCGTAAAATAGCCTTACTTCGTTTAATAAAAGGATAGTTACCTCTTTGATAAGGCTATAAGCTATGAGACGCAAGCAATAAGCTCTTTGTAAAAAAGGAAGTTGTCTTAGCTGGATTCCGGAGACAGTGGTGGTTCGCGACAGCTTAGAAATGAATTCTGTAGTATAACTAGCTAAGAGATTCTTCACCCGCAAAAAAACGCGGATTCAGAATGACAGAAATTAACAAAACCGCTGTTGCTTATAGCTTATAGCTTACAGCCAAAAAAGGAGGAACAAAATGCGTGTAACAATTACCAAAAACAGTATGGGGTATGGATATGAAAGACAAAAGAATTAAAATAGAGCTTGTTTTGCTATTGAGCTTACTTTGCATGAATCTTGAAGCTCAAACGGTAATACGGGAGAAAGTGAAGATAAGACCTCAATCTGTTAACATGAAGAAAAACATGCCGGCAAAAATACAAGCCGGTGACGAAGTAACAATTACTGTAATGGCTGGTATTCCCTTTAAGTTTAGCGTAGAAACACAATGTGGCGGAAATTTCAGTACGGATTGGTCTAATAACGGAAGCCAAACACTTAGTATTGCGAATGCAAAAGGAGGGAAGTACACTATTCACATTTTTCTTGACATACCTTCCGAAGGCCAATTATGGAGTATTAATACTATGGTTTGCATTAATGGTGGATGTGGTAGCAGTGGCGCTGATGTTATTGGTAATGGCGGTATTACAATGCACGATGAGGTGTTCTACATTGATCAACTAATAAAACCGAACAATTACGATATTGTACTTTATAATTCGCCAATATGTAAGAATCGTTTTGGAAAGATTAACTTTGATTTCTTTTCGGAAGGAGCAATAGACTCTTGCGATACGGAAAGCGGATTTGATGATAATACTTCGGTTTTCTTACAGTTGGATGCCGGTAACGTTGATGTTGTTCTGTATGATTCGTTATCCCGAAGTTCATTAGGAGCTAGTTCAACGGTTAAATTTATTGATCTGAGAAATATTTTTCTCAAGCTGAACACACCCTATTTGGGAGAGCCAACAGAGATAACATTGAATTCAACAAGTGCATGAATAACTAGAACACATACTATTTGGGTTGAACAATCGAATGACGAATTTGGAATTTCTATACCTACTAGTGATAGAGATATGCTTTTTGGAAAGACAATAAAATTCGAGGCAACAGCTTACCCAAGAAATTCTTGTACGTCACAACAATTGCCGGAAAATATCAAATTCAACTTAGCACTAACAAAAGGATTTGAAACCGGAAGGCTTAAAGATCCGGTAATGGGCAGTACTGGAAGTATGCTAAATAATGTGAGTCACAGTAACGGTACTTTTAGCTTTGAGTTTATTGCCGATGTACATGAACCGATATATGCCGATACGGTAATTATTTCTGTGGCATCACCGGATACATCTGTTTATCCGGAAGAACTTATGCTTATTGTTCATCCTCAAAAAATAAAAGTAACATTTGAACCTTCGGTATTGGCAGTGGGTGATACAGCAGCCATAATACTAAAGAAGAAAAAAGATGATGGAACACTTGAAGATTTTTCTCCTGATCAATTATTTGATTTTCAAGTTACGGAAGGAGTGGATTACGGAACTTTATTTTTTGCTGAATGGGGCGGAACAAGCAATGCTTACACAAGCACTCAGCAGAATGTTAAATTTGTTGCCTTAGCTGGAGTAACGGATTCACTGGTTCAATCTAATATTCTTGTTAAGACATCTTTCGGTATGGCTTCAAAGATAGTTCCCGGTGAAGGTAGCAAAGAAAGTGAACTAGCCGCGGCTAAAAAGAAGGGATATTTAAAGAGTGTAACAAGTACTATGGATGAGAACGAACAACTTTGGGGTGAAGGAACAGCTATTATTAACGGGGATGTTGAAGCAGATACCATTTATGTTAAAGCCAGTTTTGATAAAGCAACTTTTTCTGTCGGAGATACGTTAAATGTAAGTTTTGTTAAAGTAGATAAGAACGGAAACGAAAGCAGCTTTCCGGCGGGAACGTTGTACGAAGTACGAGTTGATGAAGGCTGTACCGCTGGTGAATTGCTAACATCTGAAGGAAGAGGAACATACTTCAAGGATGTTTCCATGCCTATACAATTTATAGTAAAGGATTCTCTAGAAACTGCCGATTCGGTTATTAGTGTAAAAGTAGGCGTACCCGGAGATGATGGCAGTGTATATTTATCCTACCAAAGCCGTGCCGGAGTAGAACAACAAAACGTAAAGCTAAGCCGCAAACTAAAAGCCGTAACAAACGCCAATAGCACATGCACCACTAATGAGTTTGCATACACTGTGAATGCTAATGCTACAGCTTATGGGGGTGGTGGAGATTGTAATGACGCTGAAAAGTGCAATTATGAGATGAAGCCGCCCACTCTCATTTTTAATGAAACCAATCACAAAAAAGATATTTGCGATAATCTGGCAAGACCTTATGTATATGGAAATCTAGCGTGGGAAACAGGTATTTATCCTAATACATCATGGATGGACTTTGTAATCAATAAAGCAGATACTGCTCTATATCCAAAGTTGGTATCTAAGTATGATATACAAGTGTGTTATGACGAGGATGCAGACAGATGGAAGTACAAATACAATGGAGCTAATGCGATAACTGTTGGATATAACATGACTTGGTGCGAGGATAAATTAATAAATAAGTATGCAAGTAAATTGTTACAAAGTCCAAATGACATTGATAGAATTAATGATATTAATGAATTAATAAAAGTGAAAAGGGAAATAGAAAGCTTAAATACTTATCCACTTCCGGAAACTCAGTATATGATTAAAGACCTTATATTTAATCACGAAACAACTCACAAATCTCAATTCACACAAAATGTTGAAAAGGTTTATTACAACTCCAGCTTATTTAAGAATTTTACATCAATAGTAAAAAGTTGCACACAAGTAAAAACTATAAATGCTATCAAGCAAGCGGTAATGCAGCACGCAGAAGATTTGAGCGCTGAGTTTAGAAATGACTTAGGTGAAAAATTGAAAAGTATGCTAACTTCTCAAAACGAATTAAATACCCAACATAATGCATGGAAGAAAATAGCACGAAATTATGTTAAAAAAATTAATGACAAAATAGAGTTGTTGAGAGGAGGTAAAAAGTGAAAAAGTTAATATTATTCATACCTATTCTGTATATATCATTTATGACTACCGGTTTATCGGCGCAGCAATTATCTCAAGAAGATAAAGAACGATATCTAAGTTATCTCAATTTGCAGAATACTGACCCGGTTCTACATGCTCTGGAAAAATTAACTGAAGCAAATGTAACCGAAGCTATACCGGTAATCCTTTCAAATTTCTGGCGGTATCCATTAGGTCAACGTTTTTGGTCCTTAGATGCTCTGCTTAAATTGAAATATAGCGGCGTTCATCAGTTAGCATTAGCTTACTATGATTCAATTGATACATATAAAGGCAAATTATATGGGACAAAACTTGAATACCAAATGAAGGGAAATCATATTTTATTTGAATTAGGCGATTATTCGAAAAAACAATTTGTGTATGATTACCTAAACAATACATCGGTAAATAGAATTTGGGACGGCGAGATATTGTTACTGGAGAAGATTGGTAAAAACATTCCAACAGATAAAAATGTTGTTAAGGATTTTTTAACTAATATTGCATTAAACCGTGATTATGAACTTACACGCTGGGTAGCAATTAGTACGCTTGATGATGTTTGCGGATTAGATGCAATTGAAACATCAATTAAGTTTTTTGAAACGGATAGTGTTGCTAATAATAGAGGATGTGTAGCTTATTATATATTCCCCAAGTATAGAGACGAGCGTATTCATGCATCAGTTACCAAACACGCTTTTGAAGAACGGGATGCTAATGTTTTTGCTGATATAGCCGAAATATTATTAACTAATTACGGTTCGTTAAATGATTATAAAATTGTAAAGCAGCTAAATCCAACGATTACAGATACAATTTCTCATGATTATATTCAACATGTTTTAATAGACACATTTTATGTACTGAGACCAACCGGTACTCTCCCAAATATTCTTGATACATTAATATCATACAATACTAAATGCTCTTTTAGTAACTGGCTCGGCAACACAACCTTTTCAGAGCAACTAAACACTTATTTAACAGAAGCAAAAACAAAATTAGTAAGCGGGGATAGTTTAGGTGCTGCGTTAAAAATAAAACTGTACCAAAACCAAATAGTAGAACAGTATAAAGATAGCGTAACAACAGACGGCAAATTTGTAACCGAAGATGGTTACAAGTTTTTATACTATTACCCCAAATATATTTTAGAGCGCTTACCAAAATTGCCTACAGTTAAGTTTAGTGTTAGCCATGGCATGTTGCTGGATGGCGGCACACTACAGTATTACGAAGGCGGCTGGAAAGATGCGGTTAGTAATAACGACGGAACATTTACTGTTCCAACAACGCTTAAAACACTCAGCTTAAGAATGAACTATGCTTACTGCTCTCAGACAAAAAGCAATGTAATAGTTGGTGCAGACACAATAGTATTCCAGACAGTAAACACGCAAGTAAAACTGCTGGATAGTGGAGGAGCGGTACTGGATACTGGAAAAGTGCAATACTACTCCGGCGCTTGGAGAGAATTTGGCTTAACAACAAACGGAGTTGCAGTAAAAGAACTTCTCCCAAACAATTATTCATTTAGAATGAACTACGCTTACGCCTCAAAGGATAAGGCACAAGATGTTGGTACAAATAGTACAGTTGTTTTCCAAACAGTTCCGATAAATGTAGAACTAATGAATAGCAGTGGTGCGCTGCTGGATGCTGGAACTGTGCAGTATTATTCCGGTGCATGGAGAGAATTTGGTTCTACAACAAATGGTGTGGCTGTAAAAGAACTCTTGCCAAACAGCTACTCGTTTAGAATGAACTATGCGTTTGCTTCAAAGGATAAGGCACAAGATGTTGGCGCTAACAACACGGTAGTCTTTCAGACAGTTCCGGCTACAGTTCAGTTAAAGAATAGTGCGGGTAATCTAATAGATGCCGGAACAGTTCAATATTACTCCGGTGCGTGGAGAGAATTTGGCGTAACAACAAACGGAGTTACTGTAAAAGAACTTTTGCCAAACAATTACTCGTTTAGAATGAACTACGCGTTTGCTTCAAAGGATAAAGCTCAAGACGTAAGCATAAACAGCACAGTTGTTTTCCAAACGGTTCCGGTAAATGTGCAGCTTAAAAATAGCGGTGGTGTACTAATGGATGCTGGAACAGTGCAATATTATTCCGGTGCATGGAGAGAACTTGGCTCAACTACAAGCGGGGTTGCTGTAAAGGAACTCTTACCAAACAATTACTCATTTAGAATGAATTATTCGTTTGCTTCAAAGGATAAGGCACAAGATGTAAGCACAAACAACGTGGTGGTTTTTCAAACAGTTCCGGCAACTGTTCAGTTAAAGAATAGTGCGGGTAATCTAATAGATGCCGGAACAGTGCAGTATTACTCCGGTGCGTGGAGAGAATTTGGCGTAACAACAAACGGAGTTACTGTAAAAGAACTTTTGCCAAACAATTACTCGTTTAGAATGAACTATGCGTTTGCTTCAAAGGATAAGGTGCAAGATGTTGGTACAAATAGTACAGTTGTTTTCCAAACAGTTCCGGCAACAGTTCAGCTAAAAAATAGTTCTGGTAACTTAATAGCTGAATCAGCAACAGTACAGTATTATTCCGGTGCGTGGAGAGACTTTGGCTCAACAACAAATGGTGTTGCCGTAAAAGAACTGTTGCCAAACAATTATTCATTCAGAATGACGCATGAATTTGTATCGCTGGATAAAGCACAAAACACTGAAACGAATAATGTTGTTGTATTCAATACAGTTCTTTGCAATGTAAACGTACTGGATGCACAAAACCAGCCGGTAAATAATGCGGCAGTAAGCTACTACTCCGGTGCGTGGAGAAGTATTGGTACAACAGTAAACGGAACTGTAAACAAAGAATTGCTGCCGGTTAATCTTTCGTTTAGAGCTGTCTCGGGCAGTAAGCAATTAGACAAAACCCAGAACATAGGGACAAACAACAACGTAGAAATAAAATTGCCATAAAGGGGTGAAGCATGAAAAAGATATTTGTTTTGTTAGCAATAATAGTAAGTGTAGTAAACGCTCAAACTGTTTATGAAGTTGTTCCCGGTTCAAAAGGAAATGAAATAGTGCTGAGTGTAATGAATGAGTCATCATCGGAGAAAGCGGGAATAATAACGGTGAGTCTAGCCAAAGAACCGAAAAGTATAGTTGCAAACAGCTGCACGGAAGAGATAAACGGAATAAAAGCCGGAGAAGAAAAGGAAGCTCGTTTCTTATTTGATGTAAGCAGAACACCGGCAGCAATGAAAGACACATTGCGTTTTAAGATATCAGCAAATGGGTTTGAGACGTACGAAAAGGAAATATACATCACCTATTCGTTGCCAACAGAATTTAAGCTGGAACAGAATTATCCAAATCCATTCAATCCGGAAACGACGATAGAATACACTATCCCGTCAAACCTGCCTGACGGCAAGGCAGGCGTGAAAGGTGAAACAGCAAAAGTAACTTTGATAGTTTATGATGTTCTTGGGCGAGAAGTTGCAACGTTGGTAGATGAGTATAAGCAAGCTGGTTTTTACAACTATCAACTTTCAACTAACAACTTACACCTTTCCAGCGGAGTGTATTTCTACAATCTGCGCGGAGATAAAGTAAATCTTGTGAAGAAGATGATCCTTGTTAAGTAATTAGTATTGAGTATTTAGTAGTTAGACAAAGCCCCGGTTTTGTTTTTAAATCCCGCAAGGCGGGACAAAAAACGCCGGGGTTTGTTATTTTTGAAAGCAAAAAAAGTATTTTATTATATGAACCACTACATCATTGACGGCAATAACTTAATCGGTAAAATAAAATCTTTTAGCCTGCTAAAGAATAAACAAGCAAGCCGTGAGAAATTGGTAACATTACTAAACGTTTTTTTTGCCGGAAAGAAGTGCGGCATAACTCTTCATCTTGATGGACACGCAAACACGCCGCTTCATCTTTCAAAAGGAAAAATAGTCTATTCGGAAAACCGCATTGCGGATTACTTCATCCGGCAAGAGATAGATAAATCTAAAAACAAAAAAATGATAGTTCTCGTTTCATCAGACTTAAGTCTGATGAATTACGCAAAAGTAAACAGCAGCTCTGTTATTAAAAGCGAAGAGTTTAGCAAGCATATTCAAGTTAAAGGGGAGACAAATCAAGAATTGAACGCGCAAAAACAACTGGAACAAGAAAAAAATTATTTTAAAGAGCTTTTTTTAGGCAAATGAACTGCTGATTTCGACATTCTTATCCTTGATTTTAGGGGTTAAGCTCGCTATTTTGGCAGCACTTCAAACATAATAATTGGAGGTTAATATGGCTAATGAAGATAATGGAATGGGAAAAGGTTTATTGATTGGATTTTTAACCGGCGCTGCCGTAGGTTCAATCATTGCTCTTCTCTATGCACCAAAAGCTGGAAAAGAATTACGTACGGATATCAAGAATAAATCTCAAGAATTTATTGAGGATGCAGAAGGATATCTTACAAACGCAAAGGAGAAAGCTTCTCAATTAATTAACGAAGGGAAAAAAAAGTCCGAACGTTTAGTAGCAGAGACTAAAGAGAAAGTTGATTCTCTTTTAGATGAAGCTGAAAAAATCTTAGTAGAAGCGAAAGACAAAGCCGGCCATGTTGCAACAGCCGGAAAAGACAAAATTGAAAAGGAAAGCGAGCGTTTAAAATCTGCTCTTAAAGCAGGTATGGATGCTTACAAATCTGAGAAGGAAGCATAATCCATCATGTCAACCTTAGTGGAAATTTTACTTGCTATTTTAATAATAGTAGCAACTGCTCTATGTATCTATTTAATTATGGTGCTTAAAAAACTTGTTATACAATTAAGCGATCTTCAAAGAGATATAAAGCAGTTAGTCGATACAACAATCCCCGTTCTAAAAAACCTCAATGAAGTCACACTCAAAGCAAACCGGATAGTTTCTTCAGCAGAAAATTATTGGGAAGGAATCGAAAGATCGATAGAGAATGTGCGCATGAAGTTTTCGAATATTACTTCAATATCTCGATTCAACGGGACGGAATATCCGGCACGCAGTATTGTTCAGAATGTTAAAGCATTTGTAAAAGGCGCAACCGCATTCTGGCAAGAGTTAAAAAGAAGGTAATTCTAAAATTGTTTAACAAGGAGATAATAACTTGAAAGAGTATCAAGCCGAAGCTATAAGGAATATTGCGCTCATTGGGCACGGCGGAAGTGGAAAAACAACAGTTTCCGAAATCTTGTTATTTACTGCCGGCGAAATTAACCGCATCGGTAGAATCGAAGAAGGGAACACCACTTCCGATTTCAACCAGAACGAAGTTGATAGACAAATATCAATTGCAACTAGTCCATTACACGTTGAATGGAATAACACAAAAATTAATTTTCTAGATACTCCGGGCTTTCCGGATTTTGTAGGACAAGTGATTTCATCACTTCATGTTGTTGATTTAGCAGTATCGGTTGTTAAGAGTGCGGAAGGGGTTGAAGTAGGAACAGAGTTGACTTGGGATTTAGTAAAGAAAAATAAATTACCAGCAGCAATCATTATCAATAAAGTTGATAATGAACACTCGAAGTTTTTTGAAACATTTCAACAAGCGAAAAGTAAGTTAAGTTCGGATGCTACTGTAGTAGCTTTCCCGGCAAAAGAGGGAGCCAATTTTACTTCTGTTGTTGATCTCGTAAAAATGAAAATGATAACTCACGGCGAAGCCGGAAGTAAGAAAGTTACCGAAGAAGAAATTCCGGCAGATTTAAAAGCCCAAGCAGATAAATTACGCGAAGAATTGATTGAGAAAGTTGCCGAAAGCGATGAAGCTTTGATGAATAAGTTTTTTGAAGAGGGAACACTATCTGAAGAAGAATTAGTAAAAGGATTAAAAGCATCAATAGTACAATGCGGTTTAATTCCGGTATTCGCATTCTCAGCTGCAAAAGCAGTTGGAATGAATACTTTCATGGAATTCGGTGCAAAGTATTTCCCTTCACCGGCAGAAAGACCGGCTATTGAAGGAAAGATGAAGGATAATGGAAATCCGGTTAAGATAGCTTGCGATGTAAAAGGAGAACCGGCTTTATTCATTTTCAAATCTCTTTCCGAAAAACACGTTGGTGAACTTTCCATATTCAAAGTTTACTCCGGCTCACTTGCTGCGGGTATGGATATGCAGAACACTAATAGAGATAAAGTTGAGCGCTTAGGACAAATTTTTGTTCTTAACGGAAGAAACAGAAAAGAAATTGGAAAGCTAAATGCCGGCGATATTGGCGCAGTTGTTAAATTGAAAGACAGTCATACCGGCGATACTCTCAGCTCTAAGAACTTCTCAATACTACTTCCGGAAATGAAATATCCGGAGCCGGTAATTCGTTTTGCAGTTAAGCCAAAAGCTAAGGGAGATGAAGATAAGATTTCCGCTGCTCTTCATACAGCTCACGAAGAAGAACCAACATTACGTTCAAGATTTGATGGAGAAATTTCGCAATCAATAGTTTCGGGACAAGGCGAGCTCCAGTTGAATCTTGCAGTAAAATTATTGAAAGACCGTTACGGCGTTGAAGTTGATTTAGTTGAACCAAGAATTCCTTACCGCGAAACAATCCGCGGCAGATGCGAAGACGCCGAATTCAAACACAAAAAACAATCGGGTGGACGCGGACAATATGGTCACGTTCATTTAAAATTAGAACCAACCGTTCGCGGAGCGGGATACGAATTCGTTGATGCGATTGTTGGCGGTGTGGTACCGGGTAGATTTATTCCGGCTGTTGAAAAAGGTCTTAAAGAAATTATGACCAAAGGAATTTTAACCGGAAGTAAAGTAATTGATGTTAAGGTTACATTGTTCGACGGTACATATCACGATGTAGATTCCGATGAAGTTTCCTTTAAGTTAGCTGCTTCTCAAGCCTTCAAAAAAGGATTCATGGAAGCAAAGCCAATTATTCTTGAACCGATTTATGATGTTACAGTAAGAATTCCGGAAGAGTACATGGGCGATGTAATGGGAGATTTCTCATCTCACCGCGGAAAAATTCAAGGTATGGATTCCGAAAGCCCGTTCCAGATTATTAAAGCAAAAGTTCCGCTAGCGGAATTACATAAATATTCAACTCAACTTCGCAGCTTAACTCAAGGTCGTGGGCAGTTTAGTCTGACTTTTTCACATTACGAAGAAGTTCCGAAAGACGTTGAAGCTAAGATTATTGACGAATATCAGAAGTCCAAAGAACACGAAGAAGAGTAAAATTTCTTTTCCTCAAGGCGGAAGAATTGCTTCCGCCTTTTTCTTTTTTAAACCAACCATGTTAAATTAGCGGCAACAATCTGTGTCTTATATGGAAAAACTTTGGTCACCGTGGCGTTCAAATTATATTGAGTCTTTCAAGAAGAAGAAGGAAGATGAAAGTTGCGTCTTTTGCCGTGCGCAAAAGGAAAGTATTGAAAATGACGACTGCTTAATGGTTTACGAAGGCGAAAAGTGTTTTGTAACGCTTAATTTATATCCATACAACAGCGGCCATCTAATGGTTATTCCTTATCGTCACACATCCGATTTTAGCAGTATATCCGCAGAAGAGATGAAAGAAATAATGGATACTGTCCAGTTAACAATTAAAGCTTTAGATTTGGTGATGAAGCCGCAAGGTTATAATTTTGGCGCCAATCTTGGAAAGGCTGCGGGTGCAGGAATAGATGAGCATATCCATTTTCATGTTTTGCCAAGATGGAACGGAGATACTAACTTTATGCCCGCAATCGGAGAAGTGAAAGTAATTTCTCAAGATTTACTTGTTACAAAGAAAAATTTATTAACCGCTTTTAAGGAAGCACAAAAACAGAATTAATTATGGAAAACAAAAAATTTAACATCCTTATTGCCCCTAACAGTTTTAAGGAATGCGCAGACTCTGTAGAGATTTCCGAATATATTAAAACATCATTGTTCAGATTGCTTCCCGATGAAATTAGAAGTCAAATCAATTTTGATTTGAAGCCAATCTCTGATGGCGGCGATGGATTTCTGCAAGTCGCGCAAAGAAACTTTGGCTTAGAGTTTTTACACTTCGAAATTTCTTATCCGCACAGCGAAGAAAAATTTTTCTGTCCTGTCGCATTTTCAGAACAGACGAAAACTCTTTATGTAGAAACAGCAGAAGTTCTCGGACTAAAATTGATTCCAACGGAATTAAGAAATCCAATGCATCTTTCTTCTAAAGGAATGGGCGATCTATTAATCCATATAAATGATTCTGTTGAAAATTCGGTACTGCCGATTGAAAAAGTTGTAATTGGTGTTGGCGGAACTGCAATAAACGATTTAGGATTGGGAATGCTTCAAACCGTTGGCTGGAAATTTCTTGATGATGATGATAATGAAGTTGATCCTATTCCGGCAAACTTCTCTAAAATAAAAGGTTTTGAAGGAGAAAAAATTGAGGTTCCGTTTAAGATAGAATTGATTGTTGATGTTGATAATCCTCTTATTGGTGATCAAGGTGCAAGTCTTGTATTCTCACTTCAAAAAGGTGCCAGTGAAGAAGAAGCTGAAGAAATGGACAAAGGATTTCAAGATATCCTCTCTGTACTTGGTGTTAGTGAAAAGAAAATTGATTTGCTAAATGGCTCCGGCGGCGGATTAACAGCTGCTTTTGAATTGTTCTTTGATGTTGAAGTTAAGTATGCCACTGATTTTATAGTAGACGAATTGAAAATTCACGACACAATAAATAATAATTACGATTTAGTAATTACCGGCGAAGGTCAGCTCGACTCAAAATCATTAATGAACAAAGGCGCAATGCTTGTTGTAAATGAATTTGCAGAGAAAGAAGTTCCTATCTATTTGGTTTGCGGTCAGACTGAAGGAGATTTGCCGGCAGTAGAAAATTTACACGTGATTGAAGTTGCTGAGTATTTCAATTCCGAAGAAGAATCAATTCAGAAGATTGATAAGGGAATTGAGATGGCTTGTAAGAAAATAGGTAAAGATGTAATAAAGTTATTCGCAGCAAAAAATTCCGATAAATAATTTGAACTTGGGCGACATGGAAAACGAAGAAAAGTTAGAACAAATAAAAGTTGAAGCTTTAGATGAAATTCTCGGGAAGAAATTTCCGGTGTTGGATGACGGATTTGTCCGCGTAGTTGATTATATGGGTTCGGATGAAGCCATTGTACAAGCCGCACGAGTTTCATATGGAAAGGGAACTAAGAAAGTTTCGGAAGACAGAGGATTGATTCGTTATCTACTTAGAAACCGTCATACAACTCCGTTTGAAATGTGCGAAATAAAATTACACGTTCGCGTTCCAATGGATGCTTGGCGCCAGTGGATTCGTCACCGCACTGCAAATGTTAATGAGTATTCTACGCGTTATTCTCTCGCTATTGATTCATCACAAAAGACTACAAATGGCGAATGGAGAATGCAGTCGAAGGACAACAAGCAAGGAAGTGAAGGGTTTTTCCCGACCGAAATCGGGGGCAAGTTAACAGAACGTGAACAAGAATTTCAGAATTTTGCTAGAGAGATTTATCAAGAAAGATTAAATCTCGGCGTTGCCCGCGAACAAGCGCGTAAAGATTTGCCATTGTCTACATATACAGAGGCTTACTGGAAAATTGATTTGCACAATCTTCTGAATTTTCTCGCTTTAAGAATGGATTCTCATGCGCAGTTTGAAATTCGTTCTTATGCTTCCACAATTGGGAATGAAATTGTATCCCGCTGGTGTCCGGTTGCGTGGGAAGCGTTCAAAGATTACCGAATGAATTCAATGGAATTATCTTCCATGGAAGTTGAAGTGCTGAAATCAATGCTTTCTCGCAAAGAAGAAGACACTCTTGCCGTAGCAGAAAAATATGGCTGGCTTAGAAAAGTAGAAGGCAAACTTGCCGGAAACAGAGAAAGAAACGAATTTGAAGATAAACTTGCAACGCTTGGCTTAACATCACCTTGGAATAAATAAAAGAAAATCTGCCTAGGTTGGAAAAAATAATTATAGCGGCTGTATCGAGTAACGGAGTGATTGGTAACGAGGGCAAAATTCCTTGGCACTGCAAAGCAGAACTTCAGCATTTCAAAAAAACAACTCTTGGGTTTCCGGTTATTATGGGGCGCAAAACTTGGGAAGCAATCGGCTCGCCGCTGAAGAATAGAATCAACATTGTTCTCTCTAAAAGTGGTAAGGCAAAAGCTACAGACGGTGTTGTTGTTTTCGATTCACTCATTAATGCGCTTCAATTCTGCGAAGTTCAAAATTTTCCTAAGTGTTACATAATTGGCGGTGCGCAAGTTTATTATTCGACACTTGGGATTGCTGATAAATTGATAATTACGAAAATGAAGTTTGAAGTCGAAGGTGACTCATTCTTTCCCAAATTCAACAAAAATGAGTGGATTGAAACGAAACCGGAAGATTTCGAGGAATTCACAATTCATACGTATATTAGAAAAGAAAAAATAAAGAGTAAGTAATTGTCGCAACGAATTAAAATATTACCGGAAAATTTAGCCAACAAAATTGCCGCCGGCGAGGTTGTAAACCGCCCGGAATCAGTTGTAAAGGAATTAGTCGAAAACTCGATTGATGCCGGAGCGACTGAAATTGAAGTTGTAATAAAAAATGCCGGTAAGAATCTAATTCAAGTTGTTGATAACGGCGAAGGAATGAATGAAGAGGATGCTCAGCTTTCAATTCAACGCCACGCTACAAGCAAAATCTCTTCTATAGAAGATCTGGAAGCGATTCAAACATTCGGATTCCGCGGCGAAGCTTTGGCTTCGATTGCGGCAGTTTCAATTTTTGAATTGAGAACACAGCAGAAGGAACAAGAACTCGGCACTTTGATTCGAATAGAGGAAGATTCTTCGATTACTAAAGAGAAGGGTTCTTTTCCAAAAGGCACTTCAATTTCAATTAAGAATTTGTTTTACAATACTCCGGCGAGAAGAAATTTTCTAAAGAGCAACACAACTGAGCTCAAGCACATAATTGAGACATTCCGGAAAATTTCTTTAAGTCATCCCGAAATTACATTCAAGTTTTACAATGATGATGATTTAACGTTTGATTTTGCTGCCGGAAATCTGAATGACAGAATGAAGCAAGTTTTTACGGATAATATTCACGATGCGGTTCTCTACGTGAACGAGCCAACGGATTATATTAGTGTTACCGGATTTGTAGCTAAGCCGGCTTACTTAAGAAAGAGCAAAGGGGAACAGTATTTCTTTTTGAACAATCGGTTTGTTCAGAGTAAGATTGTCAATCACGCTGTCTTCTCTGCATTCGAAAATATTCTAGATAAAGGAGATTATCCTTTCTTTGTTTTGTTTTTGCAGATAGACCCAAAACGTGTTGATGTGAATGTGCATCCCTCGAAGCTGGAAGTAAAATTCGATGATGAAAGAGAAATTTATTCTTTTGTTCATGCGGTAATTAAAAAGACGATAGGCAGTTACGATCTAGTTCCAAATATGTCTTTTCAAAATAGACCGGAAGAAAACGAATCGCTGAAATTTCAAACGCATCAAAGAAGCGAGCGAGAAGATTTTTCAGACCGGCCGATAAACCGTGAAAAAAGAAATCCAATTATGGGTGAAGAAGAAATTGATCTTCTTTTCGGTGCTTTGAATAAGGAAGTGAGATCATCTTCTCCACAAGAAACAGTAGCTGCACCTTTCGATGAGAAGCAGCCGACACAAGTTTACCATGAATCGCCTAGTTCCGATCTAGAAACTCCCTTTATTGTTTTGCTGCATAACAAATATATTCTCTCTCAAATAAAAAGCGGATTGATGATAATTGATTCTCATGTTGCACATGAGAGAATCCTTTACGAACAAGCCATGCAGTCGTTTGACGCGAACATTCCGTTTTCTCAGCACTTATTGTTTCCGCAAACAGTAAAACTTGATCCGGCAGATTATTTGCTCTTGAAAGAATTGGAAACTTATCTTTCCAACTTAGGTTTTGAAATTAAATTTCAAGCAAAGAACACTGTATTAATCGTTGGAATTCCTTCTGATATAAAGATTGAACATGAAGTTGAAACTCTGCTTGGAATTTTAGACGAGTTCAGAAAGAATGAACAGTTTAAGCAGCTGGAAGTAAGAGACAATTTGGCAAAATCTTATTCATGCAAAGCTGCAATTAAAGCTGGTGATAGACTGACCGAAACTGAAATGAGAATTCTTGTAGATAAGCTTTTTGCGACATCGATGCCTTATGTTTGTCCACATGGCAGACCAATAGTTATAAAAATTCCGCTCGAAGAGTTCGACAAAAGATTTGGACGGACTTAATCCATTTCCTAATTTTATCCAAAACAATTAAACATTGAAAGTGAGGAGCTATGTTCTCTGAAGATTATAAGAGGGCAAAAGATTCTTTTCAAAATAAATTAGATAAATCAGCCGATACCGGAATGAAGTTTACAACTGTATCCGGCGAACCTATAAATCCAATTTATTCTCCGGATGATGTAGAGCAGATTGATTATCTGCGCGACCTAAATTTTCCGGGTGAGTATCCTTTCACACGTGGAATTCATACAAACGGATACCGTGGAAAGGTTTGGACGATGCGCCAGTTTGCCGGATTCGGTTCTCCGGAAGACACCAACCAGCGCTTCAAATATTTGCTTGAGCATGGACAGACCGGTCTCTCTGTTGCATTCGATCTGCCGACATTAATGGGCTGGGATGCTGATTCTCCGGTTAGTGAAGGGGAAGTTGGAATTTGCGGCGTTGCAATTTCTTCTCTTAAGGATATGGAAATTCTTTTCGGCGGAATACCGCTCGACAAAGTTTCCACTTCGATGACCATTAATTCTCCCGCTGCAATGATTTTTGCTTTCTATCTGGCGATTGCGCAAAAACAAAATGTCCCTTTCTCTCAATTACGCGGAACTCTTCAAAATGATATTTTGAAAGAATATATAGCACAGAAGGAATATATTTATCCTCCGCGACCTTCAATGAGAATTATTACAGACATGATTGAGTATTGTGCAAAGGAAGTTCCTCAATGGAATCCGGTTTCAGTAAGCGGTTATCATATTAGAGAAGCCGGTTCAACATCTGTTCAAGAATTAGCTTACACTTTGGCTGATGGTTTTGCTTATATAGAAGCTTGCTTGGAAAGGGGAATGGACATAGATCATTTTGCGCCGCGCCTTTCTTTCTTCTTTAATTCGCATCTGGACTTCTTTGAAGAGATCGCAAAATTTAGAGCAGCGAGAAGAATTTACGCAAAGCGAATGAAAGAAAAGTATGGAGCAAAAAATCCGCGTTCATGGTGGCTTCGCTTTCATACTCAAACTGCCGGATGCACATTAACAGCTCAGCAGCCGGAGAACAATATAGTACGAACTGCTTTTCAAGCTTTGGCAGCAGTACTTGGCGGGACACAATCTTTGCATACTAATTCTATGGATGAAACTCTTGCGCTGCCTAGTGAGAAAGCTGTTAAGATTGCTCTACGCACCCAGCAGCTTCTTGCGTACGAAACTGGAGTTACAAATACTGTCGATCCATTGGGCGGAAGTTATTTTGTTGAATCGTTAACAAATAAAATGGAAGAGCAAGCCAACATAATCTTTGATGAAATCGATTCGTTAGGGGGAGTTATTAACGCGATTGAAGCTGGATATTTTCAGAAGGAAATAGCTGATTCTGCTTACCGTTATCAAAGAGAATTGGAGAAAAAAGAAAAGTATATTGTAGGTGTAAACGAGTTCGTTGAAGAAAATGAAAAAATAGATATTCCAATCTTGCAGATTTCGCCCGAAGTTGAAGCAACACAGAAAAAGCGTTTGGCGGAGTTGCGGAATGGAAGGAGTCAAGCAGAAGTTGATATTTGTTTAACAGAGCTTGGTACAGCTGCAAAAGATGGAACGAATTTAATGCCGGTGTTGGTTAAAGCAGCTCATAATTATGTAACGCTTGGCGAAATGGTTGGTGAATTAAAACAACATTTTAGTACTTACGAGGAAACAGTTGTTTTCTAAAATCTTTACATATGCAAAACTTTTACGCGTAACAAGCTGGGCGAAAAATTTGTTCGTTTTTGTCCCCTTAATTTTTGCAAAGCATCTTTTCGATACTACAGAGGCACTTGAAGTTACCGCGGGATTCATACTGTTTTCCATCGCTGCAAGCGCAATATATGTTGTAAATGATATTTATGATGCAAAGAAAGACGCAATTCATCCGTTAAAGAAAACACGCCCTATTGCCAGCGGTAAAGTTTCTGTTAATGAAGCGAAAATAATTAGCGTAATTCTATTTGTTATCGTTGCTTCTCTTTCCTTTGTTATGAATCATTCTTTTGTTGCAATTGTGTGGTTTTATATCATCTTAAATCTTCTTTATACAAACTATCTAAAACAGATTGTTATTGTGGACATATTCTGCATTGCGCTTGGATTTATGCTAAGAGTAATTGGCGGGGCTTTAATTATTTCAGTCAACATCTCCAGCTGGTTAATTCTTACAACATTGTTTTTATCTCTCTTTCTTGCTGTGATGAAGCGTAGAGTTGAGATAGCAACAAGCGAGAATGCCATTGAACAAAGAAATGTGTTGAAAGATTACAGCCTTAGTTTTATTGATCAAATTTCATCTATTACCGGCGGTGGTGTCATAATCAGTTACGCTCTTTACACTGTCTCCGAAAGAACAATCTTAATGTTTGGCTCAGAGTACTTTGTGTTCACAACGATATTTGTAATCTTTGGTATATTTCGGTATATGTATCTCGTCTTTAAGAGAGATAAAGGTGAAAATGTTGTTGATGCTTTATTTACAGATTTGCCAATGATAATTAATGCTGCTCTTTATTTAATTACAGCGCTACTATTTATTTACGATAGATGACATGCTTAACGAACTATTAATTCTAATTCTACTACTGGCTTTAAGTGCATTCTTTGCTTCTTCCGAAATCGCATTTATAGTTTCAAACAAAATCAAGATTGAGCTCCGTGCCAGAAAAAAGTATTTAATGGCGCTCAATGCTAAATACTTTGTTAACAACCCGGATATTTTCTTTTCAACAATACTTATCTCAAATAACATAGTTAATGTTACGTTTGCGTCGCTAAGCTCAGTTGTTCTACTAGAGTTATTTGGATTATCAGAATTCCAGATTCTTCTTGTTTCTACTTTACTGCTATTGGTTATCGGGGAATTGATCCCAAAATTTCTAGGGAGAGACCTGGCTGATAGCTTAGTGCTGTTTTCAGCAATTCCAATTAGGGTAGTAACAATTGTATTATTTCCAATTGCGAAACTCACTTCAACAATTTCCTCAGTCTTGAGCAGAACGAATCTAAAGGAAGAAGAAGAAATTCTTCAGATGGTGGATAAGGAAGATTTGCAAAATCTACTTGAAGAAAGCTCGGAAGCCGGAAAGATGGATGAAGCTCAATCCGACATTATCAGCAAGGTGATTGATATTCGTGAGCAGAGAGTTTACGAGGCAATGACGCCAAGAACTGATATGGTCGGAGTTGATCTTACTTCAACGATGGAAGATGTTCTCGATATCTTCATTCAATCGGGATACTCGAAAATTTTAGTTTATGATGAAAACCTTGATAGTATCAAAGGCTGGCTTTTCACAAAAGATATTTTTAGGCAACCTACTGATTGGAAATCAATAATCAGAGAAGTCTTGTTTGTGCCGGAAACCAAAAAAAGTTTGGAAATGCTGAATGAGTTTTTGAACAAACAAATAAGTGTTGCTGTAGTTGTTGACGAGTTTGGTGGAACAGCCGGATTAATTACTGTTGAGGATTTGATTGAAGAATTGTTTGGAGAAATCCGAGATGAATATGATGATGCTGAAGAAAAGATGATACGAAAAGTACAGGGCAATGCTTTTGTGCTTAGCGGAAAGGTTGAAATTGATATCCTAAACGATGAGCACGATCTATCAATCCCGGAAGGGGATTACGAAACGATAGCCGGCTACATCATGTACAAAATTGGAAGGATTCCCTTAAAGGGAGAATCATTCAAAATTGATAATTGCACAATTATGATTTTACGTTCTGATAAAACAAAAATTGATCTAGTTAAGCTTACTCTGGAACAGAACGATCAAGAATAATTCTAGAAATCAGAAAGGGATGAAATGTTAGCTTCAATTTTCAGCAAAATACATGTTATTCAACTTGAAGCAGAAGCCTTCGAGCAAAAAATAAAAGAAACACCGGATGCGATAATTCTAGATGTTCGCACCGAAGAAGAGAATTTCCATACTAGAATTCCAAAATCGATACTAATTGATATCTATGAAGAAACATTTCCAAACGAAGTATTGAAGCTCGATAAATCCAAATCATACTTTGTTTACTGCCGCAGCGGCAGCAGAAGCAACTCGGCTTGCCAATTCATGATGAAGAACGGATTTGAGAAGGTCTATAACCTTGAGGATGGTATAATCAGTTGGGTTGGAAGACTTGAGCAAGGGGAATAAATAGGCGGATTTCTCTACTCCAAATCGATAATACTTGAGATGTAATAGAACCAATTTTTGGTTATCTTTCTCATCGAAAAAAACACTAAGAATATTGTTACCATTTTCTGTAATTCATACTGATAAAAATTCTAAAGCAAGAGTTGGAGAGTTCAAAACCGGGCATGGAACGGTTCAAACTCCTATTTTTATGCCCGTTGGAACTCAAGGTACGGTTAAGGCAGTAACTCAGCGCGTTCTCGAAACTGAAATTAATGCTGAAATAGTTCTTTCAAATACTTATCATCTTTATCTTAGACCCGGGACAGAAATCTTGGAGAAGGCCGGCGGACTTCACCGCTTCATGAATTGGAATCGTCCCATTCTTACCGATAGCGGCGGATTTCAGATTTACAGTCTTTCTGAATTGAGAAAAATCAAAAAAGATGGTGTTGAGTTTAAGTCGCATCTTGATGGTTCTAATCATTACTTTTCTCCTCGTAAGGTAATTGAGATTCAGAGAAGCATCGGCTCAGACATACTTATGCCGCTTGATGAATGCACTCCTTATCCTTGCGAATTTGAGTATGCTAAGAAATCGAAAGATCTAACTTCCCGCTGGGCAATTCTGAATAAGGAAGCTTTTGAGCAAACTACTCCGCTATATGGACACGAACAATTCTTATTCGGAATTATTCAAGGAAGCGTATATAAGGAATTAAGAGAAAGCTCTGCGAACGATTTGGTTAAACTGGATTTTGATGGCTATTCGATTGGTGGTTTAGCAGTTGGAGAGCCGACCGAAGAAATGTATGACATGGTTGACTTCACTACAGATTTTATTCCAAAAACGAAACCGCGTTATTTGATGGGAGTTGGTAGACCGGAAAATATTTTGGAAGCAATTGCGCGCGGCATTGATATGTTTGATTGCGTTATGCCTACAAGAAATGCGAGAAATGCCTACTTGTTCACCTCACAAGGTATCGTTTCGATGCGTAACGCCGCTTACAAAGATGATATGACTCCGCTTGATCCGAAATGCAGTTGTTACACTTGCCGAAATTTTAGCCGTTCTTATATACGGCATTTGTTCAACGCAAAAGAAGTTTTGGCATTAGAACTTGCTACTATACACAATCTAACTTTTTACTTAGATTTGGTACGTGAAGCTAGAAAAAGAATTATAGATGGAAGTTTTATCGAATGGAAAAACGAATTCACTAAAACAATTTCAATAAATGTACAATCAAAAAAGGAGCAGTAAATGGATTTCTTGTTAGCAATGGCACCGCCGGCTGGCGGACAGGGCGGTGGCGGAGGAATGGTTAGCACGTTAATTATGTTCGGCGCTATCTTCGCAATTTTTTATTTCATGATTATACGTCCTCAACAAAAGAGGCAGAAAGAACATAAGAACATGTTGGAGGCTCTGCAGAAAGGTGACAAAGTGATTATGAGCGGCGGTATGCATGGAACAGTTGCCGGTTTGGAAGACAAAACTCTACTTGTAGATGTTGGCAACAATGTGAAAATAAAGTTCGAACGCTCTGCCATTACATCGGTTAACAAATCAAAAGAAGAAACAAAATAATTTAAGAGCGGCTTCTGCCGCTTTTTTTATAGGTGTTTAATGAAAGTAGCAGATAAGAAAAATAATTTCCTCGCGCTCGATAAAAAGTACTCCACCATAGATCAATCAAAAGCTGTAATTCTTCCATTGATCTATACAGAGCAGAAAAAATCTAAATCGAATGTGTTAAAAGCTGCAAAGGAAATTATTAAATCTTCTGCAAAACTTGAAGCATACGATGAGGAAATGGGAGGAGAGCTTTGTTTCGAAATGGGTATTTGCACTCTCGAAGCTTTGAACCTTCAAAAATTATCATACAATAAAGCTATTGAAAAATTAGAGAAAGAAATATCTTCGCTGATTGAAGCTAATAAACTAGTTGCTTTAATAGGCGGATGCCATTCAGCCTCTTTCGGCGCTCTCAAGGCTTTTCAAAAAAAATATGATTCGTTATCAATTCTGCATATAGATTCTCGCGCAAATATGAAGCAAGATTGGCAGACAAAATCCCCGCATGCAAGTTTGATAGCACGCATTGCCGAAATAAATTCTCAAATAACCCAAGTTGGAATTCGTTCACAGAGTAAAGAAGAGAATGAATTTAGAATTGAAAAACAGATACATCAATTTCTTGCTTGCGAAATTAAACTTGGTATGTATGGTGATGATTGGCAAGAATTAGTTAATCGAAATTTATCAGACTATGTTTACATTACTGTTGATTTGAGTGCGTTCGATCCTTCAGTAATTAACTCAGTTGAATCTCCGGAACCGGGCGGACTGCTTTGGGATGAAATAATGTACTTATTCAAAATTATTGGCCAAGACAGAACAATTGTTGGTTTCGATATTATGGGTCTTGTACCTAAGACTTCTGATACATCATCTAGTTATTTTACAGCGAAATTGATTTATAAATTATTTAACTATGCACTTAGTAAAAATTAGTCTCTAAACCAGAGGCCTCAAATGAAACGTTCGGCATTATTTTTCGTACTTCTAACATTATTTTTCTCATCCTTTAACTATGCGCAAAAAGTTTACATTGCTTATATAGACGGTGAAATTGATCTCGGCCTGGCTCCGTATATAAAACGAGTTGTAAATGAAGCGGAGAAAAATTCTGCTAGGGCAATCATTTTCAAGATCAATACTTTTGGCGGAAGAGTTGACGCGGCTACACAAATTAAAGATGCCATTCTGAACAGCAGAGTAATGACTATTGCGTTTATTGATAAACGCGCAATTTCAGCCGGCGCTTTAATTGCACTCTCATGCGAAAAGATTGTTATGGTTCCCGGTGCTTCTATTGGAGCTTCAACTGTTGTGGATCAAGAGGGGAAGAAACAAGCCGAGAAATATCAATCATATATGCGCTCCGAAATGCGCGCAACAGCCGAAAAGAATGGGAGACGTACAGACATTGCTCAAGCAATGGTTGATGAAACGGTTGTAGTTCCCGATATGGAAGATGACAGCACTAAGCTTGTTACACTAACTACCGAGGAAGCAGTTAAATTCAATATTGCAGATACAACATTAACATCCATTGAAGAAGTGAAAAAAGTTTTTGGCTTAATCAATGAAGAAGATGTTGATATTAGCTCTAACTGGGCGGAAGATGTTGTACGCTTTATAAATAATCCGGTAATCTCTTCGCTTCTTATAATGATTGGAATGATTGGACTCTTCACAGAAATTAAAACACCCGGCTGGGGATTAGCCGGTACAGCCGGTGTAATAGCGCTCGCTTTGTTCTTCGGAACGAGTTACATTTTACAACTTGCTACTATATGGGAGATTATAATTTTTGTAGTGGGTGTAATTTTGCTGATTGTTGAAATCTTTGTTATTCCGGGATTTGGAATTGCCGGCTTTGCCGGAATTGTGTTGATGATACTTGGATTATTCTTTGGTTTAGTTTCTGACCTTGATATTGCATCTGCTAATTCTATTTCTATAGCTATAATTCAGTTAGCAGCTAGTTTTGTAATGACTGCGGTAGTGATTTATTTCCTCTGGAAATTGCTGCCAAAGTCGGAAACCTTTAACCGTCTAATTTTGCATGATAATCTTCCTTCGAAATCCGGATATGCTGCCAATTCACAATATGAGAATTTAGTAGGTGTTACCGGAACAGCTATCACTGATCTTCGTCCAGCCGGAACAGCTATGTTAAATGGTATTCGGACAGATGTAGTTACTGATGGAGATTATATTAATAAGGATTCGGAAGTAGTTGTTAAAAGGGTAGAAGGCTCGAAAGTAGTTGTTGTGAAGAAATAAGTTTATCAATCAGTCATTCTGATGAGTCACGTCAGTCTGAGCGAAGTCGAAGACAAGAGGCGAAGAAGAATCTCTTAGCAGCTGTCAGCTTTAAGCTATAAGCAGTAAGCAAGCTGAAAAATATAAATATTTGCTAAGGCTCTTAGGCACTTTGGAACTCAGGCACTAAAAAAAATTGATAATTAGTACTTCAATAGGTAAGTTACAAAAGTAAATGAGGGGTTCCACTCTGTAAGAATTAATACCGGGGAACCGAAGATTTAGTGTAGAACGTAGAGTGTAGCATTAATAAATTCTGTGGTTCATAAAACTTTTTCGGTAGATATAAGCAGTAAGTCCAAAAAATAAATGAAGATAAAAACCTTGAAAGGTTTTGCTGCATTGGTACTGGATTAAATAAGAGTATGTTTGATAACATAATTGAAATAGCGGACTCTTTTTTATTAAGTGCTAAATAGTTTTGAAGGAATAAAAAAGTAGTGGTGAGAAATGAAAAATATTATTGGTTTATTAATTCTAATAAGTCTTTTGGGATGTAAAGAAGATCAAATCACTCCGCCATTGGAGAAAAAATCTACTTTTGAAATCTATTTCTTAAAAGATACTACACTTACCATTGGAAAAATCAAGAACTCAAATGTTTTTCCCTTTATTACAAATCTGCAAGAACTTGAACTAGCAGATAAACCATGGATTACTCAGGATGATATTGAATTCTATGAGTGGTCAACTCATAACATTTATTTAAAGAAAGATAAAAGTGATTTTTTTCCGGGTACACTTGAGTTTGCTTATAGATTTCCAAAATCGTGGACAGACAGACCCTGGATAGTCGTAGCTAATAAAATTCATTGTTACGCCGGATTCTTTGGAACAGAACAATCAACTTTAAAATATCCGTTTCCCGAAATAAATGCTCTTTGCGTTGGATTCTTTCCAAAAGATGTGCTGACATCACTTTGGTATAATAGGGGCACAACGACAGATATAAGATTTAATAATGTCGTTAAGGAAACCTTAAAACAATGCGGGATATTTCGCGAAGGCATAGAAGTTTCTATTGACACAACAGGATCACCGGTTAAAGTATATGCTGATACAACTGTTGAATATACCTTTAAATTTAAGAACAATGATAACGGCAGCTTATATCTATTTGATCCCGCTAAAGTTAAGCCGGACGTATTTCCTTTTTATGCCGGTTCAATGAATTTCAGGTACACGATTAATAATAAACACTATTGGACAGAATTTAAAAATGTTAAAACCCCGAATGGATGGCCGAATGAATTTGATCCAAGCTGGTATACTCTTCTGAAAAGCGGAGAATCAGTCAAAAGAACATTTAGAATGAGGAGTTATCCATCAATAATTCCCGTAGGGAATTATTCACTTCAGACGCAATATACAACACCAGTTCATGCTTTAGAAAAAAATATAAGGGAAACGCTCCAAGGAAGATATTTTATATGTGGTGGAAGTGTGTTTACCGATACTGTTCGCGTTGTTATATCAAGAATTTATTAAATGAAAGATTCTAGGAGAATTTATCATGTGTTTTAAAAATAAAATAGCGTACATTATAATAATACTTGACCTTTTTTCCCCCGTCGTTGGTCCTACCATGACGAAATAAGTTCTGTCGCGGAGTGATCCGCGACAGATTAATGTATACTATAATAGCTCTACTAAATTTCTGTTGATAGAACTTGTTGTTCTTTTTGTCTTTCTTACTTTTCCGGCAGCATCTTTTCCTTCCATTCTCATCGACATCTTTACATCTGTTCCGGTATCAGCTTTGATCAATTTGCCGCTTTCGAAATCAAAAATAATTGTTCCGTCACCGCCAATTTTCGGTTCGCTGAAATTGTAGTTGATCCCATTTTCTGTACCTTGTCTTGTACCGGAAACAGTAGCCGAAAGGTTTGCGGAAATTTTAGCGGCTTTGTTATCGCCGACTTTAACAAAATCAATAACAGTAAATTTGGCAGTGTTATCAATTGTCATGCTTCCCATTGTTTGCGGGTATTTTCTTGTCCATGAGGAATCCTTTGCAACATCATTTGCCGGAAGTTCTCTGAATAGCATTTGAGTAATCGGGCGAATTGCCGACTCGCCAAGTTGTCTTGCATACTGAACTTTTTGATCTGTCGTAAGATTTTGTTTTTGTGGAGACATTTCATTCATTTTCTCTACCATCTTTTCGATACGGCTCACATCTAAAACTTCGCCACGCTGATTTACTCTCGCTCTGTATGGAGTGTTGTAAATGGTTTCATATTCCATGAACTTTAATTTTTCTTGATCTGAGATTTTAGCTGATGATGAATAACTAATTTTTTGGCCATTCATTTCTCCAGTAAACTTAACATCCGAAATTTTAATTGAAAGTTCAGCAACATTGTCTTCGTCAACATCAAGAATATCGCAATCGAAGATGTAAGTTAATGTTTGGCTCCCTTTACTTTTCATAACGGAATCAGCTTCAACAACTTCATCGTTAGTAGAAACAGTAGTCAGCTTATATTTGAAAGTCTCGCCTTTGGTGAATTTATACTTCAGAAAAATTTTCTCAGCTCCAACGCTTACGCTTTCAAGTTTGTCGGTTTGAACTGATGAACCGGTTTTAGCTTCCTTTCCGCCGCAAGAAATAAACAGTGCCGCAAAGAGAAAACTGATTAGTGTTAGTGATATTACTTTTTTCATTTAATACTCTCTTATAATAAAAAAGGATGACTAAAATATTTTGTGAATCTTAGTGCCTTGGTGACTATGTGGTTAAGCTTTTTTGAAGCTGAAAACTTTTTGCCACAAAGACACAAAAACTCAAAGAAGCACTAAGAAATGCAATACTTAATCATCCTCCGGTTTTATTTCCAACCGTTGATTTCTAAAAGTTCCTTCCTAGAAAAGAAGTGTGAAATTTCCTTAGCTGCATTTTCATCAGAATCGGATCCGTGAACAATATTCTCTTGGATGCTATCTGCATATAACTTTCTGATAGTTCCTTCTGCTGCTTTAGTCGGGTCAGTTGCGCCTATAAGTTTGCGGTAATCTTCTACAGCATTTTCTTTTTCCAAAGCTATTGGCACGCATGGTCCGGATGTCATATACTCGATCAAATCGTTAAAAAATGGTCTTTCTTTGTGTACTTCATAAAATCCTTTTGCAGAATCTTCGGTTAAATGAACCATCTTCATTGCACTAACCTTGAAGCCAGCTTCTTGTATTTGTGCTATTACTTTTCCAATTAAATTCTTTCTTACACAATCCGGTTTTAGGATTGCTAATGTTTTGTTACTCAATGTAGTCTCCGGTTTATTACATGTTTGTTGTTAGTGATTTGCGATTGGTGATTAAAAGAACACCAACCACTAATAACCAATCACTTCCTTTTCTTAATAACTTTTTTAACAGACTTCTTTACAGTTGTTTTCTTAACCGGCTTAGCGGCCTTTTTTACAACTTTGGCTTTTTTCTTTGCAACCGGTTTAGCTGTTGACTTAGCTTTTAGTTTATCTAATGCTTTTTTCATTGTGATGCCGATTTCTGCCGGACTTTCTACAACATAAATACCGGCCTTTTTCATAGCGGCCATTTTCTCTGTTGCAGTTCCTTTTCCACCAGAAATAATTGCTCCGGCATGACCCATTCTTCTGCCTGGAGGTGCGGTTCTTCCGGCAATGAAACCAACAACCGGTTTCTTAACATTTTTCTTAATGAATTCGGCAGCCTCTTCTTCAGCGCTTCCTCCAATCTCACCAATCATAATTATTCCTTCGGTACCTTTATCCTCGTTGAAGAGTTTGATAACATCAATGAAACGAGAACCGATGATTGGATCACCTCCAATTCCAACGCAAGTTGATTGACCGATACCTAAATCAGTTAGTTGTTTTACAGCTTCGTAAGTCAAAGTTCCGCTACGCGAAACAACGCCAATCTTACCTTGTTTATGAATAAAGCCGGGCATGATACCAATCTTAGCCTTACCTGGAGAGATAACTCCGGGGCAATTCGGTCCTACAAGAGTAACGTTTTTCTCTTTGATAAGATTGTAAACACTAACCATATCTTTTGTTGGAATTCCTTCGGTTATGCATACAACAAATTTGATTCCGGCGTTGGCCGATTCAAGAATTGCGTCGGCGGCAAATGCCGGCGGAACAAAAATTGCAGAAGCCTCAGCTTTAACTTCGCGAACTGCGTCTGCTACCGTGTTGAATATTGGAATGTTTGTATCTTCAAACTTTTGTCCACCTTTTCCTGGAGTTACGCCCGCTACTACGTTGGTCCCATATTCAATCATCTGTTTTGTATGAAAAGAACCTTCTCCACCGGTGATGCCTTGCACAACGACTCGGGTTTTCTTATCGAGTAGGATGCTCATGATTTTCCTTAAAGTTAATTTGAAATTCTTGGGGTAAAATTAAGAAAGGCGGATGAAATTTCCTTAATCAATTTTAGAAATAGCGCATTCTTATTGCTAAATTGCCCCGTCAGTAACTAAAGGAATTACCTCATCGATAGCAGAAAGTCTCCGCAGTAATAATAGCTTTTAATGAAGAACACAATCTAAATGAATGTCTGGAAAGTGTTAAATGGGCGGACGAAACTATCGAAATTGCCAAAACTTTCACCCATGATGAAAGAGTTATTTCATCAGAATTAATTTCTTTGTCTCGCTGTAACTGCCGCTATGTAATCTGTAAAAGTAAATACCAGAGGACAATTCTCCACCTTGCCTACCGGCAGGCAGGTTCTCAATTCTCAATTTGCAATTATAAGTTCCGGCTTGTTTGTATTCATCTACAAGAGTTGCTACTTCATTACCCAACACATCATATACTTTTAAGCTGACTTTGCTTGGCGTTTGCACCTTGTAGCTAATTGTAGTTTCCGGATTAAACGGATTAGGATAATTCTGATACAGCTTAAACTCAGTATCAATATTCAATTTGTAATCTTTTATCTCTGTGCTATTCAAATCATCTTTGCCTGGTGAGCCATGTATAGCAAAAGAAGCGCGCCAGTTGGAAGCATCATTCAAATTCCCGCTTGGGTTTGCATCTTTTGGTACAATAGAATATCCGCCTCCGTCTGCGGTAGTTGGCCAAGGACTCGAATCATCATACTTGATGGAACAGAGAGTATCGTTTGTAGCAGAAACTAATAAAATTTTCTCACCGCTATTATCAAGTTGGCCGCCATATTCTCCATAAGGATTGGTGTTATATCTAACTACGAATTCATTTTTATTTGAAGCTAGTACAATAAAGCTATTTGGCTCTATCATTGTTCCAACCGGAAAAGTATAATCTATCCCCTCGGTAAATTTTGCCAATGATAGATCGAGAGAAACATTCCCGGTGTTTTTTAGTTCTATAAATTCGTATTCACCGTCATCAATCGCACCATTGTCCAAAGGATGATAATGAATTTCCGTAATCTTCAAACTCCTTAAGTCTGTGTTTAGTGTTATTTCCAACTCGTGAAGCGCGCTCCAGTTATTCCCGATAAAAATTCTTGCTTTCAAAATCATAGTCTCATTAACAACCAATTCGAATGAGTCGCCTCCATCCTTGCCGGAAGTGGAAATTGTTCCACCAATCGCTCTGGGATCTTGTCCATCTGTCGTATAAACAATTGTTCCGCCCGGCATATGAGGATTAGATAATTTAATTTTTTCACCAATACTCACTAGCTGCTTAATGCCGGTAATAGTTTTTCCGCTGACTTCAAATGCCGGAGGGTTGACAGAAGAATATAGATTTGCATTCAAAAGCTGGCTGAGAACTACTCCAGGTCGAAATGAGAAATAGTTTTTTATAATATCATCTATTGCCGGTTGCCAATGGTCGTCTCTTGTCCTTGCCGGAGAATAGTACGTATCGCCCCATCGAGCAGATTCTCCAATGATTGCAAATTCAATTTCTTTTGCGCGTGCTTTGAAGAGAGCGGTAGTACTTGGCGTTGTCAAAATCCCATCATTAAAGAAATGTTTATAAACATGATCCGCAAATTTCATTCTGTATTCAGGATTCGAAGAGAGTCTGTAATGCAGCCACTGAGGATTGAATGAACCAATGTTCGTGATATTCATTTTAATATTTACACGATTCTCGTAAAGACCAATTCCCGGCCCTTCACCAGCAGTTGTACGTAAAGAATGCTCAGCATCGTGCTGGAAAAACTTAAATCCCTCATTTGAATTTCTATTGTATATAGCAAAAAAATTGTTGATCATATTATCGTTGCCGAACTTTGAAACGGGTGCATCATAATTGCCGGTAAAAAAAATAATAATCATGTAATCGATTAGATTGTCGAGATCAACAAGATTTTTATAAATGCTGTTTAAAGTTCCATCTACATTTCGGCCTTGCACTTTGAAGTACTCACCGTAAGAAGTATAACCTACTTTGCAAGAATTCCAAAGCGCAGTAAAAGCTGCCAGATTACCCGAAGTTGCTTCGATTTGTTTATTGTCGTCGGGCTTTATTACATCGTAATCTTCTTCGTTTCCACCCAAATAGCTTTCAGCAAAATTTTCTTCAGCCCGTTCTTGTGTTTGATAGAGTCCCCAATAAACACCATTCAAATAAAGATGATAAAATCGGCTACGTGTGTATGGGTGTCCCATCTTACCTTGGACATCTCTTGAAAAAACTTCCGTGATGAAGGTATTGTATTCACCCATGTGGCCGGGATAGCTCCATGCATAATTCTGCGCTGTACGCAAATCAATTTTATCAAACTCATCAGTACCTTCATCACCAAATAGCGGGTAGCGGAGTTTGCTGTCGCCGTAATCGCTCTTAAAGAATAAGCGAAACGCATGTTTGGGATTATCGCCGTGACTGCTCCAGCCACCCCGAATTCTAATTCCGGCATTAACTTGGAACCCTAAACTTCCATCGGGATTAAGTAATTCAACTGATGTCGGTCGTTCCCAATCACTGCCTGAATTCATTGCGTTCATATAAATACCGGTAGTTTTAGAAAAGAAGTGTTCAATGTTTGTAGCAATGGAAATTGATGGGATCGCTAATAGAGCATCATCTATGATATCCTTGTAACGTGTGTCGTTATAAACATCCGGATCCATTCCATAATCAATTGCTTGCGGATTTGCGCCGGTAGAAGCTGCTGGCCAATCCGAAGCGGGTTTTTGCCCTTGTGGAGAAAGTGATTGAATTTTATCGATGAAGATATAAGTGTGTGTTATAGTCTTACTAAAAGAATTATCAGATGATTTTACACAAGCTCTTACAACAACACTAGGCGATTTTGGTTTATTGCCGATGGTAATGTTTGGATCAATTCTAACGGAAACCGGAGAGTTTTGTGAGATTGCAGTTGGCGAAGTTTGAGGATCAGAACTATCAAGAGTGTATTTGATTGTTGCACCGGTTAGTGAAGTTGATATTGTCAAATCGAAATTCTGTTTGTAAAATCCTCTTGGAACAGAAAATTCCGGTGCATCGGTAACCGTCTGAGCAGATAAATCGAATAACTGAATCAAAAATAGCATTATAACTGCTGGAAGAAACGGGAAGTATCTTTTAGAAAACATTTTACCTCGGGAAATGGAAGTGAAAGCAAGCAACAAGAATACTCTGTTTAAAATTTGCGCGGGAAATATAATGATATGCGGATTGAATATTGAGTGCTATAATATTCTCTTAACTAAATACCCGGTATAAAAGCAACTGTTATTTGAACCTAGCTTTTTGAACGAGAATAATTTTTAGTTAGAGTAACAATTCTATCTAAATCAATCATTGAAATACATTCAAGATTATTTGGGCATACTTTCTTCCAGCAAGGAGAACACTCTAAATCTCTCTGATATAATTTTTCACCGCGTCCATAAATCTCGATTTCAGCTACACAAGAAAGGCCAAACCATGCAATCACATGTTTCTTTAGTCCAATTGCCATGTGCATACCGAATGAATCACCGGTAATAACTAAATCGGCAATACTCATGAAGCAAGCCCCGCGGCGTAAGCCAAGAGTGGAAGGAGTGTTTAATACTTTAGATTGAATCTCTTGAGTGAGTGAATCAATTATTTGCTGATTGCGCTCTGTGTCTTCACGACCGCCAAATAATACGATTTTGAGATTATCTTCCTTCGCAAATTCATTTATCAGATTAACATGTTGCTCAATTGTCATTTTCTTATTAGGGAAAAGAAATGAACAACCGGTATTGAAGCCAACATAGTATTTAGTTGAGTCGTAATTTATTTCTGCCTTGTAATCATTAATAAATTGTTTCTCCTCATCCGTGAATTCAAAAATATATTCACCTTTTTGATAATCAAGTTCCAGCACTTCGTGTACAATATCGAGTCCGCTTCTTTGATTTATGTGAAATTTCAGATTATCATCAACGCCGAGAACGTAACTATACATTGCTGATTTATTAGCTGGAACAATTTTGCCATCTTCATTAAGAACAAAACCAAGTTTGTTGTCAGCGTTTACTACGTTTAAAAATGCACAAGCATAGTTAGATTTATCTGTGTTGTAGGCGTAATCAAATTTAATTTGGCGGAGTACCATTCTGTTTTCATCTGTCCAGGTAAACACTTTATCTATTAGCGGATTATTGAAAAGAATTTTCTCAGCAGCCGGCATTGTAATCCAGTATATAGTGCTTACTGGGAATTTTCTTTTAATGGAAGGGAGGATAGCAGTATTCATCAGCACGGTTCCAAGAGCATCAAGCGAGATTATTAAAATTTTTGTGCCGATTTGATTTTCTTCACAATCGAGCTGGCAGCCTTCTTCGAGACAATTTTTGTAAGATACGCAAGGCTTATAGCCGTTGAACTTTTTACACTTCGGAATATTTAACTCGCTAAATTCCATTTATATCTCACTCAATCTTAAGTAGTTTTTGAAAAGCTTCCAGAACATCTTCTTCATTCAATCCGGTTTGGATTGCGCACTTTTCTTTATCAGCACTGCAATTCTTGTTACAATGCTCTTCAGAGACTTCAAGGTTAATAGAACGATCGTTTATTACCCCGTGTATTTGGGGACGGCTGGCATATCGGTGACAGTAAAGTCCTACGCATTTGATGTTCAGAGCATCTGCAATATGAAGCGGTCCGGTTGAAGGCGCGAAGAACAAATCTGCTTGCGAAATGTATTTTATCAAATCGCGAAGATCATAAAACTCATTTGAAATGTCATGAATGCGTGTATTGTTGAGTTCGGCAATTTTGCGTTTGAACTCTGAAGACATTTCCCTAGCCGTAAGAATTACTCTATAAGGCTTATCAGAATAAGCTGCGCAGAATTTTTGAATTAACGAGAAGTATTTATCTTCATTCCAGTGTGGAGCGGAGCCAAGAGAACCGAAATGGAAAAAGACTTTCAAATCATTTTCGGAAACGTCTCGCTGAGCAAAAAAGTCTTTAGCTTCTTTTTGCTCTTCATCTGAGAGAAAGATTTCCAATTTGAGATTATCTGTCTTAACTCCAATCTTTCTCGCCATGTCCATGCAGTAATCGGCTTCGTGACGAAGCGGAATGAATTTATTTCTTGAAACGCTACGCATGAATGTTATTACTTCGTAAAATTTTCTCCCGATACCAACTCTATATGGAATTCCGGCAAAGAAAAGTTGGTAAGCTGCCCGTTCCGTAGGCTGCATTAACAATGCGTGTGTAAACTTGTGCTTCCGCAGCTCTTTTACAATGTTCCAAAATTTATTCTTGTCCAAATCATCAACAATAATAGCATCAACGTTCGGGTTATTCTTAATCAGGTTACTAGTATTAAGGTTTGTTAAAGTGGCTATGTATGAATTGGGGAAAGTTCTGCGCATCTCTCGCAGTGCCGGGGTTACATAACAAACATCTCCAACTCTGTCTGTGCGGACAACGAGGATTCTTTTTTGTTTCTTTCGGTTAAACATCTTCTCTGCTAAGCAATCTGTTTAGAGAATTGAAGGAGTTTTTCTTCTTGAAATTGATCTGCCATTAGTTGCATCCCGATCGGTAAACTTTCGCTGTTGAAGCCAATTGGTAAACTTATACCGGGAATACCGACAAGATTTGCTGATGTGGTGTAAATATCTTCAAGATACATAGCAAGCGGATCGTTTGTTTTTTCACCAAGTTTAAAAGCCACACTCGGTGCAGTTGGAGTTAATATCAAGTCGACGGATTTGAATGCTTCGTCGAAATCATTTTTGAGTAGTCTTCTAACTTTCTGAGCTTTACGGTAATAAGCATCATAATAACCGGCGGAGAGAACATAAGTCCCGAGCATTATTCTTCTTTTAACTTCGCTGCCAAAACCTTGAGTGCGCGAAGCGGAATATAGCTCGTTTAGATTATGAGAATCGGCAGAGCGATGACCGTAATGAGCACCATCGTAACGTGCGAGGTTGGAAGAAGCTTCTGCTGTTGTTAAAATATAGTAAGTAGCAATTGAGTATTCAGTATGGGGAAGTTTTATATCGATGAAAGTATGTCCTTGAGTTTTCAACAACTCAATTTTTGTTTCAATTGCATGGCGAATTTCTGAATTCAATCCTTCAGCAAAATATTCTTGCGGAATACCAATTTTAAATTTTTTCTCTTCGCATAATTGCTTTGTGAATTCCGGAACAGAAACTTTTTGACATGTAGAATCCTTTTTGTCTTCTCCGGCAATTACTTCCATTACAAGTGCAATGTCTTCAATCGAATTTGCAAAAGGACCTATCGAATCAAAAGAGGAGGCGAAAGCAGTTAATCCGAAACGGGATACTCTGCCGTAGGTGGGCTTTAGTCCAATTATGCCGCAGAATGATGCCGGCTGGCGAATTGAGCCGCCAGTATCGGTTCCAAGAGCCACATCGCATAGTTTAGCGGCAACAGCAACTGCCGAGCCGCCGCTCGAGCCGCCGGGAACACGGGAATTATCAATTGGATTTAAAACTTTGCCGAAAGCAGAGTTTTCATTCGAAGACCCCATAGCGAATTCATCGCAATTTGTTTTGCCAATTATGATTGCATCTTCATCTATTAACTTTTGTACGGAGGTTGCAGTGTATACTGATTCAAAATTTCTTAGAATGTTTGATGAACAAGTAAGCGGTTTGTCTTTTAGCGCAAGAACGTCTTTAATAGCAACTACCATACCGGCAAGCTTGCCATGCTTTCCAGATTTAATTTTCTCTTCAATTACTTTAGCTTCTTCAGCGCTCTCACTAAAAACAAAATTGAATGTGTTGAGATGCTTGTTTTTCTCAATTGCAGCAAGAAAAAAGGAAACATTCTCTGTAAGAGATAATTTTCCTTCTTTGATTAAGCGAATTTTTTCTGTGTGGTTATTATATAAGAGCAAATTCTATCCGGCAGAAATAAGATTATTTTTTATCTTCGGGCTTATCGGCGTTCTTAACTTCTTCTTGAACGTCGTTTAGTGCTTTTTTGAATTCCCGCATTCCTTTGCCAACACCTTGAGCAAGTTCCGGAATCTTCTTAGCACCGAAAAGAATTAAAATAACCAGTACAATTAGAATTATTTCCCCGGCACCTATATTTCCAAACATAATTACACCTTCCTAAATTTTATTAAATATTGTCGGCAACAGACTTAAATATCAATGCGCCGTCTGTTTTCGAAAGTATTGGATCGCAAGCATTTTCGGGATGCGGCATCATTCCCATAACATTTTTTTTCTTGTTCATAATTCCGGCAATGTTAAGCAAAGCGCCGTTTGGATTTGCATCAGGCTCAATCTTACCATCGCTTGTGCAATACTTGAATAGTATTTGATTATTAGACTGCAATTCTTTTAATGTATCTTCGTCAGTGTAGTAATTACCTTCGCCATGTTTAATTGGAATTTTGATTGTTTCTTTTCCAATTCCTTTTGTAAAAATTGAATCGTTATTCTGAACAGAGAGATAGGAATCCTTACAAACAAATTTTAATGATTCATTCTGTATCATTACTCCAGGCAGTAAACCAATCTCCAACAGAATTTGAAAGCCGTTGCAAATTCCAATTACAATTCCTCCTTTTTCAGCGAATGAATAAACCGAATCCATGATGGGGGAGAATTGTGCAATTGCGCCGGTTCTAAGATAATCTCCGTAAGAAAAGCCGCCGGGAAGAATTACAACATCACTTCCTTTCAATTCTTTTTCTTTATGCCATAAAAACTCTGCTTCGTAACCGAGAACCTTTTTAACTGCATAGTATGCATCGTGATCGCAGTTGGAACCGGGAAAAACTACAACGCCGAATTTCGGTTTCATTTCACCTCTTCCAGCGTGAATTCAAAATCTTCCATAATAGGATTAGAAAGAAGCTTCTCGCTGTATTCTTTGACTTCTTTTTCTGCTAGAGACTGGTCGGTTGTATCAACAAAAAATTCGATGTATTTGCCAATACGAGTTTTTCTTACATTATTGAATCCCAAAAGCTTTGCGCCTTGTTCTACTGCTTTCCCTTGGGGGTCAACTATCTTTGGGCGTCTTTTAACAATTACAGTCGCTTTAAACAATTTAATTCTCCGAGACTTTTATTTCGTTTTCAATTTCATTTTCTGATCCGGCAACAAGATAATACAATGCGCGAAAAACACCGAACAGTACCATACCAAGAAAAATATAAAATATAATTACGCCATCGGTTAAGAATGTTAACACTAAACCGATTACTAAAATTACTAAGTACAACAATTTTTGTTTTAAATTTTTGTCTTTCATTTTTGGTAAGGCATTATATCTAATTTTACTTACCATTAACGCCGAAAGTCCAATTACAATTGGAATAGCAAGATAGTTGTAAGGTGTTTGCATTACTCCATCTTTATGAAAGGAGAATACGAGCAGTGCAACAGTAATAGCAGACATTGGAATCGGCAGTCCGGAGAAATCTCCTTTAGAATTTAGATCTTCAACAGAAATGTTAAAGCGGGCTAATCTTAGTGCTCCAAAAATTAAAAGCAAAGAACTAAGAACAATACCGGCCACACCAAGTTGATAAGCATAAGCTTTGTAAATAAGAAAAGCTGGTGCTGCACCAAAACTAACAACATCAGAAAGAGAATCAAGTTCTACACCGAAGCGGGAGGAAGTCCCTAATAGTCTTGCCACTATTCCATCGAAAGCATCAAAGATTGCTGCACAGAAAATAAAAACCGCAGCCATCTGGAAATCATGCTGAGATGCGTAGAGTAAAGAAAGAAATCCGCAAAATACATTGAGGGATGTAACGGTATTTGCAATTATTGATTTGGAAAAACTCTGTCTCATTTATCTAACTCAAAAAGTATTGTTTCGCCGGCAGTAACTTTATCGCCAATCTTAACTTTTAACTTCCACATCTTAGGCGCGAAAACATCGGAGCGGCTGCCAAATTTAATCATACCGAATCTATTTCCCATCTTTACGGATTCACCTTCGGTAAGTGGGCAAACGATTCTTCTTGCAACAAATCCGGCAACTTGTGTAAACATCATTTTACCATGCTTGCTGTCTATTCCAATTTCGGTCCGTTCGTTTCTTTTATCGGCTTTCTCGTAAGAAGCGATAAGATAATCACCTTCTATGTATTTTCTCATTCCAATGTTCCCGCTAATAGGAATTCTATTAACATGAACATTCAGAGGAGACATAAATATCGAAATTTGGGTAGTAGTGTCTTTTACAAATTCTTCTTCAAAAATATCCTTTATTATAATTACTGTACCGTCAGCCGGTGAAACTATTACATCATCTTTAGAAGGAGGAGTTCTATCGGGATCGCGGAAAAAATTAAGAGTGAAGAGGAAGAAACCGATACCAACAATAAATAGAGGATATTTAATCCATCCATTGTTAATTAAAAAGCCGATAAATACAATTGCGACAGCAAAAGCCGAGCAGATCAAAAATGTATTTAAGCCGTATTTTGTAACCATTTATGAGATTTAGATTTGTTGAAAGACGGCACAAATGTAATATTTTCTCTCTTTAATTTCTTGTCATTCTTTTTTTTGCTAATTTTTCATTAAGAAAGAAAGAATACAAATCAATTACAATCCTATAAATCAAACCTAAAAGTTTCCGGAGGAACAATGAAGCTGGATATGGGCAGTATGATGAAACAAGTTCAGAAAATGCAAGCCGATATGGCAAAGGTGCAAGCCGAACTCGAAAATAAATTAGTTACTGAAGAAAGTGGCGGCGGAATGGTTAAAGCAACCGTAAACGGAAAAAAAGAATTGGTTTCACTCTCAATTGACGAAAGCGTTATGAAAGACAGCGATAAAGAAATGATGGAAGATCTTGTAGTTGCGGCTGTTAATAAAGCTTTGCAGAAAGCCGGTAAAATGGCTGAAGATGAAATGTCGAGCTTAACTAAAGGTATGCTTCCTCCAGGCATGAACATTCCGGGATTTTAACTGTGCTAATTGCAGAACCATTACAAAAAGCTATTGATGAGCTTAGTAAACTTCCATCCATCGGTAAGAAAACTGCTCAGCGCTTAGCCATACATCTCTTGAAGAACGATAGAGAAACAGTCGAAGCACTTATTTTATCTCTTCGTGAATTAAAAGATAAGATTCGCTTTTGCAATGAGTGTTTCAATATATCGGTTGAAGAGACTTGCGACATTTGTAAAAGCGCAAAAAGGGACCGGGCAATAATGTGTGTTGTCGAAGATGCGAGCGATGTTATATCTATTGAAAAAACAAACGAGTACAATGGACTTTATCATGTTCTTGGCGGTGTGTTAGATCCGCTTTCCGGAATAACTGCCGATAGGTTGAAAATAAAAGAATTACTCACTAGGATTTCGAATAACGAGGTAAGAGAAATTATTTTGGCATTAAATCCGAATGCAGAGGGTGACGCAACATCGTTATTTTTAAGTAGAATGCTTAAAGAAACAAGTGTTAAGATTTCCCGCATAGCTCGTGGTTTACCGATTGGCGGTGATATTGAGTTTGCTGATTCGGCTACTATTGGCAGAGCATTTATCGGACGAATCCAATTGTGATAAACAAATGGTACAAAGACTGGTTCAGTTCCGAACTTTATCTTTCAGTTTATCAGCATCGAAATGATGAAGATGCTAAGCAGTTGTGCGATTTAATCTTAAGCTCTACAAATATTTTGCATGGCTCAAAAATATTAGATGCTGCATGTGGTGCCGGAAGACACTCGAATGTTTTTAGCGAGCTTGGTTTTGATGTTGTTGGTTTCGATCTTAGTAAAACTTTGCTTAGGATTGCTGTTGAAAACTCAATAAACAAATCACTTTCGGCAAAGTTTTTTTGTTCCGATATTAGGAATGTGCCGCTCAGAGCAAAATTTAACTTGATTGTAAATCTTTTCACAAGTTTTGGCTACTTCAATTCGGATGAGGAGAATTTTAGGTTTATTAAACATGCTTACGATCTTCTAGATGTAGGTGGATATTACGTACTAGATTACTTAAATGAGAAAGTCCTTAGAAAGAATTTAGTTGCGGAAAGTGAAAAAGAAATTAATGGCGGGACGATTTTCGAGAAAAGAGAAATTTCGAATAATAGAGTTGTAAAAGAAATTAAGGTTATTTCTAATGGAGAGGAGATTAAGTTTTACGAATCAGTTGCACTATATTCTAAAGAAGAAATTCTCTCGTTTTGCAGTAACATCGGGTTTAAGTGTGTAAATATTTTTGGTGATTATACGGGTAAAGGATTTGATGAATCGAAATCAAATAGACTAATACTAGTAATGCAAAAATGAAATACTTATTAAGCATAGTGCTTGTATTTATTCTTACTTCATGCGATCTCTTTTCGTCTCGTGACCCGGAACTTCCAACAGCAGCTTCTACTACACAAATCCCGGCAACTACTCCCGACATTCTCTTTAGTAACTTCAAGTCTTCAATCGAAGAAAAAGTCTTAGATAATTATCTAGGCTGTTTTGCAGATCAAGCATATAGTTCAAAGAAATATTATTTCACTGCATCTGCCGGAGCTTTTGCTCAGTTTCCGGTTTTAAGTAATTGGGGACTCGAAGCAGAGCGGCAGTATTTTAATAATCTAAACACTATTTCACTTACCGGTAAATCGATTTCACTCTCACTTTCAAATCAGTTCAATACACCACTAGGAGATAGTGCAGTTTATCAGCTTGATTATACTCTAGCTGTTAATACTAAAGATCAATCAATCTCCGGTGAGTATAGCGGTTCTGCCCAATTTAAAATTTATCTTGATAAGAGAAATCAATGGGTGATAGGTAATTGGGAAGACATTCGTAAGAATAATCAAAAATCTTGGAGCGACCTGAAAGGGAGGCTTTATTAAAAAGGTTTTGATAATGCTTGGAGTGGCTAGCTTAATATACAGTTGCAACCCGTTTGCACCGGAATTGGATGAAACTTTAGGATCGGGCAGCGGTTTAATAAGCGATCAATCTTCAGTGCAAGGCGTTTTTCAAAATTTTCAATATGCTTATACTTTTAAGGATACATTAATTTATAGCCAATTGCTTAATAATAATTTTACGTTTAGTTACCGCGATTATGATTTAGGAGTTGATGCAAGCTGGGGACGCGATGAAGATATGAGAGTCACTAATGGATTATTTCAGAATACTCAGAGACTTGATTTAACTTGGAATAACATAATTACGATGACATCTGATTCGACAAGAATTGTAAGGAGTTTTAATTTAACCATTACTTTTAATCCAACAGACATTATCTTTATAGACGGTAAAGTGAACTTGACGATGGGAAAAAACGATGATGGAAAATGGAAGATAATTCACTGGGTTGATGAATCTAATTTTTAAGGTGTATGATTACATTCTATTTAACTGAAGCATTTAGATTATTTAGAAAAAGCGGTTACAACTCCGTTGTGCTGATTTTCGTAACATCATTAGCTGTATTTGTTACGATTGCTTCACTATTTATTGTGATAGGAGTACAAGAATTAGATAGCAATATAAAGTCCGGTATTAAACTCAATGTATTCTTAAATCCAAATCTACCAGATCAAAAAATTGATTCGATTAAAATTGAATTAGAGAAAATCAGCCAAGTTAAATCTGCCGAATATATTAACAGTGAAACAGCCAGCAGTAAATTCATACTCGAAACAGGTGAGAATTTTAGAGAAGTGCTTGATGAAAATCCGCTTCCAAATTCATTTAAGGTATCGTTAAAGTTAGCTCAGGTAGATGGCGGTTCTGTTGAATTGCTGGCCTCTCGCATAAAGCAAATTAATGGAATTGAGGATGTAATTTATGATTATCAGACTACATTCAAACTTTTAAAAACACTAAAGATGATTCAGTACTTTTTCTACCCATTAGCCATCCTTTTAGTGATGCTATCTATTTATCTAGTATATAGTAATAATAAGTTGTTAATTAAACAGAACGCGAATCTATTTAAGACTATGAGGTTGGTTGGCGGAAAAGTTGGAAACATAAGAATTCCAATAATACTTAATGGTTTTATTATAGGGGTTGTTTCTGCAATAATATGCTCGGTTCTTCTTAATTTAACTTTGGTTTTATTGACTGCCGCTCTAAATAATCTTAAATTCGACCGTTATTATTTCATAATAAACGCTACTATTATTGTGATTAGCATCTCATTAGGAATTGTGGGCAGTTATTTATCTTCGCGAGAAATAAAAAAGCTTAAAAATTAATCTTCACGAATGGAGTTGTTTAATGAAAAGAATTTCCATCTTATTACTATTTATAATAGTCAATGTAAGTTTTGCTCAATCTAAAGGTTATGATTTAGGATCCTCCGGAGTTCGAACTTTTCAGCAAAGCGGATTTTTCGATCTCTCCGATCCCGAAACTGTGAATATCACTGTTTCCGTATGGGGATGGGTCAGATACCCGGGTAAATATAAAATCCCAATTAATACGGATATAAGCGATCTGATATCTTTCGCCGGTGGTCCTGTTGAAGGTGCTGACCTCGAAGATATCAGAATTGTACGAGTGCTTGAAGATTCTACCCAACAAATGATTAAGTTTAGTTTTAATGATGTTATGTATGAATCTAAATTGCAGAATAGATATAGGAAGGTTCCAAAACTTGATGCGGGTGATGTCCTAGTGATGCCGGGCGAACCAAAATTATATTTCAGAGATCACTTTTCAATATGGATGTCAGTTATTAGTATGCTCATCTCATTATCAATTTTAGCATTAAACATCATTAAAGGGTAGTAGGAGCAATTGTGAATAAAGCAGCCGTTCAACCACACGTTCAAGAAACTCACACCTTAAGAGACTACATAAATTTAGTTAAGCTAAATTTCGTCCCAATATTTTTGATAGCTTTAACCGGATTGTTGGTGGCAATAATATATGCTGTGAACGCTCCAGATATATATAAGTCCACTACCGTATTGAAACTTTCAAAGCCACAAGGGTCTGTACTTTCAGGTTCTTTATTACCGGAATTTCAAGATTTTGGCAGCGATAGATTTATTGCCAATGAAATTGAAATTCTTAAAAGCTACAAATTAAGATCAAAAGTTGCCAATGCTTTATTGGATAGTTTCAGTATTTCACCTTCCAAGAACAAATACTATATGATCTTTGATGACCCATCTGAGCTTAAACAAGGTAAGTTTAGGCTTAAAACTGTTGCTCAGATTGTGGCTATGCTTCCATCTAGAGTTTCTATCGATCAAAAGCGTGGTTTGGATATAGTAGAAATATCTGTTGAATCTCCTTCACCGCTTGAAGCTTCTATGATTGTGAATTGCTATGCCGATTCCTATAAAGGAATTAACCTTTCATATAATAGAGAGCAATTGACTAGAGTAAAAAATTTCTTAGCTACACAAAGAGATGAAAAGCAATCCGAACTTATTAGTGTTGAGGAGACATTAAAAAATTATAAAGAGCAAAGAGGTATTGTTGAACTCCCCGAACAAGCTAGGTCACTTATTGACCAGTCTTCCGATATACAGGCTAAGTTGAATCTTACAAAGATTGATTTAACCATGACTGAAAGAAATTTGACGCAGTACAAGGAAGAACTCAAGAAAAGAAATCCGGAAATTCAAAATTATATAGACAACCTTGCAACCGAACCATATATCAAGAGAATGCAAGACGGTTTAGCTAATGAGAAAACTAAACGTGATATGGCGATGAAAGACGCCGGTCCAAATTCTAAGTTAGTTAAAGAGAGCGATGTCAAGATTAGTGAAATTGAAGCTAGATTAAAAAATCAATTATCTATCTACAAAAATAGCGTACTTGCAGCAACACCAGAGGAGATAAAAACGCTTACTTCAAAAGTGCTTGAAGAAGAGATTAAATATCAATCTCTTAATTCTTCTTACAGAAAGCTAAATGAAATTGGTGGTGACTACGATCGAAAGCTAAGTTCGTTGCCAACTACCGCTACTGATGTTGCAAGATTGGAAAGAGAAAAATCAGCTTACGAAAAATTATATCTACAAGTTGAGGAACGTTACCAAGAAGCTATCATTAGCGAGCAATCAGTACCCGGTAACGTATTAATTATTGATGAAGGACTGCTGCCTGAAAGACCAGCAAAGCCAAATCGCATGCTAATTGTTGTTATTGGACTAGTTCTTGGTATTGGTATGGGAATTGGTTTCGCCTTTATTCGTAATTACCTAGACAATACAGTTAAAACTCCGGAAGATATTCAGAATAAGAACTTAAATATTCTGGCATGGATTCCTCAAATTGAAGGTCTTGAAAGCGGCATCAAAGATTTTGAGTTTGTTGTGGCAAGAAAACCCGATGCAAGTGCAAGTGAAGCTTACCGTGCTTTGCGTACTAGAATTAAGTTTTCAAAACTGGATAAAGAGGCACTCAAAGTTTTACTTGTTACATCACCAACATCCGGAGAAGGTAAAACCACAACAACAGTAAACTTAGCCGGTAGTTTTGCTCAAGCAAATTTTAAAACAATTATTCTTGATGCCGATTTAAGAAAGCCACGTTTGCATTCCGTATTTAATGTAAAAAGGTATCCTGGATTTACAGATTATTTCTTTGGACAAGCCAGCTTTGATGAAGTTGTAAGAAAAAGTGAACTAGCCAATCTTGATTATATTACTGCCGGTACCATCCCGCCAAATCCTTCTGAAATTTTAAGCTCTACTCAGATGGAAGCTTTTATTGAAAAACTAAAAACGATGTATGATTATATTATAGTCGATTCACCGCCAGTAATTGCTGTAACGGATTCAGAAATTCTGTCCAGCATTGTTGATGCAACAGTACTAGTAGTTTCAGCAAACAACACCGAAATGGAATTGATGGAGAAAGCTGTTGAGTTGCTTAATCACGAACAAGGTTCATTCATTGGAATTGTTCTTAACAACTTTACATATAGAAGCGGTTATGGTTCATATTACAAGTATTACTACTATTACTCCAGACCGAAAGATGGTCATTCCAAAAAAAGTAAGATAAAAGTTTGATGATGAAGAAAGTTGCTGTTGTAACCGGCGGTGCCGGGTTTTTAGGTTCGCATTTATGTGATAAATTAATTGCAGAAGGTATTTCTGTTATTTGTATTGATAATTTTCTCACCGGAAGGATTGAGAACATAGAGCATCTTTTTGGCAACCCGAATTTTCAGTTTATCAAATTCGATGTTACAAATTTTATACATATCCCGAGCAGAGTGGATTATATTCTTCATTTTGCCTCTCCTGCAAGCCCGATTGACTATTTGAAATTTCCTATACAAACTTTGAAAGTAGGTTCGCTCGGAACTCACAAGGCACTTGGCCTTGCAAAAGAAAAGAACGCAAGATTTCTTATTGCATCAACCTCCGAAGTTTACGGCGATCCTCTCATTCATCCACAGCAGGAAGATTATTGGGGAAATGTAAATCCGGTTGGACCGCGTGGAGTTTATGATGAGGCCAAGCGTTTTGCCGAAGCAATGACAATGGCTTATCACCGCTATCATGGACTAGAAACTCGTATCGTTCGTATCTTCAATACATACGGCCCTAGAATGCGCCTAGATGATGGTAGAGCACTACCGGCATTTATTTCTCAAGCATTAAAGGGAGAAGACTTAACCGTATTTGGAGATGGAAAGCAAACTCGCAGTTTCTGTTTCGTTAATGATTTGATTGACGGAATTTATAAATTGCTTCTATCCAATGAACCAATGCCGGTTAACATTGGCAATCCAAATGAAATTACAATTGAAGATTTTGCTAAGGAAGTTATTAAACTAACCGGATCGAAATCTAAACTCATTTATCAAGAGCTTCCGGTTGATGATCCAAAAGTCCGCCAGCCGGATATTACGCGCGCTAAGAACATTCTTGGTTGGGAACCTAAAGTTGATAGGGCAGAAGGATTGAAAATTACTTTGGAGTATTTTAGGACAGCTATAAGTAATTAGCAATAAGCTATAAGCAGTAAGCAAATAGCAAAAACATATATACCAAATAAAAAAGCCCGATGAATAAATCATCGGGCTTTTTTGTTTGTAGCTTGTACCTAATTGCTTGAAACTAATCTTAATACATTCCGTCCATGCCGCCGCCGTGAGGCATTTGAGGCATAGCTTTTTCATCTTCTTTTTTCTCGTAAACAACTGCTTCAGTTGTTAAGAGTAATGAAGAAACGGAAGCTGCATTTTCAAGAGCAGTTCTAGTAACTTTTGTAGGATCTATAACACCAGATTTAACTAAGTTCTCATATTTCTCGGTAGCTGCGTTAAATCCAAAATCATCTTTTCCTTCAAGAACTTTATTAAGAACAACGGCGCCTTCAAGACCAGCATTAGCGGCAATTTGTTTCAATGGTTCTTCAAGAGCTTTCTTAATAATCTTAACACCAGTTGCCTGGTCTAAGTTCTCACCTGTCAATTTATCAAGGCTTGTAATAGCGCGAACGAGAGCAACACCGCCGCCGGCAACAATACCTTCTTCAACAGCTGCGCGTGTAGCGTGAAGAGCATCTTCAACACGAGCTTTTTTCTCTTTCATTTCAACTTCTGTAGCAGCGCCAATTTTCAATACAGCAACACCGCCGCTTAATTTAGCCAAACGTTCTTGCAATTTTTCTCTATCATAATCAGATGTTGTTTTTTCAATCTGAGCTTTGATTTCGTTAATTCTTTTCTTGATATCGTCAGATGTGCCGTAACCTTCAACGATAGTTGTATTGTCTTTATCGATGTTGATTTTTTTAGCGCGTCCAAGATAATCCAAAGTAGCGTTTTCTAATTTGAATCCTCTTTCTTCAGAAATAACAGTACCGCCGGTAAGAACAGCGATGTCTTCCAACATTGCTTTTCTTCTATCACCAAAGCCCGGAGCTTTAACAGCTGCAACTTTTAGTGTACCACGTAATTTATTTACTACTAAGGTAGCTAATGCTTCACCTTCCAAATCTTCAGCAATGATTAACATTTGGCGACCGGATTGAGCGATTTTCTCTAAGATAGGGAGAAGGTCTTTCATTGCAGAGATTTTCTTGTCATGAATCAAGATGTATGGTTCTTCAAGGTTAGCTTCCATTGTCTCAGAGTTAGAAACAAAGTAAGGGGAGATATAACCGCGATCGAACTGCATACCTTCAACTACTTCAAGACTTGTATCAGCAGATTTGCTTTCTTCAACAGTGATAACGCCATCTTTACCAACTTTTTCCATTGCGTCAGCTATTAAATTACCGATAGTTTTATCGTTGTTAGCAGAGATAGAACCAACTTGAGCGATTTCTTCTCTTCCGCCAACTTCTTTGCTCATAGCTTTAAGAGTTTCAATAACTTTAGTAACTGCTAAGTCAATTCCTCTCTTTAAATCCATTGGATTAGCGCCGGCAGTAACGTTTTTCAAGCCTTCGCGGTAAATTGCTTGAGCTAAAACAGTAGCTGTTGTAGTTCCGTCACCGGCAACATCACTAGTCTTAGAAGCAACTTCGCGAACCATTTGAGCGCCCATATTTTCTACCGGGTTTTCAAGTTCAATTTCTTTTGCTACGGTAACACCATCTTTAGTAACTGTCGGCGCGCCGAATTTTTTATCGATGATAACGTTGCGGCCTTTAGGTCCTAATGTTACTTTAACAGCATTAGCTAACTTATCAACACCGGCTTTTAGTTGCGAACGAGCATCGGTGCTATATTCAATTATTTTTGATGCCATGTTAAATTCTCCTTTTCAAACTTATTTTACGATTCCGTAAATGTCGCTTTCGCGCATGATTAAATAATCTTCACCTTCAACTTTAATTTCTGTACCGGAATATTTTCCATAAAGAACTACATCTCCGGCTTTAACAGTTAGCTTTGTAATGGTTCCGTTTTCAGCAACTTTACCTTCGCCAACAGCTACTACAGTACCTTCGATTGGTTTTTCTTTAACTGTATCGGGCAGAATGATGCCGCCTTTTGTTGTTTCTTCAGCCTCTTTTGGTTTTACAATTACTCTATCCTGAAGAGGTTGAATCTTGAAATTAGCCATTTGTACCTCCGATTAATGATTTATTGTTTAGCACTCTTTATTTACGAGTGCTAATATATGAAGGAGAAAAAAGCTTGTCAAGAGTTATTAAAGAGAACTATATGACAATATGACGCGTATATGGCTCACGGATTTAGGCTGTCCACAGGCTTGTTACAGGCCGAGTAGAGGCTTAGAGGAGGCTATGACAGAATGGCGTTGGGAGTTGAGTCCCTCGACTGGTTCGGCGGTTCGATTAACTCACCGCAGACACTGCTCACCACAGGTTCGCTCGGGATAAATTCCGAACGTAGAAAAAGTGGTTAGTGATTGGTTATTTGTGATTGGAAAGAGCCGGTTATTTGATAGAGCAAACATAAATTTCAACCGTTTGGAATTTTAAAAAGAAACAGAAAGGCAGACGCTCCATCCCCAATAAAACGCGGGACAGGTCGGAGCGTCTCTACGTTAGATGAATACAAAAATCAAAGCAGAAATATCAAATTATTTTTCTACAGAGCGGGCAAAGATGTAGTCTAAATTCTTCAGCAATTTTTCCGAATTAAATAGTTCATCGATTTCTTCTTTGGAGAGATATTTACGAACACTTTCAGAAGCAAGTAATTCGTCCTTTAGATTTTTATTAGAATTAGCCCAGACTTCCATTGCAGATTTCTGCACGAAAGCATAAGCCTCTTCGCGTGTCATTCCTTTTTCAGTTAAGCGAAGAAGTACTGTTTGAGAGAATATTAATCCACGTGTTAGATTAAGATTCTTAATCATGTTTTCCGGATAGATGACAAGATTGCTAACGAGTTTTGTGGCAAGAGATAAAATATAATCGAGAGCAATACAGCTATCGGGAATTATTATCCGCTCCACCGAGGAATGAGAAATATCCCTTTCATGCCAAAGGGCCACATTCTCGAGAGCAGCCATAGCGTTGCCTCTAAGCAATCTAGCTATACCAGTAATGCGTTCACTAACAATTGGATTACGCTTATGGGGCATTGCGGAGGAACCTTTCTGACCTTTGGAGAAAAATTCTTCTGCTTCCAGAACTTCTGTTCTTTGAAGATGGCGGATTTCAATTGCAATTTTCTCCAGTGTAGAACCGACAATTGCAATAGTTGTAAGAAAATGCGCATGTCGGTCTCTTTGAACTACTTGTGTTGCAACCGGCTCAGCGGAGAGGCCAAGTTTTTCACAAACATATTCTTCAACTTTAGGAGAGAGGTGTTCGAATGTTCCAACTGCACCGGAAATCTTTCCGCAGGATACAGATTTAACTGCATGTTCAAGGCGTTCTATGTTTCTGTTTGTCTCTTCGTACCAGAGAGCAAACTTTAATCCCATTGAGTAAGCTTCGGCGTGAATCCCGTGGGAGCGCCCAACGCAGATTGTTCTTTTATGTTCAAGTGCTCTTACTTTAAGAGCATCACGAAGCAAAATTAAATCCTTTAGTAGAATCTCTCCGGCACTTTTAATTTGATAGGCAAGTGCGGTATCCAAGACATCCGAGGAGGTCATTCCGTAGTGAATATGGCGCGATGCCGGGCCAACATTTTCGGCAACATTAGTTAAGAAAGCGATCACATCATGTTTGGTTGTTTCTTCAATTTCGAGAACTCTTTTAACATCAAATTTAGCTTTGGTTTTTATTTCATCAAGATCAGTTTGAGGAATCTCACCCATTAAAGCTCTGGCTTCACATGCTAAGACCTCAACTTTAAGCCAAGACGCAAGTTTAAATTCGTCTGTCCATATCTTACCCATTTCCGGGCGAGTATATCTTTCGATCATGATTTTTTCTCCAGCTTCATTTTCTTAGTGATCTCTTTCTCACCACGGATAAATTTAATTTCGACAGTATCGCCGGTTCTATATTCTTGTATGTAGCTAAGGAATGATTCCAAATTATTGATTTTATAATCATCTAAACTAATAATAATATCGGCAACTGCTAAGCCAGCTTTATCTGCCGGGGAATTTTTAGCCAGCTGTGTAATTATTACTCCCCGGTTAGCAAAGAGATTATAAGTCTTAGCGAAATTTTCATCAACTGTTAATATGTTCAGCCCGGTCCAGAAATCTCTATCAACTTTTTCTTTTGTTTTCAAATCTTGTACAACACGCTTGATTTTATTTACCGGGATAGAGAAACCTAAGCCAACACTTCCGTTAGATCCATCCGCAGTATAAATCATAGTATTCATTCCAACAAGTTCACCAAGAGCATTAACAAGAGGGCCGCCGCTATTGCCCGGATTAATTGCAGCATCTGTTTGAAGCATGTTAACATAATAACGATTGTTAGAAGGAGAGAGAGTCATGTTTGTCGCTGAGATTACACCAACAGTTACGGTCGGTTTATCATTTATATTAAAAAGTCCGAATGGATTGCCTAGAGCAATAACCCACTCGCCAATCATAATTTCATCTGAATTTCCGAATCGTAAATAGGGAAGGTTATCTGCCTCGATTTTAAGCAAGCAAATATCTGAAGCCGCATCGCTAACAATTTTTTTTGCAGTATAAATTCTTCCGTCAGTCAAAGTAACTGTAGCTTCAACGGCGTTGCCGGCAACGTGATCGTTAGTTAAAATATATCCATCTGGAGAAATAATTGCCCCGCTACCCAGTCCTTTAATTTGTTGGTTGTACACACGATCGCCGAACATTTGTCGCCAATAAGGGTTTGCACTCCACATATCTCTATACTGTCTAATCTCTGTAACGTTAATACCAACAACAGCCGGGCTAACTTCCTTTACGGTTTTGGTAATTATTGTTTGACGCGAGGAATAGATTTCATCGGTTGCTTTTATGCGGTCTGAGTTTTGAGCATGCGAAGCGAAAGCAAAAGCAAAAAAGAAATAGAACGCGGATTTCGCTGATGTAACGGATTTACGCAGATCAAAAAATGATAGAAAAACAGAATTCATTTTATTGTTCCTTTTTATTATTCAAAGATTTTATGTAATCCCTCATCGGGATGATATGTTTAGATAAAATTATAATCATCAATACAGTGACTGAAAGACTAAATTCATTTACCGACGATGGAACTTTGAATGAGAACATTATCATAAGTTGCGGATAAGTGAAAGCGCCAACTGCTGTAAACAATGTTGCCATAAAATTGCCCAAGTGTATACTCTTGCTGAATAAATAAACGGCAACCCAGTTTAATGCCCATATTATAAGGATAGGAACAGATATAAAAAGTGCGCCTCCGGCTGCTGTAGCAAGTCCTCTTCCACCTTTAAACTTTAGCCAAGGTGAGTAGCAGTGAGAAAACACCGCGGCTGTTAATCCTACAATTGCAACCAGAAAGGTTTCGCCCAAAAAAGTATAAGTAATGAATGCACTAAGCCATCCTTTAAGAGCATCTACTGCAAGAACAATCATTCCGATCTTTTTGGAGTTGGTTACCTCAAAAGAGTTCATAGCTCCAACATTACCGGAACCGTTTTGGGTTATATCAAGTCCATGAGACTTTTTTAACAGCAAGTATGCTGTGGGAATAGACCCAAGTATGTAACCGATTATGAAACTATAGATATAATTCATAAGCAATAGAACGCAGATTTAACGGATTGAACAGATTCCCGCTGATAAAGAATAAACAATTAATAAGATTTTGATTCATAAGTAAATTTAAGAAATAAAGCATGGTTGAAAAAATCCGCTTTAGGATCTTTTATTGTGTAAGAAACTACTTTGTTCCCGAATAGGCAATAGGCAGTAGGAAGCAGTAATTAGTAGTGAGTATTTAGTATTGAGTTTGGAAAAAGTGTGAACTGACTGATAAATCTGAAAAATTGTTCACTTGTCATTCTGAACCCGACTGGGCGGGAGAAGAATATATCTCTGAATTATTAACTCACCTTACGCAGAGTTTGAACTTTTCGGGCTAAAGTCCAGATTGTTTTTCGCGTTGAACTAACCCCAGACTTAAGTCTGGGGTTAATACATCAATAATAAGCTTCGGCTTTAGTCACACCTTGCGTAAGGTGAATTGTTAATCTAGTGTCATGGTTCGACAAGCCTGCCTACCGGCAGGTAGGCTCACCATGACTTAGGCTTAGAGACTTCTGAAAAATTATTTTTGAATGCCCTTGCGAGGAATGAAATGACTGCTTGTCCCGCAGTTTTGTTGCGGGAAGGCAATCTCGGTTTTGATTCAAAAAGTTAGTTTTGAGTTTGCTTCATCCGCCAAAGGGGGATTCGCAAAGACAATAGTTGCAATATTTCTGAAGTTTCTCTTAATTTTTCAGAGGTCACTAATAGTAAATTCGGGGTTAATTTTATTATAGTTAGCGCTAATCTAATTTTCATGGGTAACTATTTTTTTTTATTTTGAGTAGCAAATCAAAAGAATCGCAACGGAGGCACGTTTGATTAATTATGTAGGACGTTTTAATGTAACCCCATCGCTACCGGAGAAATTAGAGCCGCTAAGAACGATTGTCTATAATTTATACTGGACATGGAACCATGACGCTATTGAACTCTTTAGAAGATTAGATAGAAAACTGTGGGAAGAAACACATCATAATCCAGTTATGATGCTGGGGAAGTTAAGCCAAGAAAGATTGAATCAGGTATGTAATGATGACAGTTTCATTTCGCATATGAACCGTGTGAAAGATCAACTTAACATTTACATGCAAGAGCGTACCTGGTATCAAAAACATTACGAAATACAAGAAAAAAATATAATTGCTTATTTCTCGGCCGAATTTGGTCTTACAGAATGTCTGCAAGTTTATTCGGGCGGCCTGGGAGTTCTTTCCGGCGATCACTTAAAATCGGCCAGTGATTTAGGTTTACCGCTAGTAGCAATTGGACTATGTTATAAAGAAGGTTACTTCCAGCAGTATTTAACCAATGACGGCTGGCAGCAAGAACGTTATGAGATTACAGATTTTTATAATCAGCCGATGGAACTGGTTCTTGATAAAGAGAATCAGCCTGTAAAAATTGATCTGGAATTCCCGGGTAGAAATGTTGTATTTCAGATCTGGAGAATTCAAGTAGGTCGACTTCCTTTATTCTTGCTTGATACAAACGTGCCGGAGAATGCAGAAGAGGATAAGAAAATTACACGTTCCCTTTACGGAGGAAATGTTGAAACAAGAATACAGCAAGAAATTATTTTAGGCATTGGCGGTACACGCGCGCTTATTGCAATGGATATTAAGCCGGTTGTTTGTCATATGAATGAAGGGCATTCAGCTTTTCTATCATTAGAAAGAATCCGCAACTTAATTAAGCATCATAACCTTACTTTTAACGAAGCAAAGGATATGAACTTTTATTCAAACGTATTTACAACGCACACACCGGTACCGGCAGGAATAGACATATTCCCGAATGATCTGATAGAAAAGTATTTTGGATTTTACTACCGAAACGAACTTCAGATAAACGATAAAACATTTTACGGTTTAGGTACAATCATTAAGGATAAAGCGCCAAGCAATTTTAACATGGCGCATTTAGCTATGAATATGGCAGGCTATGTTAACGGAGTAAGCAAGCTTCATGGCCTGGTGAGTAAGAAAATGTGGATGGCGGGGTTTCCGGAAATTCCATTTGATGAAATACCAATTGATTATGTAACAAACGGAGTTCACACTCCAACGCACTTATCAAATGATATGAATGAACTTCTATACAGATATTTGGGAGAGAGATTTGTGCGCAATCCATCGGATGCCGAGGTTTGGAAATCGATTGATGAAATCCCGGATGAAGAATTATGGCGCACTCATGAAAGAAGAAGAGAACGTTTAGTAGCGTTTGCGCGAAACAGATTATCAAAACAGATTATTGCCCGGGGCGGATCAAAATCGGAATTAGCGTTTGCGCGTGAAGTATTGGATGTGCAGGCATTAACGATAGGTTTTGCAAGACGCTTTGCTACATATAAAAGAGCTACATTAATTTTCAGAGATCTGGATAGATTAGTCAGCATCTTAAGCAATCCCGATTATCCGGTACAGTTTATTATTGCCGGTAAAGCTCACCCTAAAGATGAAGAGGGTAAAAAGTTAATTCAAGAAATAGTTGCTTTATCGAAAGATCCGCTACTAAGAAAAAAAATTGTTTTTCTAGAAAACTATGATATGAATGTAGCCCGCTATCTAGTTGAAGGATGCGACGTATGGTTAAACAATCCGAGAAGACCGTTAGAAGCAAGCGGAACATCGGGTATGAAAGTTATTGCCAACGGAGGACTTAATTTCAGCGTAATGGATGGATGGTGGGATGAAGCTTACACACCAGATGTAGGCTGGAAGATAGGCAACCGTGAAGAATATGAAAACTTAGAATATCATGATGAAGTTGAATCGCGCTTAATCTATGAAGCAATTGAAAAAGATATTGTTCCACTCTTTTACAGCAGAGGAGAGGATAAACTTCCAAGAGGCTGGATATCTACAATGAAAGCATCCATGAAAGCATTAGGGCCGGTTTATAATACGCATAGAATGGTGAAAGAATATTCACGCAAGTTCTACTTTGCTTCTTATGAAAAAAGAACCGATCTAATGAAGAATAGCTGGCACCGTGGAAAGGAATTTTCCTTATGGAAGAATAAGCTAAATGAAAATTGGAACAGAGTACGCTTCTTAAGCATCACGGAAGAAAATAAGGATGATAAATTAAAAGTCGGTTTAACCTATCCTATAGTTGCAGAAGTTGAGCTTGGTGATCTTACTCCCGATGATGTAGAAGTGCAGATATATTATGGAAAGATAGATGGTGCGGCAGACAACACAAAATCGGTAGTTAAGATGGCGCATGTACCTAAGAAGGGCAAGACTGCTCATTACATCTATCGCGGCGAGATTGACTGCAAAGATACCGGACAGTTTGGCTATACTTTGAGAATTCTGCCCAAGCATGAAATACTAATTAACTCTTTTGAGCTGGGATTGATTAGATGGGCGTGAGGATAGTGTTGAGTTGTGAGGGTTGAGTTTTGAGTTAAGAGCAAAAAGCGAAAAGACACGGGGCAGGGTTTATGAGTTTTGAGTTAAGAGCAGAAAGAAATAAGAGCCACGGATTAGAATAGAGTTTTGAATTATGAATTATGAGTTTTGAGTTATTGGTGAGAGTTATGATCACTCGACAAGCTCGGGACATGGTTATGAGTAAAGGGATGAGTGTTGAACTATGAATTTTGAGTTAAAGAACTGACATCCTCGAAATGAACTCGGGATAAATACAAAAAAGAATTGGGTAGGATTATCAATTATGAGTTTTGAATGATGAATTTTGAGTTATGAAAGTGAAAGAAAAGGGATTAAATTAGAAGAGGTGTTTTAGTTTTTGGGATTTGTAGATGGAAAAGAGTAATAAGATTAAAGAGAGAAGTTTTAATTTTGCTTTGAGTATTATTACTCTTTATAAAGAATTAAACATTAAATCAGAGTTTGTTTTATCCAAACAATTGTTAAGAAGCGGTACAAGTATAGGCGCAAATGTACATGAAGCTTCCGCCGCTTCTTCCAAAAGAGATTTTCTAAATAAAATGTCTATTGCTTCTAAGGAAGCACGCGAAACTGAGTATTGGCTTAAGCTGCTTTCGGAAAGCAATTTGTTTAATATGGATTTTAAATCATATCTACTGGAAATTGTTGAGATAAATAAAATTCTAACATCGATTGTGAAAACAACTAAAGAATCTTTAACTCAAACCTCAAACCTCAAAACTGAGAACTAAGCAAATGTTGTTAGAGACGCTCGACCTTAGACGAAATGATGTTTTGATTTATTCTCAGAACAGATTCAACTTCAATGATAATTTCAAAATTATTTATAAGAATGAGAAGATCAAACGAGTTAGAAGTATCAGCTATTTTGATGTATGCAATTTTGTTAAAGAGGTTACTCCTAAAAATCTGATTGTGTACAGATTATTAACCAATGTAAGCCACCTTGACGCTTTTTCCACAAAGTATGGATATTTTATAAAAGTAAACGGAAGGGTTGAACTGGTTTACTTCGACCCGATCTTTGCCATAAAGGATTTGCGCCACTTACGTTTTGATTTTAATCCGGATCAGTTCCGTTTTAAGATCCAGCAGCTTGGACTTACCTCACTTACCAAAAGAGAAGAAACAACTACTTCAGCTCCCGGAACCGAGGCAGAATTTGGAGAAGTATATTCATTTGATTTAAAGGCATTTGAAGCGCAGAATCAGAATGATAAAATATTTGCCGAGGCAATATTTGCTTTTGAAGAGGTGATAAGCGAGGAGGAACAAGCGCAATCACCAATTAAAATGAAGGAAGTAAGTCAAGCCGAGAAATTCCAGCCTAAGAAGTTTGAGGCTGCTGAGAATTTTGAGATAAATGAAGACAGAGCTACCTCAAAACAAAATTTAAATCGTGTTGAAGCTCCATCACCGGAGAAAATACAAGATTTAAGGGAAGAAATTGTTGATCTGTTAAAGCAAGCGCTTGGCATTCAAGAAACTTCTAAGAGTAAAGAGAGCGAATTCCTACCAAAAGGTAATATTGAACTTGAAGCAGGTAAAGAGAGAGAACATTTATTTGATCTGTTCAAGACTACAAACAAATCGGATAATTTACCGAGCAAGGACAGAGACACGGTAGTTTTGAAATTTGGGAAGAGCAGCGGGAATGAGGTAAATCCATACAGGTAATAGTTATGAATTATGAGTTTTGAGTTATGAGTTATAAAGAAGAAGTTGTTAGTAATAAGAACCCTCAGAAATATTTTAACTATTGTCTTTGCGAATCCGCCTTTGGCGGATGAAGCAAACTTAAAACTATCTTTTGAATCAAAAATCGAGATTGCCTTCCCGCAACAAAACTTCGGGACAAGCAGCCATTTCATTCCTCGCAATGACATTAGAAAAAATTTTTCAGACGTCTCTAGTAATTAGATTGAGCTTTGAGCTTGAGCTTCTCCACCAAATGGTAAACATGTAATAGTAAAAAAGCACACCCGTAATCCCGATAAAAAGCATCGGGATGCAAAAAGCGCAAAGGCACGGGTATGGGCTAAATAAATCGGAGTATGCGCTATTCTCATTTGACACTTCGCTCATTTATTTTTTTACGCAAAATTTTCTAGGTCGGGAAAATATTATTTACAACCAGTTCTGTGAATTAAGCTTTATGAAGTCAAAAGCAATTATTTAATCAAATAATGGAACCACGCCAATAAAGGACGTGGCAGGCGCGGATTGAACGGATTGATCATGATACTTCGATAGACTCAGTACAGGATTCCACTGATAAATTTTTGAATAATTGCTTTTAACTTCCCTTTACCAATTTTCCGAATCTAATTCCCACAGCTTAACCTAATGCTCTCGTTCCGGTGGAGCGTCTGTTTTTTATAGGTAAAGATTTGCGACCATACTGGCTCTACTGCGTTCAGATTTATATCCGCCCAAAAATAGGGCGTACAAGTGCTATTATTTTTATGGTGTGGTAAGAATAAAAAGCAACGGCGAGAATTTAGGTCTGAAAAATAAAAAATGGAATGCGTTTGAGGTATATGAGTTGAAAAGAGAAAATATTTTTAGAGCATAATTTAATAGTACTTTTCTCTTCCCGCCAAAAGACGCGGGATAAATTCCGAAAAGTACTCTCGCAATGTATCGTTGCGGGATAAACTCCACGTCAAGACTCCCGCTAAAAAGAAGCGGGATAAATTCCAATTCTTGATGGGCATTCGATTGAAAACCGAGAAAAAATTAAATTCTACGTTGAGACTATAATTTGAAATTTTTTCTTATTCGGTTTTCGCTCTCATGCTAAAATCACCATCAAGAATTTAAGGTCGCAAATAAATATGGATTCTCTGGACAGGCTTGACAGAAAAGTATCCACGCATAAAGCGCGGGGTAAACTCCAAGTCAAGACTCCGCCAAAAGATGGCGGACAGGTGAAAAACAATGGCTAAAGATTTCATGAGCTTCGTTATGAGAATTGAACTCGTCCCGAAATAATTTGGAATTTCGGGGCATCAAACCCACGCAAAAATGCTGCGGGGCAAGCAGCAATTGTCATTTGACACTTCGCTCATTTATCTTTTTACGCCAAATTTTTTAGGTCGGGGAAAAATTGTTTACTCTAGACGCTCTGAGGAGCGTCTGCTTTTTTTGTCTAAAAAAGTAAATGAATATCGTCCTCACCGGACCAGCTGCTTCTTTGACAAGACAAACCCGGTCGAACGCTCACTATGACTTAGTCTTAATATTTCATAGGTCACTGTTAACTATAATTTAACAGAAGTTTGCCGGAAATCATAGAATTGTTGAAAAAAATTTTGTAAGTTGTTTACGAGTTTATGCTTATTGTTAACATTAGATTACATAGGTTGATACTTACGCATGAATGACAAAATGATGCATGTGGTTTACGCGGGAATTGCAAATATTAGCAACAGCTTTTTTGTGAGAGGGCATCTTTAAGAAAAGCCGTTTAATATGATGATATTGCTTTTTAATTGGCAATTAATGATATGATCTTATTATGAGTACCGGTGTTTTTGCTGTAAGCGGGTCAGCAAAAGGTTCTCTATACATTTCTAAGAGAGAGTGTTTATTCTAAAGAGACTATAGACGATGCCATTTTAGGTTTAGGCATTTTTGTATTTATTTGTTGTCACTAATTTAGTATGTGGGTGATGTGGCGGAGCTGGGTTTAGCTGTTAGCTAAATAGTAAATAGGCAAAAGGCAGTAGTGAAGATCACTAAGTGCCAGAGTAACAGAGTGACAAAGTAACTGAAAGAAAGAAGGAAATATTTTACAGACTCAAGCCAAGTCCAAGATTCTAAAGATGAGCATTAAATGAAAATAAGTTACTTACTCATCTTACGCAAAATGTGCCTGCCTGCCGGTAGGCAGGGCTAAAGCCGAAGTTTATTATTGATGTATCAACACCAGACTTAAGTCTGGTGTTAGTCAACGCGAAAGCAATATGGACTTTAGTCCAAAAAGTTCAAACTCTGCGTAAGGTTAGTTACTTATTAGATTAACATATAGTGAGTATATGGTGAATAAAAACAATACCGATATAGGATGGGTTCAAAGGTTTTCGAATTATCAAGTTGCTTTAATTCAATTAAAAGATGCGGTTGAATTGTATAACGAAAGAGAATTGAGTTTAATAGAAAAACAAGGTATGATCCAAGCCTTCGAATTTACTCATGAATTAGCATGGAAAGTTCTGAAGGACTACCTTGAGTACCAAAGTGCTATTAACGTAAGCGGTTCAAGGGATGCTGTAAAAGAGAGTTTTAAGATTGAGTTAATAAATGACGGTCAAGTTTGGCTGGAAATGATTGAAACTAGGAACAAAACTACTCATACTTATGATAAAGAAATTGCAGAAAATACCGTGAATGAGATTGTGGAAAAATATTTTTCTCAATTTGTCGGCTTAGAAAATAAAATGATTAATTTGCTTAATGAGTGAAGTTACGCACTTTGTGATTTCTTGGTGCTTTTTTGACTTGGTGGCAAAAGAAAATATAAGAAATC
>JAZDFQ010000036.1:0-14457 GCA_043807765.1 Ignavibacteriota bacterium
TCGCCGTTACTAAATGTCTTTGACCGGAATTCTACTTTAAGTTCTCTGGCTTTCATTACTGCATCATTTTCTTCTTCTATGGCTTTCCATCTTAACTTTACCCGCACAGCTTGAACTGCTTCTGTTACTATCTGTTGAACATGAAATCTATCGTAGGTATGTAATCCGTTTGGAGCTATTTGTCTGGCTGTCCAATCCATACTTTCAGCCAAGTCCAACGTCATCTCCTTAACATTCATCAGTTTGGCAAATGGCACCTTCTCTGTTATTGCCCTTGTTATTATTGACGATTTTGTCCCTTTGATTATTGCTGCCAACGTTCCTTTTTTTCCTTTGGCTTTCTTGTTGATCACTATCGTGTAGAGTTCACCGTCTATCAAGCCCGTCTCGTCAATTGCCATATCTCTACCAAAGTTTTCCGGGAAGACATACGATTCTTCTTCTATTGCCTTTTCGTTTTTCCTTTTGAATTCGTGATATTCTGATAGTACATTCTTGTATTGCTTTTCCAATGTGTTCGGTTTCAATTTGTTGGATAGTGCTACTGTCGATATTTCTACCGGACTTCGTTCAATCTCTTCCTTCAAAAAAAATTGCAAACATGCCTGCTGTAGGCAGGCTCCTTTTCTAATTTTGTCCCCGGATACGTTGCTACTATTTCTTTCTTGAAAACTTCTTGGCTGCCTTCAATTTGCCAGACCCTTCTCTTCAGTAACAGTTTTACTTTCTTCCCGCGTACTGGGAAATCATCAATACTAATTTCTTTGAATCCTTTCTGATGTATTTTCTTATCCCGGTATTCTTCCAGCAAGAATAGCTCTAATAACTCTTCTGTTTTTTCCATTTTTCTCTTCTTCTTTTTTCTCCCTTAAATTTAACCTTATCTTTTGCCACCTAATAATCCTCTGATCCTATACTTTATTGTTTTTGCTTTTCAAGAGTGCACTAAAAGAAACAATAGTCAAATACTGACATTCCAAGAAGGGAAAATGGCTAAACATCTCCCGCTTCCTAATACAATGCAATCATTATTTTAGCAACAATATTTTTCTCGTATGAGTAAATGAGCCGGCTTGCATGCTATAGTAATATATTCCGCTAGGTAATTTTGTAGCATTAAATTCGACGCTATAATTTCCAGCAGCTTTTGTTTGATTTACTAAACTGCTTACTTCCCTTCCTAATAGATCGAAAACTTTTATTGTTACAAAACTACTTTTTGGAATAGAATAATTTATCGTTGTTGAAGGATTGAAAGGGTTAGGATAGTTTTGCGATAATTTATAATCTCCGGGCAACTCTTCTTTATCTTCTACGCTTGTTATACCATATGTAATATCAATATAGTTAAAGTTGTATGCTTGTAGCACACAATCCACTTTTATTGTATTCAAACCAGCATTTAATGTAAACTGTCCAAAGTTTACATCAGTCCAAGTTTGCCAAGACCCTGTATATGGAATACTTTGCATTGCAGAATTATTTCCATTTATCGTTATTCTCATTTGCCCAGTACTAAGAGCGCTGGAAACTCTTGCAATTACAGTATAAGTCCCAGCTTGCTTTGCGTTTACAGTATATTTAAGCCATTCTCCAGTATCAATCCAACCAACGGTATATCCACCACCTATGTCATTACTAATATCGATATCTACATCATCATGTCTATAATCGTTTGTGGCGTTACCCGCCGATAAATCATAATATGATAAACCATTTCCTCCGGAATTATAATTTTCAGCTTCAACTCTACCAGGAACAGCAGCTGCAACACCTTTGTATGGTGCTTCTTGAACCGGAGCAGACCAGAGTACAATTGTCCCATTTGCCCCAACAGCAACTAATTCGCTGTTTTTTGTTGCTACAATTCCATTAAGATCGTTTGTTGTTGGCGAACTATTTGAATTACCATAATAATAATACCAATTTCCGAATTGTCTATTCAAAATGATACCGCCGGCACCAACTGCTACAGGCCCACTGCTATTGGAGATAATTGAATTTAAATTTATAAGACTAGGTGGTGATATTTTTTGCCAAGTATCGCCTGAGTTTGTAGATTCGAGAACAACACCATCGTTGCCACAAGCAATTAGATTGGTTTCTTTCAGATAATCTGAAGTTACACATCTCAATTGATTTGTAACACCGCTGCTTTTTTTTGCCCAAGTATCTCCATAATTGGTAGATACCCAAATTTCACCGCTGCCCCCAACTATTATCATTCTATAGCCATTAAAGGTAGCGCCAAAATAATTTTTATTAATTGAAAAACCAGTACTTGAATTATTCCATGTCTTTCCATCATCCCAAGTAAATTTAGGGTAAGGCCAACTACCAACCATTACTCCGGCACCAAAAGTTCCTACTACAAGGTTAGTAGGAAAAGCTGCCGCATAGTAAGTTGTGGTTCCGCTGTAGCCTCCGGACTGCCATGTAACACCATTATCGTTGGAGTAATACCAAGAAGCATTTGAACCAACAGCATGAACTTTACCATTTTTTGAGAATTGAACAGAATAAAAATGAATTGAATTATTTAATACAGTTGCCCATGTTCTGCCAAGATCTGTTGATCTTAATATGACCCCATTACCAACCGCAATTAATGTTCCTGTTTTATCGTAATAAGTAACAGATTCAAGGGTCAAATTAGTACCGCTTGAAATCTTAGACCACTCATTGGCTTTTATTACGGTGCTATGGCCTCCAACCATAATTACCATTAAGAAAATAACTAAAAAATTCCGAGCTTTTTTAGTTGTTAAAGTAACTTCTCTGTTCATAGAACCTCCTCTATTTTTTTTAACTCTCAAATGATTTTATTAAATACAAAGCAAAATTAAATTTGCTGCCCGCTAAGCCATTGTTCAAAACTCATATTAATTTCGCCATCACAATAACTCCAATCTGGCTTAAGACGTAGCCCGCTATTACCTTTCCAGATAAAATAAACCGCATCTTCAATTTCTTTTATATTTGTTGCTTTGATTAAATAGATTTCATTGCTTGAATAATATATTTTATCTATTTCAGTACTAATTTGAAGAACGGTTAGTGCATTGCATATTATTTCCGATTGTCTCTTATCATAAGTTGCCCAAACAATTCCATCTTTCCCCGAAATAAATTCGTTCTCGTCAAAAGAAATTGTAAGATCAATTGTGCTGCCTAAAGGAATTCGAGTTAGCTGGTCACTGATTACTTTACTTAAGAGTATAGTTCCCTCGGTTTCAAGCTCGATTTTTCCCTCACCCAACAACTTTCCTTTTAGTTTTAGTAGTTTCAATCTTTTTAAGATGGCTTATTTTTAATGATTATTTTTAATGTAAACTTAGGCGTTGGTTCAAATGAAGTCTTGTAGAATTCACGCAATTGTTAGGATTTATTGCGCGTTGGGTGGAATTTAGAGGTATCTACACGTTTTTAAATTCAGAGGGAGTGCATCCGAATTGTTTTTTAAATGCTCTTGAAAAGTATGCTTGGTCGTTGAAGCCTACTTTATAAGAAATTTCGGCTATTGTTCCAAAATTTTGTTTTATTAAATCTGCTGCTCGTTGTAGTCGGAGAGAACTGATTAATTGTCCGGCGGGCTGATCAATTAAAGCATTGAGTTTTCTATTAAGTTGTGAAATACTCATATTAACCTCAGACGCTAAATCTTCGCTACTGAATTGTTCATTTTCAAAATTTGATTCAATGCATTTAATTACTTTCTGAATAAATACCTTATCAGCAGAAACTTCTGATACTTCGGAAGGTTTTATAATTGTTGATTTGCTAAAGCGTTTTTTAAGCTGTTCTCTTTGGTAGATTAAATTTTTTATTCTTACTATTAATTCTTTCGAGCTGAACGGTTTGGTTAGATATGCATCGGCGCCAGATTCCAGTCCTTCTATCTTATCATCTAATCCTGCTTTAGCCGTAAGCATTATTATAGGTATGTGGCTTGTTTTTTCATCTTCTCGTATTTGTTTGCTGAATTCATAGCCATTCATTTCGGGCATCATAATATCTGTTATAATCAAATCCGGTATGTTTTTTTTTGCTTTTAATATCCCTTCTTCTCCGTTTGATGCTTCAATGACTATATAGTCAACATGCATTTGTTCCCTTACATAAGCTCTTATGTCCGCATTGTCTTCAACACATAAAATAATTTTTTCTTCTGCCTTATGTGCAGAAGCTGGGGGGTCATCTATAACATTATATAATTCGGACTCAAAATAGTTATTTACTAAGGAGGAATTATCGGTGGAAGTTTCAACATGTTTCCCAAGTTGAATATTTTTAACACTTACAGGAAATAGGATGATAAATTCTGTGCCTTCGCCAATTTTGCTACTTACGCTTATTTTCCCTTTGTGCAGTTCAATTAACTCCTTCGCTAGCGATAATCCGATTCCTGTTCCTTCATATCTGCGTGTTGTTGAACTGTCGACCTGGTAGAATCGGTTAAAAATATTTTTAATGCGGTCTTCAGGTATACCGATACCTGTATCTTTAATACAGATTTCTATAGATGAATCAATTATGTTCACCATAGTCTTTATCACGCCGCCTTCAGGTGTAAACTTAAATGCGTTGGAAAAAATATTATTAAATATCTTTTCCATTTTATCCGGGTCATACATAACCGGAATGTTTTCATACTCCGATTCAAATTTCATGATGAGCTTTTTTGTTTCAGCGATTGATTCAAAAGCGTAAAATAGGCTCTTTAGAAATGAGACTATGTTATGTTGCTCGGCTTTTAATTCCATGCTTCCAGATTCTATCTTAGAAATATCCAGCAGTTGATTTATTAAAGTCAGCAGGCGTTTTGAATTCCTGTTTGCAACTTGGAGTTTACTTTTTTCCTTTATGTCGATATTTGAAGACATAACGCTTTCAATTTGACCGAGAATCAAAGTAAGTGGAGTTCTAAACTCGTGTGAAATATTCGCGAAGAATATCGACTTTAGCTGGTCAAGGTTACGCAAAGAATTAGATTCCACTTTTTCAAGTTTTAGTTGATTTTTTAGTTTTAATCGGTTTAATTCATATTGCCTTATGAAGAAAAGCGCAATAAAAAATAATAATCCGTATATAGAATAAGCCCACCAAGTTTTCCACCATGGTGGTTGAATAACAAACTTTAAGGAAACGCCTTTGTTGTTCCATACACCATCACTGTTTGTTCCTTTTACATGAAAGATGTAATTCCCAGGGGGCAGATTGGTATATATGGCCGAATGATTCGTCCCTCCATCAATCCAGCCGTTATCAAAATTTTCCAGCCAGTAAGCAAATTTATTACTCTCCGGTTCTGAATAATCTATTGCCGCGAAGTTGAAGCTGATAATATTATCAGAGTAGGAGAATATTAAATCTTTGGATTTATCATAAATGTTTATTGAAGCTTTATTATCGTTCGATCGCGAATTCATTTTTTCGTGGATTTCACATTTTGTAATAACAATATTTGGCACTAACTCATTGTCTTTTATTTCCTGAGGGTAAAAATAATTTAGTCCCTTTATTCCTCCGAAAAACATTTCGCCGGACTTACTTTTGTAATATGCGCCGGTGTTAAATTCATTGCTCTGAAGGCCATCTCGTAAATCATAGTTCTTAAATGTCAATAATTCTGGATTGAATTTAGACAATCCTTTATTTGTACTGACCCAGAGATTCCCATCATTATCTGGTAAAATTCCGTAGACAACATTATTAGGTAAACCATCTTTGCTTGTTAAATGAGTAAATTCTTTTGTCTCAAAATTAAACTTATTAAGTCCTCCACCGGAAGTTCCTATCCAGAGGAATTTATTGGGTCGTTTTGGATCGGGGCAAAGACATTTAATTAAATTATTATTCAGGCTGCTTTTATTAGTGGCGTCATAAGAATATTTAATTATTGAGCCGGTTATTTTATTAAAGCATAAAAGTCCTTCGGCTGAGCTTATCCAAAATTTACCGTTAAGATCTTCATATACATTTGATATAAAAAAATCCTTATTCGAGTTTTTATTGTATAAATATTTCTTGAAGATTTTCCTTCTGGCATCAATAAGCTGGCAAAGATAATTATTAGTTACAGCCCAAATATTTTTTTGCCGGTCTTGAAAGACGCAGTTAACAATACTTTGAGGCAATTTTGTCGAATCCGAAGCGTCATATTTAAATTCGCTAATCATTCTGGTTTTTGGATTGTAGCAGAATAATCCTGTAACCGAGCCTGTCCAGATATCACCGTTTTCAGATTGAATTATAGAGTACGCACCGGAACTGCCGAAGCCATCGGAACGGTCCAAAGAAGTTTCATAACTTTTAAGCTCCCCGGTATTTCTGTTCCACCTATACAGCACTTTTGAGGAGATCCAGACGCAATTTAGATTATCCTCGCAAATTGCCTGAATACTAAAACCAGAAACACTTGAATTTATATCTTTCTTTACTAGCGTACGAAATTGATTTTTATGCGGATCATAAATATCTATTCCTTCTCCATCGGTGCCTATCCAGATAATCCCAGTCCGGTCGCAAAATAAGCTCACTACTGTATTATAGCTTAAACTGAATGAATCAAAAGGATCGTGGAAGTAAGCTTTAAAAGATTTTGTACCCGGATCAAATTTTACAATTCCGTCTAAAGTTGCAATCCATAATATATCTTTTTGATTTTTAACAATTCGATTTACGATTCCAAATTGGTAGGGATATAATTTAAACTCCTGTGTGTTTTTGTTAAAATTTATTAGTCCTTCTGGGGTTCCAAGCCATAATGAACCATTTTGGTAATCACAAATAGCGGTAATTTCATTTTTCGCGGTTGAGGAAATATTATTTGTTAGAATATTTTGACGGGCAAAATTATTTTCTTTGAAATTGAATTTTAATAAACCGTTTCTGGTTCCAATCCATAAAATTTTTGATGAGTCCAAATAAATAGTAACTATATTATCACTGCTGAGTGAATTTATATTCTCTGAATTACAAACAAAATGGGTAACCTGGGGATTTAATACTCCTCCATTTGAAAATGTGAGTTTGTATAGTCCATTCCCGTTAGTGCCAATCCATAAGTTATTATTTGAATCCTCCGCAATTGCCGTTATCTTAAAAGCTATATCTTGTTTAGTTTTGTCAGTAATATATTTAATATGCTTAAAATTCTGATCTTGTCTTTTATAGAAATCCAAATTTCCGAATAATGTCCCGATCCACATATTGCCATGGCTATCCTCAAATAACTGCGTAATATTGTCGGGAGAAATAGTGGTAGAATCAAACGGATCATTGTAGAAAGTCGTTAATGAATATCCATCATAGCAATTAAGCCCGTCCTTGGTGCCGAACCACATGAGACCATCTTTATCCTGTAAAATAGAAATAACAGAGTTTTGCGAAAGACCATCGTTTATTGTTAGATGTTCAAAACGTATTTGCTGGGGGTATAATTGGGAAGTGATAACTATTAATATTAGGGAATACCAACTATTAAAAATTACTCTTATTGCAATAAAAGTATTATTCATTTAAAGTACACAAAAAATGGCACCTTTGGAAAAATTGAATTTAAATTAGGTTTACTACCCTTATGTAAAAGATATTGTTTCGTTTTTATTAAGTCAATATAGAATTATCGGAGGAGTACCAGAAATAGGGTGAACGGATCAGAGGATTAGTAGGTGGCAAAAGATAAGGTTAAATTTAAGGGGGAAAAATGAGGATGAGGAAATGGAAAAAACAGAAGAGTTAGTAGAGCTATTCTTGCCGGAAGGGATATTCGCATATTTTGAGTACGTGGGCTTATACTACCTCCAATACTCCCCGACTTACTCTTGGTGAAAATTCAAACTCTTGTTCTAATCTTTCTACAAATTCATGTTCTTCTGTTTTTTTCTTTAGCCGATTGTATTCTGCTTGTTGATGTATCGAGCTCCTTCTTTTTTCTTTTTCCATCCGTCCTCCTTCTTTTTCACTTCTACGCTTTTGGAAAATATAACCTTTGCAATTGTTCTATTCACTTTTTCACAAAAGTGGGAGGACAAATCTCCTTATTTTACGAATAACATCTTTCTTGTTTTTATAAATTGTTGTTTACCTTCACTGCTTACCTCAATTCTGTAAATGTATATACCACTTGAAATGTTTTTATGCATAGCTAAATTCCACTCAATCTGATGAGAACCAGCAAACTTTTGTTCGTTAACTAATATTGCAACCTCTCTACCAAGAACATCATATACAACTAATTTTACGTTAGCGTTTACAGGCAGATCATACTTAATTATCGTAGATGGGTTAAACGGATTAGGATAGTTTTGCATCAAAGAATATGTAGCCGGTAAGTTTTCTAGTTCATCCTCAACTGAAGTCGAAGTTGTATCAACAATAGAAAAATCAGCATTGCTTAAATCAAATATATTTTGAGCCAGTTTGCTTCTCACGTGTATCTTGTACTTCGACTTAATTGGCAAAGCAGTACTAATAGACCATTGATAAACTCCGTTACTTATGGCAGTATCTAAAATCATTGCAAAAGAACCATTCTGGTATAATTCAATTATTACTTCTTCATCGAGATTATCTTCCCACTTTATATAATATTTAAGTCCCCTGTGAAGCTTTTCGCTGCCATTAGGATAAGTAACTACAATTCCCGGCGCGGTAGTTATAAAACTAAATGTCTTTGACCAATCGCTTATGTCGGAGATATTGGTAGTTCTTACACGCCAGTAGTAGGTTGAGTTTGCATTCACCGAATTGATTTGAAAGAAAGCTTCTGCTAATCCATCCAAGTTTGTAATGATATTTTGAAAGTTATAATCGGATGCTATTTGAAGGTGATATTTGCCAGCATATCCTAATGGGGTCCACTTTAGCTTAACAGATAAAGACTGATTTACAGAAGAAGAATCTGCCGGTGAAATTAGTAACGGAGGATTTGCTGTTGTGTTCGCAAGAGGAGTGGCAAAAACAAATTCGCCAAACTTTGCAAAAGTAGCAGTTAGTCTCTTTGTTATGAAATTGTAAGTAGTGCTTAACGGTGCAAATAATCCACTACCTTCATGCTCTCTGTGATAAATTACAATTGCCTTAGGATCATTAACCCCTAAGCTTTTAATGGCTTCAATGCTGATCTCTGCATTTATTCCATCTATTTCGTTTGCACTAATAGTCAATCTTCTATTCAACACAATCGGGGCACTTCCTATAAACTCCGGTTTGAGAGGAGCTGTTGGATAGCTTGATACTGTTACAGAATTGTACCCAGAGCCGCTAAAGTTGTTAATCTTCAGAGTAACATATGTGCTGTCACCTTCACGATTGAAAGTATATTCATTTCCCTTTAGGATTTCTTGTTCTGTTACTGAAGTATAGTTTTTTGCTTTCCACAAATATTTGAAAGCATGGAGTGAAAGCATTCCCTTATTTTCAAAAAATAATTCACTGGCAATAGAACCGTTGGGTTTTACTTCCGTAGCAGAAGGCCATGTAAGTTTTGTCATCGGAGCGCTTCCCCAGCAGATAAGAGTATTGCCGTTCGAAAGTCTTTGAACACTTCCTTGTGTTGCACCATAAACACCATCTGGATGTTTGTATTCCCAAACTAGTCTTGCCGTTTTATTCATTTCATCAATTTTATATTCAACAGCACGAGAATATTTTGGAGAATGGTCCAGTCCGTTATCAAAAAGCATAATGTTTCCATTTGGGAGTTCTACTACACCGTGCGGTCTGGAAAAATAAAGCGGCGCATTTTCGGCGTGTTCTCCTATAAAAGTAAATTGATTCTTTTTCCCTCCGAACCGCCAAATAATATTTCCATTAGATTTATCAATTTTTATTACTTGACTAAGATTCCTAAACGAAGCAATTATATTGCCATCATTAGATTGAGTGATGGTATTTGCATGAATAGGATCGAAAGCTGCAAGTGTTAAATCAAAATATGATTCGGCGATTGGAATGTAATCCCAGCTTCTCCATTGGAAAACAACGTTTTTGTTTGCATCCAGCTCTTGTATAATTGAACCGGCAACCATAGCAGCCGGATTTCCGCCGGGGACAATTTTACTCATATCAACTTGCTGTAAATCGTATGCGAATAATAGAGCATGCCCATTTGGAAGCAGCTTAAAATCATGCCCATCGGCAACATAGCCGTTCCCCATTTTGAATGAATCAACAACAGTGTAAGTTGAATCCATCAATTTATGAACTGCTTCTCCGCCGCCGGCATAATAATAGTCATTCATCATATCTGCGTAAGAAAGCATTCCATTCGGCTGCATCTTAAAATCTGCCGGAAAGTGATTATTAAACTTCTTATACCAGTAGGGCTTCCCGTCATCCTTAATCATCATGGCATAATAACCTACACCGGAAACCTTAGCAGATGTGGTGATAAATATGTATCCGGGAGCCGGGTTGTTATTGTTCTTCACAATAATCTTAGGAAAATCTGCCGGAAGAGTATCTTCGGTTGCAACTGTAAATTTACTTTCTACCGGCTCATTCTTGAGTGGAAAAAATCCCTCTTCACTTCTAATTACCGAATAACCGATTCTACTTTGCAATGGAGAAATCTTAAATGAAAACTCCAACAACGGTATTCTGGTACCCCTAATTGTTCTCACGTCCGGATTGAAATGAACATTTACAATTTCATTCGGAGAAAAAGGAACCGGGAAATTTAAAACAAGTGTTTCATCATCATCGGAAAGAATCATGTCGGCTTTGTGCAAACCACTGGTACTACCTACAATAGTTATGCCCTGTAGACTGTATATCGATTGGCGTGAGATTTTATCTCCACACCTAATAATTAGATTCGTTTCCTTAGAAACAAATTCGGAATTAGGCATTGGAGAGATATAATTGTAGTTGGAAATTTGTTGTGCGTGTAAGAAGAAGCTACTTAACAAAAAAACAAAAAGAATCCGTAAAGAACGATTCATACTTTTCTCAATAGCTATTATGTTTCAGTTATATAAAACGTAAAATTTCAGAATAAGCTAGAAGTTCACAATTCTATCTTTGATTTTTATGAATCTCATGCCAGCTTAATGCACTAGCACCAAGAATTGCAACATTGCCTTTAACTAACCCGGATAACAGTATTTCTACTTTACCTTGGAAAAGGTTAAGCATGTTTTTTTCCATGTGAAATTTTGTAGGAACTAAAAGTAAATCGCCCGCCGCGGCCAAGCCTTCCGAAAGAATTACTGCCTCCGGACTTAAGTATGCTACTACATTTGCAAGTGCTTCTCCCAGCACTTGGCCGGTAAATTCGAAAGCATTCAAAGCAAGTTTATCACCATTTTTTGCAGCTCTTGTGATGATTTCCACAGTCAAATTATTCGGAGGAAATTCTTTTATTAAACTTAGCTCATTGGACTTAGAAAGTAATTCGAAACAAGTTCTAATCAATCCTCCGGTAGAAACATAAGTTTCCAAACAGCCTTTTCTTCCACAGCCACACGATCTTCCGTTTTTATCTACAATGGTATGCCCAATTTCCCCGGCAAAGCCATCGTTACCGTAAACTATATTTCCATCTACCACAATTCCGCTTCCAAATCCTCTACTTAAAGTAAGCTGAATAAAATTTTTCATTTTTTTAGCAACACCAAATTTCATTTCGCCAAGTGCGGCGGCATTCGCATCATTCGCAATTACAATTGGAAGATTTGTATATTTTTTAACGATGTCTCGGATATTAACATAAACCCAATTAAGGTTGGACGAATACTCCACAGTGCCCTTATAATAATTTGCACTTGGTGCACCTATTCCAATTCCAATAACTTCATATTCAGAAGATTTCTCTTTATAAATCTTATTGAATTTCTTGAAAAGTCTTTCAAATAAAGCTTCTGGAGATTCATTCGGTTTAGTTGGAATCCGGCTTTCCACAAAACAATTGCCGGAAATATCAACCAATCCGAAAGATGTGTTTGTTCCGCCTATCTCAATTCCGAGTGTTACTTTTTTGGCTGCCATATCTAAACCGATATTTATTTGAAATTTTATTCATCTCGAATAAGTTATTTTGCTGCAACAGAAAACAGCTGCATATTCTTCATTAATTCGTTCCACATAATTGCCGCGGCGCCAAGTATAGCTCCGTTTTCGGATTTCATTAAACTGGATTGCAAAACTTTAGTATTCCCTTTATAAAGAGACAAAAGATTAGCCTCGAGACTTTCTCTTGTTGGAGTAAGAATCAATTCTCCAGCTAATGCTAAACCACCAAAAAGAATAATCGCTTCCGGCTCAAGATGAGCTACACTATTCGATAATGCCAGTCCCAAATGCTTTCCCGTAATTTCAAAAGCCAGCTTGGCCATTCTATCTCCGTTGGTAGCCGCTTTGTAAATGAGTTTGGATGTTAGATTGTTAAAAGTAATATCTCTAAGTTCACTTTCATCATTATGGTTTGCAAGTAGTTCAAAAACAGTTCTTTTGATTCCATTTGCAGAGACATATGTTTCCAAACAGCCTTTTCTTCCACAGCTGCATTGTCTGCCCTCCTCTCGGAAAATTATGTGTCCAAGTTCACCGGCAAAACCATGACTGCCATAGACAACATTACCATTTACGACAATCCCGCTTCCAAGACCAGTACCGAGTGTAATTTCAATAAAGTTAGATAGCCCAATTGCAGCCCCGAATTTCATTTCGCCAATTGCAGCTACGTTTGCATCATTGGAAACCGTAACCGGTACAGAATAGTATTGATTTATAAGTTTTACTATATCAACATAACCCCAATTAAAATTACTTGGATTATCAATGGTTCCGGTAAAATAGTTAGCCGATGGCGCCCCGACTCCAACACCTACCAATTCATAAGAACCGTTAAACGATTTATACTCTGCATTGAAAATACTAAACAATCTTTTCAAGAGTAATTCCGGTGGCTTCTGTCCTTCTGTTGGTATTTGGTTTTTTGAGTAACAGTTACCCTTTGCATCTACCAATCCAAAAACTGTATTTGTTCCGCCAATATCAATACCAAGTACAACTTGAGTAGGATTCATATTTTCTTATTTTATAAAATTTTTGTTATTGAAAATTTTCTGAATGTAACCAGCTCGCAACAATTAGTTTTCATTTTAAGTTACATTCTCGGTTACTTTTTTAATCTCGATAGATTTGGTAAGAAACTCTTCTACCGTCATTTCATTAAGGTAAACCATACCGTGCGCCGCTCTTACTCTTGGAATATGATGATTAAGAAAGAAGTCTTTACCAAGACATAAACGTATAGTCTTATATTGATCTACTTGAATATTCTGCGCGAGTCTGTAGAAAGGACCATCATATTCATAACTTGGAAAACTTGCATCTTTCTGAGAACCGTAACTATTCATGAAGGTATTTTCTGCAATTGCAAAAGAATTGAGACTTACCGGGATGTAAATGTTTGCTTCTGCCGGATGAAATCTATACCAAACATTTCTGTAACCCCAAATCCTTAGATTTGATAAATCCTCTTCTTTGCCATATAATTTGAGAGCTTCGCTAATTGCTTGTAAAACTTTATAATGAGTGTCCGGTCCGCTTCCTTCGGGATCCAGCGCAACAGTGATAATTGTTGGTTTTACCTTTCGCAATAAGTTTAGAATCGGGAGAACATCTCGGTTAACTTCAGGTGTTTCGGTAAACATTTCACCTTGATAAAATCCAAGCCGCATGTGCGAAACGCTATCGCTGTTAAACCCAAAATATGCCCAAATAATTTCTTCTTCCCATTCTCTTAGCATTCCCTTCAGCTTTTGAACATGCGGAACATCTTTCTTCCCGGGGTATTGAGTTTTAAAGTAATTAATCAGTTCATCAACACGGTCGATTATGTATAGCAAATTGTCTTCTTCATAAATCTCCACAATGTTGCGCAGCATTCTTCTTGCCGTAGCTTCTCTTTTAATGGTTCTGCTTCTCGCGGCTAATCCGTCAAGGAATAAATTTACATCGTGGTTCTTTCCAATTTGAAATGCCGGATCAAAATACTTTTCAGAAAAGCGGGATTTGAATTCTTCATTATCTAAATGTTCTCTCAAACTATTCATCAGATTAAGCATATAATCATTAGTTACAGCTGTAAAACCGCTTGTTAGAGTTGTAAAGTGATGCTTGTTAGACGCAGTTCTAACCGAATGTACAATGGACGGAAGATAGCCCAGCATTATATCATCATGGTGAGGAGCTGTATGAAGAATTGATTGATTTTCAACCAGCGTAATCCCCTTACTAAATCTACCAAGCACCGAATCATGAATTAACTGATTTACTTCGGCAGCATTTTTCTTTGTTTTTTCAAGAACGAGTTTTCCAAATTTATCAGATTGGTAATCTTCATCCGTTAAGCATAAAACTTCCTTTTGTTTTTCAACAGCAAGATTTATAATTGATCTTTCTATTGAAAACTGCGATAGTGATTCTTCTTCCAGCATATCGGCG
>JAZDFQ010000037.1:0-10948 GCA_043807765.1 Ignavibacteriota bacterium
AATCCTTCGTTGGCTGCTTGGGTAAACAAATCGATATTATTAATCTTGTTGGTTCGCATCATCTTCTCTGGTTTGTTTACTCTCTTACAACGCTATTAACAAAAAAGTTTTTAAATCCTCAATAATTTTTCAGAGGTTTCATTTAATTACTTGAGCGAAATATTCTTATCGCTTTCCTTTAATTATTTCCAATGCTAATAATACATCCGCATTAGGATCGTATTTATATAGAGCATATTTTTCTTTGGATAATGAATAAGTAGGCATTAAACATTTCCCCTTTAGGGGATCGTTCGGGTAGGTTAGAACTTGCTTAAAAGAAACAAAACCTTTAATACTTGATTTCTCCAATGAAAAGCTTAATACATCTCCAAAATTATTTGGAGCTTGTGCAGAGGGTGTACCAACTGTAATAGCGCCCATTTCGGATAGAGCCGTTAATAAATTAAATCCCGAGCTATATGTTAGGGGAGAAGACAAAACATATACTTTGTTTAGATTGATGTGTTTCTTGTGATATTCCTTAGTTTCATAAACTTTCCAAAATGTTGGAATTGATTTAAACCATTCTCCAAAATCATCTTCGCTGGCATCATGTTTTCTGAAATATTTTTCTTCTAAAGAAAAATCATATTCCGCAGGTGCAGCACTGCCACTGTGTTTATTGCTATCTATTTCAGTTTGATATTGCCGATAGTATAAATCGGAAAATTTTATGATAGAATAACCGTTATCTATTGATTTAACAGCTTCATCTCCATAGAGTAAGTAAATCAGTATTTCCCGCATAATTGAATTACCTCCTGTATTATCTCGAAGGTCGATAATTAAATTTTTTGTACTCGCTTCTTTCATTTCACTTATTAGTTTTATAAACACTTCAGTTGCCGACTGGATTCCTTCCATAATTTTGTTCCACTTTTCCGGTGGATTTGAATTCTGAAAACGCTTATAAGCTGCTTTTGCTATTTCTTCAATTCCGTTATAACCTTTTGCTTTCAAATTTTCAAAACCCTCTCTATATGCGCTCATATCTTTTATAATCAATAAAGCTGTTTGTTTTTTTTCATCTAAAAACTTATAAGAGAAATCGGAGTTGACTGTTGAAGGCAATTCAATTTTTGATTGAATCGATTGCGGCTCTTTTATTTCAAATGGTATTTCGATTTTAACACTCTCGTTTCTACCATTATTATTTTTAAATATCATAGTAATCGGTTTACTTGCATTCCACTCGGGAATAAGATTTGCCAACCCGTCTTTACTGCTGAACGACCTATATAACATTACTGCAAACTTTGTATAATCATTTTCTGTCCCGCGAAGATGACTTTGTCTTTCTAACAATTCATCTATTTTGATTCCTTCAACAGAAATAAGCTCAGCGCCTAGTAAATCTTTATATTGTTTAGCGGGCACAACATGAACGAATAATGACTTTTCAACGATTTTGAATTTAAATGGCAAACCTGGCTTCGCACTTGATTGTTGAATTGGAAGCAGTCCTGTGTGGCTGTCTCCTATCGAAGCAATGAAAGGTAAAATCAATTTGTAAAATTCAGATTTTGTAAGACCGTTTTCCGGAATTGATGCCAGCAATTTTTGATACTTTCTGTGAAATTCAATTTTCCCGCCGCCGTTTAAATAAGGATCGGGATGGGATGTTTCGAGGATAGTTATTAGCTGGTTCAAATCCTTTTTCATATCCTCAGCAGTTAATATTTTTTCTTGCGATTCTATTCTTGTTGAAAAAATTAATAAAATAAAAAAAGCCAGAAATATTTGAATCCGTTTCTTGTTCATTAAAAACCTCATCTTATGTTTATTTTTCTTCCAACTCCCATATCGATGAAATTATCTTTATAATATTCCTTAAATAATTTTATGGCTGATTCACCAGTACAATGGGTCGGTCCACATTTTTGAACACCCAATGCTTTTAACTCCCGGATAATTTCTTCAATCTTTTCTTCAGACATAGTTCTAGTTGCGAGATGAAAACCGCCTATCAGCATGTAAACAGGTTTGTCCGCGATCTCCTTCGCTCTCTTCACTATGTTAACAATGCCCGGATGTGAACAACCAATAATGATTACATGTCCTTTATCAGTGTCCAGTACAAACGATTGTTCCCTAATAGTATAATTGTTTATTGTCGCATCTAGAAATCCTGTACTGAAAATGTGTTCGCTAATTTTGTAAATGTTTTCAATATCTTCAGATAAAATAAATTTACCGTATGCGGCATTCTTCGCATTCTCAAAAATTTTTATTCCTTTTCCGGTCGTATTTGAAGTCATTTCATTCGACATGTAAACTTTTACATTGGAATTCATTTGCATAAAATCACTCAATCCATTTATGTGATCACTATGATTATGTGAAATGAACACTTTATTTATTTTTTTTGGATTAATACGGGATGTTTGGAAATTGTTTTTAAATACATCTCTATCATTTCCCGTATCAAACAAAATCTTTTCTCCTTTAAAAGAAATCACGCATGAAAAACCGTCATCTCTTTGATACTCCGGATCTGCAATTTTATCATCACAAATTATTTTTATATAGTTATCGTTATCTCCTTCCGTTTTTGTTGGTTTATTTTTATTGAATGGATTCATATTTTTTATTAGATCAGTACTAATCCAATAATAGTTACTTTGTGAATAACCGCCGCCATTTGGTTCCGGATAACCTCCGCAGAAGAAAAGATATTTGCCGTCATAAGTGATTGTTGGAAACCAGACGTTATCGATTTTCAGTTCGTGGCTTAAACATATAGCTTTTGTCCATCCTCCTTCGGGTGTACGGAAACTGAGATACAAATTCATCATGCGGGAGTAACCGCCGGGTCTGTTGGAAATAAATAAAAGATAACTACCGTCGGGTGAAACAACAGGTTCGGTTTCGTGATATTCCGAATTTACTTCTCCACCTAAACAGATGGGTTCCAAGTATCTTTCATTGCTGAATTGTGAATAATAAATATCCGATCCTCCCAAATCAGTTCTTCCGGATTTTTCATTACTCCGGCAAAAGAAAATTGAACCACCACTTGTTATCCAAGGTTGGGATTCATCTTCGCTTGTATTTACTGGAGTACATAAATTTATAGGTTCACCCCAACCGTCGGCTTTTCTTTCCCTGTACAAAATATCTATATCTTTATTTTCACCGCTACCGGTTAACGAAGCTCTTGATTGATAATATATGAACTGCCCATCGGACGAAAATGACGGACTGTTTTCTTTTTTCTCAATTGAAAAAAAAGATTCACACGGAGAATCCCAAATTCCTTCAGAATTTTGTTTAATCAACAATCTCTTATTAAAGCTAACACCTTTATCTTCAGTTGTAATCACCCAAAAAACTTCTTTTCCATCAGGTGAAAAAACAAGCTTTCCATGTAGGTACCCATACATATTAAAAACTTCCGGAAGAAATATTTTGGGAGTTGTCCCGGGAGGTTTTTGCCCGAAGTAATTTCCTCTATACTCAGCTATTTTTTCTTTATCATACTTTTCTTGTGCAATTGCTGTAATTGAAAGTAGTAAACTAAGGGTTATTGTCAACTTACCTTTCATTTTCAAATCCTTCGGTTACATTTTCATAAATTTTTGTTTTAGAAACAATTAATTCACCTTTAACCATGATTCAATAGGTGGTATTCTGTTCTTAACTAAGGCTTTGATTACTTTTCCATCAACATCTCTGCAAAATTCTATTATTGCAAATAACTGATCAAAAATAAATTTATCCTTATAAATTTGGATTAGTTTAATCATCTCCCCATTTTTCTTTTTATAAAACAACTTATCTTTTTCTATAATAATTAACCGCTCTTCATTGCGGGAGTTTATGTATTTCCCGACATACTCATTTGGATTAGCAAGTTTTTCTTGTGATTCTTTCCATGTGTATTGTTTATTTATTACTAATGATGCTATTCTTACTGATAAATCCGACGGAGAATCATAATCCCTATTCGTTAGTATTATAACAAAAACATCTTCGCTTGGTAAATAAATACTGTTTGATCTATATCCGTCAATACTGCCAGCATGTTCATAAGCTATGCTTCCATTTATATCAGAGATATTGATTCCCAAGCCATAACCAGTACCTGTTCCATCCAAAAGTCTGAACTCTGTTCTAGCTAGTTGTAGTGATTTCGAATTTATGAGAGTATTATGTTTTAATGCTTCATTCCAATTATTGAGATCGGTTACAGTAGATATAATTGAACCACTTGAATACCGCTGCGAGATACTATTATATGCAGCATTAATTGTCTCATTCTGTTGTTTCTGATACGGATACGCTCTGTTTATAATTATTTTTGAGTTGTTGCCATAATAGGTATTTACCATACATGCAGGTAGAAAAATATTTTTATGTATATATTCTGAATAAGTCATCCCGGAAATTTTTTCAATAATATATCCGGCCAATGTGTACCCTGAATTGCAATAACTCCATTTAGTGCCTGGGGAAAAATCCATGTGCTGAAATTTAAACTCATCGATTAATTCATTGACAGTAAAATCCTTCCTATACTTGTTTTCATCCCATCCATCTATATCTCCAAAGTTTTTAATTCCCGAAGTATGGGTTAATAGGTTAGCAATTGTAATTTTGTAACCATGAGTTGGATAACCTTCAACATATTTTGTTATATCATCCTCTAGAGTAAGTTTGCCCTTTTCCATTAATTGTAAGATAGCAACTGCTGTAAATTGCTTTGTTATGGATCCTATGCCAAAGACCATGTTTGTATCCATTTTTACATGGTGCTCAAGATTTGCAAGTCCAAAAGCTTTTTTATAAATGACTCTACCTTTTTGAGAAACTAAAACAACACAGCCGGGTTCATTAGACTTATATTGGCTTGTTATAAGTTCATCTATTTTGTTTATACTCTCAAATTTATTGGCATTATTCTGCGGAAGAAGAAGCATAGTATTTAACAAACTCAAGAGTACAAATAGATTTTTCATTTTGAATCCTCAGTTATCTTTCTTTTTTTAATTTATTTATTATTTCAGCCGATACCCAATAAATATCTCCATTTCCTTTTATCCTTCGATGAAAGAAAAGATATTTGCCATTAGGTGAAATACTTCCAGCGAATTCTGTTTGAGTAGAATTAATTTCCTTGCCCAACTTTTGAGCTGCTGCCCATGAACCGTCATTTTTCCTAAAACTGATGAACAATTCTGGTTTTCCTCTTCCGGCTATATGTGAATCGAAAATTATATAGCTTTCATCTGGAGCTATATATGGATGAACAGGAAAAAATAAATTAATTTCTGACGGTAAAAACTCCGGCGCTTCATATTTGCCATTCCTAAAATTAGATCGGAATAATCCTCTCTTTTCACCTTGAAGACCGTTATAGTAGATATTGCCATTTGATGCAACCGAGACACTCATAACGAATTTTAGATCATTGAAAATATTTAGGTTGATTGGTTCAGACCAGCCATTAACAGTTTTATTTGAATACCAGATTTCACTGTTACTGTTATCTGGTTTCTCTCTAACGGAATTAAAATACAATCCTTTTCCATCGAGAGAGAATAGCGGCATCATCTCAAAAACATTTTTTGCGAAAGGCGCCAGTACTGGTTGAGACCAAACTCTTTCTATCAATTTTGAATAATAAATTCTATTATCCGAGCCTTCATGAGTATTTCTTTTCGTAAAAAAATATTCTGTGCCATCGGGAGAAAGTGTTCCGCCGAATTCAAATTCATTTGTTGAAATTAAACCGGGGAGAAATATTTCGGGAGTTGTACCGGGAGGTTTCTGACCGAAGTAATTTCCTTTGAACCGAAGCAACTCATGTTTGGATTTTTTTACTTGTGCATAACATGAAATCGAAATAAAGCAACCGGCAATCAACAACCACATAAGAGTATTGTTTTTCATAATAAGTCACCTGATAAGTTTTGGACTATATATCCAACCAATAACTGAACTTTGCCATGAACACATTGTTTGACTCCCGGCTGAATAGATTTTTAAAGTCTCTTCCAAAACGAAAATCACCCGGATAGTCTTCGTCCAATTGATCGCGTGTCCAAACAAGATATAACACTGAACCGGCTTGTACCTCCCATCTCAAAACAAGGTTAGCCCTGAAAGATTTAAAATTAAAATCGGGATTACCGAAAGAAAACTCCTTGGAAGATCCATCGCCGTCGGGATCAACTGTGTAAGCGCTGTTATTTTTGTCATAAGTTATGCTGCTGTTATTATCCTTTCCGTAATTCATAAAATCGTATGAGCGTGATTTTAACAATTGATTGAAGTCCTTATATGTGCCGACAGAGAAATATGGTTGGAGATAAGCTTGCAAACTTAGCTCCGGTGTGAAAGTCCAATTGAGCCTAATTTCCGCTGAGATAGTTTTTTGAATCATGTTGGCGTAAATATATCTTTTACCATAAGTATCTGTAGCAAAGACATCACCTTTGGCAGTTACCCATTCGTGATTGGCATTTAAGTAGTTATAAGCTGGTCCAACAGAAATTAGTAAACCAGGCGAAGGCTTCCAATCAATCGAGGCGTTTAATTCATAGTTATATAAACCCTTTGTCTCTTTGTAAATATATCCGGTGACTGAGTATGACATAACATTCCTGTTGTCGGACATATATGAGATGTTCCCGTAAACATCACCGGGTAATTTTACAATTGGTCCCCCGCGTGTAAATTCTCTTGAATTATAGTCAAACATTCTATCCGCTTCAAAACTTATCATACTATAATCATTAAATTGCAAGGACCCGGTCATATAAAAACCGTTTTGCAATAAATTCCCATCAAAATCTTTATTTATGGTATAAGCGGCATAAATACTTTTTCTTCTAAACAGTCCATCTGGTTCATACCAGCGGTACCCCATAGTCAAATGAGAATTAATTTTGTTACTTTCCCTTTGCCTCCCCAAATCGTTTGATTCAAATGTCGGAGAACATATCGCTAATGCGGAGTTTATAAAGACATTGCCCTTCTGTTTATTCAAAGTGATTCGTGAATACAAGCCCGACATCGATTCTAGATTTTCATTAAAACCGTATTTCGAAGAAGCATCGGGACTTTGGAAATATCTGTGAGGCATCCTTTGCAATCTCTGAATATATTTTTTTGTTCCGGATGTATATGAGCCAACCGCTGCGCCGGTTATAACATATGTTTGATCTTTATCCAAAAAAGTCCAACCATCAATACCAAATGTATATGCTTGATTGCTCAGTCTGTCTTTTAGATAATTATCGGGTAAATCTCTATTAACGGAAGTTAGCATAATTCCCACAGCCTGTCTGCCATCGTTAAACTGTTGTTGCGCTCTAAGAATACCGTAATGAGTTAAGGGTTCTATTTCGTCTAAAAATCTTGTACCGCTTGAATCGGTTTGAGCGAACATTTTATCAGTTAGTGCGCTGATAAGGCCAATACTCGCGTTTCCAATTTTACCCGTTAATTTTGCGGCGCCTAATATTCTTGTTTCATTGGGTTGATCAACAAAACCTTCGTGCTGACTCCATCCTTGCGGAGTGCGGCCAATTCTTCTAGAATAAAATAATTGCGGCGGACTGAAATTAATATTCCAATTGCTCGTCGCTCCCCCCCTACCGAAACCAAAAATATTCGCGCCTTCTATAAAGAACGGTCTTTTCTCTTGATAGATTGTTTCAAAAGCAGTTAGATTTACAATTGCGGGGTCCACTTCTACCTGACCGAAATCGGGATTAACCGTAACATCAAGATTGAGATTGCTGCCAAATCCAATTTTAAGATCACCGCCGATGCTTGTTTGGTATTGATTGCTTTTATAAAAAGGATCGTTCTCATCATGAATAAGGTATTGCGCTTTTTGAGCGATATAGGGAAGCGCTTCGATTCTCTGCCTTGGTTTGATTCCGTCAATACCTTTTAATTCAGCGAAGCGGCTTACAAATCCGCTTTCGGTTTTAGGAACCATTACATAATAACTGTCCTCGTTAAGTCTGTTTATGGAGCGTTTTATATTTACGCCCCATACCATATTCTCGGCGTTAGCGAACCTAAACTGCGAAAAAGGTATTCTCATCTCGAAGCGCCATCCGTCACTACAAATTTGCGACTTCGCTTCCCAAATGCCATCCCATGACGGATCATCCCAACTATCGTTATAGTAAGTTCCGTCTTCCTTTGAACCGGCTGCGTTTATACCGAAGTAGTAAGCGGTCTTACTATCTTTAAAAGTATCAAAATAAATTCTCACCCAATCAGAAGGCTGCCAATCATCTTTTCGTAACAAAATCTGGTTGATGCTGTCAGGTTGTGAATCATACATCATTCCGGCTATATAGATATAATTGTTGTCGTATGCTATCCAGATGTTTGTTTTTTCAGTTGACGGCAGACCTTCATTCGGATCCCGTTGTGTAAAATTACTTACAGGTTGACCTTTCCAAATACTTTCAGCAAGAATGCCATCAATTGTTATATCTTCATTAGCAGTAATTATAACTATTGCTCTGTTGCCGGTATTGCTTTTTTCTGTAGATATTATGTCGTTTCCCAACTTTTGTGTTTGAATCATTGCGCCAACTGTTTCGCTGTTTGTTATGAGACTGAAATTCAATAACATAAAAGCGAGTATGATTCTCGATTGATTTGTTGTGATTTTCACTTACTTGTTTCCTCCAATAATTCTATTTTTTTAATTGCATTAGTATTCGACGGATCCAATTCAAATGATTTTTTATAATTCTCAATAGCTGATTCTTTCTTTCCCGAAATCATATATGCCTCGCCAAGACTGTCGTATGCATTAGCATCATCGGGAAACAATTTGACATTCAAGCGGAAGAAACTGATTGCCATTTGAATGTCTCCTTCTTCAATCAAATTGTAGCCCACTGTATTTAACGAGCCGGGACTCGGTATTTTGTAATTGTTGTTTTCGAGTATCTTGCTAAAATCTTTTTCCACGGAATCGAATCCATCTTTCTTGATGAGCGAATAAAGAAACACATCGGCTGTTATGCCGGGGAGAGTATACTCCTTACCGAAAACAATTGCCTCAATTCGTGAATAAATTGATTCCGCGCCGTAATCGTAATTGGATAAAATTATGATTGTATATTTATCATCGTTGTACCTATAAAATCTCGAGTTGAATCCGACTTGCCTACCGGAATGACCGTATATTTTATTGTTGAATTTGCTTCTTACTTCCCACAAACAAGCGTAAGGATTTTCATCTTCCTGATCGTAGATGAACTGAGTAAATATTATTTTTTTGTGTTCATCATCGATAAGCTTGTTGCCGTAAAGAGCCTGGTCGTAAACCAGTAAATCACCAACCGTAGTTGTAAGTCCGGTGGCGGAACTGGCGGGAATGACAACGTGAATTGTATTTTTAAATTTACCGGAGTATTGCCGAACATAACCGACAGCCCGGTTTTCAATTATTTCATCCGGTGATGCATAGACGGTATTTTTCATTCCGAGCGGAATGAAAATGTTTTGTCTTAAAAATTCCGAATACGATGAACCCGATACTTTTTCGATAACCGCTCCCAATATAACCGCTCCCGAATTGGAGTAAATTTTTTGAGTTCCCGGTTCATCAAACAGCAATTTACGCTTATAAATTATTTCGAGTATGCCGGCCAAACTTTTTATATTATGCATATTCACGAGATAATCCGGATCTTCCTCGTAATCTCCGAAACCGGCTGTATGAGTAAGCAAATGATAAATTGTTATTTTATCGCCGAAAGGAAAATCCGGCAGATATTTGATAACCGCATCGTTAACATTCAACAATCCTTTTTGAGCAAGAATCATAATCGAAACCGCAGTAAATGTTTTTGTAACTGAAGCGACGTTAAATTTCGTATCAAGAGCATTTTTAATGTGAAAATCTTTATCAGCCTCGCCGTATGCCCGGGAGAATAAGACTTTCCCTTCATTTGCAACAAGAACGCAACCGGAAAACCTCTCAAGTTCAACAGCTTTGTTTATCACTTCTTCAATCTTCAGAGCGACGTCCCCGATAATTGATTGAGCAGAAATAGCTCCGCTGATGGATACAATCATTGCAATAATTAACATGCAGATTTTACGTTTCATATTTTTGTCTCTTTAGTGTTTGTTTCGCACTTCATGAGGTAACCACAAAACGCGATTATTTTTCAGTCCTGTTATATGATATATCTACACTATAATTTTCATCCATTTCTTTATTACAATGCTCTTTATATATGTTCTTCGCTTTATCTAACAATTCCTTTTTCGTTTTTTCGCCGTTGATGACAAATTTTTGGGATGTAAGAATAATACTGTAACTGTTGCAGCCCTCAGCAATAATCCCTTCGGAAACAATCAAGTCATATAAATCTTCCATAAACACATCATGCTTCTTCATTTCAATATCATGTTGTTTCATTTTTTCGTCATGTTTTTTCATTTCCAATTCATGCCGCCTCATTTCCTCGTCATGTTTTGCCATGTTTCTTTCGTGCTGCCCGATAAATTCATCAAGTGTGGGCTGGTATTTAGCGAACTCTTCTTCACTTATTTTTTCATCATCAATGTATAACGACACAAGTTCCCAGTCTTCGTAGCAAGCCCGGAATTCTTTCGTCTCGCCGTCAATTTCGCTTTCAAATGTGTAAGTGCCTCGCATTGATTTGGTGATGGTAGTATCGGGAGTAAATTTTATCAATTCGATTGACCGGGCGCGACTGTCATTTACTTCGCAGGAAATTGTACCTGCATATGTGTTTTTGAAAATCACCGACGAAATAAAAATTCCGATAACGATGAAAATTCCCGGAAGCATTATCTTAAAACTATTCGAGTATTCTTTTTTGCGTAACATGTTTTTTTCTCCACTGACAATTTTTATAATAAACGTTTTACTCTTTTTCTAATTGATGTCTTT
>JAZDFQ010000038.1:0-180532 GCA_043807765.1 Ignavibacteriota bacterium
ATCGCCGATTTTGAATGCAAGATATACTCCTAAAATAGGAGCTACCATTGTTCCCAAACTTGATAATATTGGTGTCTCCGGTTTCAGATTAAATGAACTGGAAGTTATTACAGATTCCATTATAACCATTGGGAATCCTACGGATATTGCCGAAATTAAAAAGAGCAGCGGCAATATTGGCGTCTGCCAGAGTGGATGCATCTTTGGTCCGGCAATTACCATTAAAGTGCCGAGTGATGATTGATGTAAGCAAGAAAGTACAACGCCGGCAATTATAAAAATGAACATTGTCTTTTCTAATCCTTTATCAAGAACACGCAAAAGTTTATCAACCTTTTGGTTAAACTTCTTAAACGATCCGGGCAGATTAACTTTCCCAATAAATCTTTCTGTTATTATCGGAAGGAATTCTATATAGAGTACAGTCAAGTAAATCATAACGCAGATACCAACTTCAAAGAGAACTGAACTTCCGTTCCACATAAGAAGCGGATGCCAGATAAAGTATGGTCTTCCTAAATCGATCATTACGCTTGCGGCAACAAATGTGTAACCTAATGTTGCAGTTAGTAATGCCGGACGAATGATTGCATGGTATTGGTCTTTATGCATAATGTGGCCAAGCGCCGCGGTAGTAAATCCGCCGGCTGCAAGAGCAACTCCCGCTGCAACATCAATTCCAATCCAAATTCCCCAAGGGTGTTGATTATCTAAATTAGTTACAGCTCCAATTCCAAAAATAAATCTGCCTAAAAGAAAAAGAATTCCGTTTAGAGCAAGAACAGATAAACCTATAACAATAGGTGTAAAGTATTTTCTATTCATTGGTGTTGGTCTGAGATTTTCCATATTAATTCTCCGTATCAGACTCGTGATTTTTCTTGTTTTTATTTAGCCACATAACTCCGCCAAGCAGAGCATAGAGAGAAACCGGAGGAACGAAGTAAGAGAAAATTCCATGTTGTATTGCTTCACTTACGCCCGGTGCCGGATCTTTTCCAAGCTTCGGCATTCCAATTTCTTCAAACTGACGGCTGGATAAATAAAGCCATGCAGTTCCGCCAACTTCGTGTTCGCCAAAGACTCTGTTAACGTATCTATTCGGGTAATTCTTGATTCTGTCTTTAGCAACTTTAATTAAATCTTCTCTTCTGCCGTAAGTAATTGCTTCAACCGGACAAATTTCTATACAAGCCGGAAGTTTATCTTTTGCAGTGCGTTCAATACAGAAATCGCATTTCTTAATGTCCGGTTTGAGTGCTTCTTCAAACTCGAAAGCCGGAATTTGGAATGGACATGCAACCATACAGTATCTGCAACCAATACATTTATCGGTATCCCAGTTTACTGTACCATTCTCTTTCTTAGTAAATGCTCCTACAATACATGCAGAAACACATGCCGGTTTATCGCAATGCATACATTGTACTTTAACATTGATTGGCACTTTGTCCGAAGTTGTGTTTGCATATTCATTTACAACTGTTAACGCTTTGTCGTCTGGTCTCCGCATTTCTTTGTAAACGCTACGGTCTTCATAAGTCTCGATAGGATCGGTCTCTAAATTGTGAGCAGTTTTACAAGCCCATTCGCATTTTCGGCAGCCAATACAAACAGTAGTATCGACTAAAACGCCCATTCTGTCTTCGGATAGTACATTTTCCGGTGCAGCTTTTGCAGAGCTTGTAAGCCCAACTGTAGCAGTACCAATAAGCGCGGAGGTCTTTAGAAAATCCCTTCTTGATTGTTTTGCCATTTAACTTCCTCCAGATATTTTTTTACTCTCCTCTTAATTAGAAGAGGAATAAAGAACTTAAGTGGATACTTTTATCCAGTTCAAACTTACTGGAAACTTATTTTCTAGTCAATTAAAAAAGATAAATAGTTACTATCCTTTATTTAAGCTGAAAAAATCTTTACATTCAGCCCTTAATTTCAAACAATTCGAAAGACCATGGCTAAAAAGAAAGACATTTCTCATATACGTGAGAATATTAACAGGGTTGATGAAAGCTTGATAAAGTTGCTTTCAAAAAGAAGAGATCTTAGCAAAGGAGTAATTCTTGCAAAGGAAAATTCACAAAGCGCAATTCGCGATCAGAAACGCGAATCCGATTTATTAAATCGATTAATTAAACTGGGCAAAAAAGAAGGACTGGATTCTCATTACTTAACCAAGGTATTTTATGAGATCATTGAAGATTCCGTTCGCCTTCAGCAGAACTATATTCAAAACAAGTTAAATAAAGGTGAAAAGAAATCTGCTATTTCTATTTCCTTTCAAGGAATTGAAGGTTCTTACAGCTATTTAGCTGCACAAAAGTATTTTGCTCATTCCGACTACGACTTAAATTTTGTTTTCAAAAAACTATTTAGCGAAGTAGTAGAAGCGGCAGAGAAAGGTGAAGCTGATTATGCGATTCTTCCAATCGAGAATACTACTTCCGGCGGTATAAATGAAGTTTACGATCTTCTTCTTCACACAACACTTTCTATAGTAGGTGAAGAGAAGTTTCAAGTTAAGCATTGCTTGGTTGCGTTTGCCGATATACCACTAAATAAAATAAAAAAGATTTACGCGCATCATCAGGCAGCCGCGCAATGCAGTAAATTTTTGGAAAGCATTCCTAAAGTTGCGCTGGAATATTTTGTTGATACTGCTATGTCTGTTCAGCGTGTTGCAGATGAGGGAAATCCTCACTTTGCCGCAATTGCCAGCGAGGAGGCCGCAAAATTATATGGTCTCAAAATTTTAAAAACCGATATAGCAAACCAGCCGGAAAACTATACAAGATTTTTAATTGCTACCCGCAAGCCGCAGAATGTTGATTCGAGAATTCCTTGCAAGACTTCTGTTGTTATGGCAACTTCGCATACTCCCGGTTCTCTTGTAGATGCGCTTGGCGTGTTCAGAAAATTTGAAGTGAACTTAACCAAGCTTGAATCGCGCCCGATTATTGGAAATCCTTGGGAAGAAATGTTCTACCTCGATTTTGAAGGGAACATTGCCGATGAACCGATTCAAAAATTGATGGATGAACTCGGTCATTACACACGCTTTATAAAAGTATTGGGCAGTTATCCTTCTCAAGAATTGGCTAAGACGGAACTTGAGTACACAAAAATCTTAGCAGTTGATGAAAAAGATATTGCTGTTGAACCTAAGAAAGAAACAGTAGCCGCTCCCGCTATTATTAAAGGAAAATCTAAGAGTTACCGGCTAGCCAGCAGAGAATATAAATCCGAAGACACTATTATTAAAGTGCGCAATGTTGAAATTGGCGGTACCGGTTTTGTAGTTATGGCCGGACCATGTTCCGTTGAGAATGAAGAAATGATTATGCAATGCGCGCTTGAAGCAAAAGAAAATGGTGCCCAAATTTTACGTGGCGGATGCTTTAAGCCTAGAACTTCTCCTTACAGTTTTCAAGGAATGGGTTACGAAGGCTTGAACTTGCTGGTAGAAGCTGGTAAATATTATGATATGCCGGTTATTACCGAAGTGATGGATACGGAACAAGTTTCGGAAGTTGCTAAGACTGCGGATATTCTTCAGATTGGAGCGCGTAATATGCAGAACTTTGCTCTCCTTAAAGAAGTCGGCAAGACACACAGACCGGTAATGTTAAAGCGTGGTTTGAGTGCTTCTATTGATGAATGGCTAAACGCTGCAGAGTATATTCTTGCTCACGGAAACAGACAGGTAATTCTTTGCGAGCGCGGTATCAGAACTTTTGAAACCGCTACAAGAAATACTTTCGACTTGAGCGCGATTCCGGTTGTTAAAGAATTAACTCACTTGCCGATAATTGCCGATCCTTCTCACGCTATTGGTGTTCGCGATAAAGTAATTCCTCTTGCTAAAGCCGCAAAGGTTGTTGGCGCGCATGGAATTATGATTGAGTTTCATCCCGATCCCCCTAAAGCTCTTAGCGATGCCGAACAAGCATTGTATTTTGAGCAGTTCGAAAGCTTGATGAAGGATTTGTATAAGTTATAATTTTGTTTCATGCCGTGGAGTAATCCACGGCAGAGTTATTTAGTTGTTCTTTGGTAACAAAGAGTCTATATTTTAACCAACTTATTCTTGGTAAATAAGATGGAAGAAAAAAAAATAAACCGCATAACTATTAATCCGGATATCTGCCACGGAAAGCCTGTAATCAGAAATTTGCGCTATCCTGTAGAAACAATTTTAGAATTGCTTAGCTCAGGAATGACTATTGAGCAGATACTCGCGGATTATGAAGACATAGAACGCGAAGATATTCTCGCGTGTCTCAATTATGCTACCAAACTTAGTCAGGTTAAAAGCATAAACAGAATTGCGATATGAGATTTCTTGTAGATGCACAACTGCCTAAAAGCTTGTCCATCTGGTTTAAGGAAAAGGGAATTGATTCCATTCACACTTCCGAGCTTTCCGGTAAAAACAGTACAACAGACGAAACAATTAACAACTATTCTTTGAATGAAAAGAGAATTGTTGTTACTAAAGATGCTGATTTTTTGCAGTCATATAAATTGAACGGCAAGCCTTATAAACTTCTTTTGGTTTCAACCGGCAACATCACAAATCAAAAACTCAAAGAAATATTAGAAAAGCAGATAGAGAATATTCTTCTGATGTTTGAAGAAAACTCATGCGTTGAATTAACGCATGAGAATATTATTATTCATAATTAATTTGCGCTACAATTAAACTTAACAAAACTTCTTGTACTTGTTGTCGCGGATCATTCCGCGAGATAAATCTTTGTTCGTCACTGTGGGGCTGTGACGACGGGAGAAACAAATTATTATTACAAGGTGAAATGAAAAAAGAATATGATCTCAGTGATTCCGTTAAGAATCCTTATATAAAAAAACTTAAAAAGCAGATTTCAATTCGTATCGAAAAAGAAACTGTTGAGTATTTCAAGAAGCTGGCTTCAGAAATTGATATCCCTTATCAGAATTTGATGAATATGTATTTAAGGGAATGTGCACAAAACAAAGTCAAACCAAATATTCACTGGCAAAAGTAATAGCACATATAAACAGGCTAATTGGTTTAATATAAAAAGCGGTTCTCTTGAACCGCTTTTTTATTTTAAAAATATTTGTTGTACTTGTTGTAGCTGACCACTCCGCGACATAAATCTTTGTTCGACACGGCGGACAGTGACGGCGGGGGAACTTGTTATACGCGTTTACTAAACTGACATTATTATTCGAATACCTTCTATTATACTTTTAATAGATTTATACCAATCCCGGACTCTTACATAAGAAACTCCAACATTTCTTCCATGCGCTATGTTATTCCTATTTGCAACAACACTATTTAAAGCATCTTTCTCCTCATCTGACACTAAATCACAAAAATCTTTTCCCCATTGATTATTAAACGAGTTTAAAAACCTTTCCATTTTTTCAGAATTTAGATTAGTAATATTCTTTGTAGCAACAGAAACATAATTTGTAATTATTGGGGACGAATTTATTGAAGCATAATGTTCTATTATGATTTTAATGGATTCTTCAACATAACCAGAAGTTAATATGCAAAGATACCTTGAAAGATGAGACCTTATTTCATCTTCGGTTACATCATCCGCAGTTTTAAATGCATAATCCAATCTTGATGTAATCTCAGTTAGTTTTTTGTCTAACATTTATAGTGTCGCAAATTTTTCTATTGAAAGATTCATTCTTTTATCTACAACTACTTCATCAGATGTTCCATCAGTTGTGGCATTTAAGAAATCTTTATTCTGAAGTAATTCATTATAAGCAGCAGTAAATATTGCTTTACTAGGTTTTTCCACTTGTCGCTCAAGCATTGTTGCAATACCAACCATTATAGAATCAAATACACTTGCATTTATTACTCTTTTCGGTCGAAATGCTTCGTTTCCTAAGGTATCATCAACATAATTAACTGTATTGTGAAATAACTGCATAATTAATTCCTCGCTGTGTAATTCCAGATGTCTATTCTTAGCCATATAACTATTTAAAAATCCCTTCAGTGGTTTCGTATAATTATCTCTGTATAAGAACATTGCCAAAAAGCGAAGAATAAATTCTTGATCTTTCATTCGTTTACTTGTGCTACCAAAGATTGTTCGCCAACGTGGATAATCATTTAATTTATGAATGAGTTCAGAGAATTCTCCAGGATAAATTGCTGAACGTATTTCTTGAGGTTGTAATTGCATTCCTCCAGTATTTAGTCTTTCAAAAATCAAAAAGATGCTACTATTATCTTCAGAAGGTTCATCTTGCTTAACTATTGTTGCATGAATAATAGAATCATCAAGTCTTTGTCTGTCTTCTGGCTCAAGAGTATTATAAGTTTTTCCATCAAATCTTTCTTGAACGTCTTGTAATTTAAAAACGTGATCGCCAAAAATTCCTTTATAAAAGAATTGTAGACTTTTAAGCCTTTGTTGACCATCAATAACAAGTAAATCTGCTGACTCAGTATCCTTTGACAAAAACACACCCGGAACGGGCAAACCGAGTAAAAGTGATTCGATAAATCGTGACGCTTGCTTTTCGTTCCAAACAAAACCACGCTGAAATTTTGGAATTTTTATGTTTTTGTTATTCAGTCTTTTCACCAAACTATCAACTGGATAATCAGCACCATAACTAGTAATTGAATAAGTATAATCAAGTACTTCTTCTTCGGACTGATCGATTATTTGTGTTTCATTATCCATCGATTATAACTCCTTTTATTCATAATTTTTTAAGCGTATAACTTATACTAATACCGCACCGTAATATTGACTTTGAAACACAAATACACGGTTCTGCATATATATATATCCCTTACCTATTCTTGTTTTACTTACTACTGTTTTATTATCTATATGGACTTATTTCTAATATCTACCCAAAAAACTGTTCAGTAATTACTAAGAACTAATCACTGTTTTCGGTTCCCCGGTGTCTTTAATTACAGAGTGGAACACTATTTACTTTTTGCAACTTACTTATTCAAGTTTGCATTATCAAGAATTTTTCTGGGGTAACTGAGTGCCAAAGTGCCTAAGTAAAAAAGAGAAAAATATTTCTCATTAATCTAGCCCCGGACTTCAGTCCGGGGGAAAGAGAGCCGGAAAAACAAAAAGGACTTTAGTCCAAAGGAGTTTTAAAAGTAATAGTTCGCGTTGACTGAGAATATGGAATAGCTTGCGTTGGTAGAAGTGAGAGTTACTCCGTAAGAAGTGCTTAATCCTAAAGTAAAACCTTTCATTTCCAAATCGCGGAAGTCCAGCCCGGCCAGCAGAGAAAACGTTCCGCCGAACTCCCAAACATTTGTATCGCCGAAAGTTCTATCGTTAAGAACAAGAATACCGGCGGCTTCTTCTATGAAAAGTTTTTTATAAAGAGGCTGATAGATTACTCCCTTAAGCGTGTAAAAATTGAAGAAGGGATAATATTTGTTGGTTCGGTTTTCCGGCAGAAAATATTCCGCCATACGCGCGTGTGCGTAACCCAGCCGGAAAGAGACTGCATCGCTGAACCAAAGTTTGAAATCGGTGGAGAGGCTTCCGCTTAACGCCGAAATACTTGTGGAATTTCCTTGAATGGAACCGATGCCAAGCGAAGCTCCGGCGCCGGTAAATTTAATCTGCGCGTAAGCATTTGCCCCGAATAGAAGCGCGAGTAATATTATGCCTAAAGTATTTTTCATTTGTAATGTAATGCCAGCCAAATTGTTTTCTGAATTTTATCTGTTTCTTCAACTCTATGCTTTTGTTGAGCCGGAATAATTAAATAATCTCCGGCGGAAAGGGAAAAGGATTTTCCATCATCGTAAATAATCTTTGCGCTTCCGCTCATTAACATAACAAATTCATTCTTCTCTTGATCATACCAAAAATTTTGCGGTGAAGTATGTCCCTCGGATATAATTCTTTCAAGTAAAAAATCTTTGCCCTCAATTATGCTTTCAAATATCTCTTCCGGCAGATTTTCCGGCATTCCGGCAAAAATATTTTTCTTTTCGTTTGTCATTTAATCTTTATTGTTCAGTTACTCATAAGTTGATTTTACTTGGTGACTTAGTGCCTTTGTGGCTCAATTTCTTATATTTTCTTTTTGCCACCAAGTCACAAAGACACTAAGAAATCACAAAATTCCGTTAAAAAAATTGTCATTCTGATCCCGCGAAGCGGTAGAAAAATCTCATGTACGATGAGACTGAGATATTTCGCCCCGATGAATCGGGACTCAATATGACAGAATTTAGTTGCTTACAATTCTCTCTTACTATTTTTTGAAAGACGAAAAATCTCCGCCGGTTGGATTCTGGAATAAGCGCAATCCAAACTCCGGCACCACAGCAAGAATATGATCAAATATATCGGCTTGTGCATCTTCATATTCTACAAAATTAGTTTTTGTAGCGTAAGCGTAAATCTCAATCGGCAGTCCGTCGGGACTCGAAGGCATCTGTCTAACTTGAAAACTGAATTCTTTGCTTATATCGTTTCTATCTCTAAGATATTCTATTAAATATATTCTAAACGTTCCGATGTTTGTAAGCCTTCTGCCGTTTACGGAAATTTCATCTGTAATTTTATTTTCCGCGTTCGATTGTTCCGTTTCAACCCGCTTTGTTTTTATGTATTCGCTAATCAAACGTATATTCTGAAAACGGTTAAGCATTTCTTCCGAACAAAATTGAATTGAAGTTTGATCGATATATACCGCACGTTTAATTCTCCGCACACCGGAGAGCTGCATTCCGCGCCAGTTCTTAAATGTTTCTTCAATCAATTTATAAGTTGGAATGATTGTGATGGTCTTATCAAAGTTCTGCACTTTTACAATCATAAGAGAAATATCAATTACATCGCCGTCTGCGCCAAACTTTGGTACTTCAATCCAGTCTCCAACGTGTACAAGATCGTAAGAAGATATCTGCATGCTCGCGATAAAATTTAAAATTGTATCGCGGAAGATTAATATCAGTACTGCGGTAAATGCGCCGAGTCCCGTTACAATAGACCAAACAGTTTGACCGAAAATTATTCCTACAACTAATACTGCCATAAAGGAGTAAAGAATAATTTTGATGATCTGTATATAACCTTTGATTGGCCTCTCTTTGAATTTTTCAACTCTATCATGCAGTTCTATTACCGAACTAAGCACAGCTCCAATCGAAAGAAAAATTACAAATACAAAAAGAATCGAAAGCAGTTTATCTAATTCCTTTTCTGCATCTGGAATTAAACTTGTGAATTGATAGATTATAAAAAGAGGCGCCAGATATGAAACTCGTCTCAAAAAAGTTTTCGAGAATAAAATGTCGTCAATCTGGGTGGAAGTCTTTTTAATAATACTTTTTAGAAATCCGAATAGAATTCCTCTTAATATGAAATAGGAAAGTGTAGAGAGCCCCACAATAATTAAGAAAAGAAGTGTATCGGAAATCCAAGGTAAAGTATGCAACCATTTAACCAGCTTTTGAAACATAGTTCTTCATTTTTTGTTTTACCAAAATTACAAAAAAGAATAACCATGTAATCCAAATTCTGTTTTGCTGTTTTACTATCTTTGCGCTCGCGAAAAGGAAATACATGACCGAAAAGAAAAATTTTAACGCATACTTAGCTTTATTCTCAATTTATATTATTTGGGGAACAACTTATTTAGCAATCCGGATTGGAGTAGCAGATCTTCCTCCGGTTCTTTTTACCGGATTCAGATGGATTTTGGCCGGACCATTGTTAATGGGCTTGATGCTAATACGTAAATACAAAATGCCTACTAAAAACGATTGGATTCATCTTGGTATAAGCGGATTATTATTGCTCGGCGGCGGCAACGGACTTGTAGTTTTTGCGGAACAATGGGTTCCAAGCGGTTTAACCGCGCTTCTAATTACAACAGTTCCTTTCTGGGTTGTGGGAATTGAAGCTCTTCTTCCTCAAGGAAAAAGAATAAATGCTTATACGGCAATTGGACTTGTGCTTGGTTTATCCGGAGTAGCAATAATCTTTGGGGGAGATTTCCATAAACTATTCGATAAATCCTACTTCGGCGGCATTATGGGATTAATGCTTGCCGAAATTTGTTGGGTAGCTGGAACACTTTATTCTAAGTATAAAAAAGTTTCTGTTCATCCTTTAATGGGTGCCGCCGGACAAATGATTGTTGCCGGAGTTGTTATTACAATCTTTGGTTTAATGCTCGGCGAAGCAAGTCAGTTTCATTTTACTAATTCCAGTCTGCTTGCTTATCTCTATCTTGTTGTTTTCGGTTCACTGCTTGGCTACGGCTCTTACGTATACGCTATTGCGCATCTTCCCATTTCTCTTGTTGCAACGTACGCTTATGTTAATCCCATCATTGCATTGTTTCTCGGCTGGTTAATACTTGCCGAACCAATTACAATATGGACTGTACTTGCGTCTATTGTAATTTTAGGAGGTGTAACTTTGGTTAAGAAGGGAAGTGAAAAGTAAGCAATAACTTTTATGGAAGATTCCATTTTGCTTTTACTCTTTCATACTCGGCTTTAGGCAGCTGAACCACAATTGGGTTTTTTTCTTTGTCCAGCCATTTAATCATTTTAAAGAGTGTCGGCTGATCAAGCACGGTGCATCCCTCTGTTGGTTTGTTGGAATTATTCCATGTATGAAAGAAAATACAAGAACCATCCCCCGCAACTCTTGGCTCGCTGTTGTGATTAATTACAATACCCCATTTATATAAATCATTTCTAAGTTTCATTCTTTCGCGTCTCTTCCAATCGGCATCGGCAACTTGCAGACTGTCCAAAACCAAATTATAGTATTTGGAGTTTGGGTCATCGATGCAGAAGCAGTTTGGATCGGCAACTATGTAAGGCATTTTTAGAAATCCAACGCTGTCTCGCTTTGCATAGCCAAAAACTGCGCTCAAATTAAATGCGCCGGCCGGAGATTTTCCGTCACCTTCTTTTTTAATTGGTCCATCCGTAATGTTTCCCCCGTGAAGTCCGGTTCCCCATGCAAGTCCTTTTTTCCCTATCGCTATTTCAATTTTACTGCTACTGCTTTTCCAATCTGTACCGGCTTTTTCTCTTTCAAAATACTGCATTATGCCGGTGTTGGAATTCCAATCATCCGTTTCTATAACAATTAATTGTTTCGAAAAACTAGCGGGGGATTTTACTAAATCGGGATTAACGCTTGTGGATGAACATGAATAGAAGAATAGGAATGAAATGGCGCTTAATCCTAAAATGATTGTTTTCTTTTTCATTTCTATTCTTCTTTCAGCAATTGTAAAGTTTTCAACTTTCGTATTTAATTCATGTTAAAAAGTAAATAACCTTTTTCAGTTTTGATAAAAGAGAATTCTGTAACAAGTTTTTGGTCGCCGCTGATGAAGTTTACTTCAATCAGTTGAATTTCACTTTCTCCCTCTTGTTTTACGGAAGAAGTTCCGAAATCATATTTGGAAGAAAGTTCTATCAGTGCGGAAATCTTTTTGCAGATTCTTTTCACTTGGGCAAGTTCTTCTTTATCTGTTGTATTAAAAGTGTCTTTCTTTACTCTTGCTTTATCTTCACCATCATAAGCTATTAATGTGGCCGCTTTTTCATAAGACTTAGCTTTGCTTAATTCAAATAGAGAAGTAAGACTAGCTTTAGCGCTGCTTTGAGCAAATACCGTACTTGAAAAAATGGCGGCAATAATCATTAGCGCGGTTAAATATTTTATTTTGTTCATTTTAATCTCCTTAATTCATCCGGTAGTTTAATTTGTTTATCCGGATGATCGTTTGTTACTTCTTTCAAAAGCCGAAAAATGTTTTTGTTCCACCTACTATTTACTATGTGCGCAATCTCAATCCTAATATGTGAAGTGTTTTATCTGCTCACCTTTACTGTCAATGTCTGTCATTGCTTCAATTCCAATTTCCAGATGCAGATCAACGAAATTCTGTGTTACTTTTTGATCCGATTCTTCTGTTTTAACGCCTTCGGGAATCATTGGCAAATCGGAAACAAGAAGCAAAGCGCCGCGTGCTATTTGGTTAGCGTATCCAACTATGAACATGGTAGCGGTTTCCATATCTATTCCAATCGCGCCAATCTTATTAAGATATTTCTTAAAATCTTCATCCCATTCCCATAAGCGTCTATTAGTAGTATAAATAACTCCGGTTCTGTATTCCAATTCTTTTCGAATAATCTTTTCAGAAACAAATTTGTGCAGCTTGAATGAGGGGAGCGCCGGTACTTCGGGAGGAAAATAATCGTTGCTCGTTCCATCGCCTCTTATTGCTGCGGTTGGCAAAATAAAATGACCGATTTCCGTGGAGTCTTTTAAGCCACCGCATTTGCCGAGAAACAAAACGCCTTTGGGTTGCCGCGCGCTTAGTAAATCCATAATTGTTGCAGCGTTGGCAGAACCAATTCCAAAATTTATTATTGATAATCCATTGCTGTTTGTAGCCATTTTCATCGGACGGCCTTCCCCTTTAACGTCACAATTAAACCGTTCGGCAAACTTTACAACATAATTCTGAAAATTTGTAAGAAGCATGTAATCGCCAAATTCATCAATTTGTGATCCGGTGTAGCGTGGGAGCCAGTTTTTTGCTATTTCTAATTTTGTTTTCATCTTATTTGAATTCTATCCTTTGGTATTTATCCGTGATTTTTGTTTTCTTCTGATTAAAATATGAATTTACTTTCAACACTATTAGTCCAAAAATATATCCGATTGCAGCACCAATCAAAGCTCCTCCAATTACATCTGAAGGATAATGTACTCCTACGTATGGTCGGGAAAAAGCTTGTAGAAAGGCAATCGTATAATACCATGCCTTGTATTTTGGGAAAATCATAGAGAAAAATAGAGCGAAAGCAAAATTGTTTACTGCATGCGAAGATGGAAACGAGAGTGATGAAGTACAAGTTACAAGAATATTTACATCATTGAGCGCATTGCATGGCCTGATTCGCTCAAAAAGTTGCTTTAGAACTGAACTGCTTAATTGATCTGTAACGGTGATCAATAAAATAAGACCTAATGCAGTTATTCTTCCTAATCTGCCCCCTTTTATCATCATAAGAAGGAAAAGAATTATATAAGCTATGTACCAATTCTTAACATCTGTTATAAAAGGGAAAAACTTATCAAATAACGGATTTGATAAAGTATGATTGATAAAATAGAATATTTTTAGATCTATTTGATATAAAAAGTCCAAATTCTTGTTCCAATCCTAAAAATTGATATTTACTACAAATTTATTTATCTAAGCTCCGAAAAAATTAGAATATTAGCGAATATTTTTTTGATTACTTTTACCCTAATTTTACAACATAAATGCTCGATTATAGATTATTAATAAAATCCAGATACCTTAGTGGCTTCAAATAAGATCAAAAATAGTATTGAATTTAGAAGGTTTGAATACTTTAAGGAAGAGAGTAAAAAAGCATTAATAGCTCCTTTCCAAGCCTTAGCTAAATTTACATCTGTTGCCGGATTAGTAGCCATGGTATTTGAAGTCCGCTACTTTCATAAACAGAGTCTCTGGATATACAGCTCTCGCTTATCAGCAATTCTCATCGCATTTATTTTACTTGTTATATCCTATTCAAAATTTGGTAAAAAGCACCCGGTAGTTTTAGTACACATTTTATTGTTTGCAATTGTAAGCTCCTTTGGTGTAATGATCTATTTGATTCCCGATACATTGATATTTAACTCGCAAATCATAAGTCTAATAATATTTGTTGCAGCTTTATTCCTAAGCTGGGACGTTACCAACCAAATTGTTGTAGCGATTTATTATAATCTCGTTTTCGCCGTTTCCATCTTAATGAGTAGTAGGAACATTTTTATACTACCTAATATGGTTGAATCGGTAGTTCTGGTATCAATAATAAGTATTATGGCGGTTGTTGCTAGCTACATCAACTACCGTTTACGGCATGAAGCAGTTGTTAAGAATTTCGAAATCTCATTTTCGGAAAAGAAATTTAGAACGCTAGTAGAAAATTCTGCTGAAGGAATTTTTCAATTTACGGCAGAAGGAAAGTTTTTAACAGTTAATCCGGCACTGCTAAAGCTTCTTGGTTTTTCTTCCGAAGAAGAAATTAAAAAGTACTCTCTTCCTAATGATATTTTTAAACGCATTGGCGATTGGGAATTACTGAGCAAACTGGTTGAAAAACAAGGAAAAGTTAGAAACTACCGCGTACCGTTTAAGAAAAAAGATGGAACGGAAATTACAGTTAGAATGAACGTACGTATTAACGATGATGAACAAAATGCACAAGATATGTTCGAGGGAAGTCTTCAAGATATTACACAGCAAGTCCAAGCTGAAATGGAAAAGCAGAAAGCTTTAGATGCGCTCCGTATAGAGAAAATTAAGTCGGACACTTCTGCAAAAAAGGCCCAGCAAGAAAGTCATTTTAAATCCAAGTTTCTCGCTAGTATGAGTCATGAAGTTCGTACTCCAATGAATTCCGTGATGGGTTTTTTAACTTTGATAGAGAATGATTTGTTTGAAAGCAAAGAAGAATTAAAAGGCTTTGCTAGAGATGCACATTTAGCAGCCGAATCACTTTTGGATATCATAAATAATATACTTGATATCTCCAAAGTAGAATCGGGAAAAATGGAATTGGATGAAGCCGGTTTTGATTTAAGAGATGAAATCAATAAAGCGGTTTCAATAATTGGCCAAACGGTAAAAACAAAGGGACTTGGATTAGAATTACAATTTGATCAGAGCATTCCAAATATACTTTATGGTGACCCGACCAGAGTTCGTCAAATTATGATAAATTTGCTTGGTAATGCGGTTAAGTTTACAGAGCATGGTAAAATCTCGATAGACATCAAAACAAAAGTTAAAGATAATCAGTTTATCGAGTTGCAATTTACAGTTGCAGATACCGGTCCCGGAATTCCTAGCGATAAAGTTAATTTACTCTTTGAACCATTCATGCAGATAAAAGGAAAAAAGTCTGCTAAAGAAGGCTCCGGCTTAGGTTTGATGATAGTTAAAGAATTTGTTCGCTTGATGGATGGAGAAATTCGTGTTGAGAGTAAAGTAGGCGTTGGCAGTAAGTTTATTTTTACAATTAAATTGAAATTAAATCCTACTGTAGCAAAAGAACGAGTTGAACAAGTATCAGAAAGTGAAAATCTTGAAGCTCCTCAAGAAGTATTAGAAATTAAAAACCCGGAACCTTTAGTTGAGGTTCCTAAGAAGAAAAAATTGTTGTTGGTAGAGGACAATCCGATTAGCCAAAATCTTGAAGCAAAAATTCTCAGAGAAGTTGGCTACGATATTGAAGCTGTTTCATCCGGAACAGAAGCAATAGAAGCTGTTAAAACCGGTATATTCAATTTGGTACTTATGGATGTTGAAATGACAGACATGGATGGAATTACTGCAACACAAAAAATTAGAGAACTTGCCGGTCCATATTCCAAAATACCAATTATTGCAGTAACTGCTCATTCCAGCATGAAAGACCGCGAGAGATGCCTAAACTCCGGTATGGATGATTATATTGCAAAACCGATCAATATTCATTTCTTGAAGATTACAATTGATCAGTGGTTGTACGCCAAGCATTAAGAAATACACTTTTTCCCCCCGCATCTTTTTAATAAATTTGGATCACTTCATAAAGAAACTGAGGAACAAATGCAGTCAAAGGATTTTATTGAATTAGAAGAAAAGTATGGCGCACACAATTATCATCCGCTTCCGGTTGTGCTTTCAAAAGGTGAAGGCATATTTCTATGGGATGTTGAAGGGAAGAAATACTATGACTTTCTTTCAGCCTATTCAGCAGTAAACCAAGGTCACTGTCATCCTAAAATTGTTAACGCAATGGTTGAACAAGCTAAAACACTTACCCTAACATCTAGAGCTTTTTACAATGATTGCTTGGGACCTTACGAAAAGTATATCACTGAATATTTCGGTTATGATAAAATGCTTCCTATGAATTCCGGCGCAGAAGCAGATGAGACCGCTCTAAAACTCTGCCGCAGATGGGCTTACGATAAAAAAGGAATTCCGGAAAATGAAGCTAAGATTATTGTTTGTCTCGGAAATTTTCATGGAAGAACAATTACCGTAATTTCTATGTCCAACGATCCCGATTCTTTTAAGGGTTTTGGACCTTACACTCCGGGCTTTGTAAAAATTCCTTATAATGATTTGGCAGAATTAGAGAAAGCTTTGCAAGATCCAAACGTTGCCGGATTTTTAGTTGAGCCGATACAAGGAGAAGCTGGAGTAATGGTACCAGATGATGGATATCTTACTAAAGCTTACAATATGTGTAAAGAAAAAAATGTATTGTTTATTGCTGATGAAGTGCAAACCGGATTATGCAGAACCGGAAAATTGCTCGCGTGCGATCATGAAGAATTGAAACCGGATATTGTAATTCTTGGCAAAGCATTAAGCGGTGGTACAATGCCTATTAGCGCTGTTCTAGCCGATGATGAAATAATGCTGGTTATTAAACCCGGAGAGCATGGTTCAACTTTTGGCGGAAATCCATTAGCAGCCAAAGTTGCTATTGCTGCTCTTGAAGTATTGAAAGAAGAAAAGCTGGCAGAAAATGCGGAAAATATGGGGCAATTGTTTAGAACAGAAGTAGGAAAAATAAAATCCGATATGATAGAATTGGTAAGAGGGAAAGGATTGCTAAATGCGATTGTAATTAAACCAACGAATGGAAAAGAAGCATGGGATGTTTGTGTAAAGATGAAAGAGAATGGCTTACTTGCAAAACCAACTCATCAGCATATAATTCGTTTTGCACCACCGCTTGTAATAACTGAAGAGCAGATTAAAGAGGCAGTCGCGATTATTGAGAAATCGATTAAAGAAATAGAAGCTGCATAAAATATGAGCCAGTTAAGCTCCCTCAACTGAGGGAGCTTTTTTATATAGGAACGTATATGTACAAAGGCGAAAAATTTGTAACTGTATTCGGAAGTTCTATTCCAAAACAAGGTGAAGAAGAATATGAAACCGCTTATACTCTCGGCAAAATAATTGCAAAAGGTGGTGTTAATGTTTGTTCGGGCGGATTTCAAGGAACGATGGATGCCGTTTCCAAAGGCTGTGTTGAAAATGGTGGAAAAGCAGTTGGTGTTACTCTGGATATTTATAACGCGATTCCTTCAAAACACCTAACAGAAGAAATAAAATGTCATTCGCTTTTTGAACGCTTGCAAAATCTGATTGAAATTGGGGAAGCATATGTTGTGCTTCAAGGTGGAACCGGAACTCTTGTTGAGTTCTCTTTAGTTTGGGAATACATAAACAAAAGTATGCTTGATGCAAAACCGTTCGCTTGCCACGGCTCAATCTGGAACCAAATTGTTCCGGTAATGGAAAAACAAATTGAGAAAGAAAAAAGAAAAACCGGCTTGCTTAAGTGTTTTACAGATGTAGAATCTTGTGCTAAATACATTGTGGAAGAACTAAAAAAGTCTTAGCGTTCTATGCATGAAAAGACTTTAGCACGCAAAGCCGCAAAGAAAACGCAAAGCACGCAAATAAAAAAACAGAGAGCTCACCGAAAAAACTTATATCAACCTTTTAACTTTCCCGTAAACTAATTCAACAGAAAGTTCTTTAATACATTTGAACTTTACATCTTGTCTGCTGCAAGAAAGCGGTTTGGGGGAATAGAAAAAGCAAGGTGCACATTCCAAATTCAACGACGCAATTTCATGTTTCGTTTTCCACGGTGCAATATAATTTGTGTTTGTGGGACCAATAATAGCTGTTACTTTCAATCGCAGCGCTGCGGCCACATGCATTAGACTGGAATCGTTTGAAACAAACACATTACACCGTTTCATTACCGCAGCAGTATTTGTTAAGCTGAAAGTCTGGACCGAAATTACTCTCGGTGAATCAACTGCTTTGTGAATTGCATCTTTAAGATGCTGCTCTTCACTTCCGCCGAAAATTAAAACTTTAGCGTTATGATTATTTATCAAAAGTTTTGCCAGCTCAGCAAATTTCTCAACTTCCCACCGGCGCTTATCATGATTCTTTAATGTATTACAGCCGGGATGAAACCCAATTATCAAATCTTCCTCTTCAACTTTTTTTTCTTTTAAAAAGTCGGTTGCATACAAAAGATCGTCGTGCTCTAATGAAAAAGCTAATGGCGGAATGTTTTCAAATTGCTCGGCAAGAAGTTTCTCTACCATGTGAAAGTTTTCTTCAACATTATGAAAATTATCACTCTCTGCATTTCTAACATTATTTAAAAACCCAAAATTGAGCAGATCATTTCTTAGATAACGGATTCCAAAACGGTATTTTGCTCCAATCAAAAAACTCATAATGTTATACTCCTTCCGGTTGGAAGGATAAACACTAAAAGTTGCATCATATTTTTTGCGAAGGCTGAGAATGTAAAAGAAAGAAGCACTTTTACTTGAGTTCATAAAATCAAATAAATGAACTTGGTTAAACTGGGGAAGTTTTTCAAAAACATCTTTAACACCCTTGAACATAACAAGAGCATCAATTTTTGCACTTGGCATAGCTTCGCGAAGCTTAACCAATGCCGGTGTAAACATTAATGCATCGCCAATGCCCGATAGTGCAATTACTAGTATTCTCATTATGATTTAGTGTTAAAAAAAACCGGCAAAGAATCTTTGCCGGTTTTTCCATTATTTATTCTGATCTAACTTTTGAGGGGCTATTTCACTTTTACCGCCGCCCGCAAGTTTTTGGAATCTATCTTCAAGCTGAATAATGCTTGGTTCATTAGGAACATAAGTCTTTAACTGCTGAACGATAGCGAGCGCGTCTTTATATCTGCCGAGATTTTCGTAATGAGTAAGCAAAATATCATATGAATTATACCAGCTGTTGAAATCTCTTGGATCTAAAGCCAATTTTTCTTTTGCGGCTGAAATCACTTCGTTTGCATATTCTTCGTAAAGCTTAGTAGCGCCGGCATTGAATAATACTTTTGAAACATCATGTTTTATTCTATAATCCATTGGAATTACTGCGCGCGGAATTTTCGATTCCATCTTCTCCAATGCCTCAACAACTTTTGCATTATTCTTTTCCGTATAGAGATAATGCAGTGACAATCTAATGAAGGCATTACGATAATTCTGCACTAAGCGCTCATGGTTTTCGTCAAAGAAAATAGTCTTGTCGTTTAATCCGCGGAATTTGAATCCGGGCTGATAAGAATTACTGGATCCTTCCGGTTCTTCCATCAACTGCTTGCGTAGAATTTTTTCATCAATGTATTCCAGTTGTTTAGATGGGTTTTTCTTTGGTACAACACGCCAAGCCATTCCTTCCATTACTAAATAATCATCTAAACTAATTTTTGAATCATCGGAAACTGTAACGGCAAAATAAACCGGGCGCTTCCATCCAGACTGAAGGATAATATCCAGCACAACTAAATCTTGAACGCGAGCGGCTTGAACATCGCCAAACTGAGCCGGTGCTTGCATCATCCATTTCATCTTGCCATCTTTTACAATTGCGCTGTCAGTTACTCCGAATTGTTTTATAATTTCTTGAGAAACCGGGACGGACACTTCTTGTGGTTCCCAGCGAACCGGAGTTAACTGATCGATCTCTTCATCCATAAAGCTAATGTTAATTTTAGGCGCACCAAAAGGTTCTGTGTTCTTCAACTGTTTTACATACCAAGGAGTGTTTAGTAAACTTAAATTTGCTAAACGCACATCTCTTCTTACACCTTGTACATCTTGCAAATACCAGAGAGGGAAAGTATCGTTATCGCCATTAGTAAAAATGACCGCGTTTGGTGCAACACTTTGAAGCATGTTGTATGCATAATCCCACGGCACATAATTTCTTGCACGGTTATGCCAGAACCATCCGCCTTTAGCCATATTAAATGGAACTGCAATTATCCCTAATGCGAAAACAGCAATAACAACCGGCTTGAGAAAACTTTGTGTAGAAAATTTCTCTTGCAGAATCTCTATTATTCCCCGAACTCCAAGTCCAATCCATAATGAAAAGACGAGGAAAGCCCCTACATAAAAGTAATCGCGCTCTCGGGGCTGCGGTTCTTGCTGGTTCTGATAAAATGCAGTTAAGTAACCGAGGAAAATAAACATTACAATAAAGACCGATGCCATTTTCCAATCTTTTCGGAAATGATAATAGAGTCCAAACAATCCCATCAAGAATGGTATGCCCAAGAATTGAGTCCATTTTACTCCGGCATCTTGATAGTTGGATTCTCTTCCAATATAATTCCAGAATAAATATCTGTTGAACATGTGATTAATTTGATATGACCAGAGAAAATCTAAATCGCTCTTGTAATCGGAGAATACTTTTTGCTGATGAGGCTCGTTCGAAAATCTTCTTTTCCAGATAGGGAAATCTCCATACTGTTCACGATTGAGATATGATTCTAACTCTGTAAAAGTTTTAGGACTATTCATATTCAACGGCGGTTCAAGATTAGCGCGAATAAGAATTTGGGAATAAGTTGTAACTCCAAGAACACCAAACAATAAACATTTTAGAACTAAGTTCGATGTCATCTTCTTGTTTTTGCTTGTCCAGAATATTCCATAAAGAATTGCTCCAATTATTGCGAATAGTCCAACTACGCCTAAAGTCAAACTTTCTCTACCAATCATAGAAACAATTTTTGCCAAATATTTAACTAGCCCGGGATAGACAGCTACAAGCGCAACACCGCCGGCAATTATCGGTAAGTAAAAAGAATTCTTCACAAAGATTTTCTTATAAAGAACCCCCATAAATATTAAACTGATAGCCACGAATATCATTAAGAAGCGGGAATCGGCAGCTTGAAATTCTTCCGGCGAAGGAGCTATGTTATTAGTTTGAGAGCCCCACATCATGGCGCCAACAACCAAAATAATAGCGGAATGAATAATAAAATAGATTCCGGTTTTTTTAAGAACTGCTTCATCAGTTAAATATTTTCTGAAGTATATAACCATCACTACTGAAACAATTGCCAGAACAGACATTAAGTGAACACCGGTAGAAAGCCCGATTAGGTAAAAAATCATAATTATGTAGCGTTCGCTTTCCGGTTCATCAGCTTTTTCATTCCAAATCATCATAAGCCAAACAATAACACCGATAAAGAATACTGAGAAAGCATAAACTTCGGATTCAACTGCACTAAACCAGAAAGTATCACTGAATGTTAATGATAGGGCGCCAATCGCTGCCGGGATATAAACTGTCAATCCATCATAAACTGATGTTAATTCTTTTTTCCAGTAAGCGAGAATTACTTTTACAATGATTAAGTATAGAAATAGAACCGTACCGGCGCTTGAAAGTACCGAAACAGTATTTATTCTATAACCGATATCTTCCGCAAATGGAATGAGCGAAAACATTTTTCCGATCAATAAGAAGAAGGGAGTTCCGGGCGGGTGAGGTACTTGCATCAAATAGGATGATGCCGCAAACTCGCCGCAATCCCAAAATGAAAGCGTTGGCTGCACTGTTGAAAAAAATGTAAATGCCGAAATTGCAAACACAATTCCCGCAAATATTCTGTTAAGTAGTTTTTGACTCATTAGTTCACCGGAAAATTTCTAATGGTTTTCGGAATTCTCTTCGGGTTTCTTGAAGAGGTGATCGTAATTCTTTCTTTCTCTGTTGACGTGATATTTTTCGTACAATAATCTCAATTTTTCCATAGCATGCTTATCCAGATCCTCGTCATCCTTATTCCTAATGCATAAAATCTTATAAACCTCGGTTTCCTTGCTGTCAAACTTCCTTTCGTACCGTTTGAGGATTTCGAAGTAGTTCCTTTGCTCTTTTAGGCTCATTTTTATTATGCGAAGTCCCAACTTGGGTGGTGAAATTATCAAAAAAACGAACAATAAAAAAACTATATTTGATTATTGATCCACAATATAAAACGAGATCTATGCAAGTTTACAAAACATTTAGTCCGGTTGTTTCAATCATTTTACCAACTTTTAATAGAGAAAAACTGCTTCCGCGGGCAATTGAGTCGGTTACTAAACAAACATTTAAGGATTGGGAGCTAATAATTATTGATGACGGCAGCAGCGATGATACGTTTTCTGTAGTAAATGCTTATTTGGCAAAGTTCGAAAAAATCAGATATATGAAACATACTAACCGGCGCCCGCCTCTCACTCAAAATGTTGGATTGTTAGCTTCGGCCGGAGATTTTGTAGCCTTCCTTGGCAGCGATGATGAATATAAGCCGACTTACTTAGAGGAAAGAGTTAATTATCTAAAAGAAAATCAGCAGTTAGATATGATTCACGGAGGAGTTGAGATAATCGGTCACCCCTACGTAAAAGATAAGAATGATTTATCACGCGAAATTCATTTATCCGAGTGTGTAGTTGGATCAACTTTTTTTGGCAAGAGATCTATGTTTTTAGAATTGGGTGGATTTAACGATTTAAAGTACAGCGATGATTCCGATTTTTTTGAGAGAGCAGTAAAATATTACAGAATTGCCAAAGTAAATTTTCCAACTTATATCTATTACCGCGATACTCCGGACAGCATTTGCAGCACGATAGAGGAGTGAAGAGTGTAGAACGAAGAACGTAGAGTTCATTTGATTTGTGTCTTAGTGTCTTTGTGGCAGAAATTAAATTAGAAAGATGAATGGAAATGTCTTCCGCCACTAAGTCACCAAGTCACAAAAAAGATTTGTTAAAGCTGAATTCTTCTTTTATAAAACCAGCCTACGTAACCGGCAAAGACCAAACTAAGAATAATTTGAAGCCAAATTGGAGAAGCGGTTAATTCGCCGCCAAGCAAACCGGTTTGCAGCATTCCAAATTTCATAAAGTAGTAATAAAGCTTGCTAACAAAAATTGAAACTAGGGCCGCGCCAAAATAACTTTTCATCATCTTAGTCAGTGTGAAGAATAAGAAAATGTTTAATGCTAACTCGGATGAGATTAAAGCTGCTTTAAAGAATGAAGGATGGGAAGAAATCAAAAATGAGAAAAGTGGTAAAGCTACTGTTAATAAATAAGTATTTTTTTTTGAAGTGTGAACTAAACTAAGAAGAAGCACAATTCTCATCGGCTCTAAAAGATAAACCGGAAGGGAGCTTACGTGAGAAAGAGCCGGTGTTAAAGTGATAAATGCGAACGAAGCTAAATCGAACAAAATGTCTTTAATGTTTTTCTTCTCAATTGGGAAAGCGACTGATTTCATTAATACCTCGATTAATTTCTTGAATACAAGATAGCATATTGATATGTTGCCACAAAATTATTGAGCATTTTTTACGGAGACAACATGAGACGCAGAGACTTTCTTAAATCCGGATTGTTAGCCGGTGCTTCTGTTACATTACCGGGTGTTTACGGAAACATTTTTGCACGCACAAGTTCTACAACTCCACCAGCATTTGATTTAGTAGCAATTAAAGGCGGCGAGCCCGATGCAATGTTTGATGAGGCAATCAAGCAGCTCGGTGGAATAAAAAATTTCGTTAAGAAAAACCAAAAGGTTTTAGTTAAGCCAAACATTGGCTGGGATGCAGTGCCGGAGCGGGGCGCAAATACACATCCCAAATTAGTTTCTCGTGTAATAAAACATTGCTTTGATGCTGGGGCAAAAGAAGTTTATGTGTTCGATCATACTTGTGATGACTGGAAGCGCAGTTACTCAAACAGCGGAATTGAAAAAGCAGTTAAAGATGCCGGCGGAACAATCGTAACCGGCGGCAGCGAAAGTATGTATCAAGAGGTTTCAATTAATTCCGGAAAGTCTCTTACCAAAGCAAAAGTTCACGAGCTCGTTCTCGATTCAGATGTGTTTATTAATATGCCGATTCTAAAAAGTCATAGTTCAACAAAACTTTCTCTTTGCATGAAGAACATGATGGGTGTTGTTTGGGATAGAGGTTATTGGCACCGCAACGATTTGCATCAGTGTATTGCCGATTATGCTACGTACAACAAAAAACCTACGCTGAATATTGTCGATGCTTATTATATGATGAAGCAAAACGGTCCGCGCGGAGTTTCTACAGCAGATGTTGCTGTTATGAAATCTCAGATTGTTTGTACAGACATGGTTGTAGCTGATGCCGCAGCAGCTAAAATGTTTGGTATGGAACCGGATGATGTTAGCTACATTAAGATTGCAGACTCGATGGGTACCGGAAAAATGGATTTGTCCAAACTGAATATTAAACGAATCATTTTGTAGAAAGTGAAGACGAAATGAATTCACCTCTTCTCCGGAAAATTAGAATTGTTGTCTCGCTAATATTTTTTACAGCAACAACTTTTTTGTTTGTAGATATTTTCAATCTTGTTTCACCGGACATATCTAACAAGATAGTTTTTCTTCAGTTCGTTCCATCTGTGTTAAAGTTTATCGCGGTATTGTCTTTTACGACCTTCGGCTTTCTAATCATCCTAATACTCACACTTTTGTTCGGTAGAGTTTACTGTTCAAGCATTTGTCCGCTCGGAACATTTCAAGATGTTGTTAACAATATAGCGGGTAGATTTAGAAAGAAAAAGAAACGCCGCGCAGAATACTTAAGAGAATACAGAGCGCTTCGCCTCTCACTGCTTGCTTTGCCTGTAGCTGTTTTTATTTTAGGAAGCGCTGTAGCAATTAATCTTCTAGATCCTTACAGCATCTACGGAAGATTCGCCGGAAATTTCTTTAGACCGGTTTTAGTTTGGGTGAATAACTTTGCGGCGTATATCTTAGATTCCGTAAAAGTTTACTGGCTCTTTCCATTCGATCTAAAAGCATTCCACCTAATTCCATTTGCAATCACTTTAGCGTTTTTTGTTTTGATTTTCGTAATGGCTTGGAAAAAGGGAAGACTATACTGCAATACAGTATGTCCCGTTGGAACATTGCTCGGTTACTTGTCAAAGCTTTCTTTATTTCGAGTTATAATAAAAGAAGAAGATTGTTTGAAGTGCGGCGCGTGCGCAAGAGAATGCAAAGCAAATTGTATAGACAGCCAGAATAAAAAGATTGATGTTACGCGATGTGTTAACTGCTTCAACTGTTTAACCACTTGCCCAACCGAAGGAATTACTTACACATTCGCATTCGGCAAAAAGAATGGTGAGAGAGAAGAACTCAACAATTCCAAAAGAGATTTCCTAACCAAAACTTCTCTCTATCTTTTATCATTCTCCGCAATAGCAGCGCAAGTTGAAAAGAAAATAAAAGTTACAAAGCCAAGTACTGTTCCGGTTTTTAGAAAGGTTGGAGTATCGCCGCCCGGCTCAGTAAGCATTGACCGGTTTAACGCTAAGTGCACGGCTTGCCATTTGTGTGTAAGCGCTTGCCCAACGCAAGTATTGCAGCCTTCGTTCTTAGAGTATGGCTTTACCGGAATGCTTCAGCCGCGGTTAGATAACATTGCCGGTTTCTGCAATTTTGAATGCAAAATCTGCGGCGATGTGTGTCCTACCGGCGCAATTCTTCCGATTGAATTAGAAAAGAAAAAACTTGTTCAGCTTGGCAAAGCAAAGTTTATAGAAGATAATTGCATTGTAAAAACACAGAAAACGGATTGCGGCGCTTGCTCGGAACATTGCCCAACCAAAGCCGTACATATGATTCCTTACGAAGGCAAGCTGGTAATACCGGAAGTGCGCGATAAGTATTGTATTGGCTGCGGCGCTTGCGAGTTTGCTTGTCCGGTTACACCATACAAAGCAATTTATATTGAGGGAAATACTGTTCATCTGCTTGCAGAGAAAAACACTGAACTGAAAGAACAACAAAAAGTTGATTTGAAAGAAGAGTTTCCGTTTTAAATTTTTGAGACGGCTCAACGAGCCGTCTCTACATAATACTTCTTTCGTAGAGACGCTCCGATGGAGCGTCTGCTGTTTTGAAGAAACATAAATTTCCATTGTAAAGAATTTGATGGTCTCTTATCTTGGAGTTAACATCTAGGGGTTCAAATGATAGAAGAACAAACACTTTTTATCCTTGGTGCGGGTGCATCAAATTGTTTTAGCTACCCTACTGGGAAGGAACTGAATGATATCTTGATTAATGAATTTAGTGAACTTGATAAAAGATTTTTTAGTGTAGAAAACGGTTCCTATTACGACGGCAAAGACACCTATGACAGCAAGGCTCTATCAAGTTTTACAAAAAGCTACAAAGCTTCTCATCCGACTTTGGTTGATTACTTCGTAGCAAGGAATCCAAATCCTTTGACAAAGAAATTAGGTGTTTATGGAATTGCATTATCTCTTATTAAGGCAGAAGTAAATCACTTTCAAGAAACAAGCTACAGTTTTAATAAAGACGATTGGTTTTCAATACTTTTTAGTAGAATGACATCTGGTATTCTTGATGCAGGTTCTTTAGATAGATTTATGCTTAACAAGTGCTCGTTTATTACTTTTAATTATGACAGACTTCTAGAACAATTATTTTACGAAGCGCTAATAAGTAATTATAGCCTAGATATCCATACTGTAAGGACTTTGCTATCTTCCATAAAAATAGTTCATACTTATGGGAGATTACCAGCTCTTCCTTATGAATTATCAGTCTTACCTTCAGGTGTTTTTCAGTATGGTGCTCATCCCAATCATGCGTTTATTACTCAATCGTTATCAAGTATTAAAACCATACATGACCGAAAAACAAAGCTTGATGAAATTAATAGGGAGATTAATAAAGCTAAACGAATATTCATACTGGGTTTTGGTTTTGCAGAAGAGAACTTAGGTATCTTGAATTTTCGAAATAATTTAGGCGACACTTCACTTATCATGGGAACTTCAATTGGTATTTCGCAAGCCCAAAAAGAAAAGATTTTAAGTAATAATTTTCACGTAATTACAACAACACAAGATGGTACCAATTTTTATTTAGGGGATCCAATTTTAGTTGATGTCTCATGTAAAAAGCTTTTAGAAGACTATTTGTAATTAACTATTTCGTAGAGACGTTGCATGCGACGTCTCTACAACCAACAAATCTCACTTCAAAATCTTTTTCAAATCCTCTTCGCTAACTGTTAACAACCCAACCGGAACAAGACGCTCGGTTAACGTTTTCCAGTTTTTATCCTTCTTAAAAATTTCTCTTAACATCGGAAGCGCTTCATCAACTTTGCCTTTGTTAGCTAACGTAATAGCTGTCCAGTATTTCATTTCAAGATTTTGAGGAAACATTTTCATTGCGGAAGAATATTCTTCCATCGCTTTAGTCATATCATTCTTTTCAACTGCAAGATCGCCATTGTTCATATGTCCGTAAGCTGAGTGGACATTTATTAACCGTCTCAATTCTTTCAACGGTTCGTTGCTGTCTTCAACGCGGAGATCAACCAATCTATCTTCCCACACTTTTCCGGTTGATTTAGCCCGCACAACCAAAATTGCTGCGGATTGCTTTCCACGTATATCTCCGCCAACACTTTGTGCCGCTTCAAGAGCGGACATCATTCTCTCTGCCAAGTTTCCTTTGGCTTTTGTAAACGCTTCATTCATTGCGCCCCAAACCTTATCGTTCAGCATCATGTTAGCCTGAACGGAAAAATTAGCTCCGGTAATATGCCCGGCAGCTTGAATACATTTTTTGCCGGTCCATGTTGCAACTCTTCCCTTGGAATCAAGAATGGCAAGCTGGCGCACATCTCTTCCGTCATCGTTCTTTATCAATTCATCAACAGCTTCTTGCGGAGATTTCCCAGCTTTCAAAAGTGCCAAACCATCCGGTCCAAATGCCGGATTAACAAAAGACTGAGTAGCAACAACTCCTACTCCGGCTTCGCCCCAAGTAACAATTGAGCCTACGGAAAACCAGTGAGACTGAACAGCCACACCCATATCTCCGGTTACGGGATCGAAAGCTACGATTGAATAAGTATGTGCTAGGGGAGAAGATGATATATATGTTTGTGCGGGTACAGAGAGACTTAAAAGCAGGAGGAACAAAAAAGTGCGTCTCATGGTTACATTCTCCAAATGTTTGAAACAAATTAGCAGTTTGAATAAAGATTGACAATACCTCAAAGCCGAGATAGGAAATACAAGCATAGAAAAATGTTAACATGCTAATGGGTTTACCGAGCATTAAAATTTACCCAATTAGTGATTTGTTTTATATCGTCCCCAAGGGACTTAACAAATATTGCGTGTTTATTATTCTATATATGTCGCTCCTAACGGAGCTAAAAATCCCGTAGGGATAAAGTATCTATAAGGGAAGGATACCAAATAAACCAAAGTCCCTTTAGGGACGATACAGAGAACATCTATACTCATTTTTATATCGGTTTTGAGGGCCATAACTAAAAGAGGTCTCTAAAGAGAATTGTCAACTTGCTTATCAAAGCTGATGGGCTTATTTTCACCACCCGAAAATCATAAAAGAAGATGGAGTAGCAATGAAATACTTGAAAATTCTATTAATGCTAGTAATGGCTGTAACAGTTTCAACCGCACAAAAGAAAACAACTGCAAAAAAAGAAAATCCACCTAAAAAGGAAAACGTAATGGTAGAAATTAAAACACAAGAGGATTCTGTTAGTTATGCAATTGGACAAAATATAGCTATGAGTCTAAAAGACCCGAATATGAAAATAAATTTTGATGTATTGTTTATGTCTCTGAAAGACGCTATTGCGGGAACATCGAAACTTTCTCCAACCGAAATGCAGCAATGTATGATGGGTTTCAATGATAGAATGATGGCTATTCGTTCTGAACAAGCTAAGGTTGAACAAGAAAAGAAACGTGTAGAACTAGCTCCGGTAATCGAAAAGAATAAAAAAGAAGGCTCAGCTTTCTTGGAAGAAAATAAAAAGAAAGAGGGCGTGCAAGTAACAGCAAGCGGTTTGCAATACAAAGTAATTACAAAAGGAACCGGAACAGTTTCTCCAAAAGCTACTGATACGGTTGTAGTTCATTATACTGGTAAATTTCTTGATGGAAAAGTATTTGATTCTTCTGTTCAGAATGGAAAACCAATTGAGTATCCAGCAAACGGTTTTATAAAAGGCTGGACAGAAGGTTTACAGCTTATGCATGTTGGCGATAAGTATGAATTTTATATCCCTTACGAATTAGCTTATGGTGAAGAGGGAAGAGAAGGTGGTATTCCTCCGGCATCTGTATTAGTGTTTGAGGTAGAGCTTCTAGGATTTAAATAGGCTTAATGTTTAGATAAACAAAAAAAGACCGGCTTAAAGCCGGTCTTTTTTTATTCACTAACTTGTGATGAAGCTTCATCTATTTGAGGGGGAGTTCCTTCGGTAGATTCAACTTCCTCTTTTAGTTCTTCTTGCGGTTCAACGTAATCTGTACTGACCTTAACAACAACCTTCTTTACAGCTTTGGGAATATTGATTGCGATGCTTGGCATATGAATATCGGTGGGGTAGAAAATGAAAAAATGTTTTTCATCTGCATTTATGAAGTGACCTTCACCTTTGTAAATGGTAACATCTTTTCGGTCATTATATTCTTCCAAAACCATAACTTTTTTTGTATCGGTAAAACCAATTCTTTCTTTTCCTTCGTGAATGAACTGAACATCTATATACTTTTTGTGAGATTCCCATCTGCCGCTACTTAGCGGTTTGGTATTGTACTCGCTTACAATTGCGTAAACATCTGTACCGTCAAGATCATAAGTTCCCGGTTCAACGTTAGTAAAATCAGTTGTCTGTAAATAATTAAGCGCTTTCTGAATTTTTTCACCTAAGGGAAAATATAGGTGGGCGTTTTTTAAATTATCGAATATCATATCACCTCTGTAATAAATTATAGTTTAAACATTACGCCAACCATGATAGCGTAAAAATCGCTTTTCAATGACTGCGGTTTGGAAAGTTTCTCCATATTGAGTTCAAAAAAGACATAGCGAACATCTCCGGTTAGAACAAAAGAGCCAAGAGGTAATTCGGCGCCGGCGCCCAAATGATAAGCTACATCACCTTTAGTCTCTTCTTTGATTGAAGTCCATGCCGTTGAAAGATTTGAATAATCAATCTGTGTGTTAAGCCAACTAACACCGGCTTCTACATGCGCTATCGGCAGTAATTTGAAAAACCCGGTAAGCATTATCGGGTAAGTTTTGGTTGTTATTGTTGCAGTTGAAGTACCGAGATCCAATTTGTATTCGTCTTTCTTGTAGTAAATGGCTCCTTCTATTCCAAGACCGCCTAAGTATAATCTTACAGCACCGCCGGGCATCATAACAGATTTCTCGGCATCTTTAGTTTTCACAAAACCAAGCTGCGGACCAAATGAAAGAGATTGAGATAGTACTGCTTCTGAGAGAAGCGCCAAACAGAATAATACCAAAATTGCTTTTTTCATCACTGCCTCTAAAAATTTCACTGCAACTTAAAGAATTTTTTCGTTGAATTCTCTACTTAACAACTCCAAAACTTATAGAAGTCGGATATTCTTTAGAGAAGTAAACTCTGTTATACGCTTTCTGGAAATCGTCATCCTTTGCATTGTAAATATCTAAAAATTGCTGCGGATTGCGGTCTAAGAAAGGGAAGAATGTGCTTTGTATCTGAACCATTATTTTGTGACCCTTACGGAAATTATGATCAATATCGTTAAGCACAAATTTAACGTTGGTAATTTTGTTCGGCTCGAATGGTTCCGGCTTTTCTAGACTGTTTCTAAATTTGCCGCGCATTCCATCAAAGCGCACTAAATTTTGATAGCCGCCCATTTCGGCAGCATCTTGAGTTTTGGAGATATTACCGGTTGAGTCGGGATAAACATCAATTACTTTAACAATCCAGTCGGCATCTGTCCCGGTTGTGGAAACAAACAAATTAACATTGATCGGTCCGGCAATTACAACATCGCTTTCCAAAGCTTCTGTTGAAAATGAAATAACATCCGGTCTGCTGTATGCAAAACGCTGATCTTCATTCATGTAGGTTCTTAAATACGCTTGCCGCGAGTCGTAAAACTTTGCCGTATATGGAACCGGCTTGTTTGGATCGCTCAAGTATTCTTCAAAAACATTTTCAACCTTGACCGGCTTATCCCAGCTTAACTTTTGGTTGGAAGACAGGTAAAGCGATTTGTTCTCTGCGCTAGCCGGAGGCCATTTATCGTAATTAATCCATTCATTACTCCCGGTTCTATACGTGATAGCTTCCGCTAAGTTTACAGTTCCAATTCCTTTAAGGTAGTAATTAAAGAAAGGGGAAATGATATTTTTATTGTATGTAGTGCTTGTACTTTCCGGAAACTTAATATCGCCAAACGAAGCGCCGTCTGTTCTAGCCCATCCGCCGTGGCTCCATGGTCCCATAACTAAATGAGTATTGTTGCTTGTATTTTTCTTTTCGATAGATTGAAAAATATTTAGCGGCCCATAAAGATCTTCGGAATCATACCATCCGCCAACAATTAGTACAGCTGGCTTAATGTTTTTGAAGTGAGGAAGGTTTGAACGGGGTTTCCAAAATTCATCATAAGTTCCATGCTCGGTCATCGCATTCCAAAATTTATATTTTCCGTGTAGGTATTTTTTGTTCGCATTAGCAACAGAACCAAGATTTAAAAAGAAATTGTACATATCGGGAGAATCGTATTGTGGAGCGGCTGGCCAAGTTGTAACTAAAGAATCTTTCTGAAAATCGAAATTAGATAGAAAGTTGAAAGCCATTGAGAGAGCGAGTATTCCGTTATGGTGCATATCGTCACCGGCAAACCAATCGGCGATTGGCGCTTGCGGTGAAACTGCTTTTAAAGCCGGATGAGCATTTAACAAAGACATAGCGGCATAAAAACCGGGATATGAAATTCCCCAAATGCCAACATTGCCGTTGTTGTGCTTAGCATTTTTGACCAGCCAATCAATCGTATCGTAAGCGTCGGTTGATTCATCAAACTCTGCCGCGCTTTTTTTATTTGGAATATAAGCCCGCATATTATCATACGTACCTTCGCTCATAAATTGTCCGCGCACATCTTGAAAAACAAAAATGTAACCGCCTTTTGCCAATTCCTCATTTGGACCTAAACTGTTGGGAAAGTTATTTTCTCCGTACGGTGCAACAGTATAAGGTGTACGAACGATTATGATTGGATAAGTTTTGGTTGTGTCCTTAGGAGTGTAAACGGAAGTAAATAATTTCACTCCATCTCTCATCTTTATTTTGTATTCCTTTTTTGTGTAATTGGCTTTTATCCAATCGGCGCCTTGTGCAAACAGAATTGTTGCAGTGAATAAAAGTAGAACTACTAGAAATCTTTTCATTGAAACTCTCCTAACAGCTTTTATATTTATGAATTTAATCACTAATTCCCCGATGCTTGCGTCTTTGGTTACAACTTTATGACGAAGGTCGAGGATTAAATAACCCGACTGAATTTAAAAAAGCCCTTCCCTTTGGGAAGGGTTGGGATGGGCTTTTATTTTCTTCCACTCGTTTAGGTTTCGTTTAATCTGCTTTATGTGAACCGGAATATGATCGGCATAAACTTTAAGCCAATCGTCAAGAGTCATTTTCCCATTCTCCGGATGAATAATAAAATTTTGCCAAGTTGTCTCCGGTAAATCTTTGATAACATTATGAGTCATCATTCTAAGCTGGCGGAATAGTTCCAGCGAATCCTCGATTGACTGATTGTGATAATTCAGTTTAACAGCCCAAGCGTTTTCGTCGTAAGCCATAATTGTAGAGCCGGATTCACAAATAATTTTACGGGCACGCGCAAAGCTGTTTACTTCGCTATCTGCAATGTGAATTAAAACCTCGTGAACGCTCCATTTATTTGGTGCCGGTTTGAACTGCCACATTTCTTTTGGGATTTCTTTTAACGCTGTAGTTAAATCGTTATACGCGGTTGAATACAAAATGAGTAATTCACTTCTTTCCATATATCTTACCTATCTAAAATTCATTAAATCAGTCAAACTAATTATCACAAAATTAATTTTGGCTTGGCGTTTTTAAGTACCATTCCATTCTGCTGCAATTGTCACAAATTAGTACAGAGGCTGTTTTGTTCGCCCAATCAAAACCAAAGAATGTAATGCCGGGTGTATTAAGTAAAATATTCGGCAGTTGAAAGAAGCGGTCGTTCCCGCAGTGAGGGCAAGTAATTCGTTTCTCATTCATGTTATACTGATTTGATTCTTTTGAAAATTGAATGTCCGGTTTTTGAAATAATCCCATTGTTGTCTCCGTGAAATTGAATGTAGTGCCTTAGTTCCTAGGTGCCTAAGTGCCTTAGTTTTTAGAATCTTTTCTCAGTTACTTAGGCACTCAGTTACTCAGTAACTCTCTAAAACATTGGTCTGCGCTGTTGAACGGCATTCGGGTCGAAATACTTTCTCGGCAATTTTTCATCTCTCATTGCTGCATTATAAACAAAAGCCGCCATTATAGTAGCAGATTGAATTAAGTCTGCACGTACGGTATGGTCGTAAACATCCATGTTGGAATGATGTGTTCGTGTATCATACTCTAATTCATCTTGAATAAATTGAAAGCCGGGTAAGCCAGCTCCATCAAATGATTGATGATCTGTTCCACCGGTGTTTCTTAGTGTTACTGTTGATGCGCCTAAATCGTTAAAAGGTTTTAGCCATTCTTCAAAGATCGGCATCACTTCAAAATTACCTTGCGCGTAAATACCGCGAATTTTTCCCGAGCCGTTATCATAATTGAAATAAGCAGCAAATTTATCATACTCAGCTTTCTTTTCTTTTTTGTCTCTATCAAAGAAATGATTTGCTACATAACCTCGCGAACCGATTAAACCTTCTTCTTCAGCATCCCACAAAGCAATGCGAATGGTTCTTCTTGGTTTTACGCCAAGAGTTTTAAGTATGCGGACGGCTTCCATAGCAATTGCGCTTCCGGCTGAGTTATCTGTCGCACCGGTTCCCGCGTGCCATGTATCGAAGTGACCACCGAGCATTACAATTTCATCTTTGAGCTTTTTATCAGTGCCCGGAATTTCTGCGATGATGTTGTAGCCAAGAGAATCAGTATCAACAAAATTTGCTTGAATCTCCAGTTCGAGAGCAACCGGAATATTTTTTTGTAGAATGCGAACCATTCTGTTGTATTGTTCAACGGAAACAACAACTTGGGGAAGAGGAACTTCGGCTCCCTTTCTGTAAGAACCGCCACCCTGTACGAAAATTGTTCCATGTTTGCCGCGGCTCGGTTCAAGAATTACAGCCGCACCTTCATCTTTAATAAACTTAGCAACTTTTGTTTGTAACTCTCTTTGTAGGCGCATTGCCGCAAACTGATCTGCATTTTGATTTCTGCCGCCGCCGTCTTGAGCTAACCTTAGTTTTTCCAATTCTTCATTTGAATAACGCTTGCCATCCGGTTCAAGCGAAAGAGAAACTTCTTGTTCTCCTCGTATAAGTACAATTGCACCTTTCAACTTTCCTTTGAAGGCTGCTAACTCATCTTCCTTTTTAATATCCATTAAAACGGCATTGCCTTTTAATGTTGATTCAAGTTCCGGCGTCCATGCTTTAGGATAAGCTATAAGCGGCATGTATTGAGGTGAAGTCATTGCGGCGTAAAACTTTTTCACTTCCCAGCCGCGTCCGAGAGTGCCGAAACTTTCAAGTCCGGATTTTTCCAAACCAAACTCAGTAAGTTTTGCGGCTGCCCATTTGCCGGCTTCGCGGTATTGAGGAGAAGCGGCTAATCTTGGTGCGTAAACATCGCAAAGGTAGCTCATCAATTCCGGTATTTTGGAATTTTGCAATCCTTCTTGACGAATCCGCTGCATCATCTGGTAATCTATTTTTTCTTGGGCGAAAAGAATGAATGCAAAACCGAAAAACATTACTACTAGAAATCTTTGTTTCATAAGAACTCCGTTTCTATTACGGGTTATTTTGTTGAGTTAGTTTGTCTATCTGTCGGCGGTGCCGAAGAATGTGAACGATAGCGTGTTCGAACATCATTTCGATGTCATATAGTCCCCAGCGTGTTTCCATTTGTGTTGCTAAAACTTCTTCGTAGCTGATCGAGCAATTGTTTTTAACGGCTTCGCTTGTTAGCAAAAGCATTTTATCAAATTCTTCTATTGTGGATGCGGGATTAGACGCTTCAAAGCTTGGAGAGATTTGGTCTTGTTTTAAGAAAACATTTATTTGATTTAGGTATCTGTAACCAGCCGAAATTACATGATGCATTATTGTTTGAACAGAGCGGCAATCTTCGTCGTCTGTTTTGTCATCAAGTATTTTTACAAACTCTTCTTGAGAGAATGACAAAATGAGTTCTCTCAAATCATTCGATGCGCGTTCGTATTCATCCATTAGAGCGCCAATATTGCCGGGACGGAAAGCTTTATTCATTATTGTTCCTTAGCGATCTATTTTTAAGTAGTTCAACTATGCTTTTTCCTATTTGCTGTGTTACTTTCTGAATTTGAAATTCATCGATGTTTTTTGTGTAAGGAAATGTTTTAAACCAAGTGGAATTAATCACAATATCCGAAAATGTATTTACTTCGTCGCCATTTTCTTCCCCTAAACTAATGGATAACGCATACTCAAAATCATCGAAATAAACTTCGATGCTAACTGTTAAATCAAATTTATTCGATGATGATTTGAATTTCATTAGCTCAAATGCTGAGACAATATATCTCGTATCTTGAGCTGCATCTAGGGCTTTAGATAGCTGGCTTACATTAAAATCGCGTCCTTGTTTGTAACCAATTCCACCAGTTTCCTTCTTATATAACCAATAACTGAACGAATAGTCGGAAAACAAAGTATAGAATTTTTCTACTGTATCTTTGCATCTAAATAAAAGTTTTCTGTACGAGTTCTTTACTATTTCTTGTTTAGTTTCAATTGTTCCGGTCTTTTCTATCCAATCATTATTCCCTTCTAGTTCTTTTTTTAATAACAAAATTTCCTTATCCAGGTCATCCGGTTCATCAATACTTTCTCCTCTCGCTCCTTTCAAATAAATTTCTTCTGAATGTATCAAAGTGTTTGCAACGTATTCAACAAATTGGGAAGTATCACCGGTATCAGCCTGACTTAAAGCTAAATAGTAATTGTTCTTGTCCTTAGTTTTAATTACAACCGGCGGATAGTTGCTCTGCATCAAAAGTAAGTTCATTAATAATCTTGCCATTCTTCCATTGCCGTCATCAAAGGGATGAATAGAGACAAACTGATGATGAAAAAATGCCGCAAGAATTACCGGATGTACTTCTTTGTCTTCTCTAGTTTTTCTGTACCATGTCATCAAGTCTTGCATCTTAGCGGGAGTTTCTTCCGGAGTAGCAAAGTAATGCATTTCTCCGGTTGCTGTCTTTACGTGATTTGTCTGAGTCTTGTAAGCTCCAATAGCAACAGTTCTCTTGGTTGGTTTGCCATCTGCTGTTACTGCGTCAATTTCGTAAGGCTCAACTAAAATTGTTTTGTGAAGTTCTCTAATTACAGCTTCGGTTAGTTCTTCTTTGTTTCTAACAAAGTTGCGAAGATAATTTATAGCTTCGTTATGTCCCTTAATGTCGAGGTAGTCTTTTAATGGTTTGCCGTGTGCGGTTATTCCGTGCATTAGGAAAGCAACTGTTTCTCCATAGTTGAGCGCATTTCCCTCAATTGCATTGGAGTTGTAATTCCAATCAAGCCGGAATTTTTGCATGATGCGTTCTTCAACATCAACCGGCAAGGGATGGAACTTATCAATCTCTTTTTTGAGATCATCAACTTTTGTTAACAGTTCCAACAAAACTGATTTCTCTTTACTCATAACAGCCTCAACAAGGTTTTGGAGTTTATTACTTATTCACTCATGTTATGCACGAAATATTTTTTTGCCACTAAGTCACTAAGACACAAAGGAAAAACTTAAAATTAACTTGCTTATTCAAAACTCCTTAGTGCCTTGGTGTCTTTGTGGCAAAGTTAGTTGAATATATACGTAACATGAGTTATTCGCTTTCATCATAATTTAGAATTGGACGAAGCCATTTTTCTGCTTCTTTCAAACTGATTCCTTTACGCTTGTGGTAATCTTCAACCTGGTCTTTGCTGATTTTGCCAACCGTAAAATATTTTGATTTCGGATGAGCAAAATACAAACCACATACAGAAGCAGCCGGATTCATAGCCAAACTTTCTGTTAGCGAAATCGAAGTTTCTTTCTCCGCATCAAGCAATTTCCATATTGTCAGTTTCTCAGTATGATCTGGCTGAGCCGGATAACCTGGTGCCGGACGAATACCAGCGTATTCCTCAGCAATCAATTTATCGTTTGGCAAATTTTCATCCGAAGCATTACCCCAAATATCTTTTCTCACTTTTGCGTGAAGTAATTCTGCAAATGCTTCCGCTAATCTATCCGCAATTGCTTTCGTCATTATCGAATTGTAATCGTCATGATCGGCTTCGAATTTTTCAATCATTTTATTAATACCAATGCCGGTTGTAACTGCAAACATGCCAATGTAATCTTTCGCATCAGATTCTTTTGGCGCTACGAAATCTGATAGTGCAATGTTTGGCAAACCTTCCGATTTGACAGACTGTTGACGGATTGTGTTTAATTTGGCGAGCATACCTTTTCGCGAATCATCTGTAAAAATTTCAATATCATCTTCTACGGATGCGGCGGGGAATAAGCCAACAATTCCATTTGCCGTTAAAAGTTTCTCTTCAATAATTTGATCGAGAAGTTTATTCGCATCATCAAAAATTTTCTTGGCTTCGCTTCCGTAGTCTTGGTTCTCAAAGATTGCCGGATATTTTCCTTTCAATTCCCAAGTCTGGAAGAATGGCGTCCAATCAATGTATGGACGAATTTCCTCAAGGGGAAAATTTTTGAAACTGGTAACTCCAAGTTTATTCGGTTTGTGTATGGAATAATTTTGCCAATCCAACCTAAGTTTGTTAGCTCTGGCTTTTTCAATAGAGATATATTCCTTTGCCGAATGTTTTTTGAAATGATCTTCACGCAGCTTTTTGTATTCGTCTTTTATTTTGGTTACGAAACCATCTTTGGCATCTTCACTTAGCAGATTGCTAACAACGCCAACGCTTTTGGAAGCATCCAGTACATGAATTGTTGGGTTGGAATACTCCGGTGCAATTTTTACTGCTGTGTGAATCCTCGAAGTTGTAGCGCCGCCAATTAGAAGCGGAATGTTGAGTCCCATCCGTTCCATTTCCTTAGCTACGTGAACCATCTCATCGAGTGAAGGAGTAATTAATCCGCTTAGACCAATTACATCCACGTTTTTCTCAATTGCTGTAGAAAGAATTTTATCGCTCGGGACCATCACGCCGAGATCAATTATATCATAGTTGTTGCAGCCGAGAACAACGCCAACAATATTTTTACCAATGTCGTGTACATCGCCCTTAACAGTCGCCATTAACACAATCCCGTTTGATTTTTTGCTGCCACTTTTTTCTTTTTCTGCCTCGATGAAAGGGATGAGGTGGGCAACCGCTTTTTTCATCACACGTGCACTCTTTACAACTTGCGGCAAAAACATTTTACCCGAGCCAAACAAATCGCCCACAACATTCATTGCCGACATCAATGGTCCTTCAATTACATGGAGCGGCTGCGCATATTTTTGCCGGGCTTCTTCAATATCAACATCAATAAACTCAACTATGCCTTTAACGAGCGCGTGTTTCAAACGTTCTTCAACACTTTCATGCCGCCATGCAGCATCTGCAATATCTTGCTTAACATCTTTTGTTAATGTATTGGCAAATTCAACTAACCTTTCTGTTGCGTCGGGTTTTCTGTTTAATAAAACATCTTCAACTTTTTCTAAAAGTTCTTTAGGGATTGTTTCGTACACTGCAAGCTGACCGGCGTTAACAATTCCCATATCCATTCCGGCTTCAATTGCATGATAAAGAAAAGCCGAATGCATTGCTTCGCGAACAGTATCGTTGCCTCTGAATGAAAAAGAAATATTGCTGACCCCGCCGCTAATTTTTGCGTGGGGAAGATTCTTCTTTATCCATCTCGTTGCTTCAATGTAGTTGATTGCATATTGATTATGTTCTTCTATACCGGTAGCAATAGCAAAAATATTCGGATCGAAAATTATGTCTTGTGGCGGAAAGCCGATTTCTTCAGTAAGAATTTTATATGCGCGTTTACAAATATTAATTTTTCTTTCAAACGTATCAGCTTGTCCTTGTTCATCAAATGCCATTACGATAACTGCTGCGCCATACTTCAATGCTTTCTTAGCGTGAAGTCTAAATACATTTTCGCCTTCTTTCATGGAGATGGAATTAATAATTCCTTTTCCTTGAAGACATTTCAATCCGGCTTCAAGGACACTCCACTTTGATGAATCCAGCATTATTGGAACACGTGCAATATCGGGCTCGGTAGCTAGAAGATTCAAAAACTTCGTCATAGCCTCTTCGGAATTTATCATTCCTTCATCCATGTTGATGTCAATAACTTGCGCTCCGTTTTCTACTTGTTCTCTAGCTACAGAAAGAGCCTCTTCATATTTATTTTCTTTGATGAGCCGAGCAAACTTTTTTGAGCCGGTTACATTTGTGCGTTCGCCAATATTTACAAAATTAGTTTCGGGACGAAGTGTAAGCGGTTCGAGTCCGCTTAAACGCAAGTAAGGCTGAATCTCCGGAATTTTTCTTGGCGGATATTTTTTTGCGACTTCTGCAAATGCTCTAATGTGGTCTGGTGTTGTGCCGCAGCAGCCGCCGATGATATTAAAGAAACCTTCCTTGGCAAATTCATCAAGAACTTTAGCCATTGCTTCCGGTGATTCATCGTAACCGCCAAACTCATTCGGCAATCCGGCATTTGGATAAAGGGAAACAAACACACCGGAAATTCTTGATAGCTCTTCTATAAAAGGACGAATTTGTTTTGGTCCGAGTGAACAGTTTAATCCAACACTTAATAAATTTTTTGTGTGAGAAACAGAGTTCCAGAACGCTTCAGTATTTTGTCCGCTCAAAGTTCTGCCGCTCATATCTATTACAGAACCGGAAATCATGATAGGAATGTTGTTGCCGGTTTCTTCGCACAACTCCATAATGCCGAACAATGCGGCTTTGCAAACAAGTGTATCAATCATAGTTTCAACAAGCAGAATATCTGCACCCCCATCAATCAAGCCGCGTGCTTGCTCTTTGAATGCCGCAGCTACGTCATCAAAATTTACAGAGCGGAAACCGGGATCGTTTACATCGGGAGAAAGTGAAAGCGTTTTGTTGGTTGGTCCGAGCGAACCGGCAACAAATCTTGGCTTATCCGGATTAGCTTTTGTGAATTCGTCTGCGACTTCCTTTGCAATTTTTGCAGCCACAAAATTTATCTCATAAACCAAATGTTCGGTTTTGTAATCTGCTTGAGAAATTACAGTTCCATTAAATGTATTTGTTTCAATAATATCAGAGCCAGCTTCCAAATAATTTCTGTGGATTCCGTTTATTATTTCCGGCTGAGTTAGAACAAGGATATCATTGTTACCTTTTAAATCAACCGGATGATTTTTTAACTTTTCGCCTCTGAATTGTTCTTCGCTAAGTTTGAAGCGCTGAATGAAAACGCCCATTGATCCATCGAGAACTAGAATTCTTTCGCGTAATATATTTTTCAGTATTTCTAAATTGGTATTCATAATATTCCTTTAAAATCTTGATCCTACTCTTGATCTTAATCTTGATCAGAAATTAGATCAAGATCATGAGTAAGTTTAAGAGCAAGAATTTGAAAAGCGTAAGCCGCTTTGTTCTTTTCAGTTTTGATTCAGTAGTGAGATATCGTTAACTTTCGTTCAAATATAACAAATAATCGAGAAGATAATGATAGTTGTAACCGGCGGAGCTGGATTTATAGGAAGTGCAGTGGTGTGGCGTCTTAATCAGATGGGCGTGGATAGAATTGTGATTGTTGATGAGCTTGGCAAAGATGATAAATGGATGAACTTGAACGGACTTAAGTATGCCGACTTTCTTCACAAGGATGATTTCATGGCAATGATACTTCAGCGTAATGAGCCTTTCAAAATAACTTCTGTTATTCATCTTGGGGCTTGTTCGGCTACAACTGAAAAAGATGCAGATTATTTGATGGATAACAATTATCACTACTCGCAAGAGCTTGCAAAGTTCTGTTTGGAAAACGGCAGCCGATTCATTTATGCCTCGTCTGCTGCAACTTACGGCGACGGCATTAACGGTTATAACGATGATGAAGAGCAATTGGAGACTTTACGCCCGCTTAACATGTATGGCTACTCGAAGCATTTATTCGATTCATGGATAAAAAGAAACGGCTTGCTAAATAAGGTTGTAGGACTAAAATATTTCAACGTTTACGGACCGAATGAATATCACAAAGGTGACATGAGAAGCGTTGTTCACAAAGCGTTTGAACAAGTACGTGATGTTGGAAAAGTTAGATTATTCAAATCTCATCTTGCTGAATATAAAGATGGGGAACAGAAGCGTGATTTCGTTTACGTTAAAGATGCAGTTGAAATGACTCTCTATTTTCTTGATCATGCAGATAAGAATGGCCTCTTCAATGTGGGAACCGGAAAGGCTCAAACATGGATTGATCTTGTTACAGCTTTGTTCAATTCGGTCGGCAAGCCGGTTAACATAGAGTTTGTTGATATGCCGGAAGAAATCCGAGATAAATATCAGTACTTCACCGAAGCAAATATGAAAAAAATTAGGACTGCAGGGTACGATAAACCAATTAGAAATGTAGACGATGGTGTTTCGGATTATGTAAAGAATTATTTACTTAAAAATTGTTATCTCGGATTAAGTAAGGATTGATAGATATGACTTTAGATTCTCCAAAAGCACGAAGTGAGTTTAAACAGAGAATTTATTTTTTTACTCTGAAGCTAATTGAGTTTATTGATTCTCTTCCGAAGGATGAAGTTTCCAAAAAGATCATTGATGAGCTTTTCAAAAATGGAACAAGTGTGATTGGAAAGTTTATTGAATCTTCGGCAGCGATGACAAAGAAAGATTTAACCAACTCCACAATTGATGCTATTAAGTTTGCCAATGAAGCAAAACTCTGGCTTGCGCTGATTAGAGACAGCAAGCGGGCTAAATCGGAAAAAGTGAAATGGTTCCTCGAAGAACTTGACGAAATTTCGAAAGTGCTGGCGGATTCAATTAATAAATAGGAAAATTATTGGTACAGCTCGCAACACTCTGTTATGTAATGCATGAAGGAAAAACACTAATGCTTTTCCGCAATAAAAAACCGAACGATTATCATGAAGGTAAGTGGAATGGTCTTGGCGGAAAATTTGAGCAAAGTGAAACGCCGGAAGAATGTGCTATAAGAGAAGTTGAAGAGGAGAGCGGTTTATTAATGATTGAACCTAAGATGAAAGGATTTATCACTTTCCCGATGTTCGACGGCAAGAAAGATTGGTATGTGTTTCTTTTTACTGCCGATAAATTCAGCGGGAAACTAATTGACTCGAACGAAGGTAAACTGGAGTGGATTCAAAACGAAAAATTGGCTGATCTAAATCTTTGGGATGGCGATAAAATTTTTATACCATGGCTGTTCCAAGAAAAATATTTTTCCGCCAAATTCGTTTATGAAGGCGGTAAATTCATTCGGCACGAAGTAAGTTTTTATTAAGCAAAAGAGAATACTATGAGCTGGGACGCATTTCAAGAGAGAATGTATTTAGAAAGCCAATTAGAAAGAAAGCTTCAGTTCTTCTTTTTTTTCTTCATTGGCGTAATTGTTATTTCGTTGATCATTTCTCAGAAAGAAGCTGCAATGATTTTTCTTGTGGTCTCCGTAATAGCTATCTGGCTTCTTGCAGTATCACTCTGGTTTTTCGTAAACAGAATTAACTCTGTAGATAAAAATCTCGCTGCTTCCGGCGCTGGAACAGGTCCAAAATTTATGGAAAGAACCTTGAGGTTTTTCTTAGCAAAAGTATTACCGGTTGCGTGTGCTGTTGTTTTAACCAGTTTTTTAATCGTAGGTATTAGCGGTGTTGCGGATTCAATTCTTCCTTACAAACAAAAAGTTGTTAATGTTGTTGAAAGCGGAATTGAGAAAGGAAAAGATATTATTGATGGAGTCGGTTCAAAAAATTCGAAGAAAGAAAGTCATTTTGAAAGTGTTGACAGTGTGATTGAGAAAGGTAAGACTGCTCCGAGTAAATCCGGTTCCGAAATAAAATATTATAAGTCGGGGAATGAATATATTCTCTCAAAAAAAGATGTAAGCGGAATAGTTGATAATCAAACCGAAGCCGGTGTGCAAATAAAACCAGCACCCAAAAAAGTTTCTGTGATTTATCCGGTTGATGGTTCACATCAAGCGCCGAAACAAGATGGAGAAGATACCCGTGAAAATGTTGTTGCGCCTTCTCAGAATGATGCTCAAGTAATTACTCCAGCTCAAAAGGCTGATCCGAATTTTACTCCGATTGGAAGAGTTATAGAAAAGACGCCGGCTGAACCAATCATGACAGTATCCAAATTAAAGCCGACGGCTGCGAAAATTGATACTATTAAAAAGAAGATAGCTCCAAATCCCCATTTCAAGAAATTGACAAAGTGATTAAAAAGTAAAATTTCTATCAAGAAATCCTTTTAGTAAATCATTAACACATGACGGATTTTCAAGCGGAGTCATATGTCCCGCAAAAGGTATAGCCGCAAATTCAGAGTTTGGAATTTTTTCTGCCATTGTGCGCATTACTATTGGCGGAGTTAATTTATCGAACGAGCCGCAAATAACAAGAGTTGGAATTTTTATTTGAGAAAGATAGCTTGTAGTATCTGTGCGGCTCATAATTGCTATAATGCAGCCTTTTACCCCGATAGGATCATTTTTCTGTGAATTGTATAGAGTTGTTAAAAACATTTTCTCGTATTGTTTCGGAGTTTCTTCTGCAAAGCAATTAGTTACAAACATATCGGTGAATTTTACTAATCCTTCGGTGTTGATCATGTTAATGTTAACTGAGCGCTTCAATTTTGCAGCGTCATCATCTGCATCAGCCCTAGTATCGCATAAAATTAATCCTCCAAACAAATCATGATTCTTTTCAATAGCTCGTAAAGCAATATAGCCGCCCATCGAAAGTCCGCACAATACCGGTTTGTTTAATTTTAGTTCAGAAATGATTGCAAAGAGATCATCAACAAAAAACTCCAGCATATATTGGCCGTCGCCAACAGAACTTTCCCCTAAGCCTCGGACATCATACGCAACGCAGTAATAATCATTTTTAAGAACATCTATCTGGCCTTTCCACATTGAATGATCGTAAGGAAAACCATGAACAAAAATAATTGATTGTTTGGTTGAATCGCCAAATGTATTGACTGATAGTCCGTTGATAGTCTTTTTCATATTAAACTCATTTCCTGGATGGTTAATTGATCGAAATATATGATGAGTGAACGAGATAAAAAATTGTTGCTTTTAGAATTCTAAGTGGCTGGGTTAGTAACTCACTTTACGCTACTAACTAGAAAAAACTTAGCCACTAAGGCCCCAAGGCACAAATTCTCATAATATTTATGTTTCAATTTGTGAAAGCTTAGTGTCTTCGAGCCTTCGTGGCGAATCATTCCTTTTTGCGTAAGGTGAATTAGTAATTCAATGTGAAAATTTTGATTGAACTCATCCTAATTTCTTTGCACTTTAAACCCGGCAAATTAAATTGTTGTCAAAAGGGCGAAACTAAAAAGAGGTAGAGATGAAAAATCTAAAGTTGTTTTCCTTTTTTGCCGTGATCGTACTTTCTGTAATTCTCTTCGTAGGCTGTAATAAGAAAGACGATGTAACATCACCAAACGCCAATTTCGATTCGGCTGAATACTTGATGATTGATTACTTCGATACTGAAAATGCTATCGAAGATGCAACAATTGAAAATGATTTGGCTATAAATAGCACCATGCTTTCATACAACTTTGTAGGTGCCGGCGATTTTAGACCGGGTTCCGGAATGCTTCGCGGCAAAGAAGTTGGCTGGATGATGAAGTATGATTGGAATAAACATCTGGGAATGATCTTCAAAAGATTGAAAATAACAGAAGATCAAAAAACTCAGATTGATGTTCTGATGAAAGCTCATCATGAATCAATGAAGCCATTGGTCCAAGAGTTTGCTGAAGCAAATAAGATGATTATTGAGAATGCAAACGTAAAGCGCAAAGAGATTGCAGAAAAAGTTAAAGCCGGCACCTTAACAAGAGCCGAAGCTGCAGAGCAAATTAAGAATTTAAATGCAAGAGTACGTAATGCTATAGAGACTAATGAAGCTACGACCGAGGTTAAAAGAAAAATGTGTGCTAACAGAAAAACACTGCTTGATGGAATTCGGTTAATTCTTACTTCCGATCAGCAAGAGAAGTGGGATGTTGCAGTTGCAAGAATGAAAACGCCTTGCTGATGAACCAAGTTGTTGATACAAAAAATCCCGTCCAATACGGGATTTTTTGTTTATTCAGTTTGGCAAACCGGGTTGATAAAGCCACTTATAAAAAAGCTCGTCTAAATTTTTGCCGGAAACTGTTTCTACAATAGACTTAAACTCATTTGTATTTGCGTTAGTGTGTATATACTTTTTATAATATTCTTGAATTGACTTAAAGAAATTTTTATCCCCAATTAGTTTCCTCAATGTGTGAAGAAAGAACGCTCCTTTTTGGTAAGTCTCAACGTTTAACATTTCCGACAGATTTTTGTAACCATTATAAATCACCGGAATTTTCCATTTTGTATTTTGGCGGTAACTTTTCATATACTCATTCATAATTGAATTAAAACGCAAATCTCCATCGCGGGATTCGAAGTAAAGTGCTGTAAAGTAAGTAGCAAAGCCTTCGCTAAGCCAAATTTCCGACCAATCTGAGATGGTTACAGCATCTCCAAACCACTGATGAGCAATTTCGTGCGCTACAGTTTCTTCGTTATCTTTTTCGCCGGTGAATGATGGACTTTTTTCAGTAAAAAAAATTGCGCTGCTGTTTTCCATTCCGCCAAAAATTGTGGAAGATTCTACAAGTGAAAGTCTTGAGTAGGGAAATGGACCAATAGTTTCTTCATAAAAACTAACCATATCTGCTGCACGTTGAAATCCATTAACCGCATGTAGACTGTCTTCCGGATAAGTGTAGTAGTAAATCGGAATGCCGGAATTAGTTTTGGTTTCTGTGATTGCAAAATCGCAAACTCCAACAACCATGCAATATGTAGGAATCGGTTCATTAATTCGGAAAGTGTATTTTATTTCTGAATTATTCTGTAAAGTCTTGTCAATTTGATCGCCGTTGCATATTACTTCATATTTATCCGGAACAGTTATATTGAATGTAGCTGAAGCCTTATCAGAAGGATGATCAATCGAAGGGAACCAATAGCTTGCGTAGTTTGCCCAATTGTCGCTGAATGCCGAAAATTTTCTGTATTTGTTTTTGCCAATAAACAATCCGCTTTTTGGTTTACCGGAATATTCAATATAGAGTTTATGAATTGTGTTCTCTGCAGCAATTTCCGGGAGTGCAATATTTATTATACCTACTTCATGCTTAAAATCAAGCTGACGGTTATCCATCATACATGAGCTAACATCTAAATCTTTCAAATTAAATTTGAGCTCTTTTAATTTGTTGATAGCTTTAAATGTGATTTCAGTTGTTGCTGTAATTTTGGGCGATGAATCTGAAATGCTAATGCAAATCGAATAATGAATTACATCGATCTTGTTTTGCATAATGTTGTAATCAGATTTATCTGAAGCAAGAATTACGATTGAACATATAAAAAAAAGTGCTATATATTTTTTCATCAACTACCCAATAGAGTGAAAATTGTAATAAAGAAGATTAACTCGAAAACCTTCCACGAAAAATCATCTTCGGAAAGGTAAAAAACGTACTTGCAATAATATGAAATACAACCGCATAGTGCTTAAACTAAAAATCCAATTAGATTACAATGGAATTTTAACCTCAAACTTTGTTCCAACACCGAGCTTTGATGATACGACAATCTTACCGTTGTGCATATCAACAGCACGTTTAACAATTGATAATCCAAGGCCGGTTCCGGCAATGTCATTTGTATTTTTAGCTCTATGAAATGGTTCGAAAAGATGTTTCAAGTCATCCTCCGGGATGCCTATGCCTTCATCTTTTACAGAAATTAAAATTTGCTTGTGAAATGGTTTCAGAATTAATTCAATTTTACCTCCCAGAGGTGAATATTTTACAGCATTGGAAAGCAGATTTAGCAAAATGAATTTCATCAATTTAGGATCAAGACTATACTTGGTTTTTTCAAGCGAAAACTCGAAAATGAAATTGTGTTCGCGATTTGCCGAAATTTTTGTTTCGTCTATTATCTCTAAGCAGAAAGAATATAGATCCATCATCTGCCTGCTTAAAGTCATTTTACCACTCTCAGAGCGACTAATTGTGAGGACATCTTCCAGTAGTTTTGTTAGGTAATCTACAGATCGTTTTATCTTTTCGAGATACTCGTAGATTTTTTCTTCACTCCATGTTTTTTTGTAACGTTGAATCATTTCTGCAGAAACACGAACAGTAGTGAGCGGAGTTCTAAACTCGTGAGATGTGGTTGCTATAAATCTGGATTTTAGTTCACTTAATTCCTTTTCCTTTTCAAGGGCCTCTTTAACTTTTGTTTCTGCCTCCTTTTGTTTCATAATTTCTATCTGAAGTAGATTGTTAACTTTTACTAGTTCATTTGTCCTTTCTTTAATTAATTCTTCAAGGTGCAATCTGTACTTTTCCAATTCCTTATCTACTTGCTTTCTTGCAGTAATATCACGCAACACATAAACCATTCCGATAGGTTTCTCTTCGCTGTCCTTTAGTATGTCGCCGTTTACTTCGCAAATTATTGCTCTGCCTTCAAAAATTAATTTGTATTCTTGAAGACCAAGTGGTCCTGCAATCATTTGCTTTGTGTTTTCTACAGCGCGTTCAATGTCTTCATGTGAAATGAATGAAAAGATATTCTTGCCAAGAATTTTATCTACATCAAAGTTGTAATAAAATTGCAATACTGTTTCGTTAGCAAAAACTACAATGCCTTGTAAGTCGGTTCTAATAATAATATCCGGAACAGTTGTTACAAGTTTTCTGTATTGTTCTTCACTTTCTTTTAGTGCTTTTTCAACACGCTTATGCTCGGTAATATCTTCTTTAATTGCTACGTAATGAGTAATAGTTCCTTCTTCATTTCGAACAGCGGATATTGAAGCTGCTTCCCAAAACAATTCTCCATTCTTCTTTTTATTATGAAATTCTCCATGCCATTCGTAGCCGGCAGAAATGGTCTTCCACATTTGCATGTATTCTTCCTCTTGCATCTCTCCGGACTTAAGCAATCTTGGGTTTTTCCCGTAAATCTCTTCTTTAGAATATCCGGTAATTTCAGTGAATTTTGGATTTACGTATACAACTTCTCCACTTGTACTTGTCATTATAACAGAAACAGGGCTTTGTTCTACGGCATGGATAACTCTTCTTAATTCGGCTTCAGATTTTCTTCTCTCCGTAATATCCACCAGTACAGCAATATTTCCAATTACTCTATTGTTTTCACCATATTCGGGAGCAGCGTAAAGGCTATATTCAATAGGTGAACCATCTTTGCGCTTACGTACTAAATCTTTTCCAAGAATTGTTTTCCCTTCACGTATTTGAGCTAATAATTCATAATACTCATCTTTTGTATATTCAGAAACACCCGGCAGAAAATGCCCCAAAACTTCCTCGCGTTTCCATCCCAGCATCTGTTCTGCTGTTTTGTTCCACATACTTTTCACTTTTCCGTTTACATCAAGATCAAAAATTGCAACCGGCGCTGCCTCAAGTGTAGCACGCAAAGTCTCGTTTACATTATGCAAAGATTCTTCGGCCTTTATACGTTCTGCTTTGGTTCGTAAACTTGTTATTCCAAATGCTAAATCGCTCGCAAGCTCATCCAACAAACGTATTTCATTGGGTGTAATTACATTGGCTTCGGAAGAGTAAATTAATAGAGCTCCGAATGGCCGTGAGTTCAAGTCTTTAAGTGGCAGAGAAATACCGGAACGATAACCATGCTGTAATGCACTTTCGCGCCATGGCGCCATCAGCTGATCAGATTCAAAGTCTGTAACGCAAACTATTTCACCGGTTCTAACTGTAATTCCAGCTGGTCCCCGCCCACGTTCAGTTTCATCTGACCAGCTTAGTTTTGCGTCGGCAATATATCCGCTGTTGAATCCTGCCCAAGCTACAGGACGGATAGTTTTGGCGATATCATTTTCCGCATAGCCCACCCAAGCTAATTTGTATCCGGTTTCGTTACAAATTAAACTGCAAACCTCATCAAGCAATGTTTTCTCATCATCTGCACGTAGCAAAGTCTGGTTGCAATTACTAATAGCTCGCAATTCTCGGTTCAAACGAATTTGAGATTTTTGTGCTTCTTCCCGCTGAGTTAATAGATGAATTCTATCAAGAGCTACAGCAATATGGCTTGCCATTGTCATCAAATATTCTTGTTGAGAACGAGTAGGAACTTTTACACCTTCGTTTCCAAATGAGCCGGTTCCAACTGTGCCAAGATGTTTATCAAAGAGATATATTGGTACATTTATTAAAGTACGGTTGCCAAAAAGTTCTACCATTTTTTTGTCGGTTCTCTCGTCAATCCGTGCGTCTTCAACAATTATAGTATTCTTCGCCTCGGCAATTTCCTCAAGCATTTTATCCCCTTCAATGGGAAGTATTGCAGGGCCTTCCGGAGACATAACCAAATCTGCAACATCACCACCGGCCACTAATGATTTGAAATACTTCTTGTCTTCGGATAAAATGTAAACCCATAATGCTTGATAGCCTAAAATGATTTTAACTTCTTCCAAAGCGGCATTTAATACGTTGGAATAAGTCTGAGCCATTTCCAAATTCTTAGATAACCGCAGAAGTGATTGCGAATGTTTGATTCTTTCATTGAGTCTTTCTTCTGCTTCTTTTCTCTCAGTAATATCGCGGACAATTCCTAAAAATCTACCATCGGCCAGCTTAATTCCGCTAATTTCTACTGGTAATAGTGATCCATCAAATCGAATAAGTTTACGTTCAGATAAAGCGGTTTTTCCTGCACGAAGTTCTTGAAACCGAATGGGGCGGGTAAGTTGTTCCTCTGCCGGCACTAAATCACTCATATTCAATTTGAGTATTTGCTCGCGTGAATACCCTAACATTCGGCAGCCGCTTCGGTTAACGTCAATATAATTGCCTGTAGAATCGGCAATGAAAATTCCATCCATTGCCTGTTCAACTAATGTTCTATAGCGTTCCTCACTTTGCTTTAATGCGTTTTCAATTTGTTTACGCTGAGTTATATCGCTAAAGGTTACTATTACTTGAGTCAGTTCATTTTCATTTACCCAAACCGGATCGGCATTAACTAAAACCCATACATCACTTTCATCATTTGGCCGGTGAACTCCAACTACATAATTTCTCAGTTCATGGCGGGTTGCCAGCACTTTATTTACCGGATATTCTTCGAGTGGTAATACCGCACCATCCTCATTGAAGAAATGCCAATCGGGATCAACCGCCTCTTTCCCTAATAGCTGCTCTTCAGAGAGCCCAAGCAATTTTTCCGCTGTAGGATTGCATGTTAATATTTGTGTATCCGGTCTATGTACTATTACTGCTGTCTGTATCTTTTGAATCAATGTTCTATATTTTTCTTCACTCTTTTTGAGTGATTCTTCCGATTGCTTTCTTTCAGTAATATCACGACTGATGCCAATTAAGCCAATCATCCTCCTTTTTTCATCTAGAAATGGCAACTTTGTAGTAAGCAAAAAATGTTTCTGGCCATTTCTATCGATCACATATTCTTCTCTATTAATCACCGGGTTACCAGTTTCAATAACCGAACGGTCATCCATCATAAATCTTTTTGCATATTCCTCCGGGAATAATTCATAGTCATCTTTTCCTAAAATTTCATTTTCCGATTTGAGTCCCGACATATAAACATTTGCAAGATTGGCGAGTGTTTTTCTACAATTCAAATCCTTTGTCCAGATTCCATCCGGCAGATTGTCAATCACAGTCCGAAGCAAATTACGTTCCTTATGAAGTGCTTCTTCAGCTCGTATACGCTCTGTAACTTCCCAAGCAAGATCTGCTATTAAGGAAATTGTTTCCACATCCCTTTCTAAATAATCGCTTGCTTTATTTCCAACACCCAGTATTGCTTTTATTTTTTCTCCTCTTACTACCGGAACAACAAGCTCGCGTTTTACTTCGGCTTGTCCTTCCGACATTTCTTTTCGGTCTGGAAGGGAAGCGTAATCGTTATGAATAATAGGCTTTCTTTGATAAATACATTCAACCCATACTCCGGCTTTATCTATTTCATAGTGAAGTCCTTTACCTTCTGCATAACGGAAATCTTTCTTTGTTCGTGTTGACCAATTCCGGAGCGTTAGAGATATTTGGTCATCTTCAACAAAATGATAAAAACCAATACAACTGTCGGTAAGTATCTCGGCTTGGTTCGCAGATTCTTCAAGCAATTCTTCCAAACTATGTGTTGTTGCAAATTGTAATAAATACAGGCGTGCTGCATTAATAGCGGTATTTCGTTTGCGCTCTGTAATATCTTGTGTTAATCCCATCAGCCTTAATACAGAGCCATCCGAATCTGTTATTGGTACAAATGAAGATTGAAAATATTGTCCACTGCTTGCTCTGAACTCAAATTCATTAGATTGTCCTTGCAACGCAAGAGATAGAAGATGATTAACCTGTTCTTTGTCTTTACTGTCTACAGTGTCCAGGTATAACATTCCTTTAATTTCACTTTCGTCTCGGACACCCATCATTTGCAATCCAACTGGATTCATCGAGATCAAGCGGCCCTGAAGATTAACTTGATGGATACAGTATGGAGAGTTTTCAATCAACAATCTGTACTTTTGTTCACTCTCTACAAGATTGCGCAACATTAATAGACTTGACATTCCATCAGCTAAACGTCTTCCGATTTCTTGGAATAAGCGCTCCTCATCATGAGACCAAGTACGTGAATGTGAACATTGATGAATTCCAAACTGCCATGGTTTACCAACTTTGGGATAAATTGCGAGCGACATAATACATTTAAAACCAAACTGTTCTGAAACATCTGTCGGTATCGGATAAGAAGTATTTGGACCGAATTGAACCGGTGCATCAGTTGATAGTAAGGTTCGTAAAGTTTCTGCAACTTGAGGATCCATCAACATTTCAAGTCCCAAAGAAAGAACTCCGGGATATTCCGGTTTCGTACTTTCCTTTGGAACTTTCCATGTGTCGGCGTTTGGATCACATGGATACAGTAAAAATGCACGGTCGCTATCATAAATTGAAAGAACTTCGCTGAGTACATCACTCATCATATGTTCGAGATCTTTACCACCTTGAATAGCTCTGTTAACCTTATCCAAACTTTCCATAAACCAAAGATTGATTCTACGTTCTTCTTCGGCTTGTTTAAGCTCTGTAATATCCCGGGCAATAGTTGATGCACCAATAATATTTCCATCAGAATCCATTACAGGAGAGATGGTTAACGATGCATTAATTAATTGCCCATCCTTTCTCTTGCGTATCGTTTCAAAGTGTTCAATATGTATTCCAGCCTTTATCTGCTCTAGAATCATCGGGATTTCATCTGTGCTTTCATACTCAACCAGTGTAGAAATTGATTCCCCAATCATTTCACTTTCGGAGTAACCATAAATCTTTTCAGCGCCTTTATTCCAGCTGGTAATTATTCCATCTAGAGTTTTACCAATTATTGCATCATCGGAAAATTCAACAATGGCCGCTAGTTGAGATATCCGTTGTTGAGCTTGTCTCCTCTCTACAATCTCTTTAGATAGATCTTCTATGATGTTCAGAGTTGCAATACGCGCTCTTTTAAGCTCAATATTCTTTGTGATTAATTCTTCATGTCTATTTTTTTCTTCCTCATTAAGTTTCCTAATTTTTTCTTCGGTTAGTTTGCGCTCGGTAATATCAGTGAACATCGCGCAAGCGCCATTGAAATGATTCACATCATCGAGGATGTGGGTAGCGGAAGCATGAGTCCATACTGTCTCCCCATCTTTACGGCGAAATCTGCGCTCATAATTTTCTTTTATTCCTTGGCGGCGGTTCTCCATTTTTCTCAGATGATCGGGCACGTCCTCCTCGAACATAAAGTCAGTTACTGGCCGTCCAATCATTTCTTCACATGAATAACCGAGCATTTCGGTCATCTGAGCGTTAACAAAAGTAGTTAAAGTGTCCTGCCCGAGCACCCAAAATCCTTCCGTGGCAGTGTCAACAATACGGCGGTACTTTTCTTCATTCTCGCTCAACAACTCAACAGCTTTGTTTCTTTCATTTTCACGTTGGGTTATTTGAGTAAGCATTTCGTTAAAACTGTCATACAATAATCCTATTTCATCATCTCCATGTTTTTTTACACGAAGTGAAAAATCTGAGTCTTGCGTTATTTTCTTAGTTGTATGAGCTAGTTTTAAGATTGGCTTTGAGATTGCTACTTGAAGTTTGGAAGCAATGAAATATGAAAAAATTATTAAACCAAGCATTAATGATATCATAATCAATAAGTGCCGGTTAATTTTTTCACTTAATAAATCTGTAGATACTTTTAAGTATACGGTACCATAAAGGATGTTTTTAAATTTAATTGGAGTAAAGACTATTAAATTATCTTTTTCGAATACATATTTTCCCTCGGCAATAACTGTGGCGGGAATGTTCTTATCATGTCTTTTTTGGAATGAAGCAAAAAGATTACCGGTTTCATCATAAATACATGCGGTTGTAATAGAAGGTAATGTTTGAATCTTTTCAATAATTTTTTTCGCTTCATGTTGGTCTCTAAATGTAAGAGGTACAATACAGTACTCACCAATTAAATGAGCATTTATTGTTGTGTTGCTTACCAAATCTTTCTTAAAAGAATTAATATTGTCAATAGCAACTACCGTAAAACCTATCCCAATAGTAATAGAGGTCACTAACAATATCACAAGTATTAGTTTGCTCTTAATAGAAAAATCGAGGAATTTTTTCATAATCATTTATCCTCTTTACTTATTGCTTTAGAAAGATTAAGAAGCAAGCTACTAATATATAAGCCGGCTTTGTGTACTGCGATAGGGTTTATTTCAAAGCTGATATGACTACTTTCCACATAAAGTGTAATTAATATCCCCTTTCTCGAAAAGTTTTTCTCATCACTAATTGTAAGAATAGGTCTTTTCTTTGTGTAGGATATTATGTGGTTTATAAGTCCTTTTTCTGATCCCGGGATAAACAGAATATTACAATCTGTAATTTCCTCCACTGTTGAGATGTATCGTATTTCTACTTCCTTGTTTTTTATTTTCTGCTTAGAATACATTTTATCAAGTATTGACGAAAAAGGATTTTCGCCAATTACAGCAATAACAAAAGGTTTGTTCATATCTTCTATATGCACTTCTTCCGGCCATTCTATAAACCGGGTGAACTTCTCCAGAAATGCGGCTTTCACTTCATACTCGTCGAATTTAGCCATTTGTGCAAAGAGACAAAGCGGCATCAAATAAATAAATAATATTTTAATACTTAGATTAGTCATTATATTATATACCATTTATGTGTTTCAATCGTTTCCTGCGTCATGCTATTTTATTAGTCATTTACAATTTTGAATTTATTTTGATACCAATGGTAGCAGGTTCATTAACCCACATTAGTCTAGAGGGATAATTGTATCTCTCTCCTGATGAATATGAATAACGTTTGCTTCCCAATAGATTAATACCATAGAGTGAAACGGTTGAATTAATTTGCGGGAAATATTTAGAAATAGAAAGATTTATCTTCACATCGGTACCGGCAAAGTTTTCGTCATTTAATTTGTTGTTCAGTAATTTCCATGCGGCATTGGAATTCCCATACTTAGCATCGTACATTAATTGTACATCCTTGTATCCATTCCATTCCCAAAAGAATTGTCCATCCGCATGAATCGTAAATTGATAGGGTAGTTCAAAATTAGCGAACAACTTTGTGGAATTATTAGCCCAATTATTAAGATCGTTTCCGGTACTGAGCAATCCATTATAATTGTAATCGCTATAACTAACCCCCTGTGCGGTTACTCCAGCAGCGTTTTCCCAGCTAAGTTGTTTTACAAACGAATGATTGATGCCAAGTGCGAATTTCTCAAATTTGTATTTTGCCTCAGTTTCAAATGTGAAATATTTCAAATTCCCGATTGGTTTTGTTTCACCTTTGATAGTAGCCGGGTCATAAATAAATCCTAACATTTCTCCCCAGTTATAAGAAGCTGATACATTTATTAAAATGTTTTTCGTTGGAAGAGAATTATATATCAGTTCAAAGCAATTCAATATTTCCGGATTCGCTTTAGTATTATATAAATGCTCTTTATATAATTCCTCACCGGTATTCATACGAACGGAACGCTGCCAGATTAATTTGACGATATTATCTTTATCTATTTCCGATATCAATCCAATTCTTGGTGAAAAGAAATATTTTGAGAAATTATTTTTATCCATCCTTGCAGAAAGTAAAAGATTGGCTAACGGATGGAATTCGAAATTACATTCACTAAAAAACGAAATTGTGTTTGTGTTGAATCCATCAGCAATAATATCTTCTATGTATCTGCCGTCCGGACTCTTATAATCGTTGGAAAGCATATACATTTTATCATTACCCCAGCCCGAACCATATCTGTTATACGAGTAACTTACGCCGAAAGCATATTTATACTTTTCATCTTTCTGCGAGATGTTAATTATGCTGCTTAAAAAGATTTCGGATTCGGAGAAATCATAAACAATATTTCCCGCGCCATGTGGACTATTAAAACCACCTTCATCAAAATGGAGTAATGATTTTGTTACCCAATAGTCGTAGTAGTTTTCCGACTTATAACTGATATTAGATTTAAGCGAGATATTTTCCCCAAATGAATGATTGTTCTCGAGAAGACCGACAATTCCTTTTTGTCCGGTAAACCAAACCGGAACTTTTTCACCGGCAGCAAGAGTCATCTTTTGTCGAAACAGCGCCGGCTGATCTGAATTTGTATATCTTGCCCAAATTCGCCATTCATTAAGAAGATTCACATCAAAATGTAATTTTATTTGAGGTCTTTCCAGATTGTCTCCAAATATCGGCATCACACCCTCTGCTTGAGAAGGATTTATATATCCTGAAGTGCCGGTGTTCTGATCTACCGCAAAGTAATCGGCATTTTTATAACCATCTGTAAAACGTACGCTTCCGTATGCGTAGAGATTAAAATCCTTACCCAAAAATCCCAAACTTGCAAAACCTCCTTTAGAGTTGTAAGTAAAATTATCTTCTACTCCGATTGATATGCCGTTAGAAATTTTTGCAGTTTTTGTAATGATATTAATTATCCCCGCAATAGCTCCGGGTCCGTATGTTACCGAACCGGGACCTCTGATGATTTCAATTCGTTCGATGTCATTTAAATCCCAGTTACTTAGCTCAAGTGCTGCACCCTGAGCACCTTTTTGATTCATATTTTTACCGTTAACGAGCATTAATAATTTGTAGCTTCTATCAATAATGATTCCTCTAATTCCAATCCTCGGCGATGTATGATTCAAGCATAACGCACCGGGAACATAAATCTCGATTAAATCAGCAATATTACGTGCAGGAGTAACAGCAATATCTTCCGAAGTAATGATAGTTAACGAAACGGGAATTTTAGATTTGGTTAGACTTAATAAAGAGCCTGTTTCCACTTGCAGATTCATCAACTCCTCAATTGTCATTTCTTCTAATGTTTTTTCCTGAGCTGAAAGTTGAACTGGTAATACAGAAAGGAGTATTATCAAAGTAAGGATAGAATTTAACAGAGAACCATTTCGAGATTTCATTTCATCATCTCCTTTGCTAAAAATATTATCTCTTTTTCTTAAAACACATCACCAACCATTTACACAGTTAAAAATTAGTGATGTTACTCTTTCAGCAAACTAGCAATTGTACTTCCATAATATATACGGTTTAATCTAGGTATAAAAAGCTTTTACTATGTACTAACATCATACTTTTTCGGTTTCCCTTCTCTCTCAAGAAACGAGTTAATTTCTTTTTTTAGCTCCATCATTTTTTCTTCTCTTCCAACCATAAGTTTATTGAATTGATTGATTTCATGCATTTGCTTTTTCAATTCATCTTCAGCGAATTTGCGTTCTGTAATATCACGAACCAAAGCAAGATTGTAACCCTTTCCATCATGCTCAAAATAATTAGCGCTAATCTCAACCGGGAAAATTAGCCCATCTTTTGTTTTGTGCCGTCCTTGGAAGGTTAGCGATCTTTTAGTCTTAATTTCCGACCAATGACTCTGCCATTTTGATAAAGGGAAATCGGGGTCTACATCGGATACATTCATTTCAAGCATTTCTTCGCGGGAGTATCCAAGTACGCGGCAAGCATCTTCATTTACATAGTGAAAGTGTGCGTATTCATCAATTAAGAACGCAGTCTCACGAACATGGTTCAGCGCAAAACTCATTAGAGTTATATCTTTCTCAGTCCGCTTTCGTTCAGTGATATCAAACATATTGGATCTGCTCATTAAATAATTTCCTTCGCTATCCAATATTGCAGTTGCACTTAGCTGTACTGGTAAAATTGAACCGTCTTTACGTATTAACTCAAACTCAAGATTATGAATCTCACCCGTTTTTTTAAACCGGGGAAAGCTTTCATTAAATGTTATTAAACTGTTATTAGTTACTAGATCGCTAAATTTCTTTTTCCCTATAAGCTCTTCGCGCTTGTACCCCAACCACTCAAGTTCGGTATTGTTTATTTGAACGAATGTACCATCTTTATCAAGCGAATGGTAACCACATGGTGCATTGTTATAAAGGTCTTCACTCTTACCAAGCGCTTCTTCAACCTTCTTTCGTTCTTCAATTTCTTCTGTAAGCCGGGTATTGATTCTCCGTTTATTTTTATAACCTATATATATTGCGAAGAAAAGTCCTATCCCAAGAAATGCAATTGCAAAAAGGAAGTACAAGATATCTTGTTGTGTTGAAATAGTAACATCTTGTTTTTTTAAGGACTTGGCTTGTTTTTCTATTTCGGTATTTTGATTATCAATTTTTTCCTTCTGCGCTGTTAATACTTTTTCTCTTCTGTCAATTTCAACTTTTTGTTCATTTAATTCATTTTCACGTTGAGTTATGATATCTGTCTGCTGTTTTAAAGTATCTTGTTTCAGAACAATAGCCGTTAAAAGATTATGCAATTCAAGATTTTGTTCGCTCAGTTGCACCTTTTGCGAATCTATTGAAGCGGATTGGGAATTTACTAACTTCTGCTGGCGTGATATTTCGGATGTGCTGGTTTCAATCTTTTTAGCTAATTGTTGTTCTCTTTGCTGAAGAACATCCAACTGTTTCTGTAACTTCCTTAAGCTAACCTGAGATTCCCGGTATAGTGCGGCAACATCTATTTCGGTTCCACCCATCAATACCATATCAGGTAATATCGTTAGATCTTGATTAATAATATTTGCTTTGTTGATCTCAAATTTTAGCCTTTGATCTTTAGTTACATAAAAATTAATCATCACAACTTTTTTATTAAAGTAATTATCGCTGATTAATAATATGTTCTTGCCTTCAATTCTATCAAAGCATTCTTCAAGAAGTTCCTCTTTGTCTTTAGCTACAAAGATAAGATGGGCATCATCAATATTAGTTAAACGGTCGTTAACAGTTAATTTTATTGGTTTATTTCTTATCCTTTTATTAGAGCAGATTTTGTTTAGTTCTCCTATAATTTTCTTATCACCACTTATTACCGTAAAGTGAAACTCTTTAATTCTTTCTTCATTGCGCCATTCGATATTTAAAGCAAAGTTGTAGATGTATGGACCAATTACTTCTGCTCTTTGAAACGGCTGTGGGTAGAGATAGTCGCTATAAAAAAATACAAACAAATAGATTAGAGATATACTCAACTGAGTAATAAGCGGGCAGACTTTCTGCTGATCCTTCTGTAATAAATATTTCATAATATATTTCTATCTATGATTTTACTGTTATCGTTAAATTCAATCTTACTTTTCTACTTCATGCATTAAAATTTTGTTGTTAATGTTAGAATAACCTCACGTGGACGGCACCGCGAGCTTTGCGAAGGCCGGTAATAATAATTTGCTAAATTTTTGCCCATTATCTCTAGGTTCATTTGTAAGCCGTACCATTCCCATGAATAACCTAGCGTAGCACTAAGAAGTGTATAAGTCTGATGACTCGACTCTGGACTATCGGGAAGGAGAGTCTGATCGTAAACAAAATAAGCGCCACCGGCTATATATATTCCAAATAGTTCATCTTGAATAAAGTCGTAACGAGTCCAAATATTTGCTAAGTGTGGTGCGCTCATTTGCAATGGTGCGTTATGAAACCGGTAAACGTTCTTGTAGTTTGCTTTATCTGCAGCGTTTAATTTATTAGGATCTTGAGCTAGAATATTGTCATCGTTTCCACTAAACTCGGTTATTCGTGCATTCATGTAACTATAAGAAATGTAAAACTGCCAATTGTCCGTTGCCGTGATTGATGCATCTAATTCAATACCGTATGAGCGTTGCTCTCCGCTCTGTACATTGCTAACTATTACCGATCCGGAAGAGTTTGTTACACTTAGATCATTAACAATATTTTTGTTTAGAATATTGAAGTAAGTCAGCGTTCCGGAGATTCGACCATCTAATAAGTCGGTCTTTATTCCTATATCGTAACCAAAACCTTTGGTAGGCTCCGCAACTTTTCGTGTTTTATCTGGATTAGTAAGTAAATTTGTACTTGGAACAAACGACTCGGCATAGGATGCGAAGAGTGAAAATCCATTTGTGATTTTATATAGAATTCCATATTGCGGGGTAATCATACTGACTTTTGCTTTTGGTTGAGTCTGTATGCTTAACCTATTTGTAAATTGACTTTCCGTTGAAGTTAAACGCCAGCCAGCTAACAATAGTAACCGATCTTCGAAGAAACCGAATGTTGTTCCGGCATATAGAGATTTGTCGCCATATTCAACCAATTCTTCGGAAGTATTAGCAACTAGCTCCGAAAGCGGAATTTTTACTACCCGGTTCCATGTGGAAGGATTCTTTAGATCCCATAATGGTAACGGTGAGGCAGTAGGATTACTACCCAGTGCCGGATCGTTTGGTGCTTGGCCTGCCGACATATCCAATGCTCGCTTAACGTATTGCGCACCAATTAGCAAACGCAGACTTATATCTCCAAACTCATATTTTCCGGTTGCATGTGTTTCATAACTATCGTCCCGGTTGGTATATACTTGTTTTCTAAAGCGCCGTCCTTGCATAAATGTAAAATTATTAGCCATACCAAGATTACCGGAGAAAAGCGCATCAATTTTATACTCTAAATGAGAATACCCGATACGCAGATTCCAGTGTTCGCTGGCTTGATAATCTATCCAAGCACTAAGGTTGTTTGTTTTGCTGTTACGGAAATCTGCGTACGACATGCTGTTCCAGTTGTCCGGTAAACCGGGCACATCAACACCGGAAAGGTTGGGATCGGAAGGAGAGGGCACAACGCCAGATTGAATATTGTATCCGGGTTTTTGCATCACTTGCGGTGTCTCTTCTTTAAGGAAATTTTCATATTTGATAGAAATACTTACGCGGTCATTTGGCTGCCAAAGAATTGATGGGGCAAAGTCTCTGGAATAGGCATCGTAGGGTTCCCAATATTTCATGTCTTTATCATAAGAAGCTGTTAGCCGGTAGAATAGTGTTTGCGAAGCTGGTCCGGTTACATCAACATCAAAACGAAGCTGGTTGTAAGATCCATAATTAACATTGGCAACTGCCGAAAAAGTTGGCTGAGGATTTTTAGTTATGATATTTACAATTCCACCAGGAGCTACTTGACCATAAAGAAACGATGATGGTCCCTTAACAACTTCAACGCGCGAAATGTTGGTGAAGTCGAAGATTGATGGTCCGTGAAAGCCATCTCGTAAGATGTGGATATTTCCTCCAGCCAAGGAACCTACTGCAAAACCTCTGATTGCAAGGTTTGCATTTCCTTCATTGAAGTCGTTGCTGCGGTAAGTAACACCTGGAGAGAAATGTGTAATATCAAATATGTTTACCGGTTTCTGATCTATAACAAATGATTTTGTGAATGCTTGAATGGCAAAAGGGAGATCACGAATTGGAGTATCAAAACGGGAACCGGAAACCGAGTTTGATGCGCGGTAACCCTTGTCCAAACTGGTGGAAACATCGAACGGAGAGACTCTTAAGTTACCCAGCTCTTCCAGATTCATTTCGGATACAGATTTTTTCGGACGTGTTTTTGTAGTATCAGCTATTGTATCGGCAACTGTTTTAAAATTATTGAAAGGAACTATTGGTTGAATACTGTTAATCGAAGTGGAAGCAAGTAGTTGAATATTTTCGTCTGCGCAAGTGTTGATAGTTATTTTCTGAGCTATTACAGAGTAAGGAAATATCAACACCATTATTAAATATGAAATAATGGAAATGAAAAAATATTTTGTCTTCATTTCTATTGCCTTCAGGTTACATCATTAATTGACGTCGTATTTTTTTTGTTTTCCTTCCTTCTCGAGAAGAAGATTTATTTCCTTCTTCAGCTCAATCATTTTCTCTTCTCTTCCAATAAAGATTTTATTAAAACGATTCGTTTCATCTATCTGCTTTTTCAATTCTATTTCTGCCAATTTGCGTTCTGTAATATCCCGTGCTACGGTATAAATTACTGTCCCGGATAAAAAAGAGCGCCATTCAAACCAACGATACGTGCCATCTTTGCATTTAATCCTATTGATGAATCCCTTCATTCCATTTTGAACAGCTTGCCGTGTTGCTTCCTTATCATCCGGGTGAACAAAGTCCAGCAATTGCTTACCTATCAATTCCGAAACCGGGTAACCGAGTGCAACTTCCCACTCAGGATTCAATTTATGAAAGAAACCTTCAGTATCTGCAATGCAAAGCAAGTCCATGGCGTTTGTAAAGTATCTGTCCAATTCTTCTTTCTTCTCTCGTAATTCATGTTCTATTTTATTTCGTTCTAAGAAAAGCGGGGCAATTCGTGAGATTCCTATAGTAAGACTAATGGATAGAATCAGTCCAATGATTTCGTTTGCCATATCCGGCGAATACAATTTATCTCCAAGTATTAAATGGAAAAACGGTACAACTCGCCTTACAGCCATTAATACAATAGCTGCCGCTATAAGGCTCCAGGCTGTCCGTTTACCTGTAACGCTGATTAAAAGTATTGCTAAGTATGCAGCTGTTGCTTGAATGAAAATTGAAAGTCCTAGTACAAGACCAATTAGAAAATTATAGTTAGTCATATTAAAGTAATTCCCATTTACTTTTTCACATTATGAAAAATGATTCTAAACTTATAAGAATACTTTTGCATTCTATTTTTTACGTAACATCATATTTCCTTGGTTTACCTTCTTTCTCCAGCAGTGCATTTATTTCTTTTTTTAGATCAATCATTTTTTCTTCTCTGCCAACCATTAGTTTATTAAAACGATTGATTTCATCCATTTGCTCTTTGAGCTCTTGTTCAGCGAGTTTGCGTTCTGTTATATCCTGGCTAATTATTTGGATACCGATAACATTTTTCTGAGAATCGCAAATTCTTGAGAAAATACTTAAGAACCATTTCTCTCCGGTAGGCAGATTAATACAATCCTCATAAATAATATTCGATTCGGATGCAGCAGAAAGTTTGATTCTATTCATATAGAAATCCGTCTCTGATTTGGGGAAAATCTCATATATTGATTTACCGTTGAAATCCTCCGGCTTTCCGTTCATATGACTTGCTGCAAGATTATTGTAAGATATCACGATTCCATCTACGGTGTAGTAGCCAATTCCAACACCGGCATTTTCATGAAGTAACCGGTATTTTTCTTCGCTCTCACTTAAGGCAAGTTCAGCTTGTTTGCGAACTGTTATATCTTGCATCATTCCTAGCATTGAAATAGGTTCTCCTGAAGTATTTCTCCTAAGAATAGCTTCGCTATGAATGAAACGAATCTCTCTATCCGGCCGTACAATTCTATAATCAAGATTGTAAAGAATGTCTTTCTGAATTGCATCAAAAACTGCTTTCTCAGCTTTTTCTTTATCTTCCGGTAAAATCAGTTGAATCCATTGTCTATGCCACTCGTTCAATTTTTTATGATAATTTTCTTGCGGTAATCCGAAAATTCGGCAAGATTCATCCGAAAGGATTATTTTATTATTAATGAAGTCGCGTTCCCAATAACCAACATTTGCTATGCGTTGTGCTTCGGTAAGGCGTCGTTCACTTTCCAACAGATTGCGTAATGTTAAGAGGCTTGTCAATCCATCTGTTAATCTTGTGCTGATTTCTTTTAAAAGTTTTTTCTCTTCGGAAGTCCAACTTCTGCTGCTTGAACATTGATGCAAAACGAACATCCAAGGTTTATCGGTTTTGGGATGTAAACTAATTGCCAATTGTGATTTAATATTGAAACTTTCAGATACTTTTTGCGGAAGTGGTTCTTCATTGCCTGGACCGAATCCAACCGGGTAATTGGCCGCTAAAACAGCACTGAATACCCTTATTGCTTCCGAATCTACTGGAATTTCAACCCCAAGAATCTGTACACCGGGATGTTCAGGTTTAGTACGCTCTATAGGTGCTTTCCAGAAAGCAGCTTCAACATCACAAGGATAAATTAAGCTTGCACGGTCGCAATCAAAAGTAGAAAGTATAATATCTAAAACATCGCTCATCATTTGTTCAACATTATTTGCTTCCTGTATAGCTCTGTTAATCTTATCCATATTCTCGAAAAAGCGAAGATTGGCTTGCCTTTCTTTTTCAGCTAATTTCCGTTCGGAGATATCGTGACCAATAGCAATGGCGCCGGTTATATTTCCGAGAGTATTACGTTCGGCAAGGAAGTGAACTTCATGTATATGGGGATTTCCTTCAATGTCTCGAATCATTATCTCCATTTCATCTTCAACACCGGTTTTAATTACATGCCGAAGTTTTTCGTTGTATTCTTCTATTCCTTCGGTTTCATTAAACTGGATTTCAGCAGAAAGTTTTCCTACAAGTGAAGAGTCTGTATATTTAGTTGCCGCTATAACGTGGTTTAAATAAATTACTCGGCAATCTAAATCATAACGAATGATATGGTTAGGTATGTTCTCAGCAAGGGTGCGGAATTCACGTTCGCTATTTCTTAATTGAAGTTCGGATATTTTCCTCTCTGTAATATCATAAACCGTGGAGCGGCTCATTAAATATTTGCCGGTATTGTCTTTTATAGCTGTGGAACCTAGAAGTACGGGAAGTATAGTTCCATCTTTTCGTATTAATTCAAACTCAAGATCCTTGATCCAACCTTGATCTTTGAAAACCGGGAAGTTCACTTTAAATGATTCAAGACTATTTGGAGTAAGTAAATCAGAGAATTTCATTTTCCCAATAACTTCTTCAAATGTGTATCCAAGCCAATCAAGTTCTGTATCATTTATAAGAACGAACATTCCGTCTTTATCCAGTGAATGATATCCGCAAGGCGCACGGTTATAAAGATCGCGAATCTCTTCCGCCGCTTGATGAAGTTCTTCTTCGGCTTTCTTTCTTTCGTTTTCGCTTTCTATAAATTCTAGCGCAAAGGAAATGTCCTTTGCCATTTCATCAAGAAGTTTAACATCATCTTCTTCAAAATATTCGGCTTCATTAGAATAAATATTGAATGTGCCAACCACTTTACCGAAAACAAATAATGGGAATGATGCGGAAGATTTATAACCGTATTTAATTGCTTTCTCCCGCCATGGAGTCATGCTCTCATCATTTTGAATATTGTTTGAAATTTTATGAATACCGGTTTTTATTGCAGTTCCGGTAGGACCGCTACTCCGGTGTTCGTCATTTAAATCAATATCAATAGTTTTTAGATAGTCTCCGGTAACTCCACTTGAGGCTGCAATATCAACTTTGTTAGTTGTACTATTTACCAAACCAATCCACGCCATTCTGAACAAACCGTAATCAACAGATATTCGGCACGCCTCATTTAACATTTCATCTTTATCATGTATTCTCACAATTGCTTGATTGATATTACTAAGCACAGAGTGGATGCGGTTTAGTTTAAGTATTTGTTCTTCGGCATGTTTTCGTTCTGTTATATCCGTAACAATTCCTTCTATTGCTACCGGGTCTCCGGCATCATCACGTACTAAAATATTCCGCTGGTTTAGCCAGCGTTCTTCTCCCGACTTGTGAATTATCTGATACTCATAAGTTGGAGGCATATTTCCATTTTGTAGGTTTACCCATTGTTCTTCAAAATATTTATGCCAGTTGGGATGAATAGACTGCTGGAAGAGAAGGGGATTTACATAATAATCTTCAGGAGGATAACCGAAAATTGTGATTACTGCCGGACTTACATATTCATATTTTCCATCAAGCAAAGACATTCTGTAAATAAGATCTGGCGCATTTTCTGCGAGACGTCTGAATCTTTCTTCACTTTCTTTAAGATTGTTATTTGCAATATAACTTGTTAGTGAATCTTCCAACCGTCGACCAATCTCTTTGAAAAGCCGTTCTTCTTCCAAAGTCCAGGTTCGTATGTATGAGCATTGGTGCATCCCGAACGCCCAGGGTTTTCCTAGTTTCGGACGCATGGCTGTCATTATCATTGATTTTACACTAAATTGCTCGGAACTTACTTTATTTATTGGTCTCTCAGTTCCTTCTACGTACGTTGTTGGATCAACTGATTTCAGCGTTTCTTTTAAATTCTGTGCCATATCAGGAGGTAATGGTATATCAACATTTAATACATTAGCACCCGGATATTCAGGTTTTGTAATTTCCATTGGAACCTGAAACATAGATGCATCCGGATCGCAAGGATAAAAAAGCCATACACGATCACTATCAAAAATAGAAAGTACTGTAGCGAGCACTTCACTCATCATTAGTTCAAGAGAATCCTTGCCTTGAAGAGCGCGGTTAATTCTATCCATGCTTTCAAAATAGTGGAGATTCGTCAGACGTTCTTGTTCAACAAGTTTGCGCTCGGTTATATCTCTAGCAACCGCATATATTAATTTGCCTGATGGGAAGGAATTCCACTCAATCCATTTGTATGAACCATCCTTGCAAAGGTACCGGTTAGTAAACCGTAATACTTCATTCTGCTTTTCAAGGTTTGCTATTGCATGCGAAGTTGATTCTAAATCATCGGGATGAACCAAATCGAGAAACCGTTTGCCTTCCAATTCCTTAATAGAAAAACCAAGTGTGGTTTCCCATTCGGGATTTAATCGGTGGAAATAACCGTCTGTATCTGCAATGCACAATAAATCAAGCGACTTAGTGAAGTAAAGCTCCAACTCATCTGATTTTTCTAGTAAAGCTTGTTCTGTTTTCTTTCGAAGGTTTTCAGTTTCTATAAACTCCATAGCAAAGGAAATATCTTTTATCATTTCGTCAAGAAGAACCACATCATCGCTTTCAAAGAAATTGGATTCATCAGAATAAATACAAAACGCGCCAGCTACTTTACCGAAAACTATAAGAGGAAACGCAGCTGAAGATTTGTAACCGTACTTAATCGCCTCGTCCCGCCAAAAGCGCATGCTTTCATCATCAACAATATTGTTTGATATTTTATGTATGCCGGTTCTTATTGCAAGTCCTGTTGGTCCACTGCTTAGTTGTTCATCACTTAAATCAATATTTAGATTTTCCAGATAAGTTCCTTCAACTCCGCTTGATGCAACAACATCAACTTTATTTGTGTGCGGATTTACAATACCAATCCACACCATTTTGAATTTGCCGTCTACAACAGCAATCCGGCAAGCTTCATCAAAAATATCTTTTGTATTGCGGACTCTTACAATAGCTTGATTAATATTACTAAGTACTGCATAAATTCGGTTAAGTTTACGAATCTGAGACTCGGCGCGCTTTCGATCTGTGATATTCTGTATAAAAGCAGTAACGCCAATTACTTCATTGTTTTGAAAAATCGGATTCCAATTGAGCTCGTAATAGATATCCACTTCCGGTTGATGCTGGATTTCCGAAAAAGTTTCACCTCTTAAAGCACGGTCAATACTAAACTTTGCTTGTTGCCTTAATTCGGTTATGCTCATACAATCAAGTAAACTTGTTCCCTTTTTGATATCTACATCCCAAACCAACTTCATTTCTTCATGGTGTTTTTCGTTGAAGGTTGTATAGCAATAATTTCTATCCAATGAGAAAATGATAATACTGCCTGAGCTGTTGATCAAGGCTGATAATAAAGTGAATTGAGATTCCAATTGTAATTCGGCACGCTTACGCTCAACAAGTTCTTCCTTTAAGCGCATATTAATGTTATATAACTCAAGAGAACGTTCTTCAACTCTGTCTTCCAGTTCCTCGTTTATATGTCTGAGTTCTTCTTCGGCTTGTTTGCGTAAATTATTCTCTTCGGTAAGCAGATCAAAAGCAGTTTTTAGTTTTGTGTGTCCGAGTATTTCGTTTTTTAATATATGTGCAGCATAACTGAAGAACGTAGGCAAATTGAAATGCAAGTCGACTGTGCCGGTGTATAATCCTTCTATTTTAAAGACGCCTATAAGATCAGTTCCGACAAGAAGTGGGAAAGCCCAAGTGCTTGCCTTAGTAAATTCAGCGCCAAGTAATTTGGTGTTGGTAAAGTCGCTTTGAATTTCGATCGGCTCCTTCGTTTCAAAGACTTTTTTAACTACATCGTCTTCAAGTTGTTCAACCTTCTTTTTTTCACCCAACACATCAGCATAGAAAATTTCTTCATCAATTAGGTAATAAATAATAAGATTTGATCCGCCGATATTTCCAAGAATGATTTGTAACAGATTTTGGATTGTATTTTCCAATCCCGAAACAGTGCTCATCTCATTCATCAAATGTATAAAGACTTGCAAGTAGGATTTTTCAACGGCAAGCTTTTTTACTCTCTCATTTAAGTTTGCAAACTCTTCTTTCGAAATGAGTATTTCATCATTCATCTGATTTAGCACCTATTTGATTAATAGAAGAAAGTAAAACCATTTCTAAATTATCAAGTGTAACATCCAACCATCTCAAAGGTAAATCAACATATTGAGCAATTTCTTCTGCTTCTTTGGTAAAGTTGCCGGAATAGGGAGTTTTAACAGCTAATATGTACTTCCTATCTTCGTGAAAAATTTGCATTACGATATCTCTATTATCGCCAAAAACCTTTTTGAATATAATTCTCCATCGGTTGGCCCAATCTTCAAAAAGAAAGAAAGCTCCCATTGCTAATTCTTTTGTGAATAGTGAATAACCTAAAAGGATTTCAACGCAGTTTTGTCCTTCAGTCCGGAAGGTTTTTGCATTTTGCAATACCTCATCCATTTGCGGATGACACTCGCCGTAAAAAACTATTTTATTTGAACATGTGTGCTTTTCAAGTTCTGTGCAAAGGTTTTTCTTTAGAATATGAAAATCTATATGAAAGGTAGAATCAAGGAAGTCGGTTTTAATTAACCAATTGTTTTTTTTTATTAACTGGTTAATCTCTCTTCTAAAAATCCCGCAACCAATTAGAATCGGTTCGTTTAAGTCAGTTTTTGAAGCACCCAAATTCATAAGCGGCCTCGAGCATAGCTTTAATGTTTTCTTCTGGAATTGCTAATGGCATAACCAGAGTTCCAAATAAGAATTTCGCACCATCTACACTTGAATCAATTATACGTTTCACTTCATTTCTAATTTCTTCTTTTGTCCATTCAATCAGCTTAATATCATTTATCACTCCGGCATAAAGAGCTCTGCCGGAAATATTATTTTTCCCATCACTTATACTGTCTAGCGGACTTAAATAGAAATTCTTCAAACCAATTTTTTCAATGACTTGATTTATAACCGGATTCATTCTAGCGCCGCCGCAGTAATAAACAACGCTTTGTAAATCAAATGAAATAAGATCTTTTAGCATCCACGGAATAGAGAGTTCTTCAAACAGTTTAGGGGGAACAAAATCGAGAGAACCGAACGGATTGGAATACAAAAAAACATTTGCGCCGGCATCGCGGTAAGCTATTAATTGTTTACGGAAAATTCGGAAGTTTTTTCAAGAAGCTCATCACGCAAATCGTACGGACCGGAAAGTAGAAGGTCAATCCACTTTTCCATTCCCATTAAAAGGGCTGGCATAGTCATAGCAGAAGTTAGATAAGCGCATATGGGATATTTTCCATCCGATTCTTTTTTTAGTATTTGCAAACACTTTAATGATTCTTCGAACTTTGGATGAGTTGAAATATCTTCCGGAATTTCAAGTTTATGAATGTCTTCAAAATTTTTAATAACCATGTGTCCAACATTTGGCGGACCATAATCCGAGTAAATAATATTTTTGCAGCCAAGCAGTTCTGCTTCTTTGCCAACATAAAAAAGACTCCAAAGATTATCGTAACCGTATTTTTCCCGCATCTTTAGTTGTCCTTCAGCAACGTATTCTCCTTTAGAATAATATTCTTTTAAGGGTATTCCTAATTCGCCGGCACCTTGATCTAGTAGATTACAGAACACAGGTATTCGATCAATTATTTTTCCGTTAGCAGCAGCTAAAAGCCTCTCCATTCCAGTAATCATTGTTGTGTTTCCGCAATTAAATTTTTAACAATCTGTCCGGCGGCAATGCCATTTTCAGCCCACGCATCGGCATGAACAATTTTATATAGCTCACGATCATATCTGTATGGTGCACCGCCAACAATAATTTTAATTTTATTTATGAGTCCTTTTTGAGCAAGGATTTCTCGTACCTTAATACATCCGTTTTCACCGCGGGCGGTATGAAGCATCATAGAAGAAATTCCAATTACCTCTGCTTCATGTTCTATTGCCGAGTTAACAAATTTCTCCGCTGCTACATTTAATCCAAGATCAATCGTTTCTATCATCTGAGCTTTAAGGCAGCCAATAACTATCTTTTTCCCTAATCCATGAAAGTCGCCAACAGATGTACCAATTACAATTTTACCAAGTATTGTTGGTTGTGTTTCAAAAAGTGAAATCATCTCTTCAGTTACTTGAGAAGCAATTTGCGCAGTTAAAAAATGCTGGGCTAGGTTAGCTCCAAAATCTTGAGCTATAGAGGTTGACATATATTCAATAGATGGGACAACAACTTTAAAAATAATATCTTTGGGTGAGATTCCTTTCTCTAACGCATCATGAACTACTTTCAAAGCGGCGCTTTTATCAGTATCAAAAATTGCGTCTTGATATTTTTTTATTATTAAGTCAATCACAACTTACTCCTACGTTAATACTCCCGCCAAGTGTGATTACAAAATAATCATCTGTAAAACCTTTCGATTATGTTGGCACCCTGCCAATGAACAATTATTAAAAAATCCTTTTGTACATCTCAACACGGCAATAATTTAGCATAAATTTTTGTGAATGTCTTTAGAAATTTTTCAATCGCGACAAGTTCTCTTTTTATCAATTATTCTATCGAGAGAATTCTATTTTGGAAGGAAATAACTTAGGTGAAAAGTGAAGTATAATTTGAAGGAATCTGAATACATAGATGTAACAAAAATACGCTTTTAATTACAGTGTTAAGCCCAATGTTGTCTGGTTAAAATTTTTAGCACGCAGATTAATTATGTTTTTATAGTCTAGTAAGATAAATCATAAAAAATCTTAATCATCTTAACAAATCCGCGTTCTGTTCTTCCTTTTCTTTCAAACTATGGATGCTAACCTAACAGCCTTGGTATTAAGCCAACCCATAAATGTAATTACAGGTAAAAACATATTATTTCTGTATTACATTCTTTTAACAACTACTATAGTCATATCATCATGTTGTGGAAAATTATCTACAAACTTATTTACATCTTTTAGAATCGTGTTAATCAGATCTCTTGAACTGAGATTTCTGTTTTTTTCAATTAAACTGATTAATCTATCTTCTCCAAACAGTTCATGCTTTTCATTCATGGCTTCAGTAAAGCCGTCAGTATAAAGAACAAAAACATCACCTTGGTTAATTGCAAATTCTTCTTCGTTTAATGTGGAAGTAAATATGTGTCCTTCTTCCAAACCAAGAGCCATACCTTTGCTAAGTAGAAGTTTTGTCCCGCCGCTTTGTCTGCTTGTTAAAATACCGGGATTATGTCCGGCGCGTGCATAAATCATTTTATGTTGATTAACATCGAGGATTGCATAGAACATACTAACGAAAGAATTTTTCTCAATTGTTTTGTATAGTAAACGGTTCACTTTTGCTAAAACATTTTTAGGAGAAGTATCTTCTTCAGCGTGAGCTTGAAGAATACCTTTTGTAAGCGTCATATAAATTGCAGCGCCAACACCTTTGCCAGAAACATCGCCTATTGCAACGCCAAGTTTGTTGCTGCTCAGTTTTACAAAATCAAAATAATCTCCGCCAGCTTCTATAGCCGGAATTGAGATAGCTGCAATATCATAACCCGGAATTTTTGGCTCTTCTTTAGGTAATAAAGAAAGCTGAACCTTTGCCGCAATTTCAAGTTCTTTGCGTAAACGCTCCCGTTCCGAAATTCTTTGAACATGAGAAGGCAAACCATAGTTTTCCAAAACATATTCTTCTTTTAGAAATCGGCTTACAAGGTAAATTATTGGGATCACTAAAAATGCGACTGCTATTAACAAAAAATTGAATTGGAAAAAAGAATTATCAGAGCTAATGAGCGCAGTGCTGCGTGTAATCATACCGGTTGTAAAAAGCATACTCGCTATAGCAAGCAAATCGAATTTGAAATAAAGGTAACCGACAAAACAGCCGAACAAGAAATCTTTAATTACTCCGGCGGCAAAATTATTTAACGAAGGCGGTGTTTCCGAAATTACAAAAGCGAATACAGTAACAACTCCTGTTAAGAAAATGCTAAGCCATTTCTTTTTCCATCTTTGATAAGAAATGTTAACAACAAAGAAAACAGTAACAATACTTGCAATCATTGCCGAAGACATTGAATCTAAAACAACAGATGCTGCTGGTGCGAAACCGGTGAAAATATCCAAACCTCTGCTAGTATTTATAAAAATATTTGCGCCTGGCTGATTTAGTAAAATTGTTGCAGCTATATAAACGAACGCAACGCCTATACCAAGAACCCAGCCTTTGCCAAGTGATGTACCGGATTGAATTGAGAAAATGTGCGCGTTAATAAAGCTGTCAATCCCTCTCAATTTTTCCGGCCACAAACTTCTTGCGTGAGATTCGCCTACGGACCATGTTGCAAAAACCAGAAGAGCTAAAAAGAAATAAACAATTAATCCGTTGGTAAGTACAAGAATAACTTTTGTGTTTAGGAAAGCTAAATTTCCTATTGATACGCCCTGTCCAAGTCCAGGCCAGTAATTTGCAAGTGAAACTAGAGTCATAAAGAAATAGATGGTAAATAAATTTCTTCCAACGCTCATCCAAACTTCGCCTTGATGATATTTTTTAATGTAAAGGAAGAATGCGAACATCATTAAGAAGACAACTAAAATGGTGGAAACAGTTCCAAATAAATATTCACTGGCATTAAAATATTCTTTGTACTCTTGTGGTACTTCTAGATAATTGTAATAACCGCTTATTTTGTTTCCCTTAACAAAAACTTGAATCTCGACTTTTGCATTTAGTTCCGGCAGCGGTTTATCAAAATGAATGAGGTGATCTATACGGTTCTTAAAATTATCTTGTTTGCTATCCTTAAAAGAAAATTTTGTTGTATCAATCTTTTGTACGTTTGCTAAATATTCCTTTGCTAATGCCAACGATTCAGTTTCATTTAAGGATGGACTTGAAGCAGTATCTGGAAATATATATTTGAATCCGAGAACATTTCCTTCCGAACCAACCGATACGAAGTAAGAGTATTGTGGAATCTCTTTGCTTAAATTCTGATGGAACATAACATCCCATCTTCTTTGGGGGAATTCAGCGTGTTTTAAATACTCGGAATATTTCTCATCACCAAGTTTTTTAATTAGATATCTATTTTGAACCATGAACTGATCAATGAAGGCTTCACTTTGGAATTTATCTGTGCTAATTCCTTGTTTGGCTAAAAAATCCTTGGCGGCTTTGATAGCTTCCGGCCGCGTGGTGCTCATCGTATTGTCTTGATATGATGAAGAAAGAAAAGCGGAAGCTAAAGCAATCAATAGAACGATTGAAGCTAATATCCAATACTTGTGATGGTTGATATTTCCGTTCATTTTAGTGTCCAAGTGTATTTCTCCATTATTTAAGACGGTTGCAAAATAGAAAGGTTTGGTTTTACTTACAATTAATGGAAGCCTAAAAGGAAATCTTAGAATAAAAAATCTGTTCCTGCTCGAATCAAAAAATTCTTATCTTTGCCTCATAAATCAGCGCAGAGAAAAATGAAAGAACCTAAAGTAAACTTAGAATTAGCTCTTGAACATGGCTTAACTGAAGAAGAATATGGCTGGATTTGCGAACGGCTTGGGAGAGTTCCATCTTTTACAGAACTTGGTATATTTTCTGTAATGTGGAGTGAACATTGCAGTTACAAAAACTCAATTGCTTTGCTTAAAACATTACCTAGAAGTGGCGGTAGATTACTCGTTGGCGCCGGTGAAGAAAACGCCGGGCTTGTAGATATTGGCGATGGATTGGCGGTTGCATTTAAGATTGAAAGCCATAACCATCCATCTGCTGTTGAACCATATCAAGGAGCTGCTACCGGTGTTGGCGGAATTTTGCGCGATATTTTTACAATGGGCGCGCGACCTATCGCAAGCTTAAACTCACTTCGTTTTGGATCGCTTGATGATGCACGTACTAGATATTTGTTTGAAGGCGTTGTAAAGGGAATTGGAGATTATGGAAATTGTTTCGGTGTTCCTACTGTAGCCGGAGAAGTTTACTTTGATGAATGTTACAAAACCAATCCGCTTGTTAACGCAATGGCTATCGGCCTTGTAGATACGGGAAGAGTTGTATCTGCTGTAGCAAAAGGTGCCGGTAATCCGGTAATGATTGTTGGTTCATCTACCGGAAGAGATGGAATTCACGGTGCAACTTTTGCCAGCGAGGAAATCTCGGAGAAGTCGGAAGCAAAACGCCCGTCGGTTCAAGCCGGCGATCCGTTTACGGAAAAACTTTTGCTTGAAGCAACGCTTGAAATCATTAAGCAAGATTTGGTAGTTGGTATTCAAGATATGGGGGCTGCTGGAATTTCTTGTTCTACATCGGAAATGAGTGCTAAAGGCGAATCCGGGATGATTATAGATTTGAACAAAGTTCCGCTTCGCGAAGAAGGAATGAGCGCTTACGAAATTATGCTTTCCGAAAGCCAGGAAAGAATGCTGGTTATTGCTAAGAAAGGGTGCGAAGACAAAGTAAAAGAAATTTTTGAAAAGTGGGATTTGCATTGCGAGATTGTTGGTGTTGTAACTGATGAACAAAAAGTTATAATAAATTATGAAGGTGAAAAGAAAGCTGAAATATCCCCTATCGAATTAGTACTTGGCGGGAATGCACCAGTTTATATTCGTGAAACTAAAGAGCCAAAGTATCTTGAAGAGACCAGCAAATTTGATCTTTCAAAAATTCCGGAACCCGATTCAATTATTACTTCCTTTGAAAAAGTATTTTCATCTCATAACATTGCAAGTAAACGATGGGTTTACGAACAATATGATTCTATGGTTCGCACAAATACAATTGTTGGCCCCGGCTCGGATGCGGCAGTTATTTATATCAAGGGAACAAACAAAGCACTCGCGGCAAAAACAGATTGTAATGGAAGATATGTTTATCTAAATCCGAAGGAAGGAACTAAAATTGCAGTTGCAGAATCTGCGCGTAATGTAGTTTGTACAGGAGCTATTCCACTTGCAATTACAAACTGTTTGAATTTTGGAAATCCTTACAAGCCGGAAAATTATTGGCAATTCAAAAAAGCTATTGAAGGAATGGGAGAAGCTTGCCGTTTCTTTAATACTCCGGTTACCGGCGGTAATGTAAGCTTTTATAACGAAAGCCCGGATGCAGCCGTTTATCCAACCCCAACAATTGGTATGGTTGGTTTAATTGAAGATATTGAAAATGTTAAAACTGCTCAGTTCAAAAATCCCGGCGATCTCATTTACATTCTTGGTGAAGATTATGAAGAAATTGGAGGAAGTGAATATCTGAAAGTTGTTCACAATCTTGTAACCGGGGAAATTCCGAAGATTGATTTGCAAGCAGAAAAAGATTTACATACAACAGTTCTTCATTTGATCGAGTCTGAGTTAATTGAATCAGCGCATGATGTTTCCGATGGCGGAATTTTGTGTGCGTTAGCAGAGTGCTCTATTATTGATCAAGAAAAACCCATTGGTGCCAAAGTACATGTGCCGATAAAGAAGCGAGAAGATTTTTCATTCTTCTCTGAAAGCCAGTCGCGTGTTGTTGTTACTGTAAACCCGGATAACAAAGAAAAATTTGAAGCGAATGCCGGTAAGAGTTTCACTCCATTTACTCTAATTGGAGAGACCGGAGGCGATTGCCTCAGCTTAAATGATCAATATAGATTCTCACTTTCTCATCTAATTGATTTGTATTACAATTCAATTTCATCCAAGATGCATGCGAAAGTTTAAGATCTTAAAAAAAATAGCTTCTTATGTTTCTCTGGCAACGGTAAAAAGTATACTCGAGTTTATCGATTATTACTTCATCGGCTTGTTCAGAAGAATGGATCAGCACAATTTGTTTTTTGCCGGCGCCGGTATTTCTTTCTCGCTTTTTCTTGGCATGATTCCATTTATTTTGCTGATTTTTTCACTGCTTGGAAATATTTTCGATCAAGCGGTGATAGAAGCGCAGATCAATAATTTAATCGATCAAACAATTCCTTATCCGGCTTACGCCAATTACATTAAAAAATTAATCAGTTCCCGCTTGCCGGAAGTAATCGAATACAAAACTTCTGCTTTCTATATTGGTATTGGCGGTTTAATATTTACTTCAACTTGGATTTTCAGCAGTGTTCGTACAATTCTAAATCAAATTTACGATGTAAAAGTTGAGCGTGGATTTATTTACGGTTTAATCCGTGATATAGTGATGGTTATTCTACTAGTCTTCTTAGTTTCACTTTCTACTTTCATTCTACCGGCTGTAAACATTATTTATGAGCTTACTAAGAACACTGAGCTTTTGCAGAGCTTTGATATCAGCTCAATCTGGAACAGTCTGGTTTATTTTTCATCCCTTGTGCTTATGTTTTTTATGTTCTTCGCCCTCTATTACTTAATTCCATATGAACAACTTGGCAAGCGGGTAGCTGCTTTAAGCGCAATTTGGACGACAATATTCTGGGAAGCAGCGAGATTCGGATTTGGTTATTACATCAACAATATTTTGCGGACTAATCCTTTCTATGGCGCATTCGTTTTAATAATTGCGATTCTGTTTTGGGTTTATTATTCGGCTTGCTTATTTATAGTTGGTGCTGAGATTGGTCAGTTGTACCGGGAAAAGCATAATCTTAAAAGACCGGTTTTATGAAACGTCACTTTGGGCTGGTTGAATTTTCGAAAGACCACCATCAGGCATTAATACTTGCCCAAATTTGTAAAACGAATTCTCCCCAATACAAAGGAATGCCCGCAACAATTGATGAAAAAGCTGAGTATACTTTAAAAATGTGGGAAACAGAGCTTAAACCACATTTCGAAAGGGAGGAGAAATATTTAATTCCAATATCTGAAAACAAAACAGAAAAACTAAAGGAACTTTGCGCGCAAATCATTTTAGAACATGAACAAATTGAAAAACTAATTAGCAAAATTGCCGGTAGTGAAGAACTTGAAATCTTGCTAGACGAGTTTGGCAATTTACTTGATAATCATGTTCGGTTTGAAGAGAGAGAATGGTTTGAGGAAATCCAGAAAGAGTTGACTGCAGAAGAAATTGAACATCTTGCTGTACCGGTTCAAATGGAAATGGAATCAACAAAACAATCTTGTAGAAAATAGTCTTGAAAGGAGTTTTATGAGTAACAAATTCGTAAAAATCATTTTTGTAATTGTATTAGCATTCTTTTGGGGGAATATTCAGAATACAATAGCGCAAAGCCTAGATGATTCCAAAAGCAACAAAAATGATTTTATAGAACAATCTACACGTGAATTAGAAAAGGCAAAAAAACTCAAAGTGAAAACTCGTTTACGGTATGCTGGATTTTTTGATGCCGAAGGAAAAGTACCTCAGAAAAAGTCTTTAGTTGAAAAACTAACTTTCGATAAAAATGGTAATAGAAAAGAGCTTAGCCGATATATAGGCGATGAAATACTTGATCTGCGCTATATATTCCTATATGGTAAAAACGGAAGACTCTTAAAAATGGAAACGCGAAATGCTGAAAATGTTCTTGTTGGTAAGAAAGAATCAAAGTATGATAAAATAGGAAATGAAATTGAAAGAAAACTCTACGATAAAAAACGTGGTAATATGCGCATTGTTTTTAAGTATGACAAAGAAAACAATTTAATTGAATCTGAAACATTTGATAAAAATAAAAAATCAATCGGTCGTTATGTTAATACTTTTGAAAATGGTGCGGCCAAAACGACAACTGTTTTAGATAAAGGCGGAAATGTTACTCGCGAAAAATGGTTTATATACAATGAAGCGGGTAAGCTGATTAGAGAGGATTTTAAGGATTTGGCAAATTCTTATTCCATTAAAAATAAGTATGATGAAAAAGGGAATATAGCAGAAATAGAAACTCCTCAAACAAAAAGAATTGTAACATATGATGATCTGCAAAACATCATTGAGGACAGAATGTTTACTGCTGACGGCAACAGACAGTACCGGGTTGTTTTTAGTTATTTGGAGAATGGTTTGCAGAACGATGAAACACGTTTTGATAATTCTGAAAAAGCGGCATTTCACGCTCAATTCAAGTATGAGTTTTACAAATAACATCGATGATTAAGTTTTTACCTCTTGGTGGCGCCGATGAAATCGGCGCTAATTGTTTCTACCTAAACATATTTGGGACGGGGCTGCTTTTAGATTGCGGAACACATCCTCGTAAAAAGGGAAAAGAATCTCTTCCTGAATTTGACTTAATAAAAAATGAACCACTAGATTTCGCAATAATCAGTCATGCACATCAAGATCATATCGGAGCACTTCCGTTTCTAGTCCAAGAATTTCCGCATGTAATAATTTATTCTACTTATCAAACCAAAGAAATTGCTGAATTAACACTTCATAATGCGGCTAACATTTTAGCGGCAGAATCGTTGCCGGGTGAAGATTTGAGAAACTATTCACATCAAGAAATTGATTTGCTTGTAAGATCAATACGCGATGTAGAATACAATTCTCCTTTTGAAATTTGCGGATTACGCCATACTATTAACGAGAATATAAAAATAACTTTAACAGATGCCGGACATATTTTAGGTGCGGCTTCTGTCATTATAGAAATTGTCGGACAGAAAATAGTTTACACCGGGGACATAAACCTTTCGGATCAAATGATAATGCAGAGCGCCGATATTTCATCATTTGCCGGTGCAACTATTTTACTAACTGAAACAACGTACGGATCGACAGATTCTATAAAACTTGGAAGCTGGGCCAGCGAAGCAAAAAGATTTGCAAAGCACTCAAACAAAATTCTTCATAACGGAGGTTCTGTACTAATTCCGGTTTTCGCACTTGGTAAAACACAAGAAATTCTTGCTACGGTTTATAACTTGATGGAAAGAAAAATTCTAACAGAATCATTTATCTATACCGGTGGAATTGGAAGAGAAATTTCCAATATCTATGATCGGCATAGATATTTAGTTAGCCGGGGAAACAAAGAATTAGTGCTTAAGGATATTCAACAAACGAATGTACTTGATATTGAAGACATGAATTTGTTCAAAAAGAATCCGGGAATTGTTCTTGCCTCCAGCGGTATGATGTTAAAAGGAACAACTTCTTATAGACTTATGGAGTATTGGCTAAGACAAAACAACTTTGGAATTTTTAGTGTAGGCTACATGGACTCCGAAACGCCCGGCTATAAAATCATGAATACGAAAAGGGGAGAAAGTTTGATTTTGAACGAAGGGATGGAACTGCAGAAAATTCTTTGTGATGTTGATAGATTTTATTTTCCTTCGCATTCAAGGAGAGAAGATTTACTCACAATTGCTAAACATTCCGGTGCTTCAAAAATAATTTTACTTCATGGCGAAAGTGAATCGCAAAATTGGATTGGGCAGCATCTACTTCATTACGATAAATCTTTACAAATTTATTCTTCCGAATTGGGTAAGCAAATTAATTTGTTATAGAAAAAACCGGCTGATTGCAGCCGGTTTCCCGCTAAAATTATTCTGCAATAGCATACTCTTCCCAAGTTTTGTGAATCTCTTGTTGTTTTTCACCCGATTGAGAATTTAAGTAAGATTGATAAAATTTTGTACAGAAATAGCGAAGTTTCTCGCAGTCGCAATACTTTGCAGTTCTGCCAACAAAGAATGCGCCTCTCGGGTCGCCAATCTTAATCAATGATAATGCGGCTATAATTCTTTCTTCTTCGCTCGTTCCATCGCGCAACTGTTTGATTAGAGGAATAACGGCTTTTTCGGATTTCATTTCTCCAAGATTAAATGCACAGCTGATTCTTAAACCTTCATTATCGGATGCCAATCCAACTAGTCTATTTTGTTCGATTACTTCGTATGTATTGGCTTTTGTATCGGTCTTATTCACTTCTGCATAAGAGAAGTTTGTGAATAGTAAAGCAGCTAAAACTACAGTTGCGATTGTTAGCCTTGCTTTCATTTTCTGCCTCACTTTCAATATTATTTTTTATGATTTAGCGAACTGTTTTATTCGCTTCTGTTCATTAAGACGAGAGGCTAAGTATAAAGGTTGCGATGTTTTTGAAAAACCACATGAATAGGGGATGTGTAAAATTCTAAGGACGAAATAGGAAATACTAGCAAGCTTATTAAAATTAAGGAACAAGAGAACTAAAGTGATTACTCGTTTCCGGATTTTAGTTCCTTAATTATGTTAATAGCTTTTGCCAGCGAGGCAATGATAATCACCAGCAATATTGTTAATAGAATCCAGCTCATAGTAAAGTTTTCTTTTTTGATGTCTAAAATTAAAATTCATTTAGCTTTTAAACAGTGACAGAAGTCAAAGCGTTCCTTCGTTGCATAGCAAAAAATATTTAGCTAAATTATTTCGTGTTTCAATAAACAAATCAGAAAGAATAAAAATGGGTAAGAAAATACTTGCAATAGTTGCCGGGTACTTCACGATGGCGGTATCGGTTTTTGTTAGCTTTACTTTTCTCTATCTGCTTTTAGGTCCAGATGGTTCATTTGCTGAAAACTCATATCGTGTTAGCATTACTTGGGTTCTACTTAGTACCGCAATTAGTATTGTTGCGGCAATACTGGGAGGATTTGTTTGCCAATGGATATCTAAAAACCGGAATACCTCACTCTTGCTTGCCGTAATTGTACTTCTTTTAGGAATTATTATGGCAATTCCGGCTTTAACAACTACAAACGAATACGCTCATCAGCCGCGAACTGAGGAAGTAGGAAATTTGGAAGCTATGCAGCGAGCACAGCAGCCCCCCTTCATTTTGATACTTAATCCTATAATAGGTTTAGTTGGTGTTTACTTTGGCAGCCGCTTAAAGGGCGAAAAGAAAGCATAAACAAACCTTTTCTGGTAATTCAAAAGTATATTTGACACAAGGGTAATAGTTAGATATATTTCGACCCGAAATTTGAAAAGTAACTGTCGGGCTCATAACCCGAAGGCATAAAAAATTACACCGCGGGGTGGAGCAATTGGTAGCTCGTCGGGCTCATAACCCGAAGGTTCTAGGTTCAAGTCCTAGCCCCGCTACTAAAACAAAACAACCTTACATTTTTATGTGGGGTTGTTTTGTTTTAAATAGTGATTAGAATAGGTTTTGCTGTAAGCTAAGCGAATGTAATGAGCGAAGTCCCGCTCTGAGTTTACGAAGAAGCGGGATACTAGCCCCGCTACAAAGAAAAATCCTCACTTTTTTAAGTGGGTTTTTTTTATTTGAGGAGGACGATGCCGTATTTTGTTTATTTACTTCTAAGTGAAGAAGGCTATCATTACACTGGGCAGACTGCTGATTTAGAAAGACGACTTTCGGAACATAACTCGCACACTACTCATTCAACCAAGCATGGTAAAACTTGGCGACTAATTTACTCTGAAGAATTTAAAACTCGATCTGAGGCAATGAAGTGTGAAAAATGGTTGAAGAGTGGAATTGGAAGGGAATGGATAAAAAATAAAATTAAAGGGTGGAGTCCGCCAAAGGCGGAGTAGCTCGTCGGGCTCATAACCCGAAGGTTCTAGGTTCAATCCGCCTTTGGCGGACTAGCCCCGCTACTAAACGAGAATCCGGCTTTTGCCGGATTTTTTGTTTTATAGAACTCATGAAAACTTACACTGTATGTGTAATTAAAAGTTCTGAATGACTTCAGTATACAGGCATGACAGAGGATATTGAGAAACGAATTACTGAGCACAACAATAGAACTTTATCATTCTGACGAACGCGTAAGAGAACGCGCAACCCTATTATGTTTTGCTCTACACTCTTCGTTCTTTGTTCTAAACTCTCTACTCGTATCCACTTGCTACTTACTCCGCCATTCCCAATATTCGCATCCAACTTAAAAGAATAGTATGCTTAAAACACTTCTCATTAAAGATTACGCGCTGATAGAAAACATCGAAGTACAATTCGAAAAAGGGCTAAATATTATTACCGGAGAAACCGGTGCCGGAAAATCTATACTGATTGATGCGATGGGATTGCTGCTTGGCGAACGCGCATCAACTGAAGTGGTGCGCAAAGGCGCCGAGAAATCTATTGTAGAAGGAATTTTTGAAGTAGCGAGCAATAAAAAAGTTAAAAAGTTTTGTGAACAGAACGAACTTGATTTTGCAGATGAGTTGATTGTCCGCCGCGAAGTGTCTTTGAAAGGAACAAACCGATGTTTCCTAAACGACTCTCCGGTTACACTAAATTTAATAAAAGAAGTCGGCGATCTGCTGGTTGATCTTCACGGACAGCATGAGCATCAATCCTTATTGCGAACTGAAACTCATATAGAAATGCTTGATGGTTTTGCGAATTTGGATAACGGATTGAATGAATATGGAAAGAATTATCAAGAGCTAAATTTATTGCAGAGAGAATTGAGATCACTGCTCGAAAAGGAAAATGCTCTTAAAGAGAAAAAGGAACTCTATCAATTTCAAATAAAAGAGATTGATGCCGTCAATCCCCAGATTGATGAAGAAGAAAAACTTGAACAAGAATTAAACATTCTTGAGAATTCTGAAAAACTGTTAAGTATTACTACGGATATTTACAGCGCTCTTTACGAAAATGAGGAATCTATTACAGATCAATTAGGTGCAGTAAAGCATAAGCTTTCCGATATTGAACGAATAGACAAATCATTCGCCGAGTCGTTAACAAATTTTGATTCTGCTTTAGCGCTGCTTAATGAAGTTGCTGATTTTGTAAGAAGCTACAAAGATAAAATTGATCTTGAACCGGAACGTTTGGAAGAAATACGGGATCGTCTCGGCTCAATCATTCTTCTAAAGAAAAAATATGGTGGATCGATAAAGTCTATAATCGATCAAAGAAATAAAATTGGAGATGAGTTTAATCTGGCTGAAAATTTTGCTCAAAGAATTTCCGATTTACAAAAGCAGATAGACGTTACAAGAAAAACTTGCGGCGCGCTGGCTAAAAAACTTTCTCAAGATCGAGTAGCCATTTCCAGAAAAGTAAAGAAAGAAGTAGAAACTGCCCTAAAACACTTAGGAATTTCTGATTCCCAGTTTGAAGTTAGAATAGTTAACGAAAATGCTGAGACCAATTCCGATAACTTTGTCATCGTAGATAACAAAAAGTACAAGTATTACAACCATGGAATAGATTTGGTTGAATTCTACATTTCCACAAATGCCGGTGAGGATGCAAAACCTCTTGTAAAAGTTGCTTCCGGTGGAGAAGTCTCAAGAATAATGCTTGCGCTTAAAGCTACACTTGCTAAGTCCGATAAGCTTCCGATTCTAATCTTCGATGAAATTGATACGGGAGTTAGCGGCAGAATAGCTCAAAAAGTTGGTCAGACATTAAAAGAACTAGCGTCAGTTCACCAGATAATTGCTATTACGCATCTTCCTCAAATTGCCGGACTTGCGGATGTACATTTTGCTGTTGAGAAAAGAAAAAACGCAGATCGTGTTGTGAGCTCGATTGTTAAACTAAACGAAGATAAAAGAGTTGAAGAAGTTGCCAAACTAATGAGCGGAGAGGAAATTACAGAAGCTGCACTTAGCGGCGCCCGCGAACTGATGAGTATATCTAAGAAATAATTACGAGTAACCGACGTCATCTTGAGCGGAGTCGAAAGATGACAAAACTAACGAATCAAAACTTCCTTGAATATGGTGTGAATGATTATCTGAAATAAAACAAAAAGAAGGCTATTGTTCTTGCTCACTCAATAAATCCGAAAGAAATATTTGCTTTGCTTGCAAAAGATTCTTGCGTAAATTCAAATCGAAAGAATATAACCAATGGAGGAATTCATGATTAAGAAATTAAGTTGTTTGATTGTAGTATTGTTTTTAGTTTCTTCTCCAGCAACAAAGGCTCAATCGTTAGAAGAAACTCTTTCCGAATTATCATCTACTGTTGGAAAAGCATATGTAGCACCTGTAATCTCGGCATTCGGTTCCAACTTGAATTCCGGCTGGGTTTCGCAAGTCCCCTCAGCAACAAAGGTAGGCTTTCATCTCGATCTTAAGATAGCAGCAATGGGCTCTTTTTTTTCCGATGAGAATAAAACTTTTGCCGCATCTGGAAAATTCTTTTTCACTTCTTCTCAAGTAGATCTAATTCTTTCTTCATCGGGAATATCAAGTTCTGATGCTCAGTACGCATCATTAAAAAATGAGTTACTAAAAACAGCGCTAGATGTAAATTTCTCCGGACCAACAATCGTTGGAAGTAAAAATGAATATTTGAAAATAAATTTTCCGGGAAAGAACGTTCAAGGCGTTAATCTTGCAAAAACAGATTTTAGTGTGACTGAAGTGAAGGGATTTCTTGATGAACTTCCGGCTCTTCCAACTGCGGCACCTCAATTAACACTTGGCACTGTTATGGGCACCAATGTTTCTTTCCGTTATTTGCCGGATGTTGATATTGAAGATATGGGCAAGTTTACTTTTTTTGGTGTCGGCTTTATTCATAACCCGGGTGTCTGGTTCCCAAATCCACTTCCGGTTGATCTTGGAATCGGCTATTTCACACAGAAAATGAAAGTCGGTGATGTATTCGAAAGTACTGCTAATCAGTTTGGACTTTATGTTAGTAAAACTTTTGGGGTGGTGATTTCAATTACACCATATGCGGGATTGATTAGTGAAAACAGCAAGACTACTGTTTCTTATGATTATCAATCGAATGAAACAGTCAATGGAGTTCAAGTGCCTAAAACCAAAATGTCTTTCGAATTAGAAGGTGAGAACACTACCGGATTTGTAGTTGGGTTTACTTTGCACTTAGCTGCTATAAACATAAATGCAGATTACAAAGTAGCTAAAACCAAAACCGCCTCTGCCGGAGTTTCTTTCGGTTTTTAATTTTTTATTCTCTTAGAGAAAAGGGAGCTGCACAAGCTCCCTTTTCTTTTTAAACATTGTAAAGTACGTTATGAAAGAAACAGCGATCTACGTTCACATCCCATTCTGCGATCACAAATGTATCTACTGCGATTTCTATTCTATTATTTCTTATGAGAATGTTACAAACTATCTAGCTGCTCTAAAAAGAGAGATAGCTAACTATGCCGAGACTTTTTCCAAAGAGAGAAAAATTATTTCAATTTTCTTTGGCGGCGGAACTCCATCTTTAATGGAAGCCGGTTACATAGGCGAAATAATAAGTGAGATTAAACAGCACTTTACAGTGAATGACGATGCTGAAATTACGCTTGAGACAAATCCGGGTACGGTTGCTAAACAAAAGTTGAGCGAGTTTAAAAATGCCAGTATTAACAGAGTTAGTGTTGGTATTCAATCATTCGATGAAGCCGACTTGAAATTTCTTACACGCATTCACGATTCTGAAACCGCCAAACAAACAATACGAGAAGCTAGAGAGATTGGTTTCGAGAATCTAAGTCTCGATTTAATTTTTAATCTGCCAAACCAAACAAAAGAAAAGTGGAAGCGAAATCTTGAAGAAGCTATTAAGCTGCCGATCAAACATATCTCCGCTTACAGTTTGATTCTGGAACATGGAACAATACTCAATAAAATGGTGCTTGACGGAAAAGTGAAAATGCAAGACATCAATCACGACGCTGATCTTTACGAGTTTACGATTGAGTTTCTAACTTCAAATGGATTTGAACAGTATGAGGTTTCCAACTTTGCTAAGCCGGGCTTCCAGTGCATTCATAACAATGCTTACTGGCATTACCAAGAATATTTGAGCTTTGGCACTTCTGCTCATTCGTTTGCAAACAACAAACGCTGGTGGAATCTTTCAAGTACACGTTTTTACATTGACGCGATGAACAAAAAAGGAAACGCCGTTGCCGGTGAGGAAACTCTTACACAAAAACAAATGCTAGATGAATTTGTTATGCTTGCGCTACGCTCATCCGGTCTTGATTTGAATATGTTGGAACGTGTGTTTGGGAAGGACTGGTATGAAAGAAATAGAAAACTGATTAATGAGTATGTAACCCAAAAATTAATTACTCTAAACGATAACAAATTGATTTTAACTGCAAAAGGATTTGTTGTCTGCGATGAACTTCTGATCAATCTCAGTTAAAGGTTACTATTCGTAGTCCAAATTTCTTGTATTGATATAAAGTCTGTCTCTTCTTACCTTCCTTTCGAAATATCTAGGGGTTCACAGTGAAAACAAAAATCTACTCTTTATTATTAGTGGCTTTACTTTCATCCCAAATTTTATCCCAGCAAATTGAAAAGTGTTATAGCGGCGCTGTGCTAAGCAAAAGATCAACTGTTAATTCTTCATCTGCTTATTCACTAAACGATTTTTACTCATTTCAAATCAACAGCGGCGAATTTGACAATAATAAAAATGATAACGGGAATACTGGATTTTACTTTCCGGCTAACAGCAAGAAAGGTGCGGCTTTTAGTTCCGGTCTAATTTGGATTGGCAAACAGAATAATACGCTTAAGGCAAGCGGAAATATTTATTCAAGATCCACCTTAACTCCCGGGAAAATTTTGCCGGATGGAAAACCAGATGACCCACTGGCTGATAAGTACAGAGTTTACAGAGTTAGAACCGATTACCGTACGGCATCGTATAAGAATGAAATTGCAAATGGGGAAGGGACGAACCAGCAAATCTATCTAAGCTATGAAAAGGATTGGAATGAATGGCCAGCTAGCATCGGTGCTCCTTTCAATGATATAAATAAAAATGGTGTTTATGAACCATCAATTGATACTCCCGGCGTTCCCGGTGCACACCAAACTTTGTGGTTTGTATGCAATGATCTTACCAGTACTAACTCAACTTATTTTGGAACGGTAAATAACTTTGGAATTGAAACCCAAGTAACCGTTTGGGGTTATGAAACTAACAGCCCGCTTAAGAATACCATTTTCAGAAAGTATAAATTGATAAATAAGAGTAATACAGATATTAAAGAAATTTATACGGGAATATTCAGCGATGCAACAGCGAATGTAACTTTACGCACATATGCCGGATGCGATTCAACCTTAGGTTTGGGTTTTGCTTACAATCCGTATGAATCAGACTATCTTTTTGGAAAAAATCCCCCTGTACTTGGATTCAAATATCTTCAAGGACCGGTTGTGGATGGTTCTTCAACTGATTATGCCTTCAAAAACGGAAAGAAAATATCTGGCAAAAAAAATCTCTCAGCTACATCATTTGTCTTTTATACATGTGGAGGTGAGGAAATTCCTTGGCCAGGTAATACAGGTAACTGTGGAAGTTGGTATAAGAATTTGCAAGGAATTGATAGCAGAACCGGAAAGGCTTTTGAAGTTCCGGCTTCGCTTGGAGGCGGAAGTGCGAAATTTGTTTACAGTGGCGATCCAGTAAAAAAACTTGGCTGGATTGATGGTATTTCACAAACTTGTGGGCAGAGATATTTATTGCTTGGAAGCGGGCCATTTAATTTAGCTGCTTCGGATACTCAAGAAATTGTGTTTGCGGAAATTGTTGGCGTTGGTTCAAATAACCTTGATGCAATAACTTCACTTAAAGACCGCGCTGTTCAATCGCAAAAAATATATGATAGCTCAATCGCGACCAATTCATTTAGTGTTCCCTCATTTACACAAATAAACACCGCTTCGGTTGAATTATTGAATGATCAGAACTCTATTACACTTAATTGGGATAAAGACCCGAATGAAGTTAAGAGAGTTGAAACACTTGCTGAAAAGGGTTACACTTTTCAAGGGTATAATGTTTACCAAGTCAGCTCTGATTTACCAGTGAAGGATGCCGGAAAACTTATTGCTACTTTTGATGTAGTTGATGGAATCAAAAACGTTAAAGAAGTTTATTACAAACAAGATGGAACTACAGAAGAACGATTAGAACAATTTGGCAGTGATTATGGAGTGGCATACTCATTCAAGTTCAGTAAAGATTATCTAGACAATTCAGAATTTGTAAAAGGAAAAACTTACTCTTTCGCTGTAAGCGCGTATTATGTTTCAAAGGATGTGATCAACGGCGGCTCTCAATCTGTTGTAATAAGAAGAAGCCTCGAAGCGCCGCTTACAGTTTTGCCAATTCAATTTAGAAAAGAAGAAGCGGGAATCAATTACAAAGATCAACTTGTGGTTCAATCAAAACTAAACTACACAAAGGATAATTGTAAAATCTACGTGGAAAACCCAGCGCAGTTAACTAGTCACGATTATCAAATCAATTTCAAAATGTTAAACAGCAATCTGGTTTGGAATTTATACGATAAAACTCTAAGCAAAGATATCTTATCTGACCAAAGCTTAGTTCAGGAAAATTATTATTACTATTTGGATTCTTGGATGACGAAAGCTGATGGATTGCAATTGTTACTTATTAAATCTTACAAAGGCACTCGTGAAAATGGACTTGGTATTGTTGAAGTTGCTTACGGCGGAAAAGAATTAACGAATAGTGAGTTCGATGAGAAAGGAAAGGACTTCTCGGGCAATCATGTGTGGAATGATCCTAATTATGCCGGAATCAATAATGAAAGGGATAAGTATTTTTTGAAAGAGCTATACGGCGGACTTTTATCTACTTCCAATGATGACTTTGGTGATTACGAAATAAGATTTACGACTGAAGGAAGCTACGCGCTAACTTCAGACAAAACGATAATTCAAATCCCTTTCGAAATTTGGAAAATTGGAGTTAATACGCCTAACGATAGTAAAGATGATATTAAACTTATTCCTATGAGCTCAGACACTTATTATAACGGACTTAACTACTGGGCTTCTAAGCTTGATACGGAAATCAACTTAATGACAAGCTTAAGAACGAAAGGATTAAAAGTAATTAATAAGAGCAGCGCAACAGCAGATTACGATGCGTTTAAAAATGCTTGTTTGCAGTCCGGTGGAATTGGGAAGACTTTTAATATGACTTATGATAACGGGGTGATCAAGCAGAACGCCGCTGAACTTTCGAGTTTTATATTTGTGGATGCAGATAAAAACGGAACTCCGCCACCGGCTGGTACTGTGATAAGAATTATTACTAAGAAAGGTTTAACTGTAAATGATCAGTTTGAGTTCAACAAAAACAGTTTCACCGATTTGAAACAAGAAAGCATTCCAAGCGTTGTTTCGCTTTCAAACAACTATCCAAATCCATTTAATCCGGAAACAACAATAAGATATACAATACCAGCCTCCCTAAATCCCTCCAAAGGAGGGACTTTAGTTTCGTTGAAAGTATTTGATTTGTTAGGAAGAGAAGTCGCAACTTTAGTCGATGAGGTCAAGCAAGCCGGAACTTATAATTCTCAATTCTCCATTCGGAATTCTCAATACTCTTCTGGAATTTATTTCTACCGTCTGCAAGTCGGTGAATTTAACGAAACTAAAAAGATGATTCTGTTGAAGTAGCAAGTGGAGGGATTGTGAAATTTCGAATTTTGATTTTTGTGTTTGTTATTCTTGGAGCAGCGAGCCAGCTTGCCGCGCAATCCTTTGCAAAAGTGAATATTAATAACGTTTCTACTTTTGTCTGGAATGACGGAAGAATGGATTGCAATGGTATCACTGGAAATGCCGGCTTTGAGTATTGGAAAGGGACAAAAAGATTTTCTGTTTATACTTCCGGTGTTTACTGGGGAGGTTACTTTGACAACGAATTACGCATAGGGGGAACTTATTATAATACTAGTTTATTACCTGGTAATGAAGAAAGTGACGGACATATTTATAAGATCAGACCAGATTATTACTCTTCAATGCTTAGTGGAGAAATTAATGATGAAGGTAAAACTCAAGCCGAAATTAGAAATCAGTATGAAGTTGATTACAGAAAATGGCCCGTACGATTAGGAGCTCCGTTTGATGATATAGATGAAAACGGTTTCTACAGTGAAAGGGATAAACCGGGGTTTCATAATGCTGATCAAACACTTTGGTTTGTGTGTAATGATTTTGAAAGTTCTTTACCAAATCAAACACTCAATACATTTGAGTCAAAACCGACAAATATTGAATTGCAAATAACCGTCTGGGCTTATTCCAAAGATGATCTATTAAAAAGTACTATTTTCAAAAGCTACAAATTGATTAATAAGGACAAATCTAAAACAATCAAAGATATGTATCTGGGGATTTTTTCTGATCCTGATATTGGTGATTTAGAGGACGATTACTCTGGTTGTGACACACTGCTAAATTTGGGATTTGTATATAACGCCAAAGATAGCGATAATATTTTTGGAAAAAATTTAACAACAACCGGTATAGTTTTACTTGAGAGTCCAATTATTGATGGGACAGAAAATGGTTTTATAGTTAAACATGGAAAAAGTATTAAAAGAAAAAAATATTTAGGGATGACGACTTTTGTTGGTAGTTATCCTACTGAAGATGCTGTTTATGGTGCGCCAATGAGAAGCCCAGCTTATTATTATAATAAACTAACTAGGGCTTATCCATGGTACAATCCAATTACAAAGAGCAACACAAATTTCCCTTTTAGCGGCGACCCGGTAAAAAAAACCGGTTTTGTTGATGGAATACTCCATCTACCTGGTGATAGAAGAATACAACTTAACTCTGGTTCATTTAACATGGCGCCGGGAGATACGCAAGAAGTAATCTTTGCGCAAATAGTAACATCAAGCACCAGCAGGCTTGGTAGCATTACTTATTTAAAATATTTAGCCAAACATGTAAAGAATTTTTACGAGACCGAGATGTTTCCTAAAACTACCGACATAAATAATGGACATGAATTACCAACACAATTCTCTTTAGAGCAAAACTACCCAAATCCGTTTAATCCGGAAACGACTATTAGCTACAAGGTGCAAGCGGCAAGCAAAGTAAGCTTAAAAGTTTACGATGTTTTAGGAAGAGAAGTAGCAACACTTGTTGATGAGTTCAAACAACCGGGTAATTATAAAGTTAAATTTAACGTAGAGACGCGCCATGGCGCGTCTTTACAAAGCGGAGTTTTCTTTTATACTTTGACCGCAAATAGTTTTACTCAAACCAAGAAAATGATGCTACTTAAGTAAATACGGAGGGATTATGAAATTTCGAATTTTGTTTTTTGCGACAGCTTTGTTTGCAACAGCAAGCCAGCTTGTTGCGCAACCCTTTGCTAAAGTAAACATCAACAATGTTTCTACTTTTGTTTGGAATGATGGAAGAATGGATTACGATGAAAAAAATAATAAAGCCGGTTTTGAATACTGGAAAGGGACAAAAAGATTTTCTGTTTATGCTTCCGGTGTTTATTGGGGTGGTTATATTAATAATGAGTTGCGTGTAGGCGGCACAAAGTATAGTACAAGCCTAAGAACGGGAAATGAAATTGTTGATTCAGTTATTTATAAAATTCGACCAGATTATAAAACAGCAAATCTTTTTGGCGAGATGAATGATGAAGGCAAAAGTGAAGAAGTAATTAAAGCCCGCTACGAAAAAGATTACAATGATTGGCCGGTTAAGTTAGGTGCACCTTATTACGATGTTGACCAAAACGGATTATTTAAACAAGGAAAGGATATTCCCGGCTTTCCAAATGCTGATCAAACATTATGGCAAGTATGCAATGATTTTGAGTTAAACGATTATAACATTTCCTCAAATCCATTTTATTCAAAACAAACTGATATTGAGTTGCAAATTACTACTTGGGCATATTCAAAATATGAATTACTGAAAGGAGTTGTATTCAAGAGATATAAGCTGATAAATAAAAGCAAAACTCATACTATAAAGGATATGTATTTAGGAATATTTTCTGATCCAGATATAGGTGATGCGGGTGATGATTATGCCGGATGTGACACAACTTTGAACTTAGCCTACGCTTACAATAGTAAATCAAACGATACTGTCTTGGGAGAGAACCTAACATCCTTTGGCTGTTTATTGTTACAAAGTCCTATTATAGATGGGACCACTGAAGATATTGCGAATGTAAACGGAAAGAAGATTCATGGAATGAAAAATATCGGGATGAGCTCCTTTATTGCAATTAGAGATGAAGTTTTTGATTCTGACGGAACAACTAATCCTATAAGACCGTACAACCAACTGCGTGGTTTGACGTATTATTACGCTCGTCCATCGTATGACCCAATTGCAAAAAGAAATACAAATTTTCCCTTTAATGGTGATCCAGTTATAAAAAGCGGTTTTGTGGACGGAATTTTAGAACCAGCAGGAGATAGATTTATTCAATCTAACTCCGGTCCATTTAATATGGCGCCGGGAGATACGCAAGAAGTAATCTTTGCGCAGATAGTTACTTCAAGTACAAGCAGACTTGGAAGCGTTTCTTACTTAAAATATTTGGCAAAGTATGTAAAGGACTTTTACGAGAATGAAATGTTCGCAAAAGTAAACAGCACTGAAACGGAAACCGAGTTACCAACACATTTTTCATTAGAGCAGAATTATCCAAATCCGTTTAATCCGGAAACGACAATTAGCTACACAATCCCGTTAAACGTGAAAGGTGAAACGATAAACGTAACATTAAGAGTTTACGATGTTTTAGGAAGAGAAGTAGCAACACTTGTTGATGAGTTCAAGCAAGCCGGAGTTTACAACTCTACGTTCTCCGCTCTTCGTTCTTCACTCTCTTCCGGTGTTTATTTTTACATTCTGCAAGCGGGAGACTATATTAGTACCAAGAAAATGGTTCTGCTTAAATAATTTTATAGAGGACGTTTATGGAAAACAAGAATACATACTTCACAGTCGCCGGAATTCTAGGCGGTTCATTAATCATTGCAGTGCTTATTTTTTCACTCGTGTTGAAATCAACTAAGAATGCCGACCAAACAATTACCGTAACCGGCTCTGCAAAAAAATCAATTGTTTCCGATCTTGGCATTCAGCGGGGAACATTGCAAGCAACCAGCACCGATAGAAAAACAGCTTACCAAATTGTTCAAAATCAGCTTTCTTCCGTTCTAAAGTTTTTGGAAAGCAAAGGCTTTGCTAAAGATCAAATTGAAGTTTTCGGAATTAACGGATACCCGGTTTATGAAGTAAACGCAAGCGGTGTGCAGACTTCGAACATTTTGTACTATGTTTACAGCCAGCGTTTTGAAGCAAAATCCAATGATGTACAGAAGATTAAAGAGCTTTCTGTTTCGTTAAGCTCGCTTGTAGAGAAAGGTCTTGACATTGCTACCGATATGCCGGAGTATCTTTACACTAAGCTTGATGATCTAAAAATCACTATACAAGCTGAAGCAGCAAAGAACGCAATGGATAGAGCTGAAAAGATTGCCGAATCAACCGGAAGAAGTTTGGGATCGCTGCGCAACGCACGCATGGGTGTAATTCAAATTACGCCAAGAAACTCCAATATGGTTTCCGATTACGGAACAAACGATGTTACTTCAATCGAAAAAGAAATTACTGCTGTTGTTTCCGCTTCATTCGAAATTAATTGATGGTGTAATTGATGACTAAAAAGAAAATAGCAATACTTGGCTGCGGGAATATCGGCTCGGCTATAGCTAACGGATTAGTGAAAAGCGGCTTATATAAATCTTCACAATTGTTTTTAACACGAAAATCCGATGAACTTCTTTCAAAGTTTGCCGAAAGAGGATTCAATACTTCTTCCAATAATCTGGAAGCTGTTAAACAATCGGAGATAATTATAATCTGTGTTACTCCTCAGCAGCTAAACGGACTTTTAGAAGAAATTGATACTGTCTTGAGTGAAGGAAAACATATTGTGCTTTCTGTAGTAACCGGCGCATGGATTAAACAAATCAAAGGAAAATTGACTAAGAAGTGTCCGGTTATACGTGTTATGCCCAACACAGCAATTGCAATTCAGCAATCTATGACGTGCATTTCTGCCAATGATGAAGATCATCACGCACTTGAGACGGCAAAAGTTATTTTCGATCAGCTTGGAAAGACTGTTGTCATTCATGAAGAATTAATGGTTCCGGCAACAGCTTTGTGCGCTTCCGGCATTGCATTCTTTTTAAGAGCAATCCGTGCGGCTTCTCAAGGAGGAATTGAAATTGGATTCCATGCGGAAGACGCATTGTTCATGGCAGCTCAAACCGCAAAAGGTGCCGCATCATTAATAATTGAAAATGGGGTTCATCCCGAAGGTGAAGTTGATAAAGTTACTACCCCAATGGGAATAACAATTTCCGGATTAAACCAGATGGAACATGCCGGCTTTAGTTCTTCTATGATCAAAGGCTTGGTAACCTCTGCTGAGAAGGCAAAGCATCTGTACTCGGAAGAAGAATGATGTGATTTAGGATTTGGGAATTTGGATTTTGGAATTAAAAGAATGACCAAACAAGAACTGTTGAACCGTACTAAAAATTTTGCGTTTAGCATTATTAGTCTTATAAACGAAATTCCGAAGAATGCAGTAAACAATGTTTTAACAAACCAACTTTTAAGAGCTGGTACTTCTGTTGGAGCTAATTATAGAGCTGTATGTAGAGCTAAGTCAAATGCGGATTTTATCTACAAAATAAAAGTTGTTGAAGAAGAAGCTGACGAGTGTATTTATTGGTTGGAATTAATTCAAGGTGTTAATGTATTTCAAAGAATTCCCGAGTTGATTAAAGAGGCAAATGAGCTAACTGCAATTTTTACACAAATTGGGAAGACTTCAAAACAAAATAGTAGGGCAGTGTAAATCCTAAATCGTAATTCCTAAATCCAAAATACCTTTCGTTTGCTTATTCCCCCTTTTCTTCCTACTTTTACGCGTCCAATTTCGCCCCGTAGAGGGCGATTTTTATTTATAGACTATGGAAAAAATGCATTTATCGCAAAAATTCGAAGAAATTGTTTCTTCCCTCGGTTATCTTATAATCGAACTTAACATCCGTGGAGATCACCATCTCAAAGTACTGGAACTATATATTGATAATGAGAAAGGAATTACTCCCGAAGATTGTGTAACAGTCAGCCGGGCTGTGAATGAAGCAATTGAAGCTGAAAAGTTGATTGACATGAACTTCCGCTTGGATGTTTCATCTCCGGGAACGGAAAGACCCTTGAAATATCTTGCTCAATATTCAAAGCATATCAATAGAAAGTTTGAAATCCTTTATAAAGATGCCGAAGAAGAAAAAAAACTTACTTCTAAGCTGCTTCGTATTGATGGTGAAGACCTTTTCTTTGCCGAAAAAGGTGGAGAAATTAAAATAGAATTTAAGAATATTACCCAAGCAAAAGTTTTAATTAGTTTCTGATAGGAGAATAAATGAACACCGAGATAGTAGAATCCTTTTCGCAGATGGTTCGTGAGAAGAGTCTTGATAAAGACGTTCTCGCGGGAATTATCGAAGAGATATTCGGATTAATGGTTAAAAAGAAATATGGCCTTGAAGCAAAATACGATGTTGTTGTTAATATGGACAAAGGCGACATAGAAATATTTCTTGAGCGTTCTATAGTTGATGAGGTTGTCGATCCGGCAACACAAATTAGCTTAGAAGAAGTAAATGAAAAGGGAAATGATGATGGGCTTGAAGTTGGTGAAGATTTTGTTGAAAAACTTCAGCTTAAAGACTTTGGCAGAAGATTAATTAACCTTGCCCGCCAAAGCCTAAATCAAAAAATTAGAGAGATTGAGAAAGATCTTATCTATGGTGAATATGGTGAGATGATTGGTGAAATAGTTGTTGGTGATATCTACCAAGTACGCCGCAACGATGTACTTGTTAATCACAATAAAAACGAATTACTTTTGCCGCGCATCGAGCAGATTCCGCGCGAGAAATACCGCAAAGGAGATACAGTCCGTGCAGTGATTAAAGATGTTAAGAAAACTCAAAATGGACCGCTTATTATAATCTCCCGCGCAGACAATTTATTCTTGCGTAGATTGTTTGAAATCGAAATTCCAGAAATCTACGATGGGGTAATTGAAATTAAAGGAATTGCACGCGAACCCGGCGAGAGAGCAAAAGTTGCAGTTGAATCCAACGATGCTAGAATTGACGGTGTTGGAGCTTGCGTTGGTATGAAAGGGGTTCGTATTCATGCAATAGTACGCGAGTTAAATAACGAAAATATTGATGTTATCAGCTACTCGGAAGATCCGGTTGTATTCATACAGAGATGTATTGCACCGGCAAAGTTGAAGCAAATAGATATTGATGAAGATGAAAAAAAATGTACGGTTACAGCGGATAGCGATCAAGTTTCGTTAATAGTAGGTAGAAACGGTGTTAACATTCGCTTAGCTATGAAATTGACCGGATATGATATTGAAGTTATCCGTCTTGAAAAACCGCTTGATGAATATGAAGAAGATGTTGAGTTGCCGGAACTTCGTGAGGAGCTGGGCAGCGAAATCGTTGACTTGTTGATCGAAAACAATTTTGAAACCGCCGTTGAAGTATTAAAAGCCGGTCTTGATAAATTGAAAGAGATTGAAGGAATTGACGAAGCAAAAGCTAAAGAGATTATTGAGATTCTTGAAAATCAGTTCGAAGAAGAAGAAGACTAACAAAAATTTAAACTTGGGATTTTCTAATGTCCGAACCAAAAGCACCAAAAATTAGGCTTTACAAACTTGCTTCAGAATTCAATCTTTCAACAGAAAGCTTGATGGAATTCTTACAGAAGAAAGGTTATGAAGTCAAAAATCATATGACTCTTATAACCGATGAAATGATGAATGACATCAAAATGTTTTTCAAGAAGGACATTGAAAAGGCTGAAAAGCATTATAAGAAAATAGAAGAATTTCAGAAAAAACGTGGTGATCATGCAGAGCCTGAACCGGAACCAAAAGTTGAAGTTAAACCGGAACCGGTAATCACACCAACTAATGAACCGGCACCTGTTGTTGAAGAAATTTCCCAAACTGTTGAAGAAGTAGTTGAACAGAAGGAAGAAGAAATCTCAGTTGAAAATGAAGTGGCTGAAGAAACTACTGAAGTACAAGAAGAAGTTGTAGAAGAAGCTGCGCCTTCAGAAGTAATTGAAGCTGTGCCTGTACACCAAGGACCTAAGATATATAAGACTGAAACTGAGAAACGTCTTGAAACCCAGAAGAAAGGCTTGACGATTGTTGGCAAGATGGAACTCCACAAAAGAAAGCCAAGACCTGAAGATAAACCAAAAGAATCTCAGCCTGCTAGACCTTCGAATGCTCAACCTAAACCCGGACAACCGGCAACCACCACAACTACTACTACCGAATCTGAAGCTGACAAGAAAAAGAAAAAAGTTCTAAAAGCTAAAAAGAAAACCGGCAAGCCTGGTGAAGAAGGAAAAGAAGAAGTTGTTCCGGCAAAGAAAAAGAAAAAACTAAAACGCTTCGAAGTTGATAAACAAGAGGTTGAAGCTGCTATCCGTAAGACAATGCTTAGTATGGATGACTCTGCTTTAGGTGACCGTGCTTTGGCTAGAAAGAAAAAGAGAAAAGAAAAAGCTGAAGAACAGGAAAGAATTCAAGAAGAAAGAATCTTAGAACAGAAAACAATTAAGGTTACCGAGTTTATTGCTGTTAACGAACTTGCTAACTTGATGAAAGTTCCGGTAAGTGATGTCATTTCGAAATGTATTTCTCTTGGTTTAATGGTTTCAATCAACCAGAGATTGGATGTTGAAACAATTACGTTAATTGCCGATGATTTTGGTTTCGATATCGAGCTTCAGCAAGAATATCAAAATGAAATTGATGCAGATGTTCCGGATGCAGTTGAAACATTAAAATTCCGTCCTCCGGTTGTTACTATCATGGGACACGTAGATCATGGTAAAACTTCTTTGCTGGATTTTATTAGAAGAGCTAACGTTGTTGCCGGTGAAGCTGGCGGAATTACACAGCACATTGGTGCTTACAAAGTTGCTTTGGATGATGGAAAGGAAATTGCATTCTTAGATACACCGGGTCACGAAGCGTTTACAGCTATGCGCGCGCGCGGTGCTAAAGTTACGGATATCGTTGTTCTTATTGTTGCAGCTGACGATGCTGTGATGCCTCAAACTATTGAAGCTATTAATCATGCCCAGGCTGCAAATGTTCCTATCATTGTTGCGATTAATAAAGTTGATAAACCGAATTCGAATATCGAAAGAATTAAACAACAGCTAGCTGAAAGAAATATTTTAATTGAAGAATGGGGCGGAAAATATCAATGTGTTGAAGTATCAGCTAAGCTTGGCAAAAATATTGATGTGTTATTAGAAAAAATTATTCTTGAAGCAGAACTTCTGGATCTCAAAGCAAATCCGGATCGTTTTGCAAGAGGAACAATTATAGAATCGCAGCTTGATAAAGGCAGAGGTGTAACTGCTACTGTTCTTGTTCAAAAAGGAACATTGAAAATCGGCGATCCGTTTATTGCGGGTATTACACATGGACGTGTACGCGCTATGTTTGATGAACGCGGCAAAAAAGTTTTTGAAGCTGGTCCATCAACCCCAGTTCTTGTGTTAGGATTTGAAGCCGCTCCTCAAGCCGGTGATGTGTTTGCGATTGTTGAATCTGAACGTGAAGCTCGCGAAACAAGCATCAAACGTATGCAGCTTAAACGCGAACAAGATCACCGCCAAGTGCATCATATTACACTTGATGAAATTGCTAGCCAGATTTCACAAGGCGGATTCAAAGAATTGCCTATCATCGTTAAAGGTGACGTGGATGGTTCTATCGAGGCGCTTTCCGATTCCTTGATGAAGCTTACAAACGCAGAGGTTTCTGTGAATGTAATACATAAAGGTGTTGGTGCAATTAGCGAAGGAGACGTATTGCTTGCTGCTGCTTCAAAAGCAATTATTATCGGTTTCCATGTTCGTCCTAATGTTAACGCTCGTAAACTTGCTGAAACTGAAAAAGTAGATATTCGTCTTTACAATATTATCTACGATGCGATTGCAGAAGTTAAATCTGCACTCGAAGGAATGCTTTCGCCGGTTGTTAGCGAAGAAAACGTTGCTACTATTGAAGTTCGCGACATTTTCAAAGTACCGAAAATTGGTACAATCGCGGGTTGTTATGTTACTGAAGGCAAAGTTGACCGCAAACATAAACTCCGTTTGTTCAGAGATGGAATTGCGATTTACGAAGGCGATTTCTCATCACTCAAGCGCTTCAAGGATGATGTGAAAGAAGTTGAACGCGGATTTGAGTGCGGTGTCGGCATTAACAATTTCAACGATATAAAAGTTGGCGATATAATTGAAACATATAAACTTATTGAGACAAAGAAGAAGTTAGAATAATGCCTACGTTTAGGAAGCAAAAAGTTGCAAATCAGATAAAAGATGAGATAAGCTTGATCTTGCTTCAGAAGATTCAAGACCATAGGTTCAGACTTATTACGGTAACAAACGTAAAAGTCAGCCCGGACTTGAAGCAAGCTAAAATTTATCTCTCGGTTTACGAAAAAGAATTACGCGATGAAGTCTTAGAAATCGTTACTGAAATGAAAGGAGTAATCCGCAGCGAACTTGCTCATAAAATGACTCTGCGTTTTGTTCCGGACCTTGTGTTTTTCATTGATGATACTCTGGACTATGTTGAAAAGATGGAAGATTTGTTCAAGAAGATTCACGAAAATGATAACAAGAAAAACGACGAGTGATTATGAGCCGCAGTTTGAAAGCGGCGAAGTTGTATTGATCGATAAACAGTTAAAAAAATCGTCCTTTGATATTGTGTACAAAGTAAGAAAAGCTACCGGAGTAAAGAAGGTTGGTCATGCCGGAACTTTAGATCCCATGGCAACCGGACTTGTTGTTGTTTGCACCGGAAGAAAAACCAAAGAGATTACTCAGTTGTTAACAGTTGAGAAAACTTATACCGGAATTATTTCCCTCGGCAGAACGACACCTTCTTACGATATGGAAACATTCTATGACTCGGAAAAAGGTTACGAAGGAATTACCGAGGAAATGATTTTAAGCGCAAGCAAAAATTTTCTTGGTGAACAAATGCAAATTCCTCCAATGTTTTCAGCTATTAAAAAAGAAGGCAAAGCTCTCTATCATATGGCGCGTAAAGGTATTGAGATTGAGCGAGAACCGAAACAGATTTTTATTTCGAGCTTTGATATAACCAAGATTGAATTGCCTAACGTGCATTTCGAAATTGCTTGCTCTAAAGGAACATATATTAGAGTAATTGCAAATGATTTTGGTAAGATATTAGGATGCGGTGCTTACTTACGAGAGTTACGAAGAACTAAAGTTGGTGAATTTGATGTAGCGGATGCACTGACTATTGATGAATTCAAGGAAAAATACACAACTATCCCGATTACAGTTTAATGAAAGTTTATTCAGATAGATCTGAAATAGAGAAAGTAAAAAGCGCTGTGGTAACAGTTGGGTCCTTTGATGGATTACACCGCGGCCACCTAAAGATTTTGGAAACAGTTAAAAAAGTTGCTGTTGAAACTAATGCCGAGAGTTTCGTTGTAACTTTTGATCCTCACCCAAGATCGGTGCTTGCTCAAAATTCGGAAGTAAATATTCTCACATCTCTTGATGAGAAGAAATGGATTATTGAAGAAGCCGGGATTGAGAATTTGATGGTAATTCATTTCACCAGAGAATTTTCTCAACTAACTTCCGAAGAGTTTATACAAAAATTTATAGTTGAAAAATTAAATGCTTCGCATATGGTTATTGGTCACGACCACAAGTTTGGAAGAGACCGCTTAGGCGATGAAAATAAGCTAAGAGAAATTGGCTCAAAATTTGGCTTTGGTGTTACGGCTGTTGCAGCAGAAACACTTAATGATGAAACAATCAGCAGCACTAAAGTCAGAAATTTTCTTTTTGATGGAAATCTTGATAAAGCGAATTTGTTCCTTGGAAGATTTTATTCGATATGCGGAATTGTTGTTAAAGGCGCTCAGCGCGGAAGAACTTTAGGATTCCCAACTGCAAATGTTCAAGTTGATGATCCAAAGAAGTCGATTCCGAAAAATGGTGTTTATGTTGTTCGCTGCATTTTAGGAAGTCAATCTTATTACGGAGTAATGAATATCGGATATCGCCCGACTTTCGAGAATAAGCATGAGCTTGTTCCGGAAGCGTACATCCTCGATTTCGACCGTGATATTTACGGCGAGAAAATAAAAGTGGAGTTTGTAAAACGACTCCGCGATGAAAAGAAATTTGAATCGAAGGATGCTTTGATTCACCAAATTGAAATAGATAAAAAAGAAGCGGAGTTAGTCGCTTCATCAAAATAAAAATAAATCAACTAATCAATTCCGGTTAAGGCTGGAATTGCATCGTAAAACAAAATAAAGGAGTAGTAAAATGTCGTTATCATTACAAGAGAAACTTGATATCATCAAGAAATATGGCGCCAACGAAAAAGACAGCGGAAAAGCTGAAGTTCAGGTGGCTCTCTTGACAGCAAGAATCAACCAATTAACAAGTCACTTTGAAGTTAACAAAAAAGATCACGCTTCACGCCGCGGTTTGTTGCAGATGGTTGGTAAAAGAAAAAGATTATTAAGCTATATAGCTGAGAAGGATATTGCAAGATATCGTTCTATAATTAAAGAATTGAACATTAGAAAGTAAGAGGCATTTAAATGGTAGTAACCAAAGAAGTACTGATTGGCAAACATAAGCTGATCTTAGAAACGGGCAAGTTAGCTAAACAAGCTAACGGAGCAATTATGGCTCGTTACGGTGATACAATGGTGCTTGTGACTGCAGTTGCCGGTGGCCTCAGAGAGGATCTTGATTTCTTTCCTCTTAGTGTTGAATATAGAGAAAAAGCTTTTGCTGCTGGAAAAATTCCGGGTGGATTTTTTAAGCGCGAAGGTAAACCAAGCGACCGCGAAGTTTTAAGCGCTCGTTTGATTGACCGCCCCATTCGCCCTTTATTCGATGATAATTATAGAAATGATACACAAGTAGCTGCATTCGTTTATTCTTTTGATGGCGAAAACGATCCTGACGTTATTGCAGCTTGCGCTGCTTCTGCTGCATTAGCTGTTTCAGATATTCCGTTCCTTGAACCAATCGGCGAAGTTCGTGTTGGAAGAGTTAACGGAGAATTCATAATCAATCCAACATACAAAGAAGTTGAAGCCAGCGACATCGAATTAGTTGTTGCCGGTACGGAAACTTCTATTATGATGGTTGAAGGCGAATCTAAAGAAGTTAGCGAAAGCGATCTTTTAGGTGCGCTAAAATTTGCTCATCTCGAAATCAAAAAGATCATTGAAGTACAAAAAGAGTTGCGCGAAGCTTGCGGCAAACCAAAGATGGAAGTTGCTGTAAAAACTTTGGATGAAAATCTTGTTGCAGATGTAAATGCACTCGCTTATGAAAAATATAAAGCAATCGTTTCTTCTGTTCTCGCTAAAGAAGAAAGATCAAAAGCTAATCACGATTTAGGTGATGAAGTTCTCGCTGCTCTCGCAGAAAAATATCCGGAACAAGGAAAAGTCATTGGTCAAATTCTTCACGATATGGAAAAAGACCTAATGCGCAAACGCATCTTAGAAGAAGGAATGCGTCTTGATGGAAGAAATACAAAACAAATTCGCCCGATCACATGCGAACTTGGTTTGCTTCCTCGCGTTCATGGAACTGCATTATTTACCCGCGGCGAAACTCAAAGCTTAACTACTTTGACTCTTGGTACAAAACAAGATGAACAAGTAATTGACGGCTTACAGGAAGAATATAAGAAGAGATTTTTACTTCATTATAATTTTCCTCCGTTCAGCGTTGGCGAAACCGGAAGATTTTCTGGAGTTGGAAGAAGAGAAGTTGGCCACGGAAACTTGGCAGAGCGCTCTTTGAAAAACATGCTTCCTCCGGAAGATAAATTTCCATACACAGTTCGTATCAATTCGGATATTCTTGAATCAAACGGCTCATCATCAATGGCAACTGTTTGCGCTGGTTCGCTTGCAATGATGGATGGCGGCGTTCCGGTTAAATGCGCAATTGCCGGTATTGCAATGGGCTTGATTAAAGAAGGCGAGAAGTTCGCAATCCTTTCCGATATTCTTGGAAATGAAGATCACCTTGGCGATATGGATTTCAAAGTTGCCGGAAGTACCGAAGGTATTACCGGTTTACAAATGGATATCAAGATTCAAGGAATCTCTTACGAGATTATGGAAACAGCACTTGCTCAAGCTAAAGAAGGAAGAATGCACATTCTTGGAATCATGAATGAAGCAATTTCTACAGCTAGAGAGAATATCTCAAACTACGCTCCAAGCATACTTTCAACAAAGATTCCAGTTGATAAAATTGGCGCTTTAATAGGACCTGGCGGAAAAGTTATCCAAAAAATCCAAAAAGAGTACAGCGTAGAAATCAGTGTTGAAGAAGATGGAACTGTTAACATTGCCGGTATAGATTCGAAGCTTGCAAAAGAAGCTAAAGAGTATATCAGAATGATGATGTCTGAACCGGAAATTGGAAAAACATACAATGCAAAAGTTGTAAGCATTAAAGACTTTGGCGCATTTGTAGAATTTATGCCGGGCATTCAAGGATTACTTCACATTTCGCAAGTTGATACAAAGAAGATCGCGAAGGTTAGCGATGTACTTGCCGAAGGTGAAATGGTTCGAGTTAAATTGCTAAGCATTGAGAATGGTAAATTCGCTCTTTCCAGAAAAGTATTATTGAAGGAAAAAGAAGAATCTAAAGAAGAAGTTAAAGAAGAGAACATTACAGAGAATGCTGAGTAACAACTCAGCATTTTTTATAAAAGCCGAAATGGTTGATTGATGAAGATTGGTAACCTTGATATTGGACAAAAGCTTTTCCTAGCCCCCATGGCGGAGGTTACCGATTCATCATTCAGAAGAATTTGTAAAGCAGAGGGCGCCGGCATTACATTCACCCAGATGGTAAGTGCCGAGGGTGTAATAAAAAATAATTTTGAATCGCTCCGAATCCTTTCATTCAACCGCAACGAAAAGCCAATAGGTGTTCAAGTTCTTGGTAACAATCCGGCAATTCTTGGCGAAGCTACAAAAGAAATCACTCGCATGAAGCCCGATATGATTGATCTTAATTGCGGTTGTTCGGTTGATAAAGTTACATCAAATAAAATGGGTTCTGCACTTCTTGATGATCCTAAAACGATCGGCACTATTATCCGCAAAATGGTTGATAATGCCGGTGGTATTCCTATTTCGGTAAAACTGAGATTGGGGAAAGATAGAAGTCATATTAATATTTTTGAAACAGCCAAAGCTGTTGAAGACAGCGGAGGTGCTTTAGTTTTTGTACACGGACGCGCACGAAACGATAAATATGAAACTGAACCCGATTGGAGCTGGATATCTAAAGTTAAAGAAACAGTGAATATTCCGGTTGTGGGAAACGGCTCTGTATTTTTTCCTCACGACATCAAAAAGATGATTGATGATACCGGATGTGATTCCGTTATGGTTGCTCGCGGTGCGCTTGGTAATCCGTTTATTTTTTCCCGCTACAATAAATTTGTAGAAACGGGAACTGACCCGGGAATGCCGGATATTAAAGTTGTTTGGGAAGTATTACTAAAACATATAAATAGTTTAGAGCTTGAGTTTGGAGAAGTTGTTGCTCTTGATAGAGCCAAAAAACAAACCGTTTGGTATCTTAAAGATTACCCCGGCTTAAATAATCTTTTAGAAATAGTTTTCGGATTAAGAAATTTTGATTCACTTCGCGAATTAATTAATGAGCACTCTGCTAAAATTATTAGCGGAGAGTTTGGCGAAAGTGATAAGGTTGATGTAATAAATAAGTTTAAGAAAAAAGTTCTTTTCTGGCTGACCGAAGATACACCTCCGGCACAGAGTTAAGACACATAAGGTTTTACAATGAATAAAGAAATAATTATTAATTCTTCCACTTCACAAAATCGCGTTGCGATTACTGAAGATGGAAATTTGGTCGATTTTTTTGTCGACCATCCGGAAAAGCAAAGGATGGTTGGCGATGTTTATTACGGCAGAGTAGCCAGAGTTTTACCCGGAATCCGCGCAGCATTTATAGATATTGGAATGAAGCATGATGCATTCCTTCACTTCTCTGATATAGGGGAACGTACTGAAGCATTGCAAGGAATTTTTGACGATGACAACGATGATGACGATGAAGTAGCTCCAGCAGAACAAAAAGAAGTAAAGGAAGAACCCTCACCAAATTCTACATTGGAACTTACGAAGCCGGTTATTTCAAAGGATTTTGAACATCGCGATAAACCAACCACGCGTCTTCACAAAGGTGAAGATATTCTTATCCAGATTATAAAAGAACCTGTAAAGGATAAAGGCGTTAGAGTAACCTCCTCAATTTCTATTCCGGGAAGATTTTGTGTTCTGCTTCCAATGGATAACAAGATTGGCGTTTCCAAAAAAATTGTAGATTTTCGAGAAAGAAAAAGATTAAGAAGAATTGCCCGCGGAATTTTACCGCGCGATTGCGGATTAATCATTCGCACGGCTGCAAAAGACCAAAGCGATGAATCGCTTAGCGGTGATTTGAAATATCTTGTAAAGATCTGGCAAGACATCCAAGCCGAAGCTAAAAAAGTTGAGCCGCCGTCCGTATTGTACAAAGATTTGAGTACAACTATTTCTGTTATCAGAGATTTGTTTACTCCGGACGTTTCAAAAGTGTTTGTCGATTCCAAAAAACTTTGGAAGGAAATTAGGAATTATCTACAGTTCATTCAGCCTGCTTTAATGGAACGAATTGAACTATACAAAGGCGATGCACCTATATTTGAAACTTTCCGTATCGATGAACAAATAAAATCTTTGATGGGACGCAAGGTTCCTTTACCGGCTGGCGGACACATTGTTATTGATCATACCGAAGCTATGGTTGTGATTGACGTGAACAGCGGACGCTATGCTGCTAAGAAAGAGCAAGAGCTAAATTCTCTTAAAACAGATTTGGAGGCATCACGTGAAATTGCGAGACAATTGCGTTTGCGTGATATCGGTGGTTTGATTGTAGTTGATTTTATTGATCTTGAAGATGAGAAAAACCGCAAGAAAATATATGATGAATTGAAGAAAGAGTTTAAGAAGGATAGAGCTAAAACAGCTTTGCTTCCTATGACTGAATTCGGCTTGATGCAAATTACACGCGAGCGTGTTCGCGAAAATATTATTCAGTCTATGAATGAAGTTTGTCCATATTGCCAGGGCACCGGCTTACAAACAAAAAAATCGAATCTGATTCATGAGATTGAACGCTGGTTAAAGCGCTACAGAATTCAAGGAAAAGTTAAATCGCTTACATTGCGTGTTCATCCTTCGCTTGGCGAAAAAATGAGAATGGGCTTCATATCAACCATAAACAGACTTCAATTAAAATACTTTGTTAGAATTAAATTAGTTGAAGAAGAAAGAGTGAGCCCATCTAAGTTTCATTTTATTTCAACAAAGTCCGGTGAAGAAATAACGGACGAAGTTGCCTAAACGCACTTTAAGCCGGGGTTGGAAAAATTTGTATGCATTTTTTATTAATTTTCTTTTAACAAAGAAGGCTATTTGAAATGAAATTCTTTATAGATACAGCAAATATTGCACAAATTAAAGAAGCTGCTGCAATGGGGCTTCTTGATGGCGTAACTACCAATCCTTCACTTGTTGCAAAAGAGGGAAAAAATTTTCTCGAACTCCTAAACGAAATACTTGCGATTGTTGACGGGCCGATTAGCGCTGAAGTTGTTTCTACGGACTATGAGGGAATTCTCAAAGAAGCTGATGAGCTTTCCAAAATTCACAAAAACATTGTAATTAAAGTTCCTCTGATCAAAGAGGGAATTAAAGCTGTAAAGACTTTAAGTGGAAAGGGAATTAAAACTAACGTAACGTTATGTTTTTCTGCAACACAAGCTTTGTTAGCTGCAAAAGCCGGCGCAACTTACATTTCTCCTTTTGTTGGCCGCCTGGATGATATCAGTACAAACGGAATGGAATTAATTCGTCAGATTGTTACTATCTACAAAAATTATGGATACACCACGGAAGTGCTTGTAGCAAGTGTTCGCCATCCGTTGCATGTTGTTGATGCCGCGATGATGGGCGCTCATGTATGTACAATGCCTTTTGATGTAATAGATAAATTATTTAAACATCCGCTCACAGATATCGGTCTCGATAAATTTTTGAGCGACTGGAAAAAACTAAACCAATAAGAATTATGAAAAAGACAACCTTTTATTCGATTCACGAAAAACTTGGGGCAAAGATTGTAGATTTTGCCGGTTACAAAATGCCGATTCAATACTCATCAATTATTGCAGAACACAAAGTTGTTAGAACAACTGTCGGCGTGTTCGATGTTTCTCACATGGGCGAAGTTTTTGTTCGCGGAGAAAGGGCTTTAGATTTTGTTAATCATATTACTGTTAACGATGCCTCAATTCTAACTGACGGACGTGTGCAATATTCAGCTATGTGCTATGAAGATGGTGGAATTGTGGACGATTTACTTGTTTACAGAATCAACGAAAAAGAATTTATGCTAGTAGTAAACGCATCCAATCTCGATAAAGATTTTGCATGGATGAACAAGAATAATTCTTTTGGTGTTGAATTAGTGAACGAAAGTGATGAATTTTCATTACTGGCAGTTCAAGGTCCAAATTCGAAAGCGACGCTTCAAAAGATTTGCAACAAACCTTTGGATCTGGAATACTATCATTTCTTCCATGCATCCGTTGCCGGAGTTGAAATGATTCTTTCTAGAACCGGTTACACCGGAGAACTTGGTTATGAATTGTATTTCAAAGGCGATGAAGTAGTTGCAGAAAAAGTTTGGAATGCTATTTTTGAAGCCGGTGATGATTTGGGTATTCAGCCGGTGGGTTTAGGAGCTAGAGATTCTTTGCGTTTGGAAATGGGCTTCTGCTTATACGGAAACGATATTGATCAAACTACAAATCCCATTGAAGCGGGACTTGGATGGATAACTAAACTTAAGAAACCTTCATTCATTGGTAAAAATGTTTTAGTTACTACCAAGGAGATGGGACCGAAAAGAAAGTTAGTTGCTATGTTTTCAGAAGAGAGAACTTTCCCGCGACACGGATACGATTTAACTGTTAACGGAAATAAAGTTGGTCATATTACAAGCGGTACTGTAAGTCCAATTTTAGATAAAGCTATTGCACTTGGTTATGTAGATTCTGAATTTGCCAAAGAAGGAAATAAAATCAACTTTTTCATCAGAGGGAAAGAAGTTGAAGCACAAATAACTAAACTACCATTTGTTAAGAAATAGAAATGAAAATAAACGTCCATTATTCCAATCAACATTTAGATGAACTTTACTTTACCGGGAAAACGACCGTAGCTATTGATGTTCTTCGTGCATCGACCGTAATAGTTACTGCCTTGGCCAACGGTGCAAAAGAAGTAATCCCGGTTAACACAGTAGATTTTGCAATGAAAGTATCCGGTAATGCCTTTAGCGGTCAAACTCTTTTATGCGGGGAAAGAAACACAAAGAAAATTGAAGGATTTGTTCTTGGCAATTCTCCGCTTGAATTCACGCAAGAAATTGTTAATGGTAAATCGATTATACATTATACTACAAACGGATCGAAAGCAATTGTAAAAGCAAAATTTTCTGAAAATCTGTTTGTTGCTTGTTTTCAAAACTTACCTGCTGTTGCCAGACACTTAGTACAGCTAAATAAAGATGTAGAAATTCTCTGCGCCGGTTCAAACGGTAATTTCAATTTAGAAGATACTGTCTGCGCCGGTAAGCTCGTTTCCGAAATTCTTTTACTTAATACGGAAGTAGAAATAGGCGATGGCGGCAGAGCAAGTATAATTCTGAATAAATCATTAGCTAAGAATATTTTAAAGATGCTTAAAGAAACTGAACATGGAAAGTTATTAATTGAAAATGGTTTTGGACCCGATTTGAAAGTTTGCTCTCTTTACGGTACTACCGATGTTGTTCCTTACTTTACATCCGGCTCGCTTAAGAAACTTGATGTACCGGGAATTCAAATTGAAACTATAACTTCTTAAGATGGCAAAAAAAGTAAAACCAAAAGAACCGACTCCGGCTATAGGAGAAAATTTTTTTGTAGTCTCTCCCGAGAAGAAGACAAAGATTCTCGGGATTTTCTTAATTGTTTTTGCCTTACTGATTTTTCTCAGCATCCTCTCTTATTCCCGTTACGATGAATCGTACTTCTCTTATAAATTCACAGATCAATTTGGAGTGTTAAGCGATAACCCGGATCTAAAGGAGAATGCTGCTACAACTCACAATTGGCTAGGCATTTTCGGTTCATATGTCTCTCACTTTTTTATTCGTTCTACTTTCGGTTACTTCTCCCTTATTTTCCCGGTGATAATGTTCATTTGGGGTTACACAATCCTAAAGAAAGAAAAAGCGTTTCGTCTTCCTCTTTACATTTCTAATTTTTTAATTATCATTACGGTTTTAGTAACAACATTTTTCGGAATGCTTCAATCAACTCCGGAAATAGCCTTATTCTCTGATGTGTATGAACTGTCAGGCAAGATTGGATTGTTCCTCGGTACATTGATTGGAAGATTACTCGGTGGCTTAGGTAGTATTATTGTTTTATCAACAGCAATACTAATAACGTTGATTGTTGCGTTCGATTTTCAATTCGGCTCCATTCTAGATTTTCTGAAGAAGCTTTTGAAGAACGAAGAAGATGACACCGAAGAGAATGCAGAGAAAGTAATTCCTAAAACTGAAGAGAACTTAGACAAAATTAAAAATCTCCGCGAAGATGGAAAGCTAAAACGTTTGTTCAAAAATAAAATTGATGAAGTAGTAAAAGCTGAACAAATAACGCCTATTGAGCCGGAAACAAAAATTACTATTGTGAAAAAAGATCAACCGGAAAAAGTTTTAGATGCTGATCTAAATAAACCTTCTGAATCTTCAAAGAAAAAATCGGAACAAAAGAAATCTCAAGTTGAAGATGATGGTTCCGATCCGATAATTGATAAGGTTGCCGAAGCTTCACTCCCTAATCAATGGGAAGAAAAAATTGAATACGTTTATCCTACTCTCGATTTACTTTCGCAGCCTGAAGGAGAAGAGGTTGTTGTTGCCGAAAGTGAATTAAAACGTAATGCTGAATTGTTAAAAGAAAAATTAGCTTTGTTCGATATTTTGATTGAAGATATTACTGTTACTCCGGGTCCCGTTGTAACCTTGTACGAAATTGTTCCGGCACCCGGTGTAAAGATTAGCAGAATTGTTTCTCTTGAGCATGATATTGCTCTCGCACTTGCAGCACGCGGAATAAGAATTATAGCTCCAATACCGGGTAAGAGTGCGATTGGTGTTGAAATACCAAACGCAAAAGCTATTATTGTTAGAGCGCGCTCGGTTCTTTCTAAGTTGAAAGAATCCAAAGCAGAACTTCCGCTTGCGTTTGGAAAAACGATTTCGGGTGATGTATATATAACAGATCTTGCAAAAATGCCCCACATGCTTATTGCCGGCGCAACCGGTTCCGGAAAAAGTGTTGGCATTAATATGGTCCTTTGCAGTTTGATTTATGCTAAGCATCCGTCAGATGTAAAGTTTGTTATTGTTGATCCTAAGAAGATTGAACTCTCTTTCTACAAAAAACTCAGCAAACATTTTTTGGCAGTTTCTCCGGATCTTGAAGAAGAAATCATTACAAATCCGCAGTACGCGCTCCTTGCTCTTAAAGCAGTAGAATATGAAATGGAGAAGCGCTACGATAAACTTGCCAAAGCCGGTGTAAGAAATATTGTTGATTATAACGCGAAGATGGCTAATCCAAAAACTCGTTTGAAAGACACTGACGAGATGAAGCATCACAAGATGCCTTATATAGTTGTTGTTATTGATGAGTTAGCTGACTTGATGATTACTTCAGGAAAAGAAGTTGAGGAACCGATTGCGCGCTTAGCACAATTAGCCCGTGCGGTTGGTATACATTTAATCCTTGCTACACAACGCCCATCTGTGAATGTTATAACCGGTGTGATCAAAGCGAACTTTAGTGCACGCGCTGCCTATCAAGTTGCTTCAAAGATTGATTCGAGAACAATTCTGGATATGAACGGAGCCGAACAATTACTTGGTGCCGGCGATATGTTGTTTTTACCTCCGGGATTGCCAAAACCCATTCGTATTCAAAATGCGTTTATATCTACCGATGAAGTTGAAAAGATCACAAATTTCATTTACGTTCAGAAAGGATATTCTAAACGTTACTTTTTACCGTCGCTTTATGAGAAGAAAAAGGATACGGCCGGCGGCTTTCTAGCTGATTTAGACCCAATGTTCGAAGAAGCAGCAAGAGTTATTGTGCGTCATCAACAAGGCTCTGTTTCTCTTCTTCAGAGAAGATTAAAACTGGGATACTCAAGAGCAGCTAGAATTGTAGATCAACTTGAAGAGGCCGGTGTTGTCGGACCTTCTGAAGGAAGCAAAGCTCGCGAAGTAATTGTAGAAAGTGAAGAACAATTAGAAACTATTTTGAGATCATTATAAATGAAAACAAGGATAGTATTTATTTTTTTTCTTTCGATTGTTTTGTTGAACGCTCAATCGGCAAAAGAAACAATTAAAAAAATCCAGAACAAGTTTAACTCAATCGAAAATTTTACTGCTAATTTTTCACAAAGTTTGTTCGCGCCTTCGGGCAACGAGCAAGGGAAAGTCAGTGGGAAATTCTCCTATAAAAGAAAGAATAAATTTGTTGTGGAGCTGAAAAATCAAACTATAGTTTCCAATGGCGAAATAATTTGGAATTACGATAAAAAATTTAACCGCGTTGTCGTAAGTTATCTCAATGATGATCCTACCTCCTTCTCACTAGAAAAATTCATTTTTGATTATCCTCCATTGTGCAAATCGAAGATGGTGAAAGATGCGGCAAATGATTCTGAATTTGTCTTGGAACTTGTTCCAAAGGATAATGATTTACAATTCAAGCTTGTTCGAATTTGGAAGAGCCTTGATAATCTTATCTCTAAGATGGAATTAGTTGATGTAGGCGATATGAAATATTCTTTTGCTTTTAGCGATGTAAAAGTTAATCAAGAATTAGCTGCCCAAGTTTTTACATTTAACGCTCCCAAGGGGACGAAAGTTATTGACCTCCGCTAGATCAAATAACACTTCCTCAGTTAAGATATTTGGAGTGCTCTTAACAGTAGCAATCAGCTTGCTGTTTCTTTATATAGCATTCCAAAAAGTTGATCTTAGCCGCGCCTTTTCTATCATTCGCAATACATCATTTTTTGCAATCATCTTATATCTGATTGTTTTTTTCGCTTCTCACTATGCGCGTGCGTGGAGATGGAAATTTATGCTTGATTCTGTTAAGCCGGATATTTCTAAAAATCATCTTTTCGGTTCGGTAATGGTTAGCTATGGTGTTAGCTGTATAATTCCAAGATTGGGCGAAGTGTACCGAGGATTATTTTTAGGGAAGTGGGAAAATATTTCCAGAACTACGGTAATCGGTACTATAGTAGTTGAAAGAATTATCGATGTAACATTTTTTGCATTCGCTTCTTTGGTCAGTGTTTCAGTTTATTCCGGAAATTTATACGAAGAAATTCCTTGGCTTCAAACCTTGCTGGTTACCGGGTTCGGTTTTATTTTTTTCGCGGTAGTCATTGTACTGCTGCTTGTAAAATTCCAAAATGGGTTTGCTAACATTTTAGTTAAGCTTTCAGCAAAGATTAGTGTAAAGCTTTCCGAAAAACTAAAATCTCTTTTCGAAACTCTCATTGAGGGTTTTTCCAGCATTAAGAACTGGCGGCATGTAATTGGAATTCTTTTTGGTTCTCTTGCAATCATGCTCTTGTATGCGCTAAATACATATGTCGGTTTTTTCATGCTCGATATGCATGATGCAGCAGATGTAAATTTTGCGGCTGCTTGGATTGTAATGACAATAAGTTCATTTGGTTCACTAATTCCAACTCCCGGCGGACTAGGCTCTTATCATGTTTTAGCAATATTTGTACTTACCAAAGTCTATGGCTTTGATGCCGACAGCAGCGGGGCTTATGCTATTCTGACACATTTTATTAGTTATGTTGCTTTCCTTGTTTCGTCGGTTCTTATTCTCTTTTATCTTAATCTGCAACGCGCAAAACAAGGATTGCCAAAAGAAACTTTTCTTTCAGTTCTAAAATCATCTAATACGGATTCTAAATGAAAAATAAAATTCTACTCTGTCTGCTTCTTCTTAGTTCGGTAAAGTTATTCGCTCAGTGGGATGTTAGTGCGTCAATGGGGTTAGATTTCAAATCAATGCCTATATATAAAGATTATATTAACATGAATTTCAGTACTGCGAATAATCAAATATCTTCTTTTAAGAGTGCGGTTTCATTTACAGCTGAAGGTGATTATAAGCTTTCTAAATCATTTGCGATAGGTTTAGAATACAATTTGCAATTGGATTCGTACAATGGAGTGGGCGGATTTTATGAAATTTCCTACAGTATTCATCGTCCATCTTTAGTGGCCTATTACATAGTTCCGGGAGCCGGTTATCAATTTAAATTTGGCGGCGGATTAGGTTACCGTGCTGTTACGCTTAATGAAAGAATTATAACTGATACAAAATATACTGCAAGCGGATTTGGTTTAGTAGCCAAAGCCGAAGGAAACACGATGCTTGCCGATCATTTTTATGCTTTGATTGGCGGGAATATTAGATATGATACTACTGGAGATGTTGCTATTGGAGATCAATATATTGTGAACAGATCAACCGGGGATAGGCTAAATCTTAATTCAATTTCATTTGGTATTTATTTAGGTATTACTTTTACTTTTTAGGAGACTCTAGTGAATCTAGTTGAAGCTATCGTACTGGGGATTATCCAAGGATTAACAGAATTTTTACCGATCAGTAGTACCGGTCATCTTACAGTTGCCGGAAAATTAATGAACTTAATTTCGGATCAGAATCCGCAGAAGTGGACTTCATTTATTGCAGTGATTCAGTTGGGAACATTGCTTGCTGTTTTTGTTTATTTCTGGCGGGATATAATCTCTATCATTCGAGACTTTTTGCGTGACAATTGGTTTAACAGAGTTAAGTTCAAAGACCAGTCGCAGCATGCAAAAATGGGTTGGTATCTTGTAATTGCTACATTACCCGTTGTTGTTATCGGACTAGGTTTCAAAGATATTATTGAAGGAGTTTTTACAAAAAATCTTTATGTAATTGCAATAAGCTTGATTGTACTTGCGTTGATTTTAGCTTTCTCTGAACGAATAGGAAAATTGAACCGTAGGAATGAAAACATAAATTGGATTGATGCTTTGTTAATTGGAGTCGCTCAAGCTTTGGCATTAATACCCGGTTCTTCCCGTTCCGGAACAACTATTACAGCTGGCTTATTCCTTGGCTTTGATAGAGAAACTGCTGCAAGATTTTCTTTTTTGATGAGTATTCCGGCAGTTGCAGCAAGCGGACTTCTTCAGTTTTATCAAGCAACAAAATACATTGACCAAACCGGCTTTGTAGCATTAATAGTTGCAACGATTGTTTCAGCTGTTGTTGGTTATCTATCAATTGAATTCTTGTTGAGATATCTTAAAACAAACTCTATGATGCTGTTTATTGTATATAGAATAGTAGTTGGGATAATAATTATTGTTTTATTAGCTAACGGAGTAATAAACCAATAGGTGTCATTATGAGGATTCTGTTACTTTTACTTTCAGTTGTTTTGTTTTCCGCTTGCGGTGATCAATATAAAACTGTTGATATTGAAAAGGAAGTTAAGAGCGGAAAGAAGATTTCTGATATTATGCAGTTGCAGAACAGAGAACAATTAGTTGCTGCGATATATACTAATCATGGCAAAATATCATTTGAATTGTATCCAGCTGAAACTCCAAAAGCAGTAGAAAATTTTATAGGACTTACACTTCAAGGCTATTATAATAAACTTACATTTCACCGAATTGTAAGAAATTTTATGATACAAACCGGAGATTCTACAGCAACCGGAACTGCCGGTAGAAGTTACTTTGGCAAAGAGTTTGAGGATGAATGCCCAACGTCATTGAAGCATAACATTGCTGGGACTGTTTCTATGGCTAACCGCGGTCCGCACACTAATACAAGCCAGTTTTTCATTACAACGGTAGCAACTCCTTGGCTTGATGGAAAACATACACTATTTGGTAAAGTGATTGATGGAATGGATGTAGTTAATGAAATTGGTAGTGTTGAAACTGATAAAATGGAGAAACCGATTAAGCCGGTAATTATTCAAAAAATTACTATTGAAAAAAGAATCCGTTAGAGAAATACTTTTATAATGGCTAAACAATCTTTTCAGCAGATATCTCAGATTACAAAGTTTCTAACAAAAGAAACGTTGCTGCCAATTTATTTTTTGTGCGGCGAAGACAGCTACTCTATTGAGCAAGCACTTGAGGCAATTGAGAACGTAGTTTCTCCATTATTAGGTTCCGATTTTGATAAGGAAACTTTTTCCGGAGAAAAATCGGTTGAGTTGACTCAAATTTTAGATCAGGCTCTATCTTTTCCTTTTGGTGGTGAGAAAAAATTCATCGTAATTAAAAACTTTGAAAAACTGAACGACAAAAAGAGTTTAAGCGGATATGTTAGAAGTCCGGCTGCTTTTACAGTTCTTGTTCTAATACAGAATGGAACTGTAAGTGATGGTTCTAAAGAACCGTTTAATCTGCTTATAGATAGAAAATACTTATTTGAAGCTAAACCGGTTTCCGGCAATGAACTTACAAATTGGTTCGTTCAGATAGCTAAAAAGAAAAATCTGGATTTGCCGGTAGATCATGCCAAAGCAGTAATCGAAGTAGTAGGTGAGAATAAAGCTCTTCTCGAAATGCAACTTCAAAAATTCTTGGACTATTCTCAGTCTGGAAAAATACTTACAATTGAAGAACTGATTAAGCTGTCGTCACCCACAAAGGAATATACAATTTTTGATTTTCTTGGCGTTTTGGGTGGAGGTGATAAAGCAAAATCTCTTGAAATTGGCTACAATCTTATAGATTCCGGCGTGGAGATGGTTTTTATTGTAAACATGGTGGCAAAATTTATCATGACGGTAGCTCAAGTTTTGGATTTATCGCGCCAGAGAATTGGCGAAAATGAAGGAGCCAGATTAGCCGGAGTTAGCTACTATTACTATTTGAATTGCAAGAAAGCTACATTTTTCATGACTGACAACCGGCTTCATAATGCTTCCATAGCATTGTTAAATGCAGATATGGCTATAAAAACTACCGGAGCCGATAAGAAAACCGTTCTCCAGATTCTTATTGCTGAAATTTTGGGTGAGGTTGCATCTTCACCTTTTGACTATTGAGTTCGTTGCAATTAAACCATTATATGGGTAAAATTGCTCGCAAAAATTGAAACTTTTTTAACCATTTACGGGTAGAACCATTTTGACTAAACGCCTTTCTGATTTGAGTGACGAAGAACTGATTAAGGTTTATCAGGATGAAAACACGCTCGAGGCATATGAAATATTGGTGAAGCGCTACAAAGATCCTCTTATGAATTTTGTTTACAGATTCGTTGGTGATCGAGATGTTTGTACCGATGTGGTTCAAGAGACCATGATCAAGTTTTACCTAAACAAAGATTCATATCGTTCTTTTGCAAAATTTTCGACTTGGATTTATACAATAGCAGCTAATCTGGCTAAGAATGAACTCAAGAGAAGAAAGAGAAGGGTGATATTTTCAATTGATAATTCTGATGACGAAAAGTCTCCTCAAATTGAAGATAAGATGTTTCTTGCACCCGATAGAGCTGCCGACGGTGAGATTAGAAATGAAATTATTCAGAAAGCTTTATTGAAAGTCAAGCTGGTCTACAGAGAAGTCGTAATCTTGAGAGACATTCAAGATTTGTCTTACGAAGAGATTTCGGAAATAACCGGCTTAGCAATCGGTACTGTTAAATCGAGGATTAATAGGGGAAGAATACAATTACAGAAACTACTTAAGAACATTTATAAAGAGTAGCTTATGAGCAAATTTTACAAAAACGAAGAAGAAAAATTTTCCAAACTTGTTTCAGATCTAAAAACGCTTCCCAAGATTGAAGCACCGGATAATTTTGAATTCAATCTTATGACAAGAATTCAAAACAAAAATTTTGGTGAAATTAGAGATACAAGACCAGCGTTTAACTGGTTTAAGTTTCTGGCCCCTTCAGCTGCCGTAATGGCATCCGTGCTTTTATTCTTCATTTTCTATCCGCAAAGAGAAGAAATACCAACACAAATCGCCAATCAGAAACAACTTATTGATTCGCAAGCCTTAGCTGGAAGATCTTCCGACAAGAAATTTGAATCCCTATTTAGCACAGATGATAAAAAAGCCTCTCCTAATAAGAGCGCAGAATCAAATTCAAATGTTGATCAAAACCAACTTGCCGGTAAAAGAACTTTCCCTTTAAATCAGAGAAGATCGGTATCGGTAGACGATTACATTTCCGGAGCTAATTCAAATCAGAATCCATCTGCACGAAGCAGCATAGTAAATAGCGGCGATGAACCAATGGTTGATGGTTTTAGAGTTGAAAACAAGTTGGACAAGAAGACAATCGAAAAATTCCGTGCCGAGCTGGATTCGCTGAAAAAAGCTCAATTAAAGGCAGATTCGTTGAAAAAAGCCACAAAATAAAAGCTTTTTAAAGGCTTTCGATTTGGAAAATTGGCGCATCATAAGTAAATTTCAACCCAAAATTTTAAGGAAGTGGTATTAAAATGAAAGCAGGAATTCATCCAAGCTATAAGAAATGCGAAGTTACGTGTGTATGCGGAAATACATTTGTTACCCGTTCTACAGTAAGTAGCATCAAACTTGAAATTTGTTCAGCATGCCACCCATTCTTTACCGGTAAACAAAAAATGTTGGATTCTACGGGTCGTGTTGAGAGATTCAAGAAAAAATATGGAAAGAAAGAAGCTTAATTTTCTTTTTTGTACGTAGAGCAGGGCTGTTGTACAGCCCTTTTGCTTTTTAAATAGCAGACTTATAACGCACCTTTAAATACTGAATGAAATGGAAGAAACAAACGAAAGTACCGGCTTAAATCTCTATCAAGGCGTAAGAGGTTTAGCCGTAAAAATCTTAAACCGCATAGACAGAACTGATGCCTACCTTGATAAACTTCTCGAAATTGAAATAAAAAATTCAAATCTAATTGGAGCCGATAAAGCTCTTTTATTTGAAATTGTTCACGGTGTAACACGCTGGCAAGGTAGAATTGATTGGATTCTAACCGGTTTTTATAAAGGACAATTTTCTAAAGCTATTCCAAACGTTAAGAACGCTCTTCGTGTAGCACTGTATCAAATTTTATTTCTAGATAAAGTTCCGGATTATGCTGCTGTTAATGAAGCGGTTGATTTCGTTAAGAAACTTCAAGGACAAGCCGCCGCCGATTTAACCAACGCAATTCTTAGAAATATCATTCGAAACAAAGAGAGTATCAGATATCCTAATCCCGATGAAGACATAAATAATTATTTGAGTGCTTATTTTTCGCACCCAACTTGGTTGGTCCGAAGATGGCTTCAAAGATTTGGAAGAGAAGAAGTTGAGAAACTTCTTTTGTCAAATAATAATAAACCAACTTTGAATATTAGAATTAATAACCTTGTTACTAATGCAGTTGAAATGAGGTCGCTTCTTAATTCCGTTGAATTGAAGTTTTCTGATGGGAAGTTTTTGAAAGAGTTTATTAGGATGAATTCTCTTTCCAATATTACGGATTGGGAATATTTTGGGAAAGGATATTTTACTGTTCAAGATGAGAGCACAGGCTTTCCAATCAAATTATTAAGTGTTGCGCCCGGAATGCGGGTTTTGGATTTGTGTGCGGCTCCGGGCGGCAAGACAGCTTTCATTGCAGACGAAATGAATAATAGCGGAGAAATTGTTGCGCTGGATAAATTTGAAAGTAGATTAAAAATATTAGAAAAGAATCTGACCAGATTAAAAGTTGCTAATGTAACTACTAAAATTATTGATGCTATGGAATTTGAAGATGAAGTTGGATTCGATAGAGTATTAATTGATGCACCTTGCAGCGGGTTAGGTACGTTAACTAAAAAGCCCGATCTTAAGTGGAAAAGAGACTTGGGAGACATTAGAAAAATCGTTAATATTCAATACGAGTTACTTCAAAAAGGAGCTTCTTTAGTTAAGATTGGCGGATTTGTTGTCTATAGTACTTGTACAATTGAGCCGGAAGAAAATTTCGAGTTGATTACAAAGTTCCTAAATGCACATTCCAATTTCAGTCTTGTAAATGCGGGCGATCAACTTCCTAAAGAAGTTGTTGATTCAAATGGATGTGTAGCAACGCTGCCTCATGTTCACGGAGTTGATGGAGCGTTTGCTGCAAAACTTATTAGAAACAATTAAGATGAATATATGGCGTCTGAAGCATTATTAAATTTTGCAGAAGGACTTAGAGTAGCTAGAGAAGTTAAAGGAATTAGTATTCTCCAGATTTCTACTCGTACGAAAATTGACCCAAAGTTTTTAACCGCAATTGAAAATGGTGATTTCGAAATTCTACCCGAATTGTATGTTCGGGCTTTTATTAAAGAATTTGCGCAAACAATTGACCTAAATCCACAAGAGACAATTCAAAAATTTGATTATGCAAAATCGGGAGACTCGGAAAAAATTGTTGTAGCAAAAGAGCAAAACTCTAAGCCATTTGTAAAGGATGATGAAAAACCTATTGAAGAATCAATTCCGGAAAAAGTCGCTCCTCTACAAACCAAACAATTCGATTCTGTGAACGATTCAACTGCTACTGCCACAACTGAAGCACCTAAGTCTCTTATTGCAGCTAATCTGAATATAATAATGGGAGCGGCTGTACTGATAGTTGCGTTATTAGTGTTTTATTTTGCATTTTTTTATGAATCATCGCCGGAAATAATTGCGGATTCGACGGAACAAAATTCTACAGAAATTGCAAATAGGTTTGAAGTGAAACAGCCGGAACAAACGATGGTTCAAGATTCGATACATGCGACAGTACCTGTTGTATCAGATAGTCTTCGTTTATTAGTTCAAAACAGCGAGCAAGTTTGGATAAAAGTTCTTTGCGACGGCAAGATTAAACAGCAGGGAATTGTCCAAAAAAATTCCGTCTTAAATTTCAGAGCCCAAAAACAATTCGGAATAAGCATTGGAAATGCCGGTGTAGTGAAACTTTTCTTCAACGATAAACCGGTTCAAAATGTTGGAAGATTAGGAGAGATTAGAAATATTACGATGACACCGGATACAATTCGTTATTTAACTATTCCTCGTAATGAAAAAAAATCTCCTTAAAGAAATTGAGGAGCTTCGCTCTCTGATTAGGGAACATGATCATAATTATTTTGTTCTCAATAATCCAACCATAAGTGATTATGAATATGATCAGGTATTTAAGAGGTTATTGGATTTAGAGAAAGAAAATCCTTCCTTAGTAAGTTCAGATTCTCCTACACAGCGCGTCGGTTCCGATCTCGTTAAAGACTTCAAATCAATTATTCATAAAACTCCAATGCTAAGTTTAGGGAATACCTACAGTGAAGAAGAGTTAATTGATTTTGATAGGCGTGTGAATGATGGTTTGCCTAAAGGTGAGATAATTGAATATGTATGCGAATTAAAGATTGATGGTGTTTCTGTAAGTATTCATTATGAAAAAGGAATGTATTCAGTTGCTACTACTAGAGGAGATGGAACAAGTGGTGAAGATGTAACCGCGAACGTGAGAACAATACGTTCTATTCCCCTGTTATTGAAGTCAGATAAAAACTCTTCTTCGAACTTAGATGAAATCGAAGTTCGCGGCGAGATTTACATGGAATCCGAAGCGTTCCGAAAATGGAATGAGGAACGTGAGCTATCGGGCGAAAAAACATTTGCTAATCCCCGTAATACTTCTGCTGGAACTATTAAGCTGCAAGATCCAAAGTTGGTGGCGAAGCGCCCGCTTCAAATATTCACCTATTATCTATTCTCCTATAAATCTGAGCTGAGTTCGCAGATTGAAAATCTTGAGATGTTGAAAAATCTTGGTTTCCGAGTTAACGAAAATTACAAACTGTGCGGTTCGATCGAAAATGTAATAGAGTTCTGCCGTTATTGGGAAAATCACCGCGGCGAACTTCCTTATGAAATTGATGGAGTTGTAATAAAAGTAAATTCTTTGCGACATCAGAATATTCTAGGAAGCATAGCAAAATCCCCAAGATGGGCAGTAGCATTTAAGTTTAAGGCTAAACAAGCAACAACAAGACTTACTAAAATAACATGGCAAGTTGGACGCACGGGTGCGTTAACACCAGTTGCTGAACTTGAACCGGTTCTTTTAGCCGGATCAACAATTAGCCGGGCTACTTTGCATAACTACGATGAAATTTTAAGGAAAGATATTCGTGAAAATGATGTTGTTATTATCGAAAAAGGCGGTGACGTAATTCCGAAAGTTGTGTCTATTGATGTTGAATCGCGAAGCAGTATTTCAGTTAAAACAATTCCACCAAGTGTTTGTCCCGAATGCGGTTCTCAATTATTTAAAACTGAAGAAGAAGTTGCAATTTATTGTGACAACAAAGAATGCCCTGCGCAAGTTAAAGCCAGCATAGCTCATTTTGCATCCCGGACAGCAATGGATATTGAAGGACTTGGTGAATCTTTGGTTAATTTATTTGTTGACCTAGGCTTGCTAAAAACTTATGCTGATATATATTCATTGAGAGATCAACAAGAGGATTTGATTCAGATTGAAAGACTTGGTAAAAAAAGTGTAACAAATTTGATAGCCGCAATTGAAAAGAGTAAAGAAAAACCGTTCGATAAAGTTCTCTTCGCATTGGGGATTCGATATGTTGGTGCCGGAGCTGCAAAAAAACTAGCTGAAAGTTTTTTGACTATTGATGATTTAGCGAATGCTTCCGAAGAAATTATTGAGCAGATTCATGAGATTGGTCAAAGTATTAGCAAGAGTGTATCAAGATTTTTCTCTGATAAGCATAATGCGCAGTTGATACAAAAACTAAAAGATGCCGGATTAAATTTTACTTCTGAACCAGCAAAACTTTTATCAGAGAAATTAGCCGGAAAGTCTTTTGTGCTGACCGGAACTTTGTCTACAATGTCTAGAGAAGTAGCCAAAGAACTAATTCTGAACCATGGTGGAATAGTTACTTCTTCAGTAAGTAAAAATACCGATTATGTATTGGCTGGCGAGAGTGCCGGATCTAAACTTGATAAAGCTCTTAAGCTTGGTATTACTATATTAACAGAAGAACAATTTAATGAGTTGATTAAATAATGTTTGAAGAACTGAAACGCAAATACGCTCATTTCGTTATTAGAAGGAAATATCTAAAGAAGCAGAATGAGTCTATAGAGTTTAAAAAGGCAGTGAGTAATGCCAATGAATTCTTTGTCATTTTGCCCGAATCGGAAAATGATTTTGCAAACTCACTTGAGATTATCAATTATCTTCAAATTCATAAAAAAGAAGTAACACTTTTTCTCCCAGAAGCTAGGCATAAGGAACTGCCGAATGAGAAAGATTTCAGATTTATTTCTTTTCACCCGGATCAGATTTCGAAGTTTTTTTTACCAAGGAAAAATTTGGTTTCTCGTATTTCCGATAAAAAATTTGATGTAGTTATTGACCTTAATCGCAATGAGAATACCTTCTTTAGTGCCATTTCCTGTATTGCATCTTCGGGTCTCAAGGTTGGATTTAGAAAAAACCGCTCCGAAGAGTACTATAATTTGCTTTTTGATAGCAAACAAACAGAGCCATTGGCAGCTTACAGCAAGTTTTTGGAACATCTTAGGATGTTTTAATTGTATTACATTGGGAATTCTGGGCTTTATTTGTAAATTTGTATTAAATAAAAGATAGAAAGAAAATGGGCGAAAACTTTAATTACGAGCTAAAAAAGATAGGCGAAATTGCCATTTTTAAACTGAATGAGAAAAGATTCGACGCAACCATTGCCGGTTTTGTAAAAGGAGAATTTACTATTCTTCTTCATACAGAAGATGTTAGAAAGCTGATTATTGACCTCTCGGAAGTTGACTATTGTGATAGCTCGGGATTAAGCTCAATCCTACTCGCCTTCAGAATTCTCCAATCGAACGAAGGACATATCCGTCTAGCTTCGCCTACAAAAAATGTTAAAACTCTGATTGAAATTTCTCAACTCGACCGTGTACTTACAATTTGCAACACTGTAAATGAAGCTATTAAAGATTTAGAAGCAGTTTAATATCTACTTCATTTAATTTGGGAATGCTTCCACTAACATATTTCTGTAGCAAAAACCTTGATGATTGATAAGAATATTTTAAAGAAAATTAAGCTGGTTGTTTTTGATCTTGACGGAACATTGGTTAACGATCAAAACCAAATTGGTGAAGAAACCAAAAGTTTAATTAAAGAATTATCTTCACTCGATGTTCAGTTTTCAATTGCGACCGGTAGATTGCTTAGTGCGGTTACTAATCATGCCGATGAACTAGGAATTAAGATTCCACTAATTACACTTGATGGAACTTTGATTCAAAGATACCCGGGTGATAAAAGTATTTTTGAAGCACATTTGCCGAAAAAATATGTCCAGCGTGCTTTAAAGCTTGCTGATAAATTTTTGGTGCAAGTAGCATTATGTCATGATAAAGCAATTTACTATACCGAAGAAAATGCGATATTCCCTCAGATGATGGATAAGTTTGGTGCAAAATATCAACAAGTGTTTTCTTACGACAATTATATTGATGAAACTTTGGAAGTTGTTTTGGTTAGTGACTACAAAGAAAATGTTAAGCATATTTCCAGCAAGATGTCGTTTCCATATACTTTTGGTGTCAAAGCATCATTCTACAAATCGCAATCTCAAGGCGGCTCCTACTATTTAGAAATTAGAAAAATGGCGTGCAGCAAAGGAGATGGATTGAAGCGATTGTTAAATCACCTTAAACTAAAAATGAGAGAGACTGCTGTTGTTGGAGATTGGTACAACGATAAATCTCTTTTCGAAAATGATTCTTTGAAAGTTGCCATGGAAAATGCCGTTCCGGAATTGAAACGTATGGCTGATTTGATATTGAAAAAAAATAATAATGAAGATGGTGTTGCTGATTTTTTGAAGATGTTACTGCTAGCAAAAAAATAAATGATTACGACAGAAGTTAAATCCAAGCTAAGAACAAGCAAACGAATAAAAATCCTCCTTGTTGTAACTACAATAATTTTAATCGTATTAATGTTTCCGAAAGGTGAATCACTTGAGTCGGATATTACTGTTGGCTCTATCTGGATTCATGAGGATTTAATCGCTTCAACTACATTTGAGATATTAAAGGATTCAAAAATATTTGAAGCAGAAAAGAATCTTGCGCTGAAAAGAGTGCTTCCGATTTATCAGCGCGACTTCACATTACAAAAAAAAATGCTGGACTCGATGGAGAATTATAGCCAGCATTTAATACAAACTTTGGGACAGCCCACATTCGTTTCTGAAAATGAAGTATTAAGCAAAGAAGCATTAAGGCAACTGGAAAACTTAAAAACTCCACAGACAAATGTATTTGGCAAAAGAATAACTTTACGAGAGTTGCTTCGCAGTTCGCAATCAACAATGAAAGAGATTTTTGAAATTGGGTTGTTGAATTTAGATGGGAATGAATCTAAAAAAGATACAATTGCTTTGCGCGATGGTAAGTTTGAAAGAGTATATCCGGTGGAAAGTTTTGTAGAAAAGGATAGACTGAATGAGTACATCAATTTTAAGGCTAAAACCCTCGTCGGCTCAAATTCCAATCTGGTAGAAGTAATCGAGGAGTTAATACATCACTTCGCAAGACCAAATATAGTTTTCGATAAAAAACTAACTTATGAAGCTATCAATAGCGCAAAAAACAAAGTAACGCGAAACATAGGTATTGTTAACGAGAATGAAAGAATTGTTGCCAAGCATGATCGGATATCCGAAGAAACTAAACTAAAAATTGATTCCTATCGAATAGCAAAGGGAGAAGAAAGAAATTTCTGGAGTAACTTACTTCAGAATATTGGCAAGTTTCTACATATATGCATTGTTTTGCTGCCGATGATGATCTATATCCATTTGTTCAGGCCAAAGATTTTTAGAGATAATCTAACAATTGGACTTATTGCAGTTGTTACGCTATTCATCAGTTTTCTTACCTATTTGGTCTATACAATTAACGTCTCATCTCCAATTGAATACCTCATACTTGTTCCCGTAGCTTCAATGCTTCTCACAATTATTTTTGATTCCAGAATCGGATTTTATTCAACAGTTGTTATTTCGCTTATAGTTGGTGCTCTTCGTGGAAATGATTATGTCTTTGCAGTAACAAATATTGTAGCGGGCGGTTTAGCTGCTTACACTGTAAGAGACATCAAAAACAGAACACAAATCTATCGCTCGTTTCTCTACATTTTACTTGGATATTGCCTCAGCATCTTAGCGTTTGGATTGGAAAGATTTGATTCCGTTAATCAGATGCTGGCTGGTTTTGCTTTTGCGGCATCAAACGCACTTGTAAGCCCGGTTCTAACTTACGGTTTAATAATATTTGTTGAAAAATTATTCAACCTTACCACCGATCTTACCTTTTTGGAACTCACAGATTTGAATCGCCCTCTTCTAAAAGAATTGGCAAAAAATGCGCCCGGCACATTTAGTCATTCGGTTTCGATGGGTACACTAGCTGAGACAACCGCCGAAGCTGTTGGCGCAAATGCAGTTCTTGCTAAGGTTGGTGCATATTATCACGATATAGGAAAAAGTTTTGACCCGGAAAGCTTTGTTGAAAATCAAATTGATTCGAACAACATTCACGATAATCTTGCACCGGAGAGAAGCAAGGAGTTAATTCTTGCGCATATTGTAAAAGGAATTGAGCTTGCAAATAAAAGCGGATTACCGAAGGAAATTGTTGATTTCATCCCTATGCATCATGGAACAATGGTTATAACTTACTTCTATGAAAAAGCAAAATCTTTGTATGGAGAAGAGAACGTTAATATTAACGAATTCCGCTATCCGGGTCCCAAACCAAATACAAAAGAAACAGCTATTGTTATGCTGGCCGATGCATGCGAATCAACTGTTCGCTCGCTTTCCGGCGCTGAACCGCAAATAATTGAGAATGTTATTAATAACCTCATCAATTCAAGGATTGAAGATGGACAGCTTGATGAAGCTCCTCTTACTTTCAGTGATATTAAAAAGATCAAAGAATCATTCCTTAGCATTCTTGTGGGGCATCATCATAGAAGAATTCGCTATCCAAACCAAGAAGAATTAGAATCAAAAGCAGAAGAATAGAGTTAATGGAACAGTTCGTTAAAGAATTCATTTCCATTTTACGCTACGAGAAGAATCTCTCAGATAATACCGCTCTATCATATCAAAGCGATCTTAAAATGTTTTTAGAATTTCTCAATAGAAGAGACATTTCTGATTACAACGAAATTACATCTGGCATTTTAGCAGATTTTTTCAACGAACAGAGAAAATCCAGCCTCTCCAGCACTACGACTGCTCGCTACATGACAACATTGAAAAAATTCTTCGCATTCCTTGAAGAGAATAAATTTATCGAGAAAAATCCCACCGCGATGATTGGCAAAGTGAAACTTGCTAGAAAGCTTCCTTCAGTTTTATCGTTTGATGAAATCGAAAGAATCCTAAACGCACCGAATACCGAAGAATCCGGTGGACTTCGGGATAAAGCCATCTTGGAATTGTTTTACTCTTCCGGGTTGCGAGTGAGTGAGCTGATAAATCTCAAAATAAATGATATATATTTTGAAGAAGAAGTTATTAGGGTGTTAGGTAAGGGTTCAAAAGAAAGGATTGTCCCTATCGGAAGCTCTGCTATTTACTGGGTGAAGGAGTATCTGACGAAAACCCGTCCGATATTTGAAAGAAAAGATAAAAGCAGCGGAATCATCTTTCTAAGTAAAAGGGGAATGAAACTAAGCCGAATGTCAATTTGGAAAATTGTTGACCGGTATGGAAAAGAAGCCGGGTTACAAAAGGAAATTCATCCGCATCTATTCCGTCATTCGTTTGCAACACATCTTTTGGAAGGTGGGGCCGATCTTCGCGCAGTACAAGAAATGCTTGGTCATTCCGATATTTCAACAACGCAGATTTATACTCATGTAGATAGGCAATACATCAAACAAATTCACAAAGACCATCATCCGCGGGGATGAGTTAATTTATGGCGAAGTATATCCCCTTCATACTTATTTTCGTTTCTTTCATTTTTGCATCTTGCAATTTTGACGGCGGAGAACTTCAGAAAGATAAAATAAATCCCTACTCAATTTCGCTGGGTTCCTACAAGACTTACGAGCAAGCTTCAAAATTCAAAATGAAACTTAGTGATTCAGTTCGGGCACATTTAAGGCTTGAATCTGTCGGGAAAAAGAAATACAAATTATTTTACGGAAAATTTTCAAGTGCTTATGCAGCTGGTGAAAAAGCTTTTGATCTTTACATAAAATCCTTGATCAAGGATTATGAAATCAACAGAAATGGCCAGCGTGTTCTGGATGAATTTGTAAATGTTCCATTCCTTGGAAATTATCTTGGAAAAGGAGCTGTTTACAATTACAATCTAAAAACTAAATCCACGGAAATTTTGTGGAGCCGAAGCAATAGAAAAGTTTTATCGATGAATCTTTCCCGCGACTCGAGATTTGCTTTCATTGTAGCAGCAGAAAATTTAATCGAACATAAGAATGTAACTGCGATTCAAAATGCCAGAGTTTACTTTTTACACCGCAATGAGGAAGAAGTTGATGAATTGATGAATATTGGCAATGTGAATCAGCTTTACACATATTGGGATCAGCAAGATACTTTTAGAGTTAATGCTACTTTCCCCGATTCAAACAATGCCCGCATAATCTACCAAAGAATTTCTACATGGGATTCTTACGGTAAGGGAGGACGTTCAACTGAACGTTCGTTTGATCTTCTATTACAAGGGTTTCCAACTAAACCGAACCGGAAGCCGGAGTTGTTTTCGCCCAACGGCAAATTCCAAATTACAAGCGCTAAAAATGATGATCGAGAGTATTTCTATCTGAAGAATTTTCCGGATAAGTCGGAAGTACTTCTAGCATCATCCAAAGGTAATATTGAAGATGTCCGATGGTCTGCTGATTCGAGATTCTTGTTCATTATTGCAGCGGAGCAGCTAATGGAGAAGAAGAATTCCGGTGTGGTTATTCGGCATGAATTGATTATTTATGATACTGAGAAAAAGAAAGTGCTTGCAATTATTGACGGAAGCGGATTCAGCAATTTAATAGTTCGGGGAAAGTTGTTATTTTTTGATGAACGCTTGAATGGCATGAAACAGATTACTATTCTTGATTTGACGAACCTATCAAAATATGATTCGATAAATTTGTACGGCGGATGCTCGCTTAATAATCTACCTAATTGAGAGATTAATGAAAACATACTTAAGAGTACTTTCCTACATCAAACCGTTTAAGAAGCATCTGGCTGCTTCTATAGTTTTTACAATTCTTTATGCTGTTCTCAATGGTGCTTCTGTAACATTAACAATACCATTATTGGATACTCTTTTTGGACAAAGCCAAACAGTTCCTACAGAGCAAGTAATTAAGAAAACAATGAAAGTTCCGGCATTAAGCGTTGTAGACAACCTCGAAGAAAGAATCACCACTTCGTTTAAGGAAATTGTTTTTTCCGGAACACAGAATCAAATTATTCTAAAAATTTGTCTGCTCCTTTTTATCACATTCTCTTTGAAAAACATCTTCGGCTACTTACAATCTTACTTTCTAGCTTTTGTTGAGCAAGGAATGATTCGTGACTTGCGCAATGAAGCCTATTTCCATTTGCATAAACTACCGATGAGCTACTTTAAGAATGAAAAGACCGGAAATTTAATTTCGCGAGTAACGAATGATGTATATGCAGTGCAGACAAGTATTTCGGCTGTTTTCTTAAATATGGTTCGTGAACCGTTTTCAATTTTAGTTTTTTTAATTATTGCACTGGCTATTAGCTGGCGTTTAACTCTCTTTTCATTTTTAGTACTTCCGGTATCGGCTGGAATTATTGGTTGGATTGGTTTGAAGCTTAGAAAGCAAACTTCAGTTTTGCAAGGTAAGATGAGTGAAATAACCACAACACTGCATGAGACTATCACCGGTGTAAAGATTGTAAAAGCATTTGGTATGGAGGATTACGAGAATAAAAAGTTTTCCACTCAGACTTTCAGTTTTTTCAAGACAATACTAAAGATCAATAGAATTAGGAACGCCGCCCCACACATTACAGAAATCTTGAGTGTAATTGTTGGTTGTGTAATGATTTACTTTGGCGGACAGTTGGTTCTTGTGGAGAAAACGCTTGACGCAAGTGAGTTCATTGCTTTCTTGCTCGCTATCTTCCAAATGATGCCGCCAATAAAAGAATTGAGCAGCGTTAATAACCGTATTCAAGAATCTAGTGCTGCCGCAGAACGTGTATTTGAAATTCTTGATACGGAACCTAAAATTAAAAATATTGAGTCACCGCTTGTTAAAAATGACTTTGAAGAGCAAATTGAATTTGAAAATGTTTCTTTCCATTATGATGATTCCGATGAATTAATATTGGATTCGCTGAATATAAAAGTTGCAAAGGGAAAAGTTCTGGCTATTGTTGGTAGCAGTGGTGCCGGTAAGACAACTATGGTTGATCTGATTCCTCGTTTCTACGATCCGACATGTGGAAGAATTCTTCTTGATGGAACCGATCTGAAAGAAGTTAGAATAGAAGATCTTCGTAAGCTGATGGGAATTGTTACGCAAGAAACAATTTTGTTTAATGAAACTGTACGAAGCAATATTTCTTACGGCATTCAGAACTGCACAGATGATAAAATTATCGCTGCTGCTAAAGCCGCAAATGCCCACAACTTTATTCTTGAACTGCCGAATGGTTACGATACAATTATTGGCGAGAAGGGAACCAAACTTTCCGGCGGACAGCGCCAGCGCCTTTCCATTGCGCGTGCGTTGCTTAAAAACCCTCCTATAATGATTTTAGATGAAGCTACTTCAGCTTTGGATAATGAGTCGGAAGTGCTGGTACAAGAGGCTATAGAGCGTCTTATGGCAGAAAGAACAACATTTGTAATAGCACATCGCCTAAGCACAATTCGAAATGCCGATAGAATTATTGTGTTAGATAAAGGAAAGATTGTTCAAGATGGTAAACATGAAGAGCTTCTAACTAATGAACAAGGTATTTACAGAAAACTTTACGAACTACAATTCAGAGATCAATGAAACTAAATTCGTTATTGAATAAAGATAATTTAGATAAGGCAATTTTTGGGTTTCTAATTCTCTTCGCTTCTACACTAAACAACTCGATATTTATTTGTCAGCTTGGCTTCTTTGGCGCTTATCTGTTGGTTGGTCTGCGCTTCTATTTGTATCGGGAAAACCCATTTAAGAAAACCGGTCTGGAGCTAGCCTTTCTAATATATTTTGTCTCGGTTTTCACTTCGGCCCTCTTTTCTGTAGAAAATGGAAACGCGTTCAATGAGCTTATAAAAAGCTTGCTGTTGCTTCCGATAGTTTATTTATTGGCTTTTGCTGCCGATTCGGAAAATAAAACTAAGACACTCTTAAAATTCTACTTAGGCGTTGCGCTAGCAACACTGCTTGTTTATTTGTTCATGTCATTAAAGCATTATTTCACGCAGCTATATCAACTTGAAATGAAAGGACCTTCACCGTTTCAGTATGTAATGACGGCCGGCGGTTTAATGAGCTTTACTGCAATTTTCTTTTTTGCATTTTTAATAAATGAAAAGACAAATTGGAAAGTAAGGATATTCTACTTTCTTGCTTTTGGATTATCGTTCGCTGCTGTGATTGCCAGCTACACACGCGCAGCATGGCTTGGGTTATTTGTCGGACTATTTAGTGTACTCCTTGTTAAGAAAAAATGGTGGATAATTGCTCCAGCGGTAATCGCAGTAATGTTCATGGCTCTTCTTAAGGGTAACGAGAGCAAGGTTGAAGTTATTTCGCTGAAGAATAAATTGAACATCGAAACTGCTGTTAACCCAAATGGACGGGCTTATGCTGTTCAAATTGTTGACGGCGATACAATTTTGGTATCGGAATATGAAAAGGGAATTTCTGTTTTTGTTGGTAATAAGCATCTACAAACTCTTCAAACTAATTCGCCAATCACAAGAATTAATCATTGGGTAGGTAACTATTTTTTAGCCTTTACGCTTGACTCCCGATTTATCATAATCGAAAAAGGAACAGATAGTAAAATAAAAGAATTGAAAACTTTTATCTCTACCGGAGCCACACGAGATTTTACACTCGCTAACGGAAAACTTTTTGTTGCTGATAAAGATAGTGGACTCACAGTTTACCAAGAGCCGACAAACATTTCTTTAAGAAAATATTTTGATGGAAATGGCGGAGCTGCAACTGTGGCCGCTGATGAAAAGTACGTTGCTCTCTATTCTGAGAAAAATAGCTCGATTGAATTATACCAAAATAAGGGTGGTTTGCCGACTGCGTTAACTGATTCCATAAGATTTGAATCCTCAATCAAATACCTTTGGTTTTACAAGAGCATTTTGATCTTTCAAAACGACAACAACTTAATTCAATATAGTATTGAGAATAATGGGCTAAAAGAAATAAAGAGAGATCCGATTGTTGGAATCACCTTTATGAAGTTTGTGGATTCAACAGCCTACGCTCTAACAATTGATGGAATGGTGTACAAAGGAGAATCTAAGAACGGAGCGCTTAATTTCGGAATAATTACAACACTCAATCATTCGTGTACCAGTTTCAGCGTTAATTCAAATGAGATTTATATCAGTTCGTTCAAACGGAATCGTGTCCTTTCGATGTTCGATCCTTATCATGAAACAAATTATGAGCGCTTAAACATTTGGCGCGTTGGACTCAAAATCTTTAAGGATTATCCTTTTTTTGGTGTCGGTGATATTGACTTAGGTAACATTTACAGAAAATATAAAGACGATTATCTGAAGGAAAACTTCGGGCATTTGCATAACAATTTCATTCAATGGCTTGTAACACTTGGAGTTGTTGGTTTTGTTGCAATAATGTTTATGCTGGTTAGCATCTTCCTTTTGAATATTAAAATTTACCGCGCAGTAAAAGATGAATCGGTCGCTTCTTCCTTTGCAGTTGGTGCCATAGCAAGTTTTATCGGTTTTCTTGCATCGGGTTTAGGTGAATACAATTTCGGCGATCAAGAAATAATAACAATGGTTTGGTTTACTATAGGATTGAATCTAGCCTTTTATTTCAATTTTCTGAAAAAGACAAGCAATGTTAAGGTGTGATTGATGAAATTATCCGCTATCGTAATTGCCAAGAATGAAGAGAAAAATATCGAGCTGTGTTTAAAAAGCATGGTTAATGTGATTGACGATGTAGTTGTTATTGTAGATTCAAGCACTACTGATAATACTTTTGCCGTGGCGGGAAGATATCCAAATGTGAATTGTGAAATATACCAATGGCAAGGCTACGCAAGAACTAAACGCTATGCGGTTTCGAAAACGAAATATGATTGGATTCTTTGGATTGACGCTGATGAAGAACTTACTTCGGAGCTTGAAGCCGAACTTTGGCAATTCAAGGCAACTGAACCTAGGTATTATTGCTACGATGTAGCGCGACGAGCTTTTTTTCTTGGTAAATGGATTAAACATAGCGGATGGTATCCTGCTAGAATAAAAAGGTTTTTTAACAAGCAATTTGTAAAATTTGATGATAAGCAAGTTCACGAAGGTTTGGATGTGTCGGGCGAAATTGGGCATTTAAAACATGATCTTAATCATTATACCGATCCAAACATAGAGCACTATTTTACTAAGTTTAATTCTTACACTACATTAGCTGCTAAAGAACTTGCTGATAAAAACCGCAATGCCTCAATAAGTGATATACTTCTAAGACCGTTATTTATATTCCTTAAAATGTATATTTTCCGCAGAGGTTTTCTCGATGGATTACACGGCTTAATGCTTGCGGTATTTTCGTCGGTTTATGTCTTTGCAAAGTATTGTAAACTCTGGGAGCTTAATAATAAAAAATGACGATTGGGATTATTCCAAATACATCAAAACCGGAAGTGAACGAAATTGTAGTCCGGATCATTTCTGAAATAAAAAAAAGCGGGATGGATTACGTTTTGAGTGATTCGATTATTAAAACCAACATCGAATCTTTGAACGAAGTTGACTGCACTAAAATTGTTTCGCTTGATAAAATTGGAAGTATGTGCGGTATGGTCATTTCAATTGGCGGTGACGGCACAATGTTAAACACTGCTTTCAGCGTTAGAGGAAGTGGTACGCCGATTCTTGGTGTAAATTTTGGCAAACTTGGCTTTCTTGCCGAATTCGATATTGAAACTTTCAGCCATTTTATTAATGATATAAAAGAAAAAAATTATATTGTTGAAGAGAGGATGGCGCTTATAGGAACCGTTAACGGATTGCCGGAAAGTCTATACGCCATTAATGATGTAGTAATTGATAAAGGCTCTTGGTCCAAGATGATTGAGCTGACCGTCTTTGTAGATGGTGAATATGTAACAACATTTTCTGCTGATGGAATTATTGTTGCTACCCCAACCGGATCGACCGGATACTCGCTTTCCACCGGTGGACCAATTGTAAATCCTAAAGCCGATGTTATTACACTAAGCCCTATCGCACCGCATACTCTTACTATGCGTCCACTTGTTCTGTCGAGCAAACAAAAAATTACAATTAATGTTAATTCACTTCACGATTCAATTCAAGTTAGCAGCGACGGGCAGCGCGTAAATTTTATTAAACCTCCGGCTACCATTCATATTGAAAAAAGCAACAAGCCGGTAAAGCTCGTTCATTCGACCAAAAACAATTACTTTGAGACACTTCGCACCAAACTGTATTGGGGTCTCGATATTCGCCAACCAAACAACTCCTAGAGGTTGTTATGAAAAAGATTTTCTTCTTACTAGTGTTAACTGCACTGCTTACTAATGCACAGCTAAAAAACAAGATGATGCTGGATGAAAAGTCCGGCAAGCAAATGCTTATTGGTATTTGCGACAGAACTGCATTTGCCGATACTAATTATGCTTGGTGGTTTAGCGCTGAGTATGATAATTACAAGCCGGATTCCGTAATTGTCGAAAAGATTAAAACAGTTGCGCCCAATTATGCAATAAAAGTCGTAATGGCTTCTTGGTGCGGCGACAGCAAAAGAGAAGTGCCCCGTTTTTATAAGATTATGGACGCCGTCTCTTTCGATTACAAAAATCTTGAACTTGTTTGTGTTGACAGAAACAAACAATGTGATGAAGGTGATGTTGAAAAACTTGAAATCAAGTTTGTACCTACTTTTATTTTCTATAAAGATGGGGCTGAGATGGCTCGAATAGTTGAAACACCAAAAGGAAAACTGGAAGAAGATATTCTGGAAATTATTACTAAGTAAATTGAGAAATAAATTGAAAATTAGAGCAATAGTTTTTGGTGCGACCGGTATGGTGGGGGAAGGTGTTTTGCTAAAGGCTTTAAACCATTCTGATGTAGAATCTGTACTCTCTGTTAGCAGAAGACCTTGCGGGATTACACACAGCAAACTGAGCGAAATAATTCAACGTGATTTTTATAATTACGAAGCGATTGAAGAGCAACTAAAAGGCTATAATACTTGCTTCTTTTGTTTAGGAACTTCATCTATTGGTATGAATGAAACAGATTACACAAAAGTTAGTTATGATTTAACTTTGGCCGCTGCAAAAACTCTTTCTAATTTGAACCCCGACATGACTTTCTGTTATGTTTCCGGTCAAGGTACAGACAGTTCCGAAAAAGGTAAATTGATGTGGGCACGTGTGAAGGGTAAGACTGAAAATGATTTAACAAAACTGCCATTCAAATCAGTTTATTTATTCAGACCCGGATTTATTAAGCCAGCAGCTAATCAGAAGAGAGCTTTCAAAGCCTCAAAGATGATAGGAATGATATATCCATTGCTAAAAATACTTTTGCCGAAATATGTCTGCACTATGGAAGAACTTGGAACGGCTATGATTAATGCCGCTAAGCTTGGATATGAAAGCAAAATTCTTGAGAATAAGGATATTGCGAAACTTGCTCTACTAAAGTAAAATGTTTCTTGTTTAGTAAACAAAAATCCCGGCTGGTGTTGCCGGGATTTTTTCTAACTACTCAATACTAATATCTAAATACTAGTTCTATCAATTCTTACTTATTGGTATCAATTCCGGAACATCAATATTCTCTTTGAAGTTTTTCGGTTTCTTAGAAGCTCCGTTTCCATTAGAACCATTTCCGTTGCCATTTCCGCTGTTTCCGTTTTTCTTTCCAACCAGCTCGACAGAGATTTTAGAATCAGCCTTCTGATCGAGATGAGCTTCGCGGTAAACAAATACTTCATTCTTATAATTGCGCATAACAACGCGATCTTCATCGCGGTGGAGAACATACTGAGGTAGAACCGGAATCTTACCGCCGCCGCCCGGTGCATCAATTACGAAATGGGGAATTGCCAATCCGCTAGTATGGCCTCGGAGTTTGTACATAATCTCCAGCCCTTTATCCAGCGAAGTTCGGAAATGGTTGGCGCCGCGGGTTTCATCTGCCATATACAAATAGTAAGGACGTACACGAATCTTAAGAAGCTTTGTAAATAATTCTCTCATCACTTCAGCGTCATCATTAACGCCTTTCATCAGCACAGCTTGATTACTTACCGGAATTCCCGCATTAGCGAGCATCTCGCACGCTTTGGAGCTCTCGGGCGTAATTTCCCATGGATGATTGAAGTGAGTGTTAACATATATAGGATGATACTTCTTAATCATTTCTACGAGTTTTGGTGTAATTCTCTGAGGGAGAACGCAAGGCATCTTAGAACCAATACGAATAATTTCGAGATGAGGAATTTGTCTGAGGCGCTTTAGAATTTTTTCCAGCATTGTATCTGTCAGCATAAGCGGATCGCCGCCGGACATTACAACGTCTCGAATTTCGGTATGTTTTTCCAAATACTTAAAAGCAGACTCAAGTTCTTTCATCGAGATTTTGTCTGCGTTGCCAACTTTTCTTTTGCGAGTGCAAAAGCGGCAATACATTCCGCATTGGCTTGTGGTAAGAAACAAAGCCCGATCCGGATAACGATGTGTAATATTTGGAACCGGACTCATCGCATCTTCTTGAAGCGGGTCTTCAAATCCTTCTATGTCATCAAGCTCGGCTTTATCCGGCACACACTGCTTCCAAATAGGATCGTGCGGATAACGAATGAGCGATAAATAGTAAGGATTTATTCTTGCTTGGAAGAATTCATCCAGATTCTCTGCTATAGTTTTGTCAATCCCGAACTTTTCAACAAGTTGATCGACAGAGTGAACACTGTCTCTTACCATTTGCTGCCAGAGTTCCATGATAGTTGCCCTTTATGTTTAATTGCCCTTTAAGTTCTTAAGTACTTACCGAACACGATCAGATTATCTCCGACCGAATAAAAATCTTTTATTTGGGATACTATCGAGTAATTATTTCTTAAATAAAAATTTCTCGTGGCAGTGTAACTGTCTTTGGAAGAAGTTTCAGCTAAGATCCATCTTCCATTGTTTTCTTTCACAAAATTTTCCGAATGTTCTAAAAGTTTTTTACCTACGCCAAGATTCTGAGCGTTTGGTCCAACAACAATCCAGAATAAATCGAACACTCCGTCGGTTAGCGCGCGCTTTCCAACACAATGGTAACCTAAAATTTTTCCTTCCTTCTCAAAGACGTAAACGTTATAATACTCATGATTCGGTTTTTCGATAGCCTCATCAATCAGCTCAAGCGCAACACTTTTCTCTTCGGCATTGAAATTATGAGTTCCTTCGATCATTTCAACAAGTTGTTGTCTGTCTTCAGCTTGCAGCTTTCGTATCATAACTGTTTCTCATTAAGGCAAAGGATGAAATTTTATATAAAAGTTCTTCGTAATTAATTCCTGCTGTGGCAGAACTGCGAACAAATCCGGTATCGGGAGAAATATCGGGATTCGGATTCACTTCAATTACATAAGGAACATTTTTCTTGTTCAATCTAATATCAACTCTTACGTAATCTCTACAGTCTAGCGCTTCGTAGGCTTCTAGAGCCATCTTTTTAACTTTGTCTTCTAATCTAGGTTCAAGCTTTGCCGGGCATTTGGGGATTGTACTCTTGAAGTAAATGCTGTCGGCAGACCACTTGGCTTCGTAAGTAACAATTTTAGGAAGTCCATCCGGCAACGTATCAAAAGTAATTTCAGAAATCGGTAAAACTTGACCGCCTAGAATAGCTACATTCAACTCACGTCCGTCAATATACTCCTCGATTATCACTTCTTGTGTGAAAGAAGTGAATAAGTAGTTGAGTCGAGCTCTTAAATCCTCATAATTATCTACTACAGAAAATTCCGAAATACCGATGCTTGCATCTTCTCTTGCTAGTTTAAGAATAACGGGAAATTTCAGTTTGAATTCATGCTTTGTAGGAACATGATCGATTTCTGCAAGATAATGAGCCGGAGTTCTAACTCCGTGAGCTTGCAGAATTTGTTTTGTCTTCGATTTCTGTAAGCAGTTTCCCAAAGTCATAGCAGAATTGCCGGTATACTGAATTCCAAGAAGATCAAAAACACCGGCAATGTAGCTTTCGTAGTCAGAATTTCCTTCAATCGATTCAACAAAATTAAAAATTACATCCGGAGAGATATGGGTGATTTTTTTTATCGCGTCTCTTACATCTCTATTAATGGGCAGCGTTTCTACAAAAGCAAATTTCTTTTTCAAAAGTTTCTTAATCGATTCAATCTGCTTCAGAAACTCACGCTCGGATAAATCGTTGTCTTCGTTATGGTCATCGGTATCTTTACCAAGATAATTATCGTAGTAGCGTGTCGGTTCGTTAAAGCAGATCAATATTTTATGATCGAGAATCATAATAAGTTATTCCGCTTTGCAGCATGTTCAAGAACTTTGTTAATCATTTCGGAATAGTTGAGTCCAAAAGTTCTTGCAGCTTTAGGAAAACAAGAATTGTCTTTGGGATCGGGTAAAACACCCGGCAAGGGATTAATCTCAATTACATTTGGCTCATTCTCAGCATTAAGTCTAATATCAATCCGGCTCCAATCTTTGCAACGCAGCACTTTGTAAGTTCTCAAAGCAATATCGGAAATTTGCGCGGCGAGTTCATCACTAATTTTTGCGGGGCAAGAAAAAATATTTAACGGATTATCCTTCGTATCAACAACCCATTTAGCCTCGTAAGAATAAATTGGAGCTAGATGAGATGGCAATTCCGTTAGGTTGAGTTCAATTATTGGCAAAACAATCGTCTCATCTCCGTTGCCAAGCATTGCAACAGTAAATTCTCTCCCCGGTAAAAATTCTTCTACCAAAAATGGCTGATTGTATTCAGAGAACAGTTCAGTCATTCGCAAAGTCAATTGCTCTAAATTTTCAACAAAGGAAGAATCAAATATACCTTTGCTTGATCCTTCTGCAACCGGCTTCATGATAACTGGAAAAGCAAGATTAAAATTGGCAAGATCGTTCAAAGATTCAACCAACAAAAATTTTGAAGTAGGAATTTTGTGATATGAAAGAACTTCTTTAGTTCTTGCTTTGTCCAAACATGTTGTTAATGTCAGTGGATCGGAACCGGAGTAAGGAATCTGAAGCATATCCAGCATCGCCGGTATTTGTGCTTCTCTACTTGTTCCGTAGGCACATTCAGCAACGTTAAAAACTACTTCCGGCCTTAGTGTACGAAATTTTTCAAACGCATTCTCATCAGCTTCAATCATTATCACATCATGATTCACTGCTAAAGCATCTCTAATTGCATGAACCGTATCAATAGAATCCCATTCGGCGTAAGTATCATTAAAGTTTTTTAACGAAGATGAGTTAGAAGAGAGAGGTGTTCGTTCACCGGTAATGTTTTCTTCCGGCTTAACATTATATGTGAGGGCTACTTTTAATTTTTTATTTAGTAAAAGAGAACTAATAACACTTCCTTTCAAAATTTTCTGCACGAAATATAACACATATAAAAAAAATCGCAAGAAAATGTATTCACAAAATTATTTTTTAAAAATATTTGGAATGATGTTTGAAGTGACTAGTGGTCAAGCGATGTGAGATAATTCTACCTTGGAAGAAAATTTTTCTTTGAGAATTTTTCTTACAATTGAATTTTTATCTTGAATCAGATGGGGATCGCTCTCAATTATCTTGAAAGCAGAATCTTTAGCTTGCTGTATTAGCTGAATGTCATCAACAATATTTATGTGTCTAAACTCCGGAAGGCCGCTTTGTTCGGTACCGAAAATATTTCCCGGTCCGCGTAGTTTAAAATCAATTTCGGAAAGTTCGAATCCATTGTTCGATTTAACCATTGCATTCAAGCGAACAATAGCTCTGTTCTTATCAAGCTGTGCCTGTGAAGCAAACTCAGTCTCAAAATTAAATTGATTCGATCTTATAGCTAATTCATCCTTTGTAATCAATATGCAATACGCTTGCTTATTGTTTCTCCCAACGCGCCCGCGCAATTGATGTAGCTGCGAAAGTCCAAAGCGGTGAGCATCGTTTATTACAATAAGATTTGCCATTGGAATATCAATGCCTACTTCAATTACAGTTGTAGATACTAGCACATCGTATTTACCTTCGGCAAACTCATTCATTATATTTTCTTTTTCTTGCCATTTCATTTTGCCATGAATCAATGCGAGGCGCAAGTCTTTTAACTGCTCATTCTTTAATTCCTCAAAGTGTTTAGTTGCGGCTTTTAGTTCCAACTTCTCAGATTCATCAACCAGCGGATAAACGATAAACGATTGATTTCCTTCCGATGCCTTCTTCTTGATGAAATCCATAATTGCCGGTATTTTCTTTTCCCCTCTAAGAATTGTTTTTATAGGTATTCTATCTCTCGGCATCTCGTCGATGATTGAAACATCTAAATCGCCATACAAAGTCATCGAAAGAGTTCGCGGGATTGGAGTTGCCGTCATTACTAATACATTTGGAGTAGTTCCTTTCTTGGATAAAACAGAGCGTTGCAATACACCGAAACGATGCTGCTCATCGATGACAACCAAACCGAGATTCTTGAATTCTACTTTATCCTCAATTAAAGCGTGAGTGCCGATAACTAAATCAACTTTACCGGAAATGATTTCAGCAAGAGTTTTATCCCTCTCGGATTTATTTTGACTTCCAAGCACCAGCCTAACACTAATACCAACCGGTTCAACCATTTTTGAAATTCGTTTGAAATGCTGATCTGCAAGAATTTCTGTTGGCGCCATCAGCGCGCACTGAGAGCCGTTACTGATTGCGATAATCATACTAATTAACGCAACAATTGTTTTACCGCTACCAACATCGCCTTGCAGTAATCTGTTCATCGGAACATTGCTTTCTAAATCCTTTCTGATTTCGGATAAGACTTTGAGTTGTGAAGCAGTTAGCTCGAATGGAAGTGTCTTAAGAAATTGTTTTAACGTTGCCGATTTTGCTTGATAGGATTGTCCTTTAGTTCTAGAAGAGTAAAGAACTTTTCTAAGTGCAATCATGCACTCGAAGAAAAATATCTCTTCGAATTTGATTCTATGTTTTGCCTTAACTAACTCTTCTTGATTTGGCGGTGAGTGCAGAATCTTTACTGTTTCCTTTAAAGGGATAAGTAAGTTTTCCTTTATGATCTCATTTGGGAGACTTTCCTCGATTTTGTCGCAATAAGTTTCTACAGCAGAATAAATTATTCTTCGCAGACTGAAATCGCCAATGTTTGTTTCTTTTAGCTGTTTTGGTAACCGATAGAAAGGAATTATTCTTCCTGTGTTAAGAAATTCTTTTGACTCTAGTTCTACAAAGCGATCAAAATCCGGGTGGGCAAATTGAAGATGCCCATATTTTGTTATAACCGGCTTGGCAGAGATTGCAAAGTAATCACCCTCATGAAAAACGTTGGTAAAGTATTTAGCTCCTTGAAACCAAACACATTCAAAGAATCCGGTAGAATCTTTCATCCGAACCTTAAAAACTTGTTTGCGGTTGTAATAGTGAGTTTCGGTTTCTACAACCTTTCCAACAATTGTAACTTCACCTTCATATCCATCAACTACATATTGAACAACTTTTATAGACGTTTGAATATTACTTCTGTCTAAATACTTGGTAGGGAAGTACATTAGTAAATCATAAATCGTGTTAATTCCAATCTTCGAAAAAGACTCCGCTCTTTTGGGTCCAATAGATTTTAGGAATTGAACTGATTTAGATAATTCGCTTTGCATCAAGCACTGGAAATGTTATTAACTAGAAGAAATATAAATAAAATTGTGAGTAGTTGTGAATGTGGAATCTAAAGTAATAAGAGGAAATACTATTCCTTTTCGGCTTTCATGTCGCGGGTCATCAATTCGTAAGTAGCTTTGATTGGATCGCGTTCTTCGAATAGTATTGAGTACACGGCGCTTGCTATTGGAGTGGCAACTTTATGTTTGATTGAAAGTTCATGAACTGATCTGCATGTTTGAACACCTTCAGCAACCATTTGCATAGATTTCAAAACTTCCTTTAGTTTTTTGCCCGCACCAATTTGTTCACCAACATATCTGTTGCGGCTGTGTCTGCTCATGCAAGTAACAATTAAATCTCCCATTCCGGAAAGACCGGAAAAAGTTTCTGGGCGAGCACCTAATGCAATACCAAGGCGGGAAATCTCTGCAATGCCGCGAGTCATTATTGCTGCTTTTGTATTATCGCCGAATCCGGCTCCATCAATTATTCCAGCGCCAACTGCAATTACATTTTTTAATGCGCCGCCATATTCAACACCAAGAATATCTGTTGTTGAATAAACTCTGAAATAGGAAGTAATAAATGCAGACTGAATATTCTTGGCGGTTGATTCATCTTTTGAAGAAGCAACAACAGCAGTAGGAATTTTCTTACAAACTTCTTCAGCGTGAGAAGGACCAGATAGTACACCGATTTGCGATTGTGAAATTCCTTTTAACTCATCTTTTATAATTTGGGATACGGTCATCAGCGTCCCATTCTCAATCCCTTTTGAAACACTAACAAAAGTTGTGTTCTTAAAGTTAGTGCCTATAAGTTCGTGCAAAACGCTTCTTATAAATTGAGTAGGGACTGCGATTACAATGATGTGCTGATTTGTACAACTTTCAGCAAGGGAATGGGTAATAATGATTTCTTTAGGAATTTCAATTCCGGGCAGATAAAGCTTATTCTCGCGTGTGCGGTCTAAAATTTTTGCGTATTGACTCTTATATTCCCAAAGAGTTACATCGTGACCGTTATAATGAAGCAGAACAGCTAATGTAGTACCCCAACCACCAGCTCCAAGAATTGAAATTCTCATTTAAGCGGATTTCTTTTTAGAGAATGAAACCTTTCTTTCACTTCCTTGCAGCAATCTTTCGATATTTGCTCTGTGTGTGTAAACTACAAACAATGCCAAAAGAATTGCAAAAGGTAAGATTGTATGATAACCATGTATGTCTACATTAAAAATATTTTCGCGAATTATCATTATTAGCGGAACGGAAACTGCTGCTGCAAGCGATCCTAATGAGATATATCTTGAAAAGCCGACAACTAAAAAGAACACTCCAAGTGCCAACGCCATATCAACTGTAACTATCATTATTAAAACGCCAAGGCCGGTAGCAATACCTTTCCCGCCTTTGAAGCCGGCGAATAATGTCCAAACATGACCGATTACAGCGGTAACGCCGCAAATAATTTGAACGAGGGTAAAATCATCAAAAGGTGTAACATTATTAAAAGGAAACCTATCTAAATAGAAACGAGCTACTAGAATTACTGCAATGGCTCCTTTGAGTGCGTCTAGAAGGATAGTGAGAATGCCCCACTTCCAACCAAGTACACGGAATACGTTGGAACCGCCGGCGTTGCCGCTGCCGTAGTTTCTTATATCTATGCCTCGAACTAATTTACTAATCAAAATACTATTCGGAATTGAACCTACTAAGTAAGAGAGAATGATCACGAAAAAGAGATTCAGCATTTTTTCTACCTATATGTTGAGCTAAAATTATATAAAAGGTTTTTTATAAACAATTGGATTTTGCTATTAAAAAGATTTCAAAATCATCGATAATATATGTATGTCTTCGTCAGTTGTAATTTTGAAGTTCAAAGAAGATCCGTTCACAATTTTTACTTCGTATCCGGCTCTATGAACTAACATTGATTCATCTGTCCCAACAAAGTTTTCTGCCTTAGCTTTCTTCATCGCATCCATAATTATTTTGTACCGAAAAACTTGCGGTGTCTGCGCATAATAAAATTCAGAACGGTCAACATAATCTAAAACGTTTTCTGCTCCTCGGATTAAAGTGTCCTTAGCTTTCTGCGCAACAACTGCGGCTCCAAATTGCTTAGCAGTCTGGATTGAATCATATAAAATTTCTTTGGTTAGCAAAGGGCGAACTGCGTCGTGAATTACAACTATATCGTCATCTTCAGCTTTGAGAGATTTGAGAGCATTATATACTGAGTGTTGTCTCTCTTCGCCGCCTTCAACCAAGCAAGTAAACTTTGTGAGACTAAAATTATGTTTGATTGACTCCAGCAGCGGGAAGTAATTATTTTGAGCAGCTACAACTATCTCGTCAACATGTTTGGAAGATTGGAAAACTTGAAGAGTGTAAGCGATAAGTTCTTTGCCGGCAAATTGTAAATATTGTTTGGGAAGCGGCGAGTTAGTCCGCTTACCCAAACCTCCCGAAGGAATAATAACATACGTTTTCATATTACAGAATTAGCATTGAGTCACCGTAACTTAAGAAACGGTAACCATCCTTTTGAGCTTTCTTGTATGCTTTCATTAAAAAGTCATAACCGCTGAATGCACCGGCTAACATAAGGAGTGTAGATTCCGGTGCGTGGAAGTTGGTTATTAATTTTTTAGTTACTTTAAAATCGTAAGGAGGAAAAATAAATTTATCCGTCCAACCGAAATTAGGCTTAGCTAATCCATCTGCAGTTACACTGCTTTCCAACGCGCGGCAAGTGCTGGTTCCAACTACAAAAACATTTTTCTTGTTCTTCAAAGCAGTATTAATAACTTCTGCGGTTTCAACGGGAACTTCAAAGAATTCGGAATCCATTCTATGTTTTGTTAAGTCTTCAACTTCTACAGGACGGAAAGTGCCTAGACCGATATGAAGAATAACCGGAACAGTTTTAACACCTAATTTTTCCAGCTTCTTAACGAGCGTTGGTGTAAAATGTAAACCAGCTGTTGGAGCCGCTACGGAACCGTCAATCTCTGCAAAAATTGTTTGATAGTCTTCGCGGTCTTTTGCAACTGCATCACGCTTAATGTATGGCGGCAGAGGAGTGTGCCCAATTTTTTCTATTGCTTTAAAGATATCGCCGGCATCTTCGTTAAAGCGAACAGTTCTTCCGCGTGATGTAGTGTTATCAATTACTTCGCACCAAAGCTTATCGTTGAAATAAATCCTATTGCCGATACGAACTTTTCTTGCCGGATCAACAATAACATCCCATATGTTTTCTTCTTTATTTAATTCGCGTAAAACAAATACTTCAATTTTTGCGTTTGTGCGTTCTTTCTTTCCGAATAGACGAGCTTGCATTACTTTGCTTTTGTTTACAACAATTACATCGCCTTTCTGAACGAAATCTGATAAATCAGAGAACTTATAATTTTCGATGCTTTGATCGGCGCGGTTCATAACCATCATTTTTGCTTTATCGCGCGGATTTGCCGGATGCTTGGCAATTGCTGTTTTTGGTAAATTATATTTGAAATCGGATAACTTCATTTAGACTCCTCTAAATTATTTCTGAGAACAATGAACAAAGAATCTCACCAACAGTTAATTAGAGATTCTTTGCCTCCCGCTAGAAAAGCGGGAGACTCAGAATTACAACACTTACTTTTTCTTTGCTACTTTTTAACAACTTTCTTTGCCGCTTTTTTAGCTACTACTTTCTTAGCTGATCTTGCTTCTTTAACAGCAGCCTGAGCTGCTGCTAATCGAGCAATCGGAACACGGAATGGGGAACAGCTAACGTAGTTCAAACCAATCTTATGGCAGAATTCTACTGATTTAGGTTCACCGCCATGCTCGCCGCAAATACCAATCTTAAGATCTGGTCTTGTAGCGCGTCCGCCTTGAACAGCAATTTCCATCAGCTTGCCAATTGCATCTTGGTCAATTGATTGGAATGGATCTTCCAGTAAAATCTTTTTGTCGAGATATTCCGGTAAGAATCCGCCGATATCATCACGAGAGAAGCCGAAGCCCATTTGTGTAAGATCGTTTGTACCGAAAGAGAAGAATTGAGCAACTTCGGCAATTTTATCAGCAGTTAAGCAAGCACGTGGTATTTCGATCATCGTTCCGGTTAAGTGAGGAATTTTCTTTAAACCGAATTGCGCTGCAACTTCTGCGTGAACCTTTGTTACTAATGCATATTGATGTTTGATTTCGTTAACGTGACATGTAACTGGAATCATTATTTCCGGATATGGTTTCTTTCCTTCAGCCAATAATTCTGCAGTAGCTTGGAAGATAGCGCGAACTTGCATTTCTGTAATTTCCGGGTAAGTAATACCAAGACGAACACCACGGTGTCCCATCATTGGATTGTTTTCATGCAATGATTCTGCGCGTTCGTTTAATTCATCTAAAGAAATCCCTAAACTCTCAGCAAGTTTTTGTCTTTCTTCAATTTGTGTTGGAACAAATTCATGGAGCGGTGGATCAAGTGTACGGAATGTAACAGCAAATCCGTCCATAGCAGCCAATGTTCCTTTAACGTCTCTCATAACAAATGGGAAGAGTTCGTTCAATGCAGAAATTCTTTCTTCTTGAGATTTGGAGTGAATCATCTTGCGGAGAATGAATAATGGTTCTTCAGAATTTTTCCCGTAGAACATATGTTCTGTTCTGAACAAGCCAATCCCTTCAGCACCATAAGCGCGAGCGCGAATTGCATCTTCCGGAGTTTCAGCATTTGTTCTTACTTTTAACTTTTTAACATCATCGCAAAGTTTCATGAATGCAACGAAATCAGCATTATCTTCTGCAGCTTTCTTCATTGGAAGTTCGCCGGCATAAACAGTTCCTTTAGAACCGTTAAGTGTCAGCCAATCACCTTCTTTGAATGATGAACCGCCAGCTTCAAATGTTCTTTCTTCATAATTAATTTTTAAGCCGCCGGCACCAACTATACAACACTTGCCCCAGCCGCGAGCTACTAAAGCTGCGTGAGATGTCATACCGCCGCGAGCAGTTAAGATTGCTTCAGCTGCGCGCATACCTTCGATGTCTTCCGGATTTGTTTCTTCGCGAACAAGAATTACTCTCTTGCCTTCTTTTTTCCAAGCAACTGCATCAGCAGCGTTAAATACAACTTGTCCGGATGCACCGCCAGGTCCGGCTGGTAAACCTTTAATAAATGCTTTTGTGTTTATTTCAACAGCCGGATCGATGATTGGATGTAACAATTCATCTAACTGAGCTGGCTGAACACGCATTACAGCTTCTTCTTTAGTAATAAGTTTTTGTTTGAACATATCAAGAGCCATTTTAACAGCTGCCGGTCCGTTTCTCTTACCAACACGGCACTGCAACATATAAAGTCTGCCCTCTTGAATTGTAAATTCGATATCGAGCATATCATTATAATGCTTTTCCAACAAGCGTTGAATCTTATGAAGCTCTTTATAAGTGCTCGGCATTCCGGTTTCAAGAGACTGAAGGTGAGCCGTATGTTCTGTCTTACCAACTTCGTTAATTGGGTTTGGAGTTCTAATACCCGCAACTACATCTTCACCTTGAGCATTTGTTAACCATTCGCCGTAGAAATAATTTTCGCCGGTAGCCGGGTTACGTGTAAATGCAACACCGGTTGCAGATGTATCGCCCATGTTACCAAATACCATTGATTGTACATTTACTGCAGTACCCCATTCATCCGGGATTCCTTCAATTCTTCTGTAAGAGCAAGCACGTTTTCCCATCCAGCTTTGGAATACAGCAGAAACTGCACCCCATAATTGATCCATTGGATTTTCCGGGAAAGGTTTGCCAAGAACTTCTTGAACTTTTGCTTTGTAAATTTCGATAAGTTCTTTCAAATCGTCAGCAGTCAAATCTGTATCAGCATGAACGCCGCGAGATTCTTTAATTTTGTGAAGTTCTTTTTCCAATTGCTGGCGAACGCCTTGTCCTTCAGCTGGTTCTATGCCGGCGGCTTTTTCCATAACTACATCGGAATACATTTGGATTAATCGGCGGTGTGAATCGTAAACGAAACGCGGATTGCCGGTTTTAGCAATCAAAGCTTCGCGTGTTTCATTGTTCAATCCTACATTCAAAATTGTTTCCATCATACCAGGCATAGAAGCGCGAGCACCGGAACGAACTGAAACGAGCAATGGGTTTTTAAGATCGCCAAATTTTGCGCCCATTTCTTTTTCTGTCCTTGCAAGAGCAGCTTTTAACTGTCCTTCAACTTCTTTAGGGTATTTTTTGTTGTTCTTGTAGTATGCAGTACATACTTCTGTTGTAATTGTAAAGCCGGCTGGAACCGGTAATCCGATATTAACCATCTCAGCAAGGTTTGCACCTTTTCCGCCGAGCAGCTCTTTCATGTTTGCTTGTCCTTCAGCACGCTTTCCACCAAAAAAGTATACGTACTTATTTGTTGCTTTAGCCATTTAACTATCCTCCAGTTAATGTATTTGTTGTTTATATAAATTTTGTGATTCCATAATCAATCTCATCTGCAATTCCTTTTAGGAAATGCCCAAACTTAATTTGCCCATTCTCTTTGTAGAGAACGGTAGGGATGAGCCTAACGGGTCTCACATGTGTTTATTCCAATGAACCAAGAACAAGTTTGTTGAATCTCTCTTGTTCTTCAATTTTTAATGCTATTTTCAAAAAGTAGATGTCAATGTCATCAAGCTCTTTGCGGAAGTTGGTAAGCTTAACAGCGTCTTTATGAGTTGTTAATACCGAGTGAGAGTTTGTGTCATAAAACATCTTTCTAATTTCTTGAACTTCAGCCGTTGAGTAATTAGCATGGTCCGGATAAAGAAGTTTATTTGTTATATCAATTTTATTGTTCTCTAAAACACTTAAGAACGAATGCGGTTTAGCTATACCGCATACAACCAAACTTTTCTGCCCTTGAAAGTCTTCCAGCGGAAACGAATTATGCGACTTAACGTCAAAAATTCCTTGTGAAGAATAGAAACCGTAAAAAATTTCCTTGCTGCTAAAATATTTTTTAAGTTTTTCCGGAATCTCTGTTCTCTCTGAAAATTTTCTATTAATGATTATTATATCTGCCCTATCAAGAGATTCAAAAGGCTCACGCATCATACCAAGCGGAATAGGATTTTGTTCTACAAAATCTACCTTATTTAGAAATCTTTGATCTACAAGCACAATATCCAGATTTCTGTGAATCCATCTATGCTGAAACGCATCGTCAAGTACGATTGTATCTACAGAGGTGTCTTTAACCAACTGTGCTGCGCCCTTGGCTCTCTTCTCGCAAACCGCTGCCGGAATTTTCAATTCTTCCGCAACAAGAATGATTTCATCGCCGCATTTATCTACGCTGCTCTCAATTTCATTACCGTTGCTTACCAAAACATATCCGAAGGAATTTCTTCCGTAACCTCTGCTTAATACACCAATCTTTTTGCCATATGCTTTTAGCATTTCACCAAGCATCAGCACAGCCGGAGTTTTACCTGAACCGCCGACAGTAATATTCCCGATAGAAATTACCTTAGCGTTAACTTTTGCGGCATGGAAAAAATTCTTTTCGAAAAGGAAATTTCTTATCCGAATAATTACAGCATACAAGAATGCAAGAGGGGATGATATAATTCTCAAGAACTCAATCATCTATTCAGCGCTTCCTTCTGTAAATTATTTAGCTCTGTTTCGCATTTATCAATTATTTCAGAAGTTTCTTCTTTTGTTAATATTGCCGAAATCATAATCGGCTGAGAATATATTGCAGTTACAGCGGAAAACGGTTTAGGTATTTCGAACTTATCCCAGCTTTTCAAACTCCACTTACTTTTCATTCCAATTCCAACGAGTAGGAGTGGTATTTGCGAACGACGTGCTGTAATTACTGCACCGGGTTTCATTTTATAAATTGGCCCTGTTGGTCCATCGGGTGTAAGCGCAAGATGATAATTTTCTTCAGTAAGATGAATCATCATATCTAATGCCTCATGTCCGCCTTTGCTGCTTGAACCGCGTACAACATAAAAATTCCATTTTTCAAGAATAGCAGTGAGCACATCGCCATCCTTACTTTTACTAACAAGAGAAGCAAAGTTTCGGTTCCTTTGCATAAACCAACCAATCAGCATCGAACCATGCCAGAAAGCAACCACATAGTTTTTCTTTTGTTTGTCTAATTCTTTAATTACATCAGAATTTTCTATTCTGATTCTAACAGTCTTTAAAAGAACATTTATTAAAAAACTCGCGATTCTAATACCTAGAAAGCGCAAAATATTTTTTTGATTATTGCTAAGCTTCATTCATCTCCGCTAAGATTATTTCGGCTGCTCTTTTAGAAGCTCCGCCAGTGCCAAGCAAATTTTTCAACTTGCCAAGTTCCGATTTAATCTCTTCTAACTTTTTCTTTTCGCTTAATATGAATTTAACTTCAGTAAAAATTTTCTCACTATTGACATCGTTCTGGATTAACTCTTTTACGACAGTTTTACCAAGTATTATGTTGGCCATTGCAATATTTTTAATCTTAGCCAGATTCTTACCAATCAGATAGGTGAGTGTGTTTGTCGCATAGACCACAATAAACGGCAACTGAAAGTACCCGGCTTCTAAAGTAGAAGTCCCGCTTTTGATAATTCCAAACTTTGAATGCTTGTACAAATCGTAGGTAAAACCTTTCACTACTTTGTATTTGTTAGCGGAAGAAACTTCACTAAGTAAGTTTTCATTTATATTTTCCGCACAAGCTACAACAACTTGAATGTTGAAGTCATCAGCTATTCTTTCGGCGGCGGCAATACACTCCGGAAATATTTTCCTAATTTCTTGCTTTCGGCTTCCTGGTAAAACTAACAGAATTTCTTTATCGGCATCTAATCCAAATTTCATAACTAATTCATCTTTAGAAAGAAATTGATAATTCTGAACATGTTCTACTAACGGATGCCCGACATATACAGAATCCACACCGGCTTCTCTATACATCTTCTCTTCAAACGGGAAGATGACAAGCATCTTTTTTATAAGCTGTTTAATTTTTTCTATCCGCCCTTTTCCCCAAGCCCAAACTTGAGGAGAGATAAAATAGATCAGCTTCTTTCCGCGAGAATGAAATTCTTTAGCAATGTAAAGATTGAATCCGGGGTAATCTATCAAAACTATCATTTCAATATTTTCTTCCTCTGCAAGTTGCAGAAGATTGCGTTTCACTTTGTTAATGAAGGGAAGATGGCGAAGCACTTCGATGAATCCCAAAAATGCCATCTGCTTAATGTGATACTTTGCTTTCATACCGGCGGCAATCATTTTGTCTCCGCCGATTCCAAAAAATTCCATCGAAGGATCGAGTAAACTCAACTCCTTCATCAAACTTGCACCATGTAAATCGCCGGAAGCTTCACCGGCCACTATCATCAATTTCTTGTTCAACTTAACGCGTATCTAACAATTACAATTAGAATTATAAATGCGAGTGCCTGTAAAGTTCTCATCTCGCTTTTCAATCCAGCCTTAGGATTAAACGGCGGCTGTTCAATTCCAATATTTGGATAAGCTCTTAAACTTGGAATTAATTTCGGAACTGCTGTTCTATAATCTTCGTAAGCTTTTCCATATTTCTGGACTAAGAAGCCTTCTTCTTCCTTAATGATTACATAATACTGCCACATGAAAAACGCTAAAGCAACAATTTGCAAATATGGGAAAAGAGCAAAAGACATAATTCCTATACCGAGATACATTAACATATTGCCGAGATATAGAGGATTACGTAAATGTGCGAACGCGCCGCTAACAACTAAATATGTAGCGCCAACTTCACCGGTTCTTCTTGTTTCGCTTCCGGCATAAGCAACACCCCAGAAGCGGAAAAACTCGCCGAGCAATGCAACTGCAAATCCAACTACTAAACTTACCGGAGTCGCTTGCTGAAAAAGAAGCATCAAGATTAAAAAGGGAATGGGCGAGTAGCTTCTGTATTTAAAAACTTTTAATGCAAAATTATTCATTACGCTTCCTGTGTATAAACTTCTTTTCTTTTAAGCAATGCCTGATGGCGCTTCTTCAAGCGCTTTTTGTTTTTTAACTCATCCAGCCGTTTAATTACATCTTCAAAATCTTTGTAAGGGAAATATGTAATCCGGTTAACCTCGCAAAACTTTAGAAGCGAATCTTTAGCGAAGATGAAATCGCAAAATTGAATTGGACAACGATCTGAAACTCCGTCGCCAATGTAGACTGTATAATCATCATCGCTGCTATGTTTAAGAACAAAATTACGCTTGCAGTTCGCGCTGCATTTACAATCTTCTGCTGAATTCGGAAAACTTGGATGCAGCTTACTATCAACTATTGTCAAAACATTTGAAGAGAATTCAACTTTACCAAGATTTTCTTTTTCTAAAATTGTTCGGATATAAAAATCAAAGCCATCGCTTACAATCTTTAGGTCAAACTCGTTTTCTCTGCAATAGTTAACGAATGATTTGAATGATTCTTCAACTTCAATAGTGCTAAGAAAGCTTTTCATTTGTGGTTCATCTGCAATCATTACAGAATCACAAAGTGCTTGCCAACCTTTCCGAGGTTCAATTAAATCGTTATTCCAATCAACAATAAGTTTTTTTGAAAACTCACTGTCACCAAATTCAATGAACAACTCTTCTCCAACATCTTTTTTCGTGATCGTTCCGTCAAAATCAACGAACACTTTAAAAGCTTTTTTATCCATTCCCATAATCCGGAATTTCATCGAAACGAACGCCGACAAGTTTGGAAATACCTTCCTCTTGCATTGTAACGCCATACATCGTTTCTGCAGATTCCATAGTGCGTTTGTTGTGTGTTACAATTATAAACTGAGTTCTATCGCTGAATTCTTTTATTAACTTGGTGAAACGGTCCACGTTAGCATCATCAAGCGGAGCGTCAACCTCATCCAGCACGCAGAATGGAGATGGCTTTACTAGATAAATGGCAAATAACAACGCAGTAGCCGTCAGAGTTTTTTCTCCTCCGGAAAGTAGTTCAATTGTTGTAGGGCGTTTACCTTTCGGCTTTGCCATGATTTCAATTTTAGCTTCGAGCGGATCAACATGTTCTTCAAGGATCAAATCTGCTTCATCGCCCGGATTAAATAGTGTCTGGAAGATTGTAATGAAGTTCTGGCGTATCGAAGTAAAAGTATCCATGAACAATGTTTGAGCTGTTTGGTTTATCTCATCGATAGTTTTAATCAAATCTTTTTCGGATTCGATTAGGTCCGTTCGCTGTTTTAATAAGAAGTCTAAACGCTGCTTCTCTTCATCATACTCTGAATAAGCGAGAAGATTTACCGGGCCTAAATTTTTAATTTTTTCTTTATGTCTTTGTACTTCTAGATTTACTTCATCATAATTGAATGTGTGTAAATCTTCGAATTCTTTGAACTCTAATTCTACAGAATAAGTCTCTTTGATGTGCTCAATCAAATTGCTGATTTTGAAATTGAGTTCGTTCTCCTTCAGCTCGAAAGAATAAATCTTGTCTGATACTTCCTGCCGTTGATTTCTTAACTGGCTTAGCAGATTCTCAAATTGGGAAGCTTCACCTTTAATTGCACGTAAGTTTTCGCTGATTTCTTTTTCAGCATTCAACATAATTACTCTGGAAGAATTTATCTCGGCAAGCTGATCATTTGCATCACCAAGTATTTCGTTGAGAGTTGTCGATTCTTCCTCGTTGCGTGTTAAATCGTTCTTACGTTTTTCAATTCCATTTTGAATTGTGTCAAGATTTTGCTCAGAACGGGTAATTGAGTTCTTAGTATTCTCAATTTGACCCCTTAACCGTTCATGTTCCACACGTCTTTGGTTTTGCTGAGTCTGCTGCGATGAATATTCTTCTTCCGATTGCCTGAGCTCAGCTTCTTGTCCGGCAATATTATTTTCGAAAGCGGTCTTAGCCTCAATAGTTTTTTCAAGCTCAATTAAATTTTGCTCAACATGTAAATCAAGCCCGTGTGCCTTTGAAGCTAATTCTTGAATTTCTTTTTCTGTGTTTTCAACATCTTCGTCGGCTTTCTTCCTTTCAAATTCCAATTGGGAAATTTGCTTATCGATGTTTGCGATGTCGTTGGCGATCAGTTTTTCGCGGTCAGTCAAATTTTTAAGATCGATCTGGGCTAGTTTTGCTTCTGTTTCTTGAATTTCAGACCGAAGTCTTTCAAGATTTGATTCATGTTTCGGAAATTCTTTTTTCAAATTCTCAAGAAGTTGTCTGCGACCAAATAAAGTTTCATCTTGCTTTGGCAGCGATCCGGCTTCAATAATTCCGTTAGCTTGAATGAAATCACCTTCGAGAGTAGCGAAATTAAATTCCGGATAAATCTTATTAAGCTCAATCGCAGCTCTTAAATCCTTAGCAATTACAATTCTTTCCAGCACTTGATTGAAATAAGGCTTCCAAGTTGAATCCGTTTCAACAAAATCTTTTGCCCAGCCAACAAAACCATCTGCCTTTGCAATTTTCTTAGCTTTTCTCTTAAGGCTGAAACTGGAAAGGGAAGAGATAAAGGATTTTTTTGCATTAATATCTGACTGCAATAAATAAAAAGAGGCTTTGCCAAGATCATTCTTTTTTAAGTAATCGATAGCACTTTCCAAATCAGTTAAGCTATCTACAAGTAAATTATTCAGCACGGATTTTAGCGCGGCTTCAAGCGCAAAACGAAAATTTTCTTGCGTATCTCCAATATCTGCAAATATACTTTTGTTCTTGCTTGTCCATTCATCGTTATCAATCAGAACTCGAGCGCCTTTGGAAATGCCTTCGAGATTTGAAATCAAAGTCTGCATGAAGTTGATTTTCTCGCGCAGACCGGCTAATAAAGTTTTTTGCTCAACTTCGTCATTTTTTAAAAGATTAATCTGTTCTTCGAGTTGAGCCTTTTCTTGCTCACGAAGAGTGATTTGCAACCCGGCTTCGTTAAGTTTCTTTTCAGCTTCTTCTTTTTCTACGACGAGATTATCGATGTAACCGACAGTTTTCGCAATATGGTTCGAAACATTTTGAATTTTCGTATTCAGTTTCTCAATATTAGCGCGATGAGTTGTTAATTCCTTTTTGTAACTATTGGTTATATTCTCTTTCTCAGCAATCTCTTTAAGCAGAGTAAATTTATCTTCGTTAATTACTTTTAGCTCTGCACGTTTCTGTTCAAGAAATTCACGTTTCTCAAGAACAAGCGATTCGTGTTCTTCAATTTCAAATTTCTTTTCTTCAAGCTTGCCAGTGAAGGTTGTTAATTCTTCCTTCCCATCAGTAATCGCAAATTCTGTGTCTTCAAGCTGAGATGAGAGATCGTGAATTTCTTGTTCCAATCGGGCGTGATTATTTCTTAAAGATTTTAATCTCTCTTCTGTAACAGAAATATTTTTTTGAGTATCGAAAAGCTGCTCTGAATTTTTTGCTATTTCAGAACGCTTGCTGTGAAGCTCTGAATCAATTGCATTAATTTGATTCCTATAACTGATTAATTCATTTTCAATTTTTCGAATATCAATATCAATCTGGTCTTTCTGCGTCGTTAATTCTATGATTTCATTTTTCAGCGAAGATTTCTTTTCGTGGAAAAGCGCATATTCACGTTCGCTAACTTCCATTTCTTTTTCTCGCAACACAGATTGTATCTGTGTGTATTGATCAGCCTTCTTAGCTTGTCTTTCCAAAGAGCGGACTGTTTTATCAACTTCCGATACTATATCATTTACACGAGTGAGATCGCCTTTAACTTCATCTAATTTCTTTAATGATAAACGGCGGCGTAATTTGTATTTATTAACGCCGGCTGCTTCTTCAAATAATCTTCTGCGTTCCTCGGTTTTATTGCTGAGGATCGTTTCAATCATTTTTAACTCGATAACGGAATAAGCATTAGTTCCAATTCCGGTATCCATAAAAAGATTTGTAATGTCTTTGAGGCGGCAGATGTTTTTATTCAGAAGATATTCGCTTTCGCCGGAACGGAATATTCTTCTCGTAATTGTAACCTCAGAGTATTCTGTAGGTAAAATGCCTTTATCATTCACGAGGGTCATGGAAACTTCGGACATACCCATTGGCTTACGCTGACGAGTACCGTTGAAGATCACATTTTCCATTTTGTCCATGCGGAGTGTTGTAGTTTTCTGCTCGCCAAGAACCCAGCGGATTGCATCTACAATATTTGTTTTACCACAGCCATTTGGACCAACAATGCCGGTTATTCCTCTATTGTAGTTTACTACTGTTCTATTTGCAAAGGATTTGAAACCTAGTATTTCGAGTTTAGATAGAAACAAATGATCCTCAATTTATCATTGAATTGTATTGCTTGACTGCGTTACTCAAGTAGTAAATAATTGAATGAGTAAGCTGATACTTCAATAAGATACCGCCAAGCAAAACAAAAACGAACATGAATGAATATAAATAAACTAAAAAGGGGCGAACGTCGAAAATTACATAAATGCCCTTGAGTAATCTGAATAACATCCAGAAGTAAAAAAGTATGATAGTAACAACTACAACTGTATTGGCAACATCCATCACTAGAATTTTGTAAAGCACGAGTTCAACCGGCAAGAAGAGTGTTAAGGGTAAAAATGCCCACACTACAGTAAAATAAATATTGGAGAGAGACACTTTTGTTTTAACGAAGAATGAACCAAACTTAATTATCAAACTGAGAAGCCCAAACTTAATAACAGCAACTACAAAAATAACAGCGAAGCAGATTTGTGGATTCCATGCTAGATAGCTAATCGCATGCATCAATCGGGTGCTGGCAAAAGAAAGGAGTAGCTTCTCAAACAAAATATCGTTTCTCAGATAGAATAAAATAATTGTAACTAAGAGGGAAGCAGAACCCGCCAAAATCAACATAAGTATAGAGCTGTGAATGCCTGAAAGTATTCTATGATCTCTGATATCCGAAAAAAAATTGTAAGGACGAAGAAGGGCGCGAGTTGCATCTTCTCTAAATTTCTTTTTTGTGTTGATCAAAACAGCCATTACTACCGATAAAACTAATGAAATCAATATGAAAATTATCGGGTTATCATCTTTACGTGATCCAATAGGTATAGTGACTTTACTTCCGTTCTTAAGTTTCGACTGTAAAACTTTGTAAGTAATAAAATTTGTATTGCCTGTATGTTCAACTACATTGAAACCATATTTATTATAAGGATCAAATCCCGAGTAGAGCGAAGGGAAAACTCCCTTATAACTAAATAAAGAATTAATCATAAACCCGGAAAGGTTTTGCTTTCTTGAATAATTTATAACATCTTCAAAATATTTTGCTTGAGCTTCTTTAGAGTTGCGTACCAAATATCCAACAGAATTTCCTTTGTAGTTTGGGTAAGTAACTTCGCTGAGAAAGACGGAACTGCTTCCGAGCGATGATATTGAAGTTGCTAGCTTTTCTTCAATAACATCTTTTGGTACCGAGAAAATTTCGAAGCCGTATAAGTCAATGTTTTTAATTGCATGCGTTTGCGCGCCGAAGAACGAAGCGTAGCTAATCAGATTTTTCTTCTTAATTTCTACAGCAACTCTGCTGATGAAATCTTCGGTAGATGGTGAATCGGGAAGAAAACTACTTCCAACGCCAACAATCAGTGCCGACGAAAAATTCATGTAATTGGAAATGAATTCTTTTGTAAGTCCGGCTAATTTTAATCGATAATCATTTTGTCCTAGAAATTCTTCCGGCATAGAATTAACCGGTAATTCAATTAATGCAAACAATCCCAACTCTTGGCAGACTTTTAACGCATACGGGTGAGGATAGTTTTTAGCGAAACGCACACTATTAAAGCCGGTTTGCTTAATAAAGCTTAATTCTTCCCGGATTTTTTCGTAAAGATTTTTCTTTCTAGTTTGAGTTTCATTAAGAAGGTATGTTGTTCCATTCAAAGAAAATTGCGAACCGTTAAGCAAAAAAGTGTTTCCATTTTTTGCCAAATTAAAAAATGAAATCTCTTGTAACTGCTTATCTATAACTGCGCCATCTTTAGAGATGGTAACTTCGCATAAATAAGTTGTTGGCGATTGCGGTGACCAGAGAACGGGATTGATAATACTCATCTGAAAACGCGCATCGTAGTTCTCTTCTGTCCCTATCGTAAAAAGGTTATTGGTTTGAAACTGAGAAGCCGCTGAACCAGAGGGGCGTAAATTAACGTTTACGGCAAATTGTGTTTGTTGTATTAAACTGGCTTTTTCCGAAGAATTTTCGATATGAACATTAAAATTAATTTTGCCATTCGAAAATTGATCTAGAGTAAATGAATAATCAACTTTTGAAATAGACAACTGTGGAACAATTTTAACGTAAACATCACGAATTATTCCGCTTCCAAATTCCGAAAAAAGAAATCTTTGCTTAGTAGGAATAGTGTTTTCGGAATCTAATTTTTTATTAATCTTGATCGAAATTCTGTTTGACTTATCAAACAGCAAAATGTCTTTTGGTAGAGATACTTCAAATGGAGTTGCGCCGCCGTAATGAATATAAATACTGTTTCCATTAACAGATATTTCCGCGCCATTATTTAATCCTAAAAATCCAATCTTGATCTGGTTCTTGTTTATCTGCTGTTCAGTTAATTCGAGGTTCCTTTCAAAAACAAGAACATCTTCACCTTCAAAAACTGCCGGGACTGATATTTTCACTTTGTTGTAAGGGTCGCTTTCGTGATAAACTTTCCAAGAATCGTTTATTAAGAAAACGTTCCTAGTTTCTGAAGCGCCAAATAAAAACTTGTCGAAACTCTGGTTTTTGTTTGCCGTCAGAGAAGTGACTTTTACTTCAGCATTTGTTAAAATTGGTAATAGTAAGGCAAGGGTGAAAAGGAATCTAAATTTTCTCATCATTTTCCGAATTTTTCCAAATAAATCATGTAAATATACGAAATCGAGGGGGGGGGTATCAATAAAATCTTAAATTTAAGGGCTCAAAAAGAGCCCTATTTTGAAGCAAAAACGAAGGATTTAAAAGTATTTAAATAGCGTCAATAATCTTTAGGAATGAGTCGGCTTTGAGGCAAGCTCCGCCAACTAATGCACCATCAATATCCGGCTGGCCCAACAATTCTTTGGCGTTTTCCGGCTTAACACTTCCGCCATATTGAATAACTAATTTCTGAGCAAATTCAGCTGAAAAAAGTTTGGTAATGAGATTTCTGATGAATTCATGAACTTCTTGTGCTTGTTCGTTAGAAGCTGTTTTGCCGGTTCCAATTGCCCAAACCGGTTCGTAAGCGATAATCATTGTAGTAAGATCGGATTCTGTCAAACCTTCCAAACCAAAACGAATTTGTTTTTCAATAATATCAAATGTTACACCTTTTTCTCTCTCTTCAAGAGTCTCGCCAATACAGAAAATTGGTTTTAAACTATGCTTAATGGCGGTTTTAATCTTTTTGTTAATAATCTGATCAGTTTCGCCAAAAATAGTTCTTCGTTCCGAGTGGCCAAGAATTACATATTCGCAGCCAACGCTTTTAAGCATTGAAGGAGAAATTTCGCCCGTGAAAGCACCATTTTCTTCGAAGTACATATTCTGAGCGCCAAACTTAATGCGGGATTCTTTCAACAATGTTTGCGCGGTTTCAAGCGATGTAAAAGGTGGGCAAACAATTACCGTTGCTTTTGTTTGATCGTTAACGCCTTTTTTAAGTTCAGAGATCAAATTAACTGTGCCGTTTAAATCGTTATTCATTTTCCAATTACCGGCAATTACTTTTTTACGCATCGTTTCCTCTTTGTATTTGTGTATTAAACTAGCTGCTAGCTAACAGCTTCAACTCTTCTTATTCCCGGCACTTCTTTAATTAGTGCGCGTTCTACTCCGGCGCGGAGTGTCATCTGAGACATGGGACAGTCGCTGCAAGCGCCGGTTAATTTTACTTCAACAATTCCTTCCGGCGTAACTTTAATAAGCTCAACATCGCCGCCATCTGCTTTAAGATATGGTCTAATAGTTTCTAGTGCTTTCAATACTTTTTCATTTAGAGCATCGCTCATTTTAAACTCCACTCATAATTAATCTTCAAGCGAAATTTCAATCTTAGGTGCGCTTGAATTAAAATTTGATTTGCTTACTTCTGCTGCTAAATTTCTGCTTATTCCAAGAATCTGTTTTGCTTGCTCACTTTCCGGCTGATCGAAAACGACCGGCTTGCCTTTGTCGCCGCCTTCGCGGATGTTTTGATTAATCGGCAGTTGACCAAGTAGAGTAAGAGAAAGCTGTTCAGCAAGTTTTTTGCCGCCGTCTGTACCAAAAATATCGTAACGTTTTCCGGTATCCGGCGCCAAAAAATAGCTCATATTTTCTACAATGCCAAGTATGGGCACGTTAACTCTCTGGAACATTGCGAGAGCTTTTTTTACATCTATTATTGATGCTTCTTGCGGAGTTGTAACAATTACGGCGCCGGTTAATGGAATAGTTTGAACAAGTGTTAACTGAATATCTCCGGTTCCGGGAGGAAGATCGAATATTAAGTAATCTAACTCACCCCAATGAACATCACTCATAAATTGTTTGATTGCACCGCTTGCCATTGGTCCGCGCCAAATAACCGGTGCGTCTTCATCAATCAAAAATCCGATAGACATTAATTTTACACCAAAATTTTCAAGCGGAATCATTTTTGCGGTCTCAGTATCTTGAAAAATCTTAGGCTTTTCGTTCAAACCAAACATCAGCGGGACACTTGGGCCATAGATATCGGCATCAATCAAGCCAACCTTAGCACCGTCCATGGCAAGTGCAACTGCCAGATTAACTGCGACAGTGCTTTTACCTACACCACCTTTTCCGCTTGCAACAGCAATAGTATTCTTCACTCCGGGTAGCAGCGTACTAATACGTTGATTTGCACTTGGCCGGACTCGCGCATCCATCTTAACATCAATTTTGCCAACGCTTGGAATTTCATTCTTTATTGCATCAACACAATCTTGTTGAATTTTATCTTTAAGCGGGCATGCCGGAGTAGTTAGCTCAACAATAACAGAAACATTACTGCCATCTATTTTTACATCTTTAATCATGTTTAGTGTAACTAAATCTTTGTGCAGATCGGGATCATCGACCTTTTTTAGCGCATTTATAACTTGATCTCGAGAAATTACTGACATTTGTTCTCCAATTTTGGTTTCAAAAATAGTGATTTTTAGATTCTAATAGAGAGGAAATACAAAATAGCTGTAATTAGTTCACTTCTAACCAATAAGTAGAATTAAGTATACTTTAAAAAAAGATCATGGATGCTTGACTTAATGATAAGTCATACTTAATTTGTTGCTAAAAAAACATGTCTACAATATCAACAGAAAATTATTTGAAAAAAATCTTCAACCACAAAAAGGCGTTTGGAGAAAAAATAAATGCGGTAAAGCTCGCTCAAGAATTATCTGTGTCTAAAGCAGCCATAAGTGATATGGCGAAAAAACTGTCTAAGTATGGATTGATATCTTATGAAAAGTATAAGGGAATGGAATTAACAGATAAAGGCGAGAACATGGCTTTAAATGTTATTCGGCGTCACCGTCTCTGGGAATTATTCTTAATTGAAGTACTTGATATGCCTTGGAGTGAAGTTCACGAACAAGCCGAAGTTCTTGAGCACCATACTTCGGAAAAATTAATTGACCGTATTGATGAATATCTGGGATTTCCGGATTTTGATCCGCACGGACATCCAATTCCCAAAAAGAATGGAACATTGCCGGAAGATCAAAATTATATTACTCTGGCCGATGCTATTGAAGGTTCATCTTATGAATTTGTTCAGGTTGATGACCACGAAAAAAAATTAATTAGTTACCTTACAAAAGTTGGTTTTGTTTTGAATACTAGATTCGAGGTTATCGATAAACTTGATTTCGATAAATCCTTTACAATAAAATTCGAGGATAAAGTTATTTCATTGAGTCAAAAAATCTCGGAGAGTCTTTTTCTAAAAGAATTAAATCAAGAAGGAGAAAAAAATGACTGATCCGGCTTTGGCGTTATTTTTTTTCTTTTCTGCATTGTTAATACTAGTGATTTTGTTTTTCCCGGGCAAAGGGCTTTTGTCCAGATGGAAAAAAATAAAATCTCAAACAGGACGAGTTTTAATTGAAGATGCGTTAAAGCATCTATACGACTGCGAATTCAAAAGCATAGACTGTTCGTTAAATAGTTTGACTGGAAATCTTTCTCTTAAAGCTGATCAGATTGCTACGGTAATTTCTAATCTCGAGTCGATGGGTTTAGTTATTTCAACCGGCAATAAAATTTCCCTTACAACTGAAGGAAGAAGCTATGCGATACGAGTTGTTCGTATTCATCGTTTATGGGAAAGATATTTAGCTGACAACACAAGCGTTACCGAAAATGAATGGCATGCGATTGCAGAAGAGCGCGAGCATGAAACCACCATTGAAGATGCAAATCGTTTAGCGGCTAGACTCGGAAATCCGTTAGTCGATCCGCACGGCGATCCTATTCCAAATGCAGATGGTGAAGTACTTACAAAAGAAGGAATTTCTCTCAACAATTTGGAAGAGGGCAAATATGCACGCATTATCCACATTGAAGATGAGCCCAAGGAAGTTTATGCGCAGCTTACTACACTAGGATTATATCCGGGAATGCAGATTTATGTTTTACAAAGTTCGAAAGGGAAAATCCGGTTTGAAGCTGATGGCGAAGAATGTGTGCTAGCCCCCGTGCTTGCATCTAATCTTACTGTTCTTCCATTTTCGGAAAAGGAAAGTGTGCAAGAATCATTTGAGAATTTATCTTCACTTCAAATTGATGAGGCCGCAACCGTGCTTGGTATTTCAAACGCGATGCGCGGTCAGCAAAGAAGACGTATGTTGGATTTCGGAATCGTACCCGGAACAGTTGTTCATGCACGACTGAAAAGTTTGAAGAAAGATCCGGCTGCATATGAAGTCCGTGGAGCCTTAATCGCACTTAGAAAAAACCAATCGGATTTAATACACATTAAAAAATTGAAAGAGAATTAGATGACAGTAGATACTAATTGCGCAACTTGTCCGGCGCACAACTCCGCAAACTTAGTTAAGCTTGGCATTGATATGTCTAGCTTCGATTACGTTGTTGCGCTTGCCGGAAATCCAAACACCGGGAAAAGTACTGTATTTAACGCTCTAACCGGGCTTCGTCAGCACACCGGTAACTGGCCGGGTAAAACAGTTGGACGCGCCGAAGGTGGGTTTCAATATGGAGATAAGCGTTTTAAAATTGTTGATTTGCCCGGAACTTACTCTTTGCTGTCTACCAGTACCGATGAAGAAATTGCCCGCGATTTTATTTTGTTCGGTCAGCCCGATGTAACAATTATAGTGGTTGATGCTTCACGCTTGGAAAGAAATCTAAATTTAGCTCTTCAAGTTTTGGAAATAACCGACCGCGCAGTTTTGTGCTTAAATCTTATTGATGAAGCCAAGCGCCATCATATTAGTGTTGACGAAAGATTGCTTTCGAAAAGTCTGGGAATTCCGGTAATTCCAACTGCAGCAAGACAAGGAGTGGGAATTCCGGAACTTCTTAAAAACATTAATGCTGTTGCTACCGGTGAATATGTTTGTAAGCCGTACCGAATGAGAAGTGAAATTAAGAATGTATCGCATGCTGTAGAAGATTTGAACAAACAGCTCGAATCTCAATTCCCTAATCTTGCCAACACACGTTGGATAGCGTTGCGCTTACTTGAGGGAGATCAGAGAGTAATTGATGCCGTTAGAAGCGGTGAGATTGGAAGTTTAACAGCAGTTGAAACAGAAAACAGTTGAGTGAATATTATAACTTAGATATAGAAACGGAAAATTAGATGAACCAAGTTGAAGAGATAATTAACAAAGCCAATAAGTACCGCTGGGAAATTGGTGAGAATCTTCACGATGCGATTCTTGAATCGATCTATACTGATGCGGCCAGAATAGCGGATGTAGCAGTAACACGATCCGGCGAAAAACAAAAATTCAATTGGGATAGGTGGATTGACAAAGTTGTAACCGGGAAATGGACCGGATTCCCAATAATGTTTTTATTGCTTGTTGTTGTTTTCTGGTTAACAATTAGCGGTGCTAATGTTCCTTCTGCTATGATTGCTTCTTTGTTAGTGGATACAGTTCAGCCATTGTTAAAAGAAGGTGCAAACTCACTTCACTTTCCTTGGTGGTTAAGAGGAGTTTTAATTGATGGCGCATATTTGTCGCTTGCGTGGGTAATAAGTGTAATGCTTCCACCAATGGCAATATTTTTTCCGTTATTTACTTTACTCGAAGATTTCGGCTATCTGCCGCGTGTAGCGTTTAATATGGATAATCTTTACAAAAGAGTTGGTGCTCACGGCAAGCAAGCTCTTACAATGAGTATGGGCTTTGGTTGTAACGCTGCGGGTGTTATTGCTGCTAGGATTATTGATAGTCCCAGAGAAAGATTGATTGCGATCATCACGAATAATTTTTCTTTGTGCAACGGTAGGTGGCCTACTCAAATTTTAATTGCAACAATTTTTATTGGAGGCGCAGTTCCTTCTTATCTAGCTGGCATTGCAAGTGCCGCCGCCGTAATGGTAGTTGCAATACTTGGAGTTGTTTTTAGTTTGATTGTATCGTGGTCGCTATCGAGATCGGTTTTGAAAGGAGAAGCTTCCGCATTTAGTTTGGAATTGCCGCCGTATCGTCCACCGCGGTTTTTTCAAACACTTTACACTTCTCTAATTGATAGAACTCTGATGGTTCTTTGGAGAGCAATAGTTTTTGCAGCTCCGGCTGGTGTTGCCATCTGGCTTGTTGCAAATGTTACAATTAATGGTGTTAGTATTGGAGAATATTTCATTCATTTTACTGATCCTTATGCAATGATAATTGGATTGAATGGTGTCATCCTATTAGCTTATATAATAGCTATTCCGGCAAATGAAATTGTAATTCCAACAGTTTTGATGCTTACTGTACTTACAACAAAAATTGCCGGTGTTGGTGCGGGCAGCGGTGTTATGTTTGAAATGGATTCTGTAAATGATACAGCTGCATTACTGCAATCGGGTGGTTGGACAGTTCTTACTGGCATTAACTTGATGCTCTTTAGTTTATTACATAATCCATGTTCAACAACTATTTACACAATTTACAAAGAAACCAAAAGTATGAAGTGGACCTTGATTTCTACTTTTCTTCCGGTTGTAATGGGAATTGTGATTTGCTTTTTTGTTGCTCAAATCTGGAGATTAATATGATGAATAAAAATTTGAAATATCTTTTAGTATCAATATTATTCTTTACATCAATTATTTTGGGCCAATCTACTATACCGGATTTAATTACCGATAGACCTGATGTAACTGAATCCGCAGTAGCCGTTCCAATAGGAAGTTTCCAAGTTGAAACGGGCTTTTCCTTTCAGCAGCAAAAAGTTAATGAATTTGGCGAGACACTTGAGAACAGATCAGTTTCATTATTTAGCACTTTGTTCAGATATGGTGTTTTCTCCAATTTGGAATTTCGATTTGGCGGCGGTTACTTCTCCAACAAATCTACCTTGGGTCAATCAGCATCATCGGTACATGGAATTAATGATTTGATGGTCGGTTCGAAATATGTTTTACGAAATGAGAAAGCCTTTTTGACAAATTTTGCTCTTCTATTTGAAGTAACAATGCCGTTTGGTGCGGAAGAACTAAAGCCGGAAAAGTTTGAACCAAAATTCATGTTGTTGGGCGAGCAAGAAATTAATGAGTTTAGCGCGCTCGCTGGAAATGTTGGCGTTGAATATTCCAGCGATCTGAATAAATATCTAGCTGATTATTCTTTATCGTTAGGTTTAGATTTAACAGACAGAATCGGGCTATTTGCAGAAATCTTTGGACAAACAAGTTCTGGATTGATTCCGGAAAACTACTTTGATTGCGGTATTACTTATTTACAAACGGATAATCTGCAAGTAGATTTTTCATTCGGATCTACTTTGTCAAAAAGTAAAACCGAATGGTTTGCCGGAGTTGGAGTAGCAATTAGATTTATGAAGTAGATAAATCTCGCTGAATAATTTTTTTCTGTCCGGCAGTTGCTTTTTGCATCATCCAATCTTGATGACTCAACATATCTTCATTGTAAACCGGCCTATTTGATACATATTTCCCGGTTGGCAATAAAACACGAGCTTTAACATTATCATCAAGTATAGTTCTAAGTACAGAATCTTTAATGAAGTTCTTCAATTCCGGATCGTTAATCGGGAAAGTAATTTCAACTCTTCTATCTAGATTACGCTGCATTATATCAGCAGAACTACAATAGATTTCATCCTGGCCGTTATTGTAGAAATAATAAATTCTACTATGCTCTAAAAACCTTCCAACAATACTAATTACTCTGATGTTATCGCTCAATCCCGGGACTTGCGGCATTAAGCAAGATATACCTCGTACAATCAAATCAATCTTAACACCACATCTAGAAGCTTCGTACATTGCGGCAATTAAGAGGGGATCGACAAGTGAGTTCAATTTGAAAACTAAATAACCTTGTCCGCTGCTTTTAACATTTTTAATTTCGCGTTCAATCAGCTCAATAAATTTTTCTCTCATGTTGATCGGCGCAACTGAAAGTTGGCGGTAAATTTTTTGTTCGGAATAGCCGGTTAAGTAATTAAAAATTTCTGAAACATCTGCGCAAATTTCCGGATTGACGGTGAAGTAGCCTACATCGGTATATATCCGCGCGGTTGTTGTGTTATAATTTCCGGTTCCAAGATGAACATAACGTTTAACTCCGTCCGCTTCTTTCCGAACGACAAGAGTCATCTTTGCATGAGTTTTAAGACCTACCAATCCATACACAACATGAACGCCGGCCTTTTCTAATTCACGGGCCCAGTAAATATTGTTTTCTTCATCAAAGCGGGCTTTTAGCTCAACTAAAACAGCTACTTGTTTTTTTCTTTCGGCGGCTTCAATTAAACATCTTACAATTGGTGAGTTCAAGCCAACACGATAAAGAGTTTGTTTGATTGCAAGTACTTCTGGATCGCGAGAAGCTTGTTTTACAAATTCTACAACCGGATTGAGGGAATCGTAAGGATGATAAAGTAGGATATCTTTTTTCTGAATCAACGAGAAAATATTTTCCTCTTCGAACGGTTCTGGTGTAACTGCATGAAATGGCTTCTCTTTTAGATGTGGGAGTTGTAAATCATAAAGAAGCATTACATCGCTTAAGCCAAGAGCGCCATCAATTATGTGAACATCTTCGCGAGCTATTTCCAAATTCTCAATCAGAGTTTCAATCATATACTCCGGCATTTGTTTTTCAACTTCCAACCGAACAACGGAGCCAAATTTCCTTTGCTTAATATTTTCTTCAATTACCAGAAGAAGATCGTCAGCTTCATCTTCTTGGATTTCGAGATCTGTATCGCGGGTAATTCTAAATCTATATGCCTCTAGAATTTCGATACCGGGAAAAAGGTAATACATATTGTTCTTAATTAAATCACCAATCCAAATAAATTTGACCATTCCGTTGCCGTTTTTCGGTTTGGTTTTAATTATTTGATCAATCCTTAACAGACGCGGAAGATTTGTTGGCACTTTTATGCGTGCAAAATTCTTTTCGCCATTTGGCTTTTTAATTCTAACTGCAAAGCTTAAGCTCAAATTCGAAATGTAGGGGAATGGTCTACCCGGGTCGAATGCAAGCGGAGTTAATACGGGATAAATTTCTTGAACGAAGTAGTCATTAAGAGCATCCCGTTCTTCCTTAGTAAGCTGATTTAGTTCGCATATACAAATCTTGTTTTCTTTTAATCTAGGAATAACATTACACTGCCAGAAGTCGTAAATCTTTTTAATCATTTCTTGAACAGAAGTTTCAATCAACTTTAGCTGTTCCATTGGAGACAAACCATCAATGGAAGTATCAATAACTTTGGCGCGGATTTGTTCTTTTATTCCGGCAATACGAATCATGTAAAATTCATCTAGGTTGGAAAAGAAAATTGAAATAAATTTCACTTGGTCTAATAGAGGAAGTTCCGGATTGAGAGCTTCTTCCAAAACGCGTCTGTTAAATTCCAGCCAGCTTAAATCTCTATTGAAGAAATTTTCCGGACGCTGATATTTATTTAAATTCTCTTTAGAAAGTCTCATTGCCATCTCTTTTTCACCAGAAGATAATACTTTTTGATTTCTATTAAATAAAACTACTTTTTAAACTTTTTAGCAGAAGTGAAGCTGTCAATATCATACTCAATTCCACGTTCCGGAATGTTCAACCGCTTAATTTTGACTTTGGCAATCTTAAAAAACTTCTCGGCAAGCGTATCATGGTAATCAGAAAAAATCACTATTTCTTTAATCCCGGCGGCTATGAGAGCCTTAGAACAATTGGTGCAAGGCATATTTGTAACATAAGCAGTTGCGTTTGCAGTACTAATCCCGTGTGAAGAACATTGTAAAATCGCATTCATTTCAGCATGAATTGTGCGCACGCAATGGTTATCCACAATTAAACATCCATCATCTTCGCAATGAGCATCACCCGGAATTGAGCCATTATATCCGGTGGAAAGGATTTGTCTATCGCGAACCAAAACACAACCGCAGTGCATTCTAGGACAAGTTGCCCGCTCGGAAACAAGCATTGCTACCTTCAAAAAGTATTGGTCCCACGACGGACGTTTGCTCTTTTTCATCATTATTCCGCTTATTGTGAAATTGGGGCTGTAATTTATCGTTTTTTTTGAATAATTAACAAAAATGAATTGAAATTGCTGAATGGTTTGTTTTTTAGTCGGTTTAAAAAAGCAACTGCTAAGGTTGAGGGCGGACCTTAGCAGTCTATCAGTAATTTAAGGAGGGGTTACTGATTTACAGTATAAGAATATACTTTTGTGTATTCAATCTTCATACCAATTATATTGTCGAATATTTCTTTAGAAAGTTTAGAGTTGTTACTGAAAAATAATTAAGTATAAGAATGCTTTTTCCATTATTTCTTAAAAAAAAAGAATTCGGGGATAAAATTCCGCTTAAGAATTAGAAAAAGTGTGGTAGCTATTTCAAGTAGTTTCTTCCGAAATAGGTAACAGAATCTTGAATGTGGTACCTGAATTGAGTGTAGAGTTTTTTACAAAAATTTTACCTCGATGGTAGTCTTGAATGATTCTTTTAGATAGACTTAAGCCAAGTCCCCAGCCCCGTTTTTTCGTGCTAAATCCGGGTCGGAAAATATCCTTGCGTTTCCCGGCTTCTATTCCTTTTCCATTATCTGATACTTCTATTTCGATCTTATTCTTTGTTTTTTGTATTAAAAAATGAATTTTACCATCTTTATGCTCAATAGCATCTAGCGCATTTTTAATCAAATTTTCAGCTACCCATTCAAATAGCTCGGCATTTAATTTTGCCTTTGCGTCTTTTTCTCCAGCCAAAGTAATCTCAACACTTTTACCAAGCTGCGGAAGTCTCCGGGAAAAATAATTAATCACTTTTTCGATAACTAAATATGGGGAATCACTTTTTAGCTCCGGTTTGGAGCCGATTTTAGAGAAACGCTTTGTTATTTTGTTCAATCTCAACAGATCACTGTCAATTTCTTCTGAAGTGTCTAATACTTTATCCGGATTGTTGTAATTCATTTTCAGAATTTCATTCCAACCCATTAAGCTTGAAATTGGAGTTCCAAGTTGGTGTGCTGTTTCCTTACTCATCCCAACCCAAATATTGCTCTGCTCGCTTCTTTTAATGTAGCTAAAACTTGAGTAGGCAATTGCAATGAATAAAATTGCAAAGATTATTTGAAGAAAAGGATAATATCGGAGACGTTGAATTATCTCGGATTCGCCAAAATAAATTCTGGAAAGAATCTTTCCGTCCGGTGTACGAACATCAATAGGCTGATGAGTTGAAGCTAATTCTTTGACTTTGCTTTGAAGCAATTTCACTAATTCGGCCGACGTAATTGTAGAATCGTGTTCTATGTTTTTATATCCAAATCCAACAGCGTCGGAAACTTGGTTCTGGTTATCTGTTAGCACAATGGGGAAGTCGATTCGGCTTATAATATTATTGAAGATGAAACTGAGATCGCTATTTGTTGTTTCCGGATTTGCAGCAAATTCCAAACCGCTTGCGTAAAGCTGGACTATTTCTTTTTCGCGTTGTTGAAGTTTGGCTACAAGGTTTTGAGTGTAATAGAGTGTTGCAAATGCTATTACAGCTCCAATAACAAGCAAGGTAAGCTTCAGATTTAACGATTTTGGGCCGGATGAGTATTTCATTTTTTTACTCCGAAACGAATTCCATTTCAAATTTACAAAAGCAGCGTACCTAAACGAAATTATTGTCGGTGCAAAAAATCGTCTATAAGATTATTGTCTCATCCCGCTTTGGACCAACCGAAACCATTCCAATTTCAAATCCACTTTTCTTTGCCATGAAATCAAGATAATCTTTAGCTCGGGATGGTAATTCATCCAAAGTTTTTGCTTTCGAGATATCGGCATTCCAGCCCGGTAGAGTTTCATAAACCGGTGTAACATTTGAAAGCCGGTTAACATCGGTTGGGAAGGATTTTAGTTTTTTCCCCTTATATTCATAACCAACACAAACTTTGATCTCATCAAAACTGCTTAACACATCAAGTTTTGTAATAGCGGCGCGGTCAATCCCATTAATCATTCTTGAATAATTAACTAAGAATGCATCATACCAGCCGCAGCGACGAGGGCGTCCGGTTGTTGCGCCAAACTCAGCGCCGATAGAGCGGAGTTTTTCACCGGTTTCATCTAACAATTCTGTTGGAAATGGACCAAGGCCAACTCGAGTTGTATAAGCTTTTACAATACCAACTACAGAAGTGATTTTTGTTGGAGGAATTCCTGAACCGGTACATGCACCTCCGGAAGTAGGATTTGATGAAGTAACAAATGGATAAGTTCCATGATCGACATCTAAAAGTGTGCCTTGTGCGCCTTCCAGAAGTATTGATCTGCCGGAAGATAGAGCCTCATGAAGAAAATAAGTTGTGTCTGTTATGTATTCATCTATCTGATCATCAAAATCCAGATATTCTTTTATAATTTCTTCAACATTTAATTCAGCATGATTATAGACCTTCTTAAGCAGATTATTTTTTTCATCAATATTGCAGCGGATTTTTTCCTCAAGAATTTTTTTATCAAGAAGATCAACTATTCTTATTCCGCTTCGGGCATATTTATCAATGTATGAAGGTCCAATGCCGCGCCCGGTAGTTCCAATTTTTGAAGAACCGCTTTCATTTATAGAATCCAGCAATTTATGGTAGGGCATAATTAGATGGGCATTGTGACTGATAAAAAGGCGTCCCTTTATATTTATGCCAAGTTCTTCCAACTGTTTAATTTCATCTAATAATGCTTTCGGGTCAATAACAACGCCATTCCCAATAACACAAATAACGTTTTCTCTTAGAATGCCGGAAGGAATTAGGTGAAGAATAAATTTCTTATCGCCGATTTCAACTGTATGTCCGGCGTTTGCGCCGCCTTGGTATCTAACTACAATTTCATAATTCTCGCTAAGAATATCTACAATTTTACCTTTACCTTCATCGCCCCACTGGCTTCCGACTATAATACCAACGCTCATTAAATCCTCTAACTTATTAGACAAAAAAAACTCCGGTCATTTCAGCCGGAGTGAAAACAACTTTTACATTGTAAAATTAGTTGCCAAAACTCTTTATAGCGTCATCAACTGAAGAGAAGTTCTCGAAAATTGTGATGAGTTTAGTAATAACAAGAAGACTTTCGATTTTTTCGGTTGCATTAGCAAGCTTAAGAGCGCCGCCGCCGTTCTTCATTGTAGTATAGCCGCTGATCAACATACCTAAGCCGGAGCTGTTCATAAATTTGGTTTCGGCTAAGTCAATAACTACATTCTTTTTGTTGTCATCAATACACTTATGAAGAAGATCGCTAAATTCTTGAGCTTCTGGACCGCCCATTACATTACCAACTAGTTCAACTACAACAGCATTGTACTTTTCAACCGGTTTGATCTTCATGTTAACTCCTTAGTTTTTGTTAAAATTATATGCGTTTTTAAAACTTTAAATTTCAGTGCTAATGATGGATATAATCGTTTACAAATAATTATATTGGCGACCAAAGTTATTTAATCTATTAGTAAAAATAAAGTTCTTTTACTTGGCGGTTAGATATATTTTACATGTCAAAATTCCTAGTTAAAGGAACTATAAAAACTTAACATCGTCTAAAGAAATGGATCTTCAAAAAGAACAAGATCAGTTTGATTTTAGTGAAGCTAAATCCGAACGCGAGGAAGATTTTGAGCTCATCCGAAATTTTATAAAGGGTGACGAAACCACGTTCAAAACTTTAGTTATTAAGCATAAAGAAAAGGTTCGCAATCTTGTGTTCTTAACTTTAGGCGATGCTGAGTATGTTGACGACATTTCTCAAGATGTGTTTATTAGTGTCTATCACAAGCTCGCCGAGTTTAGATTCGAATCTAAATTCACAACTTGGTTATATAGAATCACTGTTAATAAGTGCCGGGACTATTTAAGAAAGAAACGAGTTCGGAGCATTTTTGTCCCAATAAAAGATTCGGATACCGATTATGGAACCGGACCTTTTTCTGAAGATATAGATATTCCTAGCTTAGTCCGCGGCGCAATTGAAAAGCTTCCCGAACGATTACGTGTACCTCTTGTAATGAGGGATATCGACGGTTTCAGTTACAAAGAAATTGCTGATTCACTCGGAACAGAAGTTGGTACAATAAAATCGAGAATCTTCAGAGCAAGGGAAACATTAAAAGTGATACTTGAACCATATCAAAAGGAACTGAAAGTATAAGATGGAAACACCATCGGCAAAAAACTTTTTGACCGCCGAAAATATCAAAAAGTATTCTCCATTTATTTTATTGCTGGCTCTTACTGTTATTCTCATGTTGTTTTTCCGCAGCAATAGAAAAGGAATATCCAGCATGATTGAGGAAGGTAAGAAGAGTTTGCTTTCTCTCTATACCGGCGGTTTGAAGCCGCTAATTTCGGAAACCGAGATTTCGCAAGAGGACTTATTCAATTTTGCGCTTTATCAAAGTTTGCCTCTCGATCAATCCAAGAAAAAAGCTTTAGTCCTATCTAATAACGATGGACAACAAATTTATGAAATTAAACCGGCTAACTTTAATCCAAATACAAAAAACTATGAGGCATTCAAAAGCTTCTTAAGCCTAAATAATGAGCAAAAGGAAATCATTGATTCGGTTCTTAGCTCATACCGAAAAGAAATTTATGCTTGTGTTTTGGTTAACGAAAAAAATGCTTACGCAGTAAATCCAAAGATTACGGAAGTGCAAAGAGCAATGCTTGCGGATCTTGTTTACTTTGCTCAAAAAGTTGATTATGAAAAAGCACAAAATATCTTTCCGGATATGGAAGATATGAATCGTGCTCAGCTTGCAAGTTTGGTAAAATCGGGAAGGGAGATACCTTCAACAAAGTACCTTTTAATGACGCCCGACACCGTAGCAGAAACTGATTTTACATGGAACGAAGAGCAGTTTGAAAACCAAGTTAGGGCTTTTGAAGAAGGGAAAATGGCAGCTGCTGAGTTTGCTAGCAACCAAGCATTTAAGTGGGATGGTCCGGATGCACCGCCAGAACCTCCAGCTAACGGGGAAATTCCGGAGAGAATGAAATTTAAAATTGACTCAAATAAGTATAGAATCTCTGTTAACGTTAGTGATTTATCCAAATTGATAAATGATTCTCTTAGAATTAACTTGGAAAAAGTTGCTAGACAATTGCAGAATGTTTCTGTTCAGCATTCAGGAAAACGGAATAGTCGTTCAAGTTCAAGTGGGATAAGGATAGTTCCCCCGATTCCGGAAATTTCCATTACGACAGTTGATCCTATAAAAATTACTAATGAAGCGTTAAAGATGGTTGGCAGTATGAATATTTCTCAATTGGTGGAAGATGCAATTAAGAACGATTCAGCATTTCAAGCAGAAATGAAAGATTCTGTCAAGAGTAAGAAATTTCAACAGAAGATGAAAGAAGTGAATAGGAAACTGAGACGTTTGAATTTAGATACACTTAGACATAGAGTTAACAGAGATTAGGAATTGAAAAGTTGATCAAGACAAATTTTAAATTTTCCGGCGTTAGAGGATTAGAGAACGCAATTTTGCTCTCAATTTTTCTTTTCTTATTCAACCTAATTTTCCCGGTTCACGATGTTTTTGTTCTTGCTTTAATACATGAGGCTATTGTTTTCTTTACAATCTACTTCCTATACAATTATTTGCACCAATCGCTGGTTAACAAACTTGATGCACCACTGTCTCTAGTGTTGAATATTGGAATATTGGGAGCGCTGCTATTCTTCATACTTTCTATAGCTAACTCGGCGTACGAAGCTGATATCAACGGTAAAATTTCTTTCAATTTTTTCAACTCCTTACTTTCAATTTTGTTGATATTCTTATTCATTGCTTCGATTGTTTACATCTTTACTTCTTTTAGAGAATTGTTCTTTTTAAGGCAAAAGAAAGATCCGAGTATGTATTTCAATACTATGCTTGTATTCTTTGCATTAAGCTTTTTCTCCAACATCTTATTACTTATTGATCCGAATTTAGACTATCCGCATTCTGCGTTTTATGTTGTTTCGATAGTCCTAATCTGCTTGAACTCAATCAGAGTTGCATGGATAGCTTTTCTTACCAAGAAACAAAAGTATTATTTGCTGGGACTTTCAATAATTCTCTCAATCGTTTTTGGATTAGCATTTTCACTACTAATCGATTCGAAAATCGTTCGGCAGATGATTTATACTTTTTCGCCCGGTCTTCATACAGTCTTCAGTTTAGTGATGATATATGGAACAATTTATTTCGGTGTGATCTTTTTTATTACTCTTTTCCATTTACCAACTGCCGAAGCTTTCGATAGAAAAGCACAAGAAGTTGCTTCTATGATGGACATTACGAAACTAATAACACAAGTGTTTGACTTCAAGGAATTAGCAGACACTATTACAAGCATGACAACCCAAGCATGTAATTCCGATTCTGCTTGGCTTGTTACAAATACAAAAAATGGAATTGAATTAAACTCTGTACATAAAATTGGTTATGTGGATGCAAATGCGGTTAGCAATAGACTGCTTGGCTCCGGAGATGCTTCGTTTGAGCAAATAGAGGTAATAGATTATGAATCGCTTTTCGGAGACAAAAAATTTGTTGAGCATCATTTTCATTCCGTAGCTGTAGCGCCGCTAACGATGCACGGAAAAATTAACGGTTATCTATTTACAGCACGTACCAAAGGAAATTCTTTTGATATTGAAGATAGAAAATCGCTTCAAGCGTTTGCTTATTATGCAGCTGTGGCGTTGGAAAACGCTATGCTTATTAAAGAATCTATAGAAAAAGAAAGACTTGAAAAGGAACTTGATGTTGCAAGAGATATTCAAAGAAAAATTCTTCCGGCAGTTGTTCCTTCAACTCCGCAATTAGCAATATCTGCGTTGTTTGTTCCGGCTTTCGAAGTCGGCGGCGATTATTATGATTTCTTTGAACTTGATGATGACAATCTTGGTTTTGTTGTGGCAGATGTTTCCGGTAAAGGAATTTCCGCTGCATTTATAATGGCAGAAGTAAAGGGCATTTTTGAATCTCTTTCTAAAATTGTACAGAAGCCAAGTGAGCTTTTAACCAAGGTTAATGAGGTTCTAAAAGGTAATCTTCAAAAGAGAGATTTTGTTACGGCGGTATATGGAGTAATAAATAAAAAAACCGGGAAGTTGAATTTCTCGAGAGCCGGACACACTCCATCGGTATTATGCAGAGAAGGAAAAGTTGAACGACTTCAACCCGCCGGAATTGGTTTGGGACTTGATTTTACTAACAGTTTCTCAAATTCTCTCAAAGAAATGGAAATTCAATTAAAGAATAATGATATTGTCGTATGTTATTCTGATGGTATTCCCGAAGCAAAGAACTCATTAGGGGAAGATTTCGGATACGAAAAATTCGAGCAAATAATTTCGGATAACTGCGGTAAAAATTTGGATGAAATTTCTAATTTGGTAATGCAAGATTTAAGTTTATTTTCAAAAGACCATCCGCAACATGATGATATTACGTTAGTTTTATTTAAATGGAAACAAAAACAATAATAATAGATGGAGATATTTAATGGCGGAATTTAATGTCAACTTACGGGGTGTCGGTTCCGTAAGCGTGATTGATGTTAAAGGATATCTCGACGCCCACACTGCTCCCGAATTGGAAAACGTTTTCAATCGCTTGCTCGATCAGAAACAGTACCAAGTGGTTGTAAACTTTGACGATTTGAAGTACATAAGCAGCGCGGGTTTAGGGGTTTTCATGGCTTACGTGGAAACAATGAGAGAGAATGAGGGAGATATAAAATTCTCCAACATGAAAGAAAATGTTTACAACATCTTCGATCTACTCGGCTTCCCGATTTTATACGAATTCTTTAAAGAAGAAAATGAAGCTGTTAAAAAATTTAGTGGTACAGAGAAATCTTGAGTGCACTAGAAAAAATATTTGAAAAACAAATTGTCGTCAAAAGCTCGACCGACAATCTTGCTCAGATACGGGATTTTACCAAAGCAGCGGCATTGCAAAGCGGTTTTGGAGAAGACGCCGTTGGCAAGATAATACTGGCTGTTGACGAAGCATGTACTAACATTATTAAACACGCCTATAAATTCTCTACAAACGGAGAAATAACCATTTCAATAACTTCCTCACAAGGGAAATTTACGATTTCGATTACCGACGAAGGAACACATTTCGACTCTACCAAAATTCCGGAACCGGATCTGCGCGAGTATTATAAGCAGAAACGTGTTGGCGGATTAGGAATGTTCTTGATGAAACGATTAATGGACGAAGTTAAATATGGAACTATTACGGATAATAAAAACCAAGTAGTTTTGATTAAATATCTCCCTCAATAAAATGCAGCAGTCAGATAACAATGCCGCGTTAAGAAATTTTTCCGCTCTTGTTGATTTCAGCAACCTAATCAATTCCAGTTTAGATATTAACTTTGCCCTTAATAACATTCTTCTTACATGCTTCGGAAAATTTCACACTACAAAAGGTTTGATCGCACTACTGAATAATGAGCGTGTATTTGAAGTTCATGCATCCAAAGGTTTTACACAGCAAGTCTTAGCAACCTTCCCCCATGCTACCGGAGATGATTACGATTCTAACGACAAACTGGCAGATTTTATCTCAGCCAATAAGATGCAAGTCTATCAAGAAATAAAATCTTCCGAAGGATTACGAGGATTGATAATTCTTGGTTCTCGCTTAACAAATAAATCCTATGATGATTCTGATATTAGCTTTTTAAGAACGATTGTAAATGTAGGCGCAACAGCAATTGAGAACTGCCTTGCAGTTGATAGATTAAAAAAAGTTAATCGTGATCTTGATTCTAAAGTGAACCAATTGAGTTCTTTGTTTGATTTAGGAAAAGAATTTAGCGGAGTTTTGCAGATTGAACAGATTAGCAAACTTCTAGTCTATTCGCTTATAGGCCAAATGCTTGTCTCTAAATATGCTGTTGTCTCATGCTCGGACGGGATAGTTTCGTTTCTTGAAAATCGATTTGATGAAGCACATCTTAAGTCAGCTCTTAAATCATGTAATAAAGAATTTTTTGATAAGGTTTTTACCAGATCCGAATTTACAGATGAACTGAAACCTTTTGCTGAAGTTGGTGTTGATCTTATCGTTCCGATGAAGATTAAGAATGAAACAAAAGGCTTGATACTTCTAGGTAAACGTAAAAATGAATTGGTTTATTCTCAATCTGATATAGAATTTGTTTCTTCGGTAGGAAGCCTCGCAATTATTTCGATAGATAACGCCAGACTTTTTAAAGAAACATTGGAAAAACAGCGTCTTGAAAAGGATTTGGAGACCGCACGTAATATTCAAAACAATTTGTTACCCAAGTCTATTCCGGTGTTTTCAAATTTTGAAATGGCAGCTTTCAATAAATCGGCAAGGATGGTTGGCGGCGACTATTACGATATAATTAAACTTGATGAAGAGCATGTTCTCTTCGCAATTGCAGATGTTTCCGGCAAAGGTGTTCCGGCGGCGCTGCTCATGGCAAATATTCAAGCCTTCTTGAAATCAATCTGTAAAATGAAAATGCATCTTGCAGACGCTACTAATCTCTTGAATGACCTTGTTGCCGAGAATACAACGAATGGAAGTTTCATCACTTTTTTTTGGGGTATAATTAATAACGCTAAAAAGGAATTAACGTTTGTTAATGCCGGGCATAATCCTCCATTATTGATTAGAAATTCTGAGATTATAAAATTGAAAAAGGGAGGAATGATTCTCGGCGTAATGCAGACGATTGTTCCATACCTTTCGGATTCGATTCAACTGGAAAGCGGGGATACTTTAGTTCTCTTTACAGATGGAATAACAGAAGCGATGAATGTGAAGTGGGAAGAATACAGCGATGAACGTTTAGAGGCATTCGTGCTTGATAAAACAAATCTTGATTCAAAACGTCTACTAGAAGAGATTAAGCTGAGCGTTGAGCAATTCACAGTCGGTGCAGAACAATCCGATGATATCACATGCCTTGTAGTAAAGGTGAAATGATGAAATCGAAATTAAAAAACATAATAAATAAACACTTTTCACATCTAATTCTTTTTCTTACCGCAGTATTATTCATGATTAGCGCGTTGAACTACTTTTATTTATTCGATGTAACTGCGCAATCAAATGATGAATGCTTATGGCGAGATTCTGATTTTTTAAGCAAGAAAAATATAATCCGATTCGACCTGGTGAAAGTTGATGGGGTTACTTGGGTTGCCGGAATTAGAAATAAGGATAGATTAGTAGCAATCAATGGAAAAATAGTTAAGAATACCTTAGAGGCTAGTAAAATACTTGATGAAGTGGCTACGGGCGATTTTGCTACTTACATTGTTGAAAGAAACGGGAAACAGTTTACAGCTAAAGTGTATGTTAAAAAGCTGGTTGCTTTCAATAACCTCGCGTTTACACTATTGTCCTCGTTTTGGCTGTTAGTTGGTTTTTTTGTTTTAATGGCTAAGCCAGATGGGAAAATCCAAAGACTGTTTTATAGTGTTGGCGCGTTCTCCGTACTCTTTTCCATGAATAGCTTGCTTACAAGAGGTCAGCAAGTAGATAATCCGATTTTCAATAGTTTGATTCTGCTGTTAAGTGTAGACGTGTTGATTATTTTTGGAGGAATTTTCTGGGCTTTCAGCATGATAAGATTTTTCAATGTTTTCCCGATTGAATCGATATTTGAGCGAAAAGCATGGATTAGGAAAACTTTAGTTTATTTGCCATGGATTCTTTTTATTGTAATAATGATTACAAGAGTCAAGTTTGTCTATTTCAGCAATTCTCAGTTAGCAATAATTATTATCCGAAATGTTCTTAGTTTTTTCATAATAGGCTCGTTAATAACAAGTTTTATACAGCTTATTGTTGGTTACAGAAAAGTTGAAACGCAAAATGAGAAACGTGCTTTAAGAATTATTTTAGCGGCATTTACAATTGGGTTGGGATCCGTCTTTTACTTCATTCTTTTTACAGCAACAACAGCTCAAGTTGTATTTAACGATCCTCTCTTATTCATGCCGATAATGTTAATTGCAATTATTCCGGTTGCATTCGGGTATTCTATTTTTAGATACGCTTTGATGGATATTAGAGAAGCAGTTAAGAGCACTATCATTTATGGAACTGCTACTGTGTCTATAGCAGCAGTTTACTTCATTATTATGCTTCTGCTTGGGCAAGTAGTTAGCAGTGCAATTGGCACACAATATCAAGGTGCAATTGCCGGTTTTGTGTTTGTTGTTTTTGCTATTGTATTCCAATCAACTAAAGATCACTTTCAAGATTATCTAACACAAAAATTTTATCCCGAGCAATTCAATTTTCAGAAAGGCTTGTTAAAGTTTAGCGGCGACATTGCTAAAGTTGTAGGTATAGAAAATATTCTCAACTCCACACGCGAACTTTATGTCGATTCGTTGCAGATTGGTAAATATGGGCTAATGCTTAAAAAGAACGACGGCATGTTTCATCTTATCCAGCATCATGGAATTAGAGAATTCGAACCAATTGGTTTTAGTTCGTTAAATAATTTAGCAGAATATTTTTTCGAGCGTAAAAAGAATAACCAGAGAATGGTTCTTGAGCTACAAAATTTTAATACTCAGTTGGGAACCGATGCAGACACGTTTACTAACGAAGGAATTTTCACGATCATTCCTTTACTGATAAGCGAAAAAATTATTGGATTCTTGCTGTTTGGATTGAAACAAACGGGAGCGCAGTTTGGCGGAAAAGATTTAGACTTATTAATTTCCGCTGCAAATCAAACCGCAATATCAATTGAAAATGCTCGCTTATATCACTCTGAAATTGAAAAAAAGCGTTTGGAAAGAGACTTAGAAAACGCGCGCCACATTCAAGAAAGCTTGCTTCCAAAATCAATTCCGGTACTAAAAAATTTAGAACTAAGCGGAATCACAATTCCGGCGCAGCATGTTGGCGGTGATTATTATGACTTCATTAAAGTTAGCGACTCTAAACTTTATGTTATAGTGGGGGATGTTTCCGGCAAAGGATTAAGCGCTGCATTGTACATGTCAAAATTGCAAACTATGATTCGAATGTATTGCACTGAAGACAAATCGCCAAAGCAAATATTAATCGAGGTTAATAAAAGGCTCTTTGGTGAGATGGAGAGAAATTATTTTATAACCGCCTCATTGGCAATGATTGATACTGAGAGTGGAAATATTTTGTTCTGCCGTGCCGGTCATCCGCATTCATTGTT